>CAOJBY010000007.1 GCA_948330435.1 uncultured Lachnoclostridium sp. | reverse complement strand
TCTCCACAAATACCTGGGTGCGGACATCCAGCACCTTTAAATCCGGCTTTTCCAGAACAATCCGCAATACCAGCTCTATGCTTGCCTTATCTCCCTCAAAACACTTTGTGAGGAAATCATCATCAAGCAGGCGAAAGCCCCTTAGTCGCTGTAAATCCTCCTGATGTTTCTGCTCTATCTGTTCCGCCACTGTCAATCTTCCCACCTGCTTTCCTTTCCGTTTTCGTATCTCCATGCTACCATAAACCCGCCGATTTTACAAGCATATGGCTATTTGTGCATTCATTACTTTTCGGTCAGTTAATTCACATATGATATATCGAAAAATTATTATTTTAACGGAAATTGCTTGATGAAGTGCAGAAAAGATTGATTGCACGGAAAAAGACCATTAAGGCCAAAGACGAACCGACGCTGTTTGCAGAGCTGTTCTACTGCGAAGTCTGCGGAACATCTATGTAATTAGGCGTCAGCCAGCAGAAGTATTTTTACTATATGTGCAGGTGCAGTCAGGCAATAGGGACAGCAACCTGCTCCACCGCTACATTAACCGTGGTACGCTTTATCAGGTGGTTCAGGAGGATATTAACACAACTTGAAACTGTTCAACGAGGGTGCGGAGAAAGCCGCACAAAGGCAAGTCTGTCCGCCCACGCTTCCGCTGACCGGCTGAACTGCCCCCCGCTTGCAGGATCTCATGGACGAGCATATGCATCCTATGGTAAAATAAAAATATAAAACAATCGGGAATAAGGGGGGCAAAAATGAAGCAATTAAAAACACTGAAATTGAAAGTCTTAGCTGTCACGCTGCTTATTATGGTGGCAATAAACGGGTGCACAAACGCACGCTCCCCAAAGCAGTCTGCAGAGAGCAAGACAAAGCCAAAGAAAGCGGTTGAAAAGAATCTTACCAATTCTGCCGAAGAAGTGTCTGAGTTTCAATACATAGAACTTACCAGGGTAAAGGATTCTTACGGTGACAAATCTCTGTATCCGGTTTATGCACCCAAGGGATACAGCAACGATAACGACTTCATCTATTATTCTGAACATGGGCTTACTTTTCTCGCATCTGCCATGGATCTTGGTTCCAATGAATATCTGATCGAATCTCTGGAATATTCAGTAGAATTTATGGAAGAGGAATGGACGGATGACAATTCGGAATTCAGGGATGTGGAGATCTCCGAAATGCTGGAAAACGGAGAAGACAGATATCAGATTATCTCAGCCAAAAAAGAAGATCTGTATGGAACGCCTTATGAAGTCAATCATATCTATTACCTGAATATTCAGGGTGACGGATGCGGGGTGTTTTGGGATCTGGAATTGTATGAAGCAAACGCAGATTCCAAAACAGACTTCATTATAGATGAACTGGCCAAGTGCTATCATGTGGATCTGGATGTCATAAAAGCGGACGGTGCGTGGGCTGCCGCCAATGAAGAACGTCTCGCCCAGGAAAAAGAACTCGGTCAGGAGGATAAGACAGATTCTCTTCCGGAAACCATTTTGTGGTTTAATGCTACTTATGCACCCCTGACCTACAACAATGGTCTCGACTGGGAAGTGGTGGGCGGAATGGAACCCTCGGAATCGAATACGATGGTAACAAAGTTTGTGCTGGACAGAGACTGGGGCATCGAGGATGAGAGTTCCGCAATAGAGACAGTCGAAAGCCTGAAAGAGAACGGTCACAGGGCAAAATGCCGGGAGTGCATGGAGGAACTGGAAAAGCTGGGGATCCTGGAGGAAAAAAGCGAGGAAGTATTCCTGGAGTCCCTCCTGAATTCCGGAATTGAAGAAAACCTTTACCGCTACGTGATTGCCTATCAGCTTCACCGAAGCGGGCTTGACGCCGACTATATTGCCGCATGGGATCTCTGCCGGGTGAACCAGCTCTATGCAGACTTTTATATCTGCGGATATATGACATACGAAGAAGCAATGGATGCGTCCCTTGAAAATTCTCTTATTTTGCAGAAAATGTATTCGTCATGGGATGATCTGGTCACGTCATATCTGGCCGGATATCAGTTCTGGCGAAGCGATCCGATGTTGACCGATGATTCCCCGACCAAGGAACGTTATCAGTGTTATTTGGATCTGCTTAAGATGGAGGATGGGCCTTATACCCTTGACTGGAACCTGGAACTTGAGAAAAGCTGGTAACTTATTTCCGTAAACGTCATCCTCAGATTACAAGGGGAACAGCTATGCCGAATATTATCGAAATCAAAGATTTTCATGCACCCGAACTGGATATTTATGCCCGCCTTACGGAGAATCAGCTTCTGGATCTTAAAGAACCGGCACATGGGCTTTTTATTGCGGAAAGTCCAAAAGTGATTGAACGTGCCCTTGATGCCGGATATACTCCGGTATCCCTCCTTTTGGAACGAAAGCATATAGAGGGGGAAGCAAGGGAGATTGTCGCCCGCTGTGAGGGAATCCCCGTCTACACAGCTGACTTTGACGTTCTGACCCGGCTGACCGGATTCAAGCTGACAAGGGGAGCCTTGTGTGCCATGGAGCGTCCCAATCTTTTGGACCTCAAAACCGTCTGTGCAAAAGCCCGCCGGATCGCCGTGCTGGAAAATGTTATGAATCCCACCAATGTGGGTGCCATTTTCCGCAATGGGGCGGCTCTGAATATGGATGCCGTTCTGCTTACTCCCGCCTGCAGCAATCCCCTGTACCGGCGGGCGGTAAGGGTGAGTATGGGAACGGTGTTTCAGATACCCTGGACTTTTTTTGACCGGAATCTTCCGGGGCAGCCCTCTGCGGACATTGGGATTCTGAAAGAACTGGGATTTGTTACAGTTGCCATGGCTTTGAAAAGGGATTCTCTGTCTGTGACAGATCCCCGTTTAAAGGCTGCAAAAAAACTTGCCATTGTGCTGGGAAATGAGGGAGACGGGCTGGCGGAGGATACGATTGCCGCCTGTGATTACACTGTGTGCATTCCCATGAAGCACGGGGTGGATTCCCTGAATGTAGCGGCGGCAAGTGCGGTTGCGTTTTGGGAGTTGGGGTAAATGCATGTATCCCATGGGGCCGGTCGCCGGGCACCTCGAAAAGCCTTACGGCTTTCCTCGGTTTGCGGCCCCTCCAGAGGGCCTTCTCTTGGCCTTTGGCCAATTCACCTTGTGTCGCCGCATACGAAAAGGAATGCAAAGTCTGCCTGGTGTGCCAGCACCCCTTTGCCCGGCCTTTTTATTTCTTGGCACCGGTCGCCGGGCACCTCGAAAAGCCCTTGGCTTTCCTCGGTTTGCGGCTGTCGCCGCATACGAAAAAAGGCACGAACATCGCCTGGTGTGCCAGCACCCCATTCGATGTTCGTGCCTTTTTTCGTGCCCGGCTCGTAGCTAGATAATAATACAAACCAGCCCGCCGTTGCTGTCGTTGACGATTTTTTGCATGGTCTCCTGTAATTTTACCTGGCTTTCGTCTCCGATCTGATAGATCTTCCCACGGATCCCGTCTTCTACCAGTTCTTCTACGGATTTTCCGAAGATATTCGTGCTCCAGATGCTCTCATTTTCTCCACCGCTGTCTTTTAAGTAAGCAATCAGATCCTTTGCCTGATCTTCACTCCCCACAATGGGTGCAATCTCTGTCTCTATATTCGCCCGGATAAGGTGGATGCTGGGAGCAATGGATCGAATTTTTACACCGAACTTATTCCCCTGGTGAATCAGTTCCGGCTCCTCAAGAGTGATTTCCTCCTGATCCGGCATCACCACGCCATAGCCCTTTTGCCGCACGGAGGTAATGGCTGTAGCCACTTTCTCATACTCCTTTTTCATCTTTGACAATTCCCGAATCAGGGACATAAGCTCATATTCTCCCAGGATCTCGCTTCCCGTAAGCTCGCTTAAAAGTTCATAATAGTAGCGATCGTCAATCTCCATATTCACTTTGGCCGTCCCGCAGTCCATATGTATCTGATCCAGCTTCATTCGATCAATGAATTCGCTCTCAGTCTCGAGATTCTCCGGTGTCACATCCCGAATGGTATTCAGTTTCTGAGCCAGTTCACGCAGCCTTGCAATCACATCCTGTTTAATCCGATGCTCCACAGGCAGCATTTCCACCCACTTGGGCACATAACATTCCACTTTCGCCAGCGGAAATTCATAGAGAATCTGCTCCAGAATCCGTGTAACATCCTCTCTGCGAAGCTGCTCGCAATTCACCGGAAGCACGGATACCCCATACTTCTCCTCCATCTTAGCCGCCATACCGCTGACCGGATCACTGTAGGGCTTCTCAGAATTTAAAAGGATCACGAACGGCTTTCCAAGCTTCTTAAGCTCTGCCACGGTCCGCTCCTCCGGTTCTATGTAATTGTCCCTGGGAATATCCCCGAAAGACCCGTCACAGGTCACCACGATTCCGATGGTGGAATGATCCGTAATAACCTTTTTCGTCCCCAACTCCGCCGCCTGTGTAAAGGGCACCTCATAGTCAAACCAGGGTGTCTTCACCATCCGCTCCACATCATCCTCCATGTGACCCTCAGAGCCGGGCACCATAAAGCCCACGCAGTCAATCATCCGTACCTTTACCGCCACATCCCCTGAGATCCGCACCTCCACGGCCTCCTTGGGAATAAATTTCGGTTCCGTAGTCATAATGGTCTTCCCTGCTGCCGACTGAGGCAGTTCATCCCTTGCCCTTGTCCTTGCATTCTCATCCTCAATCCCCGGCAGCACGCACAGATCCATAAACCGCTTAATAAACGTAGATTTTCCAGTCCGCACCGGACCAACCACTCCCAGGTAGATCTCACCGCCGGTCCGGGTCTGTATGTCTTTATACAAGTTATATTCGGAACTTTTGTCCATAAAAATACCCCTTCCATATATGCTGTTACAATATATGTAAAGGAAAGTATTTCTATGCTTTAAGAAATATCCATACACCCTAAAAACAACACCAAAACGTCATCCCCAATGTCAGGCAACAAATGAGACGTGGGGCAGCGAAGCCGGCAGACGTCTGATTTGTTGCCGTCCCCCCTCTACTCCAACTCCATCATCCGAAACGTCATCATAACATAAAGGAGCGTATCATAATCATCCAAATCCAAATGAATCAGCTCCTTAATCTTCTCCATCCGATACAAAAATGTACTCCTGTGGATAAAAAGCTGCTTTGCCGTCTGTACCGCATTCAAATGATTCCTTACATAGAGCATTAAGGTATTATAATAATCCGTATGATGCTTTTCATCAAAACTCTTAAGCCCCAGAATCTTCTGAGAACCTACCAGTTCTTTGGGCAGTTCCCCCTTGCTTTGTTCCAGGAGATAATAAAGGGCAATCTCGTCAAACCGGTGAATCCAGCGGAACGGTGCCCTCCGATTCCCCACCTCCAAAGCCACGGCCGCCTGCCGGTAATAATAGTGTACAGCCCCGAATCCCGTAAACTCATTGCTCAAGCCCGCTTTCAGAAAGCTATCCCGCAGAAAATAAACGATTTTATCCATGGCATCCTCAATTCCGCCCCCAAACCGGGTTAGATTTACGAAAATCGTAATATTATTTTCATACTGAAAAGCACAGGAATTGCCCAGCATGTTTTCAATGTGGCTGCAGATAAAACGAACAGTCAGATTCTCCAGGTCGAGAGCCGCCACTTTCAGATTAATACAAAAATAGCGATGCTCCGGCAGCCAGCCAAATTCCGAAAACCACTGTCTGGTTACCTCCTCATCCTGATCCGGATTCAACAAAACGTCGGAAAGAATCCGATCCAGGCGATATCCCATATCCGCCTGCAAAGTCAGTTGTTTGGATAAAGCCAGTTTTATATATCCGGTAAGATGCTCAAGCAGTGCCCCGTCATAGGCCTCAAACCGACTTAAGCTTTCTACCATGGTAACCCGGTAAGCAAAACGTTCATGCTCAAATATATTCACGCAAAGGCTTCTGGCACCCGTAATATAATCCGGGAAAAAATAAGCCCCTCTTTTCTTCATCAGATTTTGCTGCTGCTCGGCATCACGGTATTCCCCGCTGTACTCAAAGATAGCATCCGGATCCACCAGACCCGAAAGTTCCGATCGGGTATCAATCACGCTGGAATAGCCGATCACAAAGTAATCGGAGGAATTCACAATCACCGGATTATGAAAGATGCGGAAGCTCTCGTCAAGCATGTCCTGGATATTCCCCTCCTGATTTGCAAGTTCATAGAGCCTTTCATCCCACCCGCTGTAATACTCAAACAACCGCTGAATCTCATTAAACAGCACAAAGGGCGACGTATCATCCACAAGCTGAAAGACCTGTCCGTTCTTCCCCGTATTCCGAGTTCGCACTTTCCCAATGCAAAAAAGAACCGTCTCCTCCGGAACAATCAAATCCTGCTCCGAGACCTGCTCCTGAGAGCAGATATAAATCTTATGGCTCTGCATCTCATTCCCGTCACAATAAAATAAAACCTGCTCCAGGTGCAGTTCGTCAGACAAAGCTTTTTTATTCTGCAGGGTAAACTTGGACTTTAACTTGTGAGCCAAAATAGAGGTACTGAGCTTCATGGTATGACAACCTCCCGTATTCTTTAAAGTCAAACCTTTAGCCATACAGAGAGGGAGAACGTGCCAACTCCCTCTCCCGGCCTAAGAAGATATTTTGCAGCTTGCATCCTCATACAAATTGTATGAAAAATGCGAAAGAAAGTCAACCATGCCTCTATTCGGTTTTAGAAAATAATTTCTACGAAGATATACACTTACATTACCGAAATAATCTTTTTATACTTTTCGTTCTTTTTAGCATAACAGAAAACGAAAAAAAATCAATACCTTTGTCTTCAATTGATTGATTTTGACCTCGAATTGTCACTTTTTCATGACACCTGATGCCTGGCAAAGATTTTTTTCCCGAACACAAAGGCTGCCACCGTCATCACAAGAGCAAACACGACCACCACCCACACATAGGAAACCTCGATTCCTCCCAAAGATAATTTCGGAATCATTACAGGCTGCTCCGCCAAAAAGTCCCAGATGGGATTAAGGCTTAGAAGCTCCCGGGGCACGCCAAGCTGCCCGAACATAGAGGGAATTCCGTAGCAGGCCAGAGCCGCAATCAGCGTAATAAAGGAAGAACGGCACAAGGCGGAAAGAAGAATCACCAGAGCCGTCAAAATCAAAGAACCTCCAACCCAGAGTATCAGGCAATAGAGGGCCGTACCGCCATTGGTCAGAAAATAGGGAACACCGCCAAACACAAAGTGGGTATTTAACTGTATGCTGGCATCTATCCCATCCAATCCGAAGCCCTGAAGATAACAAAGCACAATGAAAAGCAGAAAAATGCCCACCGTCAGCAAGGTAAAGAGATAGGAGGCGATGATCTTCGCCCAGGCACATTTCCGTTTCCCATGGCGGGAGGTAAGAATCAGTGCGTCCGTTCCCCTTGTATATTCCTCAGAAAACACCGGAGAAAGGGCGATCACCAGTAAAATCCCCACAAACACCATCATATACATCCCTGTTTCAAAAAAACTCATCCAACCTGCATTATAGCCCCAGACAAGGGGTTTTTCATCCAGATAATCGGGAAAGGCTCCCCCAATGCTTCCCCCGTTGTAGCTTCCGTCATTCTCCCCCCAGAACATGGACATGGTATCATAAGTGTTGTTCACCATCCAGAACCCGACATCCTGCGAGTCCGGTGCATAGGTTGTAAGAATCTCCTCCACCTTTTCTTCCGTCAGCACACCCCCATAGCAAGCCGCAATCTCCTTGTCATAAGCCACAGCCGCCCTGCCCTCCAGATAGCCGCCCTCTTCCTTAAGAACCATCTGTGCTCCCGCCCCTCTGCCGTTGCACATGGCCCCGCACATAATAACCAGAAACACAATGGCGGCATATACAATCCTCCGGTTAAAAATCTTTTCCAGTTCAAATCCAATCATGCGAATCATTGTCTATCCTCCTCCTCGCTAAAATAGTAAAGATACAGATCCTCCAGGGTCGGCTCCGCTTCCAGAGCCCCCTCCATGGGCCTGGTATCGGAAATAATCCGCAAAATCGTCTGATCGCCTGCATTTTTCAAGTTCCCCACATTGTACGTTTCTACATAGCGTTCTGCATCCTTTGCATCCACTTTACACTCCCATACAAGGCCTTTTGCTTCCTGCGTCACCACTTCCGGTGCTCCCCGATGGATGAGCCTTCCATCTTTCATCACCAGAATCTCATCTGCGATGTACTCCACATCCGACACAATGTGGGTGGACAAAAGCACAATCTTATCCTTGGAAAAGGAACTGATGAGATTCCGAAAGCGTACCCGTTCCTTAGGGTCCAGTCCTGCCGTAGGCTCATCCAGAATCAGGATTTCCGGATCATTCAGCATGGCCTGGGCAATTCCCAGACGCTGCTTCATACCTCCGGAAAAGGTTTTGATTTTCCGCTTTTTCTGGTCTTCCAGTCCCACCATGTCCAGCAGATACTGGGTTCTGACCGCCGCCTGTTCCTTTCCCATACCCTTTAAGGATGCAATATACATCAAAAACTTATATGCCGTAAATTCCGGATAATAGCCGAAATTCTGGGGCAGATACCCAAGAATATCCCGATAGTCCTCTCCCAGTTCCCGAATGTTCCGCCCATTATAAAAGATCTCTCCCGAGGTGGGGTCCTGAATATCACAGATCATCCGCATCAAAGTGGTTTTCCCCGCCCCGTTTGCACCCAAAAGTCCGTAGACTCCACATTTTAATTCCAAATCCAGCCGATCTACCGCCAGCTTTTGCTTATACTGCTTGGTCAGCCGGTCTACCCGAAGTTCCATTCCTTATCCTCCATTTCGTTTTCACAACACTGCAGGCTATTCTATGCTCCACAGCATTCCATCTCGATTCCCCGCAAAAATCTCGCACAGCTTAAGGCTAACAGGCAGGCACTTCCCAGTACCATCATCAGCAATGCCACAGGCTCTGACAGCCGCCCCAGCATACCGGGGAACTTTATTATTGTTTCAGCCATACGCATCCATAAAACTCCCATGACAATAGCTGCTCCAATCAGAGCCGTTCCCTGAAACCGCCGCCGAAAACATGTCATCAGATGCAGATACATACTGTCCGAAATCATCTGGGGAATTAAGAAGCACAGCAGCAGTTCGCCAAACTCAATCCCCACCTGTATCCCCATAAAGATAACGCCCACTGCCACAAGGGAATCCACTACAGCAAAAATCAGAAGCCGCATTCCCATAAGCTGCCTGAGGTTGTAACGGCAGGCCTGTTCCAGTTCCCACATATTCTGCCGGTAACTTCGCAGGATTTCTGTGAATCCCACAATCCCTATCATGGGGGCACAGAACAGCAGACTTGCCAGAAGTGCATCCCTCTCTGGCACACAAAGCATATATGCCAGGGACAGAGCAAGAATTCCCTGCAAAATCCATGCGGCAGGAGAGATATATGCCATCTGTTCCAATACCCTTTTCCAGTACGGCTTTCTCACCCTCACATGAAGACGCTTTCTCTCCATTTTAAGAAGTTCCAGTGTCTGCCGCTTTTTTTCTTCATCAATATCCGGCTGCCTGGCTTTTCCAAAGAAAGCTCTAAGTTCTTCTTCCTGCTTTCTGTTGATTGCTCTATTTCTTTGTCTCTCCAACGCCATCCTCCTATTTAAAATTCCGCAATATTTGTCACCCGGATCTTTCCATATAAGCTTTCAGCTTATCCATCCCCTGCTTCAGCCGGGACTTTACCGTGGACATGGGTACATTGGTAATGTCCGCAATCTCCCGAAGCTTAAAACCATAAAAGAAATGCAGGATTATCACATCTTTCTGGGCCGGAGAAAGTACCTTTAGTGCCCGCAGGATCTCATCCGACAGTTCCACTCTTTTAAGCTCCGAGTCCTCCTTTTGAATCGTCGCAAGCAGCTCCTCCCCTGCAAACTGCACAGAATTCTTCCGAAACCAATCCATACACACATTTCCCGCAATCCGGTACAGGTATGCCTTAAACTTCTTCTGCTCCACATAAGTGTCCAGATACCGGAGAAGATTAAGGAACGTCTCCTGGGCACAGTCATAGGCCGCCTCCCGGTCTCCGAGCTTGTAATAGCAAAATCGGTAGATTCCGTCATAGTGCCCCTCTATCAGAACATCCAGAAGTTCCGTCTCACCCTGTTTGATTCTCTTTATCAGCTCGCTGTCTTTCAGTTCCGATCTCCTCCTTTGGGGAACCTTTTCCTGTACACAGGTTTGCGAAAATCCCCTTGTAAAACGTCTTACATCTACTATAACGGAAAAAAAGCAAGAAAAGATTTAAAAATGTTAAATCTTTTCTTGCTTTTTTATTCCGCTTACATTCCGCTATCGCATTCACCGGAAAACTTGTACAGAATAAGAATATGTGATACCATTTGATTACTGACACAATGGTCTTTACCATATTTTTTCACAGGAAAGGAAATTCGTTGAAAAACTATTATGAAATATTAGGCGTAAAACGAGACGCTACTCAGGAAGAAATCAAACATGCCTATCGAAATCTGGTAAAAAAGTTTCATCCCGATGCCAATCACCATTCCGAGGAATCCAAGGAACAATTTCAGCAGATTTCAGAAGCTTATCAGGTTTTATCTGATGAGGAAAGCAGGAAACAATACGATTCCTGGGGGCATTCCGCTTACCGCAAATACGCCGGTCAAGCAAGCAGGCATACATGGCAGGAGGATGAGGACTACAGCAGGGAAAACGGCCACTGCGGTGCCTGCCAGACAAAAAAAGACAGCGAGGACGAGCCACCTCCCCACAGCATACGTGTGGCAGTCAAAATGTCCTATCAGGAAATATTCACCGGAGCCGTAAAATCCGTCGAGGTTCCTTTAAAGGAATCCTGCAGCTCATGCGGCGGCAAGCAGGACGCAGACTCGTCGAAATGCCATGTATGTCATGGTAAGGGGTATGTAGAGCGAAAGCAGCAGGCGAAAGTGCGAATACCTGCCAGAACCTATGAAAGATGCTTTTATCCTCTGGCTGACGTGCTTTGTGAGGAAGAGGAAAGCAGCTTTCCGGAAAATATCATAGTCATTGTCCTGCTAAAAGATCAAAAAGGCTTTGAACGGAAAAATTATCATCTCTATTCCGTACAGCAGGTCAGTTATATGGCCATGGCACTAGGAGGGGAAATCGAGATTCCTACCATTGAGGGTATGACGAAATACCGGCTGGAACCCGGAACCAGAAACGGTGCCCGTATCCGCCTGGCCGGTCAGGGCCTGTGGATGCCGCCAAAGATCGGGAACCGGGGCGATCTGTATGTAACGCTGCAAGTAGAGGTTCCCAGGAAGCTAAATGAGAAACAACAGGCTGCTCTACAGGCCTTTTGGGATACCATGCGGGAAGAGGATGCCATCATGAAAGAATAAGTATCACTTGACACACAAAGGATGACGTTCACCTTGAAAGCCTATGCACTTTACTAAGTTCATGTGCTTTCTCTCATTCCTGTATGAAATAAAGGGTCCGGAATTTTCCAATTACATTTGGAGCATTCCAGACCCTCTTTCATTTTTATGAATGGCTTTAACTTTCACCTATCAACCCTGATTTTCATGGGCTGCTTTAGACTTTACCTATAGATATTTTCTCTTAGCAGCTTCTACTACATGACCTACCAATACGGAGGTGGTTACGCTTCCAACACCGCCCGGTACGGGAGTGATGGCTTCTACGATAGGCTCTACCTCTGCATAAGCCACGTCGCCGCAGAGCTTGCCTTCCTCATTCACATTGATTCCAACATCAATCACAGTCTGGCCCGGGGATACATATTCCTTGCCTACCACGCCTGCACGTCCGGCTGCGACAATGAGGATCTCCGCCTCACGGGTTACACTGGGCATATCCTTTGTTCTCGTATGGCAGATAGTTACGGTAGCATTCTTCTTAATCAGCATCATGGCTGCGGGCTTTCCTACTACCAGAGAGCGGCCAATCACAACTGCTTTCTTGCCTGTGCAGTCGATTCCGTAGTGATCCAGAATCTCCATACAAGCCTGGGGCGTACAGGGCGGGAAGCCGATCTGCTTGCCGGTAAATACACCCGTCAGGGATGCGTCTGTCTGGCAGTCTACGTCTTTCTCAGCAGACAGTGCATTTTCGACAACCGTCTGATCAATATGCTTGGGCAGAGGACGGAACATCAATACGCCGTGGATGTTGTCGTCGTTGTTCACTTCCTCAATCACTTTCAGAAGCTCTTCCTGTGTTACCTCTGCGGGAAGCAGGTATTTCTTGAACTCTACGCCCAGGGTCTCGCAGCGTTTGGTTGCACCTCTCTCATAAGAAAGGTCATCCGGTCTCTCACCTACACGGATAATTCCCAGGGTAGGATTTACTCCCTTTTCTTTTAATGCCGCTACATCTGCTTTAATTCTCTCGTTCAGAGCAGCAGTTACTTCTTTTCCTAATAACTGTTTTGCCATTATTCCAATCTCCTATTTAAAGTTCCGTAATGCCTCTAACAGTACCCTTTATCTAGAAGAATTTCCAGTCACAGTAGCATGTGCCTGTAAATTCTTCTGGCACTGCACGAGGCATTACTGATTCCAGTCCCGTAATATCCAAACTATCTCAGTCTGCCGTTTACGCTTGCAAATACTTCATCCGCAATCTTCGTATACTTCTCAATCATGGCGTCTGCCTTTGCATTCAGCTCTGCCGCATACTCTTTGTCCGCCATAGACTTTGTATTGATAAACACATTGAGGGAGGCACCCAGAAGAGCAGCCTTGCAGAATGCAACGCCTACGCCTGCATCGCTGATTGCCAGAGCAGAACCTTTTGCCGCAAACTCAACAATTAAATCAATGGCCTCGCAGCACTTCTCCATAATCTCCATAGGAACGGAGCAGGCATCCTTGAGAACAATAGCCATCACACGGGCTTTCTCTGCCTTTTCCTCCTCCGTCTCTCTTGGCATACCGTAAGCCTTGGACAACGGCTCGAATACTTCTGCGTCACGATCGATCAGACGCAGGAAATCTGCCTGGAGGGCGGTCGCCTTTTCCTTTAAAGCGTACATTTCTTCCTCAACGTCCGCATATTTTTTCTTTCCTACGGTAAGGCTTCCTACCATATTGCCAAGTGCCGTACCGACTGCCGCTACCAGTGCGGAAGCTCCGCCGCCGCCCGGTACGGGAGCCTTGGATGCCAGAACCTCTACAAATTCATCACATTTGCTGGTTGAAAATCCCATTCTCTCTCTCCTATTCCAAAAATTTGCTTTACCCACAAGCAGGAAGGGCCTGTAAGGGTCCTTCCCGACTGTGTTCTTTATAGGTTTATAACAGTGATAACAGATTCGCTTAGAACAATCCGGAAATCTTGCCGGTCTCGTCTACGTCGATACGCTCTGCTGCCGGAACCTTGGGAAGTCCGGGCATGGTCATGATCTCGCCGGTCAGAGCTACGATAAAGCCTGCACCTGCGGAAATCTTCAGGTTGCGAACGGTAACCTCGAAATCCTTGGGAGCACCCAGCTTGGTCTGATCGTCGGTTAAGCTGTACTGGGTCTTTGCCACGCAGATGGGGCAGCTTCCAAATCCAAGTGCCTCAAGCTCCTTGGCCTGCTTCTGAGCATTGGCAGTCAAAACCGCACGGGAACCGCCGTAAATCTTCTGAACGATTGCATTCAGCTTATCCTCAATGCTGGTACCCTCAAGCTCATAGGAGAACGTAAAGTCGTTGGGCTCCTCAACCAGACGGATTACTTCCTCGGCAAGCTTCACGCCGCCTTCGCCGCCCTTTGCCCAAACCTCGGACAGAGCAACGTTTACGCCAAGCTCCTTACACTTGCTCTCTACCAGGTCAAGCTCGGCCTTGGTATCTGTCGGGAATGCATTGATGGCAACCACACAGGGAAGCTTGTATACATCTTTGATATTGCTTACATGCTTCAGCAGGTTCGGAAGTCCCTTCTCCAGAGCTTCCAGATTCTCATTGTTGAGATCTGCCTTGGGAACGCCGCCGTTGTACTTAAGAGCACGAACCGTAGCAACGATAACCACTGCGTTGGGTTTCAGTCCTGCCATACGGCACTTGATATCCAGGAACTTCTCAGCACCAAGGTCCGCACCGAAGCCTGCCTCTGTGATGGTGTAGTCAGCCAGCTTCATAGCCATCTTGGTAGCTGTTACAGAGTTACATCCGTGAGCGATATTTGCGAAAGGTCCGCCGTGAACGATAGCCGGTACATGCTCTAAGGTCTGTACCAGGTTGGGCTTTAAGGCATCCTTAAGAAGAGCCGCCATAGCACCCTGTGCGTTCAGATCGCCTGCGGTTACGGGCTTCTGCTCAGAAACCTTTCCATATGTATAACCGATGATGATTCTTGCAAGTCTTTCTTTCAGGTCTGTGATGTCATTTGCCAGACACAGAACTGCCATAATCTCGGAAGCAACCGTAATGTCGTAGCCGTCCTCTCTGGGCATGCCGTTGGTTCTTCCGCCAAGGCCGTCCACTACGTTACGGAGCTGACGGTCGTTCATATCCACGCATCTTCTCCAAGTAATCTTTCTGGGGTCAATGTTCAGTGCGTTGCCCTGGAAAATGTGGTTGTCGATCATAGCTGCCAACAGGTTGTTTGCCGCACCGATTGCGTGGAAGTCGCCGGTAAAGTGAAGGTTGATGTCCTCCATGGGAACTACCTGTGCATAGCCGCCGCCTGCTGCTCCGCCCTTTACACCGAATACAGGTCCAAGGGACGGCTCACGAAGAGCTACCATAACCTTCTTGCCAAGCTTCTGCATACCGTCTGCCAGACCTACGGTTGTGGTGGTCTTGCCTTCTCCTGCCGGGGTAGGGTTGATGGCCGTTACCAGAATCAGCTTTCCATCCTCCGCATTGGTCTCTTTGAGCAGATTGTAGTCAATCTTTGCTTTGTACTTTCCATACTGCTCCAGATACTTGTCGTCAATTCCTGCCTTTGCCGCAATCTCTGTGATCGGCTGCATGACTGTCTCCTGTGCAATTTCGATGTCTGATTTGAATCCCATTTCGAAACTTCCCCTTTCTTAGTTAGGTATTATTTTGTAGATAATTTAACAATCCATAACACACTGTATTTATCTACCTTGTCCCCATTATATTCCACGAAAAAACATCCGACAATCATACAAACTGTCGGATGTTTCCCATTACTCTCTTCCCATCTTCAATGGGTCATCTTAAAAAACAGAGTCCTGAATAAAATTATAAACTCTTGCCACTGCACATCCCTACAGCTTAATCTCCGTTCCATTCACGACAATGCTTTCAATCTCACCCAGTTCCACCACGCTCTTCCAGATGACCCTGCAGGATGCTCCGCCATTCTCATCCCAGTCCTGACTCATAGCGTTACATTCCACCTGGTTTCCGTCTTTCAGCTTCAAGAAAACATCCTCAAGCTCCGCTTTCTCATCCGACAATGTGTCGAATTCCACTACGGCAGACACAGGAGAAATCTGAACTTTTTTAACTTCCACATTCCCAACCACAGCCTTTTCCTTAAGTTCCCAGGTCTGCATGGTGTCCTCATAGTCCACGGTAAAACTCAAGCTCCACTCGCCATCAAACAATTCCTCATAGGAGCCGTCGCCGCCCAGGGCAAAGACCGCATTTTTCGCCTGGTTTTCACTGATATCGTTAAAGCAATAACGACAGGAAACGTAATCATCTCCCACAATATCCGCCTGGCCTTCCATGCCCGGGAAATAATCCTCCTCGGCTCCGTTTCCGATGGCCAGAGCTCCCGAACTTCCGTTGATCACCTGCCCGGTACGGCGATCCATTACAATCAGGGACTTCTGATCCAGGAGATCCCAGTCAAACTCTCCCCCAAGATCCAGGTTGACAATCAGATTGTCCTCATACTGCCCTTTATAGATACCCATATTGGAAATACGTGCTTCCGGGTATTTGGAGGAAAAGGAAAGTCTCTTATCGGTTTTTTCCACCATAAAGCTCTCATGAGCATTCACATTTCCTTCGGCATCCTCCTCGGTGCTGTAACTGTTTATTATCAAACCGGCATTTTCCCTGGCTTCCCGAATCTTAAGAGGCTCAAATTCCTGCATCAGCTCCCATATGGTTTTGTCCATGCCCATATCAATGATCTCATTGCTCTCCGTCATCAGGTTCCGCAGAGACATCTTGATCTCCTTGCACTTCATGTCATTCTCAAACATCTCCGACATCAAAAAGGTTGCCCTGCCTGGCACGCTGCCATCGTCAATCCGTTCCAGTCCGCAATAAATCCGGTTCAGCTCACCGCCTCCGATGCCTTCGCCCTCAAGCATAACTTCCTCAAACCGGTAAGACTGCACGCTGCCCTCCTGCTCTGCGGTAAAAGGACTTCCGTCCACCGTCTCCACATCCAGGGCCGCATAGAGGACATTCCCGTCCCCCACTGTTCCCCGCAGAGTCAGCTTAAGGCCGTTCCCGGTGGTCTCCTCATGAATCACATTTCCCGCACTTGCAAGAAAATCATTTCCCGCCTCCAGGGGCACCACCGACATCTCATTTCCTCCCTGCTCCGAAGCGACCTCCTTCTTAAAGAAGCCCTGGAAAATATCATTCAGGTCAAATGCCGCCGCTGCCGTCATGGACACACAAAGAATCATCACCGCCGCACAGGCCGCAATCAGTCTGGGCCTTACATATCGGGTATGTCCGGTACGCCTGGTCTGCTCTGTCTTTCTTATCTGCTTTTTCTCTCTATCATCCATTTTCATAGTATTCTCCTCTTCCAAAACTGCACGAAGCAAAGAGTCGTGCAGCTCCTTAGAAGGCTCAATCCCAGAAAATGCATTCTTATATTCTTTGATACTCATACCCGCACTCCTCCTTTTCTAAAATCTGATACAGGTTTGCCTGCCTCCGCATCCAGAACCTCACGAAGTTGCTCCCTTCCCCGGGCAAGGCGTGTAGTAATCGTCGTCACTTTCTCATCCAGAAGCTCTGCAATCTCTTTCACCGTATAACCCTCATAGTAAAAAAGATGTATCACCGTCCGGTACCTCACAGGAAGATCCATCACCGCATAAAAAAGCTCACTCCGATCCTCCATCTCATAGCTGTCCTCCTGACCCAGAGTTCGCTCCTCCAAGACACAAGTTCGCTTCACCCATCCAGACATAAAATAACTTTTACAGCAATTAATCGTGGTTCGGATAAACCAGGCTTTCTCATGCTCCTCGCTTTCAAACTCTGGTTTCTTCCGGAAAAACCGCAGGAAGACCTCCTGATAAATGTCGTCGGTATCCTGCCTATTCTTCATATAGGAATAAGCCAGCTTATATACCGTTTTTTCATATTTCAAAATCAGAGCTTCAATCTGCTGTTTCCGTTGTATATCCCGATTCATGTGCTCCTCCTTCCAGGCCTGTATCTATTATACTTTTCAGAGAGGGAAAATGTCACAAGAAAAAACAAGAAATTTTAAAAACCAGGCATCCGCAAAAGAAGCCCGCAGACTTTTCCATATCAAGTGTTCTAAACCGTCCGAACACGGATATGGAAAAGTCTGCGGGCTTCTTTTGCGGATGCCGTCCGCCCCCGTCACAAAAAATTTATGAATTCACCTCCGGATTATCCATAAGCTCCAGCGGATAATCTCCCAGACGTTCCACCTCAAACCCATTCGCTTTAAACTTCTCATAATCAAAAGCATTCAGTTCATCAATCGCCAGCTTATGGAACTCATAAAAATTCGGCCACCACTCATAACCATCTCCCAGACTGTGAGACAGATAAGCGTCCGCAATATCCTTACCCATCTGGGGTGCCACATAAAAGGCTCCCATAGACAGTACATTTACCCCATTGCCAGTAATAGCCCGAAGAGCTGCCGGAACACTCTCCACAACACCCGCATGTACACCGGGACACTTACTGGCCGCAATGTGAATTCCCATTCCGGTACCGCAGAAAATCAACGCCCGTTCAAACTCACCCTCAGAGATCTTTGCTCCAACCTTCAATCCGATACGATGGAACATTTCCTTATCCTCATCATCCTCAGAACGAACGCCGATATCCGTCACAGTCCACCCCTTTTTCTTCAAATGCTCTACCACAGCCTCCTTTAAAGGAAACCCTGCAAAATCTGCACCTACCAAAATCTGTTTGTCTTTCACTGTTTTCATAATTACCTTTCTCCTTTCTTTCCTTTACCTGTCTCTATTTTTTCTTTTTTTCCCGTGCGGCATAAACCGCCAGTGCAAAAATGGTAAACACATAGGGCATCAGTCTGGTAAGTTCACTTGGCAGATTAAAAAGCTGCAGATTGTTACTCAGGGCATCTGCCAAACCAAAAAACAGGGTGCTCAACATGGAAAGCCCCGGAGTTCCATGGCCCATTGCCTCTGCCGCCAGGGCAATAAAGCCTCTTCCTGCTATCATGTCTTTGGTAAACATGGAAACATAAGCCATAGACATAAACGCACCCCCCAGGCCAGAGATAGCTCCTGAGATCAAAAGTGCCTCCAGGCGAATCTTCTTTACAGAAATACCCGCCGTTTCCACGGAATCACTGTTCTCTCCTGCCGCACGTATATAAGTACCAAGCCTTGTCCTTTTCAAAAATACCGCAATCACTGCTACCAATAAAAATGCCACATAAGTCAAAACACTGTGTCCTGACAAAACATCTCCCAAAACCGGAATCCCGTCAACAATCGGAATTATTACATTGGGAACCGTCCCACTGGAAAGTCCGGTTGATACTCCCTTATCTCCCGTTAACAAATATAAAATAAAAATCGTCAGTCCACTGGACATCAAATTGAGGGCAATTCCCGTAAGTACAATATCCGTCTCCATCTTCAAGTGGAAGAAAGAAATCAAAGCCGAAAACGCAATTCCTGCCAAAATGGCTACACCGACCCCCAACCAGACATTTCCCAGATACGCACTGCCCACCACCCCCATCAGAGCGGAAAACAGCATTGTGCCTTCGATTCCAATATTCAGCACCCCGGCTCTGTCAGAGATCAGGGCCGCCATAGTCGCAAACAGGAGGGGTGTAGACAGTCGAATCACCGAATGCAGAAAGTCTGCTGAAAAAACAATATCAAGAAGCAGTTTCATTTGCAAGTGCCTCCTTTATAATATTCTTCTGTTTCAGGCCCTTAAGCAATGCTTCTGCTGTAATCAGCATAATCATAATGGACTGAATAACCGTAATCAGTTCCTTTGGCACATCTGTATTAGATGCCATAGAGGATGCCCCCACACGCAGATAGGAAAGAAAAATTGCAGCCAATGGCACATACTGAGGCTTATTTCTGGCCAAAATGGCCAATATTACACCATCCCATCCATAACCGGGCAGGGATGTCCACTGAAAACGCTCATACATCCCCAGCAGTTCCACAGAACCGCCCACACCGGCTATCATTCCCCCAAAAACCTGAGAAATAACAATAATTCCTCCTACTTTCATTCCCGTATATTTTGCAAATACCGGATTCTGTCCATAGACCCGGATCCGATATCCCAAACTGGTCTTAAATACCAGGAGATAACACAAAATAATAAAGATCACCGCAATAAAAAGTCCACTGTGCACAGCCGTGCCGGAAATAATTTTTCCAAGCTTTGCAGAAGCCGGCAATTTTTCCGATGCTAACGCCCCAAAGCTCTGATCCCGCAGAAAGTTATTCAAAAGATACAGTCCCAGATACAGTGAAATATAGTTCAGCATCAGAGAAGATACCATCTCACTGGCATCCAGCTTTGCTTTCAGAAGTGCCGGAATCAGGCAGAGCACCGCCCCAACCACTCCACCCACGAAAATGGGAAAAAGGACTCCCAAAATACCGGGCATGGAAACTCGGGTAACCGCCCAGGCCGCCGCAATGGACCCCAGAAAAAAGGAGCCTTCCGCACACATATTAAACATAGATGCCTGAAACATAATGCATACTGCCAACCCAGTAAAACAGATGGGGATAGCTGTGGTAAAGATGGAGCCAATCAGACGCTTTGACTGTAAAGGACCCAGAAGCAGAGAGAAGATCGCCTGACCCGGAGCCTCACTTACAAAAACAATAATCATCAGTGCAATCCCCAGGGAAATGATAATTGCCAGTGCAGTAGTCGCCGAACTAAACAACAGATTTTTCTTCTTCATAATAAGCCTCCTTAACCTCCTCCGGCTGCTGCCTGTGAACACCTAACATATAGGTTCCCAGTTCTTTCTCTGATACCTCCCGGGGATTTTTTATATATGCCGAAAATTCTCCGTCATACATGACGAGAATTGTATCAGAAAGCTTATACAGTTCCTCCAGATCTGCCGACACAAGCAAAACCGCACAATCTTCGTCCCGCCTGTGTATCAGCTCCTCATGAATAAACTTTTCCGCACCTACATCAATACCCCGGGTAGGCTGCTCGGCAATAATCAATCTGGCATCTTTCGTAAACTCACGGGCCACAACTACTTTCTGCATATTTCCTCCGGAAAGCATCTCAACCTCTGTATCCGGCGAATCACATTTAATCAGATATTCTTTAATCAGTTCTTTTGAAAGTTCCATGGCTTTTCGGTCGCTCAGAAGACAGCCCTTATAGAGTTCTTTTCTGTTAAGCTTTGTTGCAATCAAATTCTCCCGAATGGACATGGTAACAGACAACCCTGTGGTCATCCGATCACTGGGAATATAAGTCATCCCCAATTCCCGTCTTTCCTGTATTGATGACTTATTAACATTCCGACCGCAGAACTCCACGTCACCCCCGTCAATCTTTCGCATACCGGCAATCATTTGGATTAACTCATCCTGACCGTTTCCCTCTACACCTGCAATTCCCACAATCTCGCCTGCCCGAACCGTAAAGCTTAACTTCTCCACCACTTTCTTCTTATTGACATCCAGGGCCTCCAGATTCCGGACTTTCAGAATTACCTCTTTTGGGTCTGCCTCCTTTTTATTCAGTTCCTTGGTATAACTGCTCCCTACCATCAGAGAAGAAATCTCCTGTTCCGTTACTTCCTCCGTCAGAAGCGTATCCACCATACGTCCCTTTCGCATAATACTGATGCGATCTGAAAGTTCTTTCACCTCCCTCAATTTATGGGAGATAAAAATAACAGTAAAGCCCTGCTCTTTCAATTGCTTCAACTGTCGGAAAAGTTCCTCAGTCTCCTGGGGCGTCAGTACTGCCGTGGGTTCATCCAATATCAGTACTTTTGCTCCCCGATACATGGCCTTGACAATCTCTACTTTCTGCTTGGTTCCCACTGGCAGCCTGCCAACCGGCGTATTCAGATCATCCTTCAGTTCAAAAATCCTGCAGAACTCCGCCACTTTTGCAACTGCCGCTTTTTTGTCAATCATTCCTTTTTTTACAGGCTCATATCCCATGGCAACATTTTCTGTAATCGTGAGAGAATCTACCAGTTTGAAATGCTGATGCACCATACCAATCCCCATGGCCATGGCATCCTGAGGCGAATGAAAGACCACAGGTTTTCCCCATATGCGGATTTCTCCCTGATCCGGCTTCTCCATACCGAACAGTACTTTCATCAGCGTACTTTTTCCGGCTCCGTTTTCACCCACCAGTGCATGAATCTCACCCTCTGCCACTGAAAAACTGATATTTTTATTTGCATACACCCCATTTCCGTACACCTTAGAAATATTCTCCAGTTCCAGAATGGGCGATGGATCACTTTTTATTTTTTCACTCATATCTGCCTCCGGCGGTCCCCGTCGTTTTCTTATGGAAACCGGCCTTTTACTTCATAATTCAAGGAGGGCCGCAGCCCTCCCTGATTCTCCTACGGTGCTACGCTATCCTTTACCTCCTTGATTTCATCATCAGTCATGGTAAATGCAGAATTAACTTTAATTTCACCAGACTGAATCTTTCCTTGCAGTTCCTCGATCTTTGCTTTCATCTCATCAGTTGCAATTCCGTCATACACCTCATTAACAGCCAGGCCTACCGCATTCTCCTCCATGCCCAGAGACTCCTCCTGCCCATAAGGAAGTTCACCTGCAATGTGCCTTTTTACAGAGAGCAGCAATACCTGATCGATATTCTTCATAACTGAAGTCGCAATCACCTTAGACTGCTCCGGCTGACTCTCCGCCAGTGCCATGGCCTGATCCGCATCTACACCAATGGCATATTTCTGTTCCTCACCTGCCGCCTCAATCATACCAAGTCCCGCCTGGGCCGCTACATTGAACGCCACGCAAGATCCCAGACCAAACTGAGCTTTTGCCAGATCCTTCGCTTTCGCCGTATCATCAAAATTGCCAATATAGGAAATGGAAACTTTCGTATCCGGAACCGTATCTACCGCTCCCTGGATATAACCCATGATAAAGTCATTCAGTACAGGGATATCAAGAGCCGCCACTACACTAATCATCTTTTGACCATTGCTTAAAGGCAGTGAATCATCTGCGGCAATCATAGCCGCCAAAGCTCCCGCCAGATAAGAAGCCTCATTCTGTTTGAAAGAAATAGAATAAACATTACTATAGTCTGCATTATCATAGGACACAGCAGAATCAAAAATGATATATTTCTTATCCGGATACTCCAGTGCCACTTTCTCTAAAACTTCCTGCATCTGGAACGTACCCACGATGATAATATCCCAGTCCTGATCCGACACCTCGTAGAGCGTAGTCTCCCAGACCGTATTATCAAAGCCCATCTCGATCACATTGGTCTCACATCCCAATTCGTCCTTAATCAGCTTCATGCCTGCATTGGCCGAGTCAAAGAATGATTTATCTCCCAGATTGCCGTTTAACAAACAGACAACTTTCGGAAGCTCCCCATTTGCTTCTCCTTCCGCCGCCGGCTCCTCTGCCGGTTCTTCACCTTGGTCTTCTGTCTGAGAATCCGGGGTCTCCAAAGGCTCCTCTTTCTTTCCGCAGCCAGACAGTGCCGCTGCCATCATACACACCGAAAGCATCAATGCCAGTAACCTTTTCATAGTATTTTTCCTCCTTTACTATGTATTCTTCATTTATTAAGTTCCTCATTTTGCATGATACGGTTTCTTCATATGTTCCTGTATCATTTTTACAAATAATTTCTGATCCACTTTGGTGGAAATATAGCAGTTTGGCTCATTTCCCGTAATCCCCCACAGATCTGCCACTGTCTCACCAAGGGTCAGGGGATCCTGAACAGAGATATCCAGGAATGTCTTCTGGTATTCGATCAGATTCTCATCTATCAAAACACCTACACAGAGTGCATCATGAATCGGACAGGCCTTAAACCCAAAATGTTTTACATGGGTAGACGCAAAGAAGTCCAAAAGCTGTGCTACGATGTCACTTACTTTATCCCCCTGAGCACGAAGCGCCTCGATATCCTCCTCATAAAAAACAGCTTTCATAGAAACATCCAGCGTATTGAGATAGATATTGCATCCACTGGCAAATACAATCTTTGCGGCCTCCGGGTCTACATAGATGTTAAACTCCGCAGCAGAAGTAATATTGCCCGGATCCATAACCGCCCCACCCATGATTATGATCCGATCAATCTTCTCTTTGATATCAGGTGCCTTGATTAGAGCCATAGCAATATTGGTCAGGGGACCGGTGGGAATCAATGTAATCTTCTCATCACTTTCCCGAAGCGTACGGATCATGAAGTCCACACCATGCTCCTCTTTCACCGGAGTTATGGGATCCGGAATCTTCGGCCCCCCAAGACCATCCTCTCCGTGGATAATAGCACCGGTCAGCCGGTACAGAGAACGCATCATGGGTTTCTCACATCCCGGATAGACATCCACATCTGTAACATCTGCATAGTCTAAAATCTTTCTGGCATTTCTGGTTGTATTCTCCAACTCACTGTTTCCGGCCACTGTTGTAACTCCCAGAATCTTCAAATCATCCGAACGGGAAGCAAGCAGCAGTGCAATCGCATCATCATGACCCGGATCACAATCCATAATTATTTTTCTCATAGTTACCTCCTGGTAAAATGTTTATAGTGAACCGAAAAGCCGCGCGCTTTGCCTCCCGATGCTCTATCCTGTCAAATCTCTTTCGCTATGCTCTCCGTCAGCTTCCGGATATGTTCCTTGTTCAGTAATATCTTCCGCTTAACAAGGTCAAGATATCCTTCTGCTTTCAGAGAATTTACAGAACGGTTGATCGTACGTGTGCTTACCCCGCAAAATTCAGCAAGTTTCTCCCGCGTTTCCAAAACTTTTCCCTCTCCGCAATCAATCAGAAACAACTTCAAACGTGTCTGAGCGGGCCAACTCTGATAATGAACCGTAGAGACTGAAGAACTATAGAGTTTTCTGCTAAGTTCCATAGCCAGCCGTTTACAGAAAGAATGATTTACATCAATCCATCGTTTAAAGCTTCCCAGTGGAATCTCCAAAAGCGTACAGTCCGTCAGGGCCTTTGCACTGTAAACCAAATGCGGAAGCCCCATCATCGCTTCCATCTCCCCCACCGAGGCCCCTTCCGGAACTACTACAACCCCCATCTCATTGCCGTTGATATTGCTGCTGGTAATTATCACACTTCCCTTGCACACAATATAGACTTTCTGCATTTCATCACCTCTACAGAAGAGGCTCTGTCCCCGAAGAGGATAACCCAGACGGCAACGATACATCAATGCCTCCGGTAGCTCCTGAATCCATCCCCTGATAATCGGATAGGTATGAATCAGCTTTTTAATTTCCTCCGGTTCCATAAAACATCCTCCTGTATAGATTTATTATAATCATCCCTGTTGATTTAAAATAGGACAAATGTCTTATTTTTATGTCTTTTTTCATAATCATCATCCTTATTTATATACTATTTTAAGCTATATATACAAAAGGGAATGCTTTTACAGCATTCCCTTTACATAATTATATATTATTCTATCTCCTTATCGTACCCGTTCCGGAAAGCCCACCTTCTTCTGTACCTTCCGCAAGGTCTTATTGGCAAAATACTGTGCCTTCTCTCCATTCTTTTTAATAACGGAATCAATATACGCCTTATCCTTATTAAGCTCTGCAACACGCTCCTGCAGAGGCTTGAGCACCGCCACTACAACCTCGCCCACCGCAGGCTTAAACTCTCCGTAGCCCTTGCCGTCAAACTCCCGTACTGTCTCGTCGGGTGTCTTTCCGGTACAAGCACAGTAAATATCAATCAGGTTCTTAATTCCCGGCTGTTCATCACGGTAAAGAATCTGGCCCTCAGAGTCTGTCACCGCACGCTTGAACTTACGCATAATGGTATCTGGGTCATCCATCAAATAAATGCTGGCATTGGGATTCTCATCGGATTTGGACATCTTCTTAGTTGGGTCCTGAAGGCTCATGATCTTCGCTCCTACCTTGCCAAAGTAAGCCTCCGGAACGGTAAACACATCTCCGTAAATGCCGTTAAACCGCTGTGCAATATCTCTGGTAATCTCCAAATGCTGCATCTGATCCACGCCCACCGGCACCACATCCGCCTGGTACAGCAGGATATCCGCCGCCATCAGTATCGGATAGGTAAATAGTCCCGCATTGATGTTGTCCGCATGCTTCGCTGCCTTATCCTTAAACTGAGTCATCCGGTTCAGCTCTCCCATATAGGTAAAGCAGTTGAGAATCCATGCCAGCTCTGCGTGTCCCGATACATGGGACTGATAGTAAATACAATTTTTCTCCGGGTCCAGTCCGGCCGCAATATACAGGGTCAGAAGTGCTCTGGCCCTCTTACGAAGTTCTGCCGGGTCCTGGCGAATGGTGATGGAATGCAGATCCACCACGCCGTAAAAGCATTCATATTCATCGCTTAAAGTCAGCCAGTTCTTCAAGGCCCCCAGATAATTTCCCAAAGTCAGATTGCCTGTCGCCTGCATTCCACTGTACAGGACTTTTTTGTCTCCTAACATATATGAACCTCCTATTTTAGTACCGTAATACTACCCTCGGTGTACAAGGGGACTTTTAAATTTTTAACAAAACACATGCAAGCCTGAAATAAATCATCAGACTACAGGCATCTACAATGGTCGTAATCAACGGAGCCGCCATAATAGCCGGGTCCAGGTTCATCCGCTTCGCCAGCATCGGCAACGTACAGCCAATGGTCTTAGCCAGAATCACCGTAAGCACCAGGGACAGCACTACCACCAGGTTCACCAGAGGCTGATCCGGATACTGCAAAAGCAGCCGCACAAAATTAGCCGCCGCCAGTACAAGGCCGCACAGAAAGCCCACACGTAGCTCTTTCCAGGCTACCTTTATCACATCCCGAAGCTCAATGTCCCCTACAGCCATACCACGAATCACCATGGTGCTGCTCTGGTTGCCGCAGTTTCCACTGGTATCCATCAGCATCGGGATAAAGCTGATCAGCAATGGCACCACCTGAAGGGCATTTTCATAGGTCACAAGAATGGCTCCTGTCAAAAGAGAGGTAAACATCAAAAGCAAAAGCCAAGGAATACGGTTCTTGGCCAACTCCAACACACCGGTTTTCAGATAGGGCTTCTCCGAAGGCAGCATAGCCGCCATCTTCTCAAAGTCCTCCGTAGCCTCCTGCTCCATAACCTCTACCACATCGTCTACGGTGACGATTCCCACCAGACGGTCCTCATGATCCACCACAGGCAGACAGAGCAGATCGTACTTGTTGAAAGTTTCCACAACCTCCTCCTGATCCTCCGTAGTCACCGCATAGATAATATTCTCATCCATAATGTCTTTGATAATGGTGTGATACGGATTCATCAGCAGATCCTTTACCGTCACAACACCCTGAAGCTGACGCTTGCTGTCCGTCACAAAGCAGGTGTAAATGGTCTCCTTATCCACACCGTTTTCCCGAATATAGGCAAAGGCCTGCTCCACGGTCATATTCCGCTTAAGTCCGATGTACTCCGCCGTCATAATGCTTCCTGCACTGTTCTCCGGATACTGCAAAAACTGGTTAATGAGAGCACGGGTGTCCGGTGCCGCATTCTTAAGCACACGTTTTACCACAATAGCCGGTAGCTCCTCAAGCATATCTACTGCGTCGTCTACATAAAGGTCCTCAATGATCTTTCCCAGCTCATAGTCCGTAATACTGTTGATAATATGTTCCTGGTCCTCAACCTCCAGAAAGGAAAACACATCCGCCGCCAGTTCCTTCGGCAGCATCCGGTACACCAGAACCTTCTTTTCCAGTCCCTGCTCCTCAATGAACTCCGCAATATCCACCTCGTTCATCTCGGCCATCGTCTCACGAAGCTTGCGGAACTGCCGGTTCTCCAAAAGCTCCGTTAAAAGCTCCCAGTCAAAATTTCCCATTGCCATGTCAATCTCCTCCATTCCCGTCGATGGACATGGCAAAGCCATTCACAATCCCGCCCTCACAAATACGGCCAGAATCCGTGAATGCCCGTCTGCTCTTCCCTATTACATATATGCATTTCCTTACCGGACTGCTAATGCCAGGTAAGGAACGCTTCCAGGATGACTGATACCCCGGAAAGCATAGAATAACATGAAAAGCCCATATCCATCCATATTCTGTTCTGTCTTAAGTTACGCCTTCGACTTCGCCCGTCCACGGACTCTTCACATCCTTCTTCTGCATAGATTTGGTTTTTTAAACCTGCACAACCATCATAGCACTTTTTGATAGTCATCGTCAACCACCGGATAGGTTCATTTTTTACTTTCTGTTTCCTGATAAATATGGTAAACTTTTTAATTATAAAGAGCAAAGGATGGAGCTGCCGGAAAAGTCCGTTGCCTTACTTTCCAGCAGGCCTAAGAAAGGATGAATAATTTATGGAAAAGATCACAAGCTTTACCATCGACCACAACAAATTAAAACCAGGTGTTTACGTATCCAGGAAAGACCCCGCCGGGAACGCTGTAATTACTACTTTTGACCTGCGGCTGACCAATCCAAACGAAGAACCGGTAATGAATACAGCCGAAATCCACACGATTGAACATCTGGGTGCCACATTCCTGCGGAATCACAAAGAATTCGGACCCCAAACCATCTATTTCGGCCCCATGGGTTGCCGCACCGGTTTCTATCTGCTCCTAACAGGAGACTATGAGTCCAAAGATATTATTCCCTTAATGGTAGAAATGTGGGAGTTTATTCGGGACTTTTCGGGAGAGGTGCCTGGTGCCTGTGCAAAAGACTGCGGAAATTATCTGGATATGAACCTTCCCATGGCAAACTGGCTGGCCGGACGATACCTTGATGAAGTACTCTACGGAATCAAAAAAGACCGCCTTGTTTATCCAGATTAACTTTTTCGGCCCCCTGCCGATAATCTTAATATAGAAACATATGTCAACAATTCGGATTATCATGTACCTGTAGAATATAGATAGGGGGGGATATTCATGAATTTCTTTACTGTTCAATCACTGAATTCCTATACAAAAAATATGGAAATGCAGATGAAATGGCAGAAGAAAAAGGCATCTGGTGACTTTACTGCCGATGGAACTACTACAATAGCTGACTCTGTAAAACAGCAAGCTGAAGAAATACGAAAAGCCAATAAGGACGGAACAACCAAAATGACCGCACAGATTGAACTCAAGTTGAACAGCGGCCAGAAGTTAACTGCAGAGGAACTGGCATACTTAAGGGATCACGACCCCCAGGCCTACCAGCGAGTAAAGGCCACGGAGATGGAGCAAAAGCACTATGAGCAGGAATTAAAACGCTGTAAGACGAAAGAAGAAGTACAGCGTGTAAAAATGGCTCATGCCGCCACCTCACTGAACATGGTAAACGAGATTAAAAACAATCCCAATATTCCTGAAAGCAAAAAGCTGGAATTAATCTGGAATGAACACCGCAAAAACAAAGCTCTTGAAGAAAGCACGCAGGAATTTGTAGAAAGCGGCAAATATGCCAAGCTTCCCACAGAAGCAGAAAAGCAAAAAGCTGAAAAAGATCTGGAAGAGGCAAAAAAAGCCGAACTGGGTATGGAGGATCCGACAAAGACCGACAAGAATAAAGATCCCGAAGATGTGTCCGCCCCCGAAAATACTGCAAAAGAAATTCCAGAAGAAACCGCAGTGGAAAGCGAAAAGGCAAAGGCTGCACTGAACCACCGGGAAATGACCCGAGAAGAAGCCGAGTCCACACCAGAGGCCTTAAAAGTAAAGCGGGCTAAAGCCCAGGCTGCCTACAAAGAAGCCCAAACCTCTGCAGATCCAAGCATATCTATGCCATCCCAAAAGCTGGATGTAACCGTAGATTAGCACCAGGCACAACATATAATATTGGACTTACCAGGGCTGTCCTATTTTATGACAGTCCTGTCCCTTTTCCCATACTCCCTCAAGATCTCATGAAACTGACTTCCGCACCGTTCCATCTCTCCCAGGACAACATCAATCTTCTCATCCTCCAGAAACCAGTCATACCGGCTAATGCCTCTGGTTACTGCAGGACACACAACAAATTCCGTATCCGGATACAGTATCTCATAGTACAGAAGAGCACGTCTGGCATGGCATGCCTGAGGACAAAGAATAGCCCTCTCCACGGTAAGCCCCAAGGCATCTGTCACCTGCCTGGAAAAGATCGCATTTTCATAAGTAAAGGTCGCTTTCTGCTCTTTTAGAATTACCTCTTTTGGAACCCCCTCCCCGATCAGTATATCCCGAAGAAATTCCCACTCCGTCTCATATCCGGGAATCGTACAATGCCCCACCAGTTTGCTGTACTGTCCGGATGGCAGAATCCAGGAAGCATATCCTTCCCGATAAAGTTTGGCCGCCTTTACGGCAATCGCTCCCTGATTGCCTCCCGGAATAAAAATAATATCCGCTTTTTGAGGCTCATCCTCCACAAAAATAAAATCCGTAATATCCTGTATAAATTTCATATGCTCCCTTTCCCTTAGTGCCTTTCTCCCAAAAGTCTTTTCGCAAGCACTACTGCCTCTGCCGCATTCTGACTATAGCCGTCCGCACCTATTTCCTTTGCAAAATCCTCTGTCACAGGTGCTCCCCCTACCATAATATGAATCCGTTCCCGAAAATTCTGCCCATTGAGAGCATGGACAGTCTCCCGCATGGCTGACAATGTTGTAGTCAGTAAAGCCGACATGGCTACCAGCGACGCATCCGGATGCTTCATGATGGAATCAATAAACTTCCGGGTAGACACATCAATTCCCAGATCAACCACCTGGAAACCTGCATTCTCCAGCATCATACTCACCAGGTTTTTTCCAATGTCATGAAGATCTCCCGCCACCGTGCCAATGATCACTGTTCCCAGTGTCTTCGTCTGTTCCGATATCAGATAAGGCTTTAATACCTCCACTCCTTTTTTCACGGCCCGTGCGGAAAGCAACATCTCCGGCACGAAAATATCACCTCTCCGATACTTTTCCCCCACATTTCCCAATGCATCAATCATGCCTTCATTCAGTATCTTATCAGGAGCTTCTCCTTCTTGCAGAGCCTCCTTGATCAAAAGTACTACCGGTTTAAGCTTCCCCTCTTCAATTGCCAATGCCAGTTCTTCTATTCTTGTCATCACTGCCGCCTTTCTCTCTTTTTCTCTCTGCAAATATCGTGAAGTTCTCTGTGGTTCTATAGGGTATTATATTGAGAACCGAAAGCAAGATCAAGCAAAAGGAAAATAATCATTTCCCTATTTTATAAAAAGGTGCTATAATAGATTGACAAAATACTTCTAGGGGGAAGACTACATGAACAGACAAATGATTACAGGAAAAGGCCCAATAGAATCCATCCTCTCCGCACTTTACAATCTGGAACACAGTTTTCAACAAGATGTCCGCTCCCCCCTTTTTGACACTTCTGATTTCCAGTCTGCCCTGGAGATTAAAAAATTCATGGATGAGATTCCCGGCGGTTTCTTTATCTACTATGCAGATGGCGATGAAGAAATCCTCTATGCCAATAAAGCTGTAATCCGTCTTTTTGGCTGCAACACCTTAAAAGAGTTCCGGGAATTAACCGGCAACACGTTCAAAGGCATGGTACACCCGGAAGATTTGGATTCCGTAGAAGCCAGTATTCAGGAACAGATTCGTCAAAGCCAGTATGACCTGGATTATGTAGAATATCGAATCATCCAAAAAAACGGTGAGATCCGCTGGGTGGAAGATTATGGTCATTTTATCCAAAGTGATTTTATCGGCGGTATTTTCTATGTATTTTTAGGGGATGCCACAGAAAAACGTAAGCAGCAGATAGAGGAACAGCTTCAAAGGATGGCAATTATCGAGGGATTAAGCAGCGATTATGAGGCCATTATTTATGTGGATCTGGACGAAGACAGGCTCTTTCCCTATCGGCTGAGTTCCCGCATTGAGCAGCAGTTTCATTCCTCAACGCAGCCCCTTTCTTTCCGTCAATTTTGCTCCGATTATGTAAAAGCCTGGGTTTATCCTGAGGATCAGGCCTTAGTTAAGCTGGCTCTTGACTCTCACCAGCTCCGGAAAAATATTGCTTCTCTCAATACCTATTATATAAACTACAGGATTGTGGTACAGGAAGAAGTTCAGTATTTTCAGCTTCGCATTGCCGGTGCGGACAATCAGAAATCGCCTTCCCAGGTTGTTATAGGCTCCCGTAGAGTTGATGAGGAAATTCAGCATGAAATGGAGCAGAAAAAGTTCTTAGAGGATGCCCTTAATCATGCAAAGCGGGCCAATATTGCCAAGAACACCTTTCTCGCAAATATGTCCCATGATATGCGCACCCCCTTAAATGCCATTACTGGCTTCTCAACTCTTGCTCAGAATCACCTTCACGAACCGGAAAAGCTTATGGAATACATAAGTAAAATTCAAACCTCTGGCGAGCATCTGCTGTCCCTTGTCAATGATATTCTGGAAATCTCCAGAATCGAATCAGGAACTATCCAGACAGAGGAAATCCCCTGCTGCCTGTCTGATTTGGTAACAGAATCTGTACATATACTGTCTTCACAGGCGGAACGAAAGCACATTTCTCTTTCTATAGATCTCTCCGGGCTTGAGCATCCCTGTGTATATAGTGATCCTGACAAAATAAAGCAGGTACTCTCCTGTCTTGGAAATAATGCCGTGAAATATACAGAAAATAATGGGCAAGTACAGATCTCTGTCTCAGAGAAAAAAACACCCACTAATAATTATGCCTCTTATGAATTTTGCGTAAAGGACAACGGCATTGGTATCGCACCAGAATATCTGGAACATATTTTTGACCCCTTTGAACGTGTAAAAAATACAACTTTCAGTGGCATTCATGGTACCGGACTTGGCCTGACGATTGCTAGGAGGCTGGTAGAACTCATGGATGGAACCATTGCCGTGGATAGTACGCTCCAAAAAGGAAGCCTCTTTTCCTTTCGACTCAATCTTCGTATTCAACATTCAACAAGTCTCCTTGCAGATGAAGCAAAAGCGGCACTCATAAAGCGTATAGATGGCCGCAGAATTCTTCTGGTTGATGACAATGAACTGAATCTGGAGTTAGAGACAGAACTTCTTGAAGAGCAGGGATTTCTGGTAGACACCGCTACAGACGGCCATATGGCTCTTGAACGGCTTCTACAGGAGGAACCGGGCACTTATGCCGTAATTCTGATGGATATCCAGATGCCTGCCATGAACGGCTATGAGACTGCCCAGATAATCCGAAGCCTGAACGACTCCCTTCTTCATGACATCCCCATTATCGCTCTGTCTGCTAACGCCTTTGAGGAGGATCGGCGAATGGCCAGAAAAAGCGGCATGAACGCTCATATGGCCAAGCCTCTCCACATAGATCAGTTGCTGGAATTACTAATGGAGATCATTTAACTTTCGTGATCAGCGTTGGTTCTATCACCTGATGCTTTTCCACTTTCTCCCCATCCAGGATCCGGACAGCAGTCTCATAAGCCAGACTTCCAATCTCCGGGCACTGGATGGTGGCATCCAGGAGCCCCCGTTCCACCAGATCAATCCCTCCCAAATTCCCGGTAAAGCCATCCACCCCAAGAAAACAGATCCCCGTCACCCGATACTGCTTTTGGGCCAGATAAGCTCCATAAGCCATCTCATCATTAAAAGCAAAGACAACATCCGCTTTCTGATTCACCACCAGGTAATCTTTCATTCGGTTTTCTGCCTTATCCCGAAGCCATTCCCCATTTAGATAATGAATCTGTTCCTCCTCTATATCTCCCGAAACAGCATCTTTAAATCCCTGCAAACGCTTTTCCGAAATAGGCGAACCGGAGGGGCCTGTAAGTACTACCATCTCGTCCCCGGCCTGATACTGCTCCTCCATAATATACGATCCGGCCAGCCTCCCAATCTCATAATCATTAAACTCTATAAAAGAAGTATAATCCTCTGTCCCAGGATCAATTCCCATCACAACCACAGGAATCTCCTGATACAGTTCCTCCACCTTATCCTGCAGAGACTCAGAATCTCCCGGTGCCACAATCAGCAAATCCACACCGCATTCCATAAGCTGTTCAATATCCTGAAGCTGCTTCTCCTGACTGCCCGCCGCATCCTTAAAGATAATATTTATCCGGCTGTCCGCCAGACGCTGTGCAGACATGGCATCAATCGTATGACTCAGCCAGGGCTCCATCACATTGGACAGACTGACACCTATCAGATACTCATATTCATTTTCCTGTATGATCTCTTTCTCTCTGCAGCCCGCCAAAAGGCATAAGAGCAGGCTTAAGTATAGAGTTATGAGCTTCTTTCCCATAAACATCTTCCCCTCAGCTAATATTTTTTCGATGCTCCGACGGGGAGATCCCCATGCTGTTCTTAAAGGCCGTAGAAAAATAGTGCTGGCTCTTATACCCTACCATGTCCGCAATCTCATTGATGGAGCAGCTGGTGCTGCGCATGAGAACAATGGCCTCGTTTATCCGAAGACTGGTAAGAAAATCCTTAAAAGGCATCCCTAGTTCCTGCTTCATCAGGCGGCTTAAATAAGCCGGACTGATTCCGATGGAACGGGCCACCAGATTCAGGTCAATATCCGGATCCCGAAAATGCTCAAAAAGATACTTCTTTGCCTCCGCCACAACCGGGCGGCATTCCAGTGCTTTTTGTACTTCTCTCAGTGCCTCTGTATAGTTCTCCGGAAAAAGAGACTCTTTACAGCTTCGTATCACAATGGTGCAGGTTCCTCCCAGAATCTGTTCCAGGCTCTCCTCCACATGCCGCTGCAGGCTCTCCGTCTCCTGACCGATCATCTGAAAGATTCCGGCCACATTCTGGTACCGATCCATAAACAGATAAACCGGTCCCCATTCTTCCAAAAGTTCTCCCAGAATATTTTTCAGGGCAAACTGGTACACATCATCGGAAATGTGGCTGTCATCCATCCTGAGACTCAATGTACGGTTATTCTGTGTAGACACTAGTATCAAAGCTGCCGTCTCCCCGATATGTACGGATAGCAACTCTTTCTGCCCCTCCCTTTCGCTCTCCGAAAGCCGTCCCTCAATCCAGTCATTGAAAAATACGCCCTGAAGATATTCCCGGTGCTGTTCCAACTGATAATTGGCCAGATCAATAAAACGCTGTCTTGATCTTTCCCTGCTCAGTTCCTCCGTAAGGCTGCGAACCGTCTCATAGAGTTCCTCTTCCTCCACCGGCTTCAAGATATAACTGCGTACCCCCAGGCTCATAGCTTCTTTGGCATACGTAAATTCGTTGTATCCGGATACAATAATCGTCCGGCACTCCGGGCAAACTTCACGAATCCGTTCCAGAAGCTGCAATCCATTGAGTTTTGGCATACAGATATCCACCAGGGCAATATCCGGACACTCCTCCTCAAGCAGACGGAGGGCTTCCAGCCCGTTCTTTGCCTCGCCGCAAACCTTAAGGGGCAGTTCAAAGCTTTCCACCAATTCCTTAAGGCCCTGACGGATCTTCGGTTCATCGTCTGCGATCAGTATCTTCCACATGTCTCTTTCCTTTCTGATTTTCAGTTCCGCAAACTCTTTCCAGTTCCTCTCGTGCGTCTTTGTGACTTTACCGTTCATTTACCGGAATCCTTACCTCCGCAATAGTCCCGCCCTCCTCTCCCGGGCGATAGTAGAGTCCGTAAGGCTCCCCGTAAGAAAAACGAATCCGATCATGGACGTTCAGCACTCCAAAGGCCCGGATTTCCTCAGGGCGTTCCTCCATTCGCAGAAGCCCATTCATCCTGTCGCATTCTTCCTGGCTCATCCCCGCCCCATCATCTGAGACAGAAATAAGAAGTGATTCTGCCGTCTCCCTGCAAACACAGATGCGTATATTTCCTCTTTCCCGATCCGATTCCTTAATCCCATGATACAGGGCATTTTCCACCAGGGGCTGCAGAATCAACCGGGGTACCATGCAGTCAAGAAGCTCATCATCATAGGTGGGCTCATACTCAAAGAGATCCTCATATCGGAACTTCTGCACCTCCAGATAGCTGCGGACCAGCGTCATTTCCTCCCGAAGCGTGATATACTCCTTTCCGCTGCTTAAACTGATGCGGAAAAAATTAGAGAGTGCCCGAACCGTCTCCACAATGTCCATGGCCTGATAACGTTTTGCCATCCATTGAATGCTGTCCAGGGTATTATACAGAAAATGAGGCTTGATCTGTTCCCTGAGGATCTTCATCTCCGCCTCCCGTTTCTGTTTCTGTTCCACATAAACCATCTGTAAGAGTTCATTAATCTTATTCACCATGGAATTGAAAGCATCTCCCAGTTGCCCAATCTCTCCCTGATAGTGATTGTCAAACCGCACGGTCAGATCTCCTGTCTGTGCACGCTTCATCAGCCGGGAAAGATTCGATATGGGCGTTGTAATCGTCTTTGAGAAGAAAGCCGCCCACACAAGTGCCACTCCGCAGCAGATAATTGCCAGAAGAACCGATACTCTCTGCACTCTGGATACTCCCTCAATGGTTTTTCCCATATCATAGAGACCGACGGTTGTAAGCCTGGTATAATCCGATTGATTATAAATAATCCGGTATTCGTTCTCCTGAATCCGGCATTTAAAGCTTCCGCTGCCTGCCCCCTGAAACCATGCCGGATTAATCCGGTATACCACCTTATTCTCCGGAGTGTACAGCACATTTCCCTTACTGTCCATAATAAAGACAAAACCGGTCTGGCCCAGTGTAATATCTCCCACCAGTCCCTGAATGCTCATCTTATCCAGATCAATTAAAACTACTCCGATAAGATCGCCGCTTTCTTTTCTGTAAATGCCCTGGGCCACGGAGACATAGCTGTCCGAACTGTAATTTCTCCAATCCTGCAGGTTCCGTCCGATGGAAGAACTGATTACAACCGGACTCCCCTTTGCCCGAACCGCATCCTGGTACCATTCCTCCTCGCTCAGGTCCTGTTTCTGAATCCGGTAGGAATCATTGGACAGATAATGGCCCCTGCTGCTGGCCAGAACAATGTTCAGATAATCCCTGTGAACCTTGGAATATTCAAGCAGCAGATTCCGGACAGAGGTTTCCAGTTCCACCCTTTTCCCCTGCTCCCGTTCCTCATCCACCGTAAGATAGCCCTGAACCTCTCTTGTCTCTCCTAATAGCTTCAGCGTATTCTCAATATCTTCCAGCTTCAAATCCACGGATTTCTGCACCTGATTCTGCATCTCGGCCGTACTGGCATACGCATGCTCCTCAATCGAATCAATATAGATTCCGCTGCCCGCCATGGTCAGCACAAGTGTTACAAATATAACTGCCGTGAACGTAAAGGCAAGAAATGAACGTCTTAAATTTTTTGTGAAAAGTAATTCCTGTATGTTTTTCATGAAATTTTGTCTTATTATGTATGAACGCCACATAGATGTATCTGTTTGGACGGCATTTTCCCTCCGTCCGGATTGTTATATAAAATTATACCAAAAAATTTGCGGTAAAAAAAGGCTCGCCTGCAGATCACAGACGAGCCTTGTAAGCTCACAGGCAGTTTTTATGATTCTTATTCGCCGCCATATTTCTTCAACAAGTCAGGAGCTGTCTCCGGAGTGATGATCTCGGATTCCAGAGTAATCTCTTTCTCAAGCTCCTTGCCCTCTACCAGAAGCTGGTATGCACTCTCGATAGCTTCTGCACCGCCAGTGGGATATACCATGGACAGGCTCAGTCTGCCGTCCATAACGCTGCGGATGCCGCCGTCAGGGGTAGGAAGTCCGTCAACGCCGATGAAGATAATGTCTTTCTCACGTCCGGCGTTCTTTGCCGCAATGTAAGCACCCTCTGCCATGGGATCATTCAGGCAGTAGAACAGATCAATCTCCGTATTGGTCTGGAGCATTTCCTCTGCAACGGTGATAGCTTTCTCACGAAGCCAGTCTGCATTGTTAGCTGCTACGATCTCTACCTTTGGATTTGCCTTGATTCCTTCACGGAATCCGTTGTCTCTGTCGATACCGCCGGAGGTTCCCTCAAGACCCTTGATCTCGCAAACCTTTCCTCCGTCTGGAAGAAGTGTGTTTGCCACATACTCGCCCACCTGTTTTCCGATTGCCACATTATCTGCACCGATAAACTGTGTATAACCGTCTCCGTCAATCTTTCTGTCCAGAAGAATAACCGGGATTCCTGCCTCGTATGCAGCCGTAACCGCATTGGTCAGAGGAGTTGCCTCGTTGGGGGAGGTAATAATCAGATCCACGCCCATCTGTACAAAGTTCTCAATGTCTGCGATCTGCTTGGAGTTATCCTGTGCTGCGTCCGCATAGATAATCTCGAACTCCGGATGTGCTTCTGCTGCGGCCGCAATCTGATCGTTCATAGCTACACGCCAGGGCTCGCCCAGGTTACACTGTGACATGCCAATCACGTATTTGTCTTTTGCACCTGTCTCTGCGTCTGCCGCCGGTTCTTCGGGTGTCTCTGCAGGAGCTTCCGCTTCTTCTTCCGCCGGAGCAGCCGGAGCCTCGGCAGGCTCTTCTGTCTTGCCGCCGCAGCCAACCAGTAAGGTTGCAAGCATTGCCGTGCAAAGCACCACACTTAAAATTCTCTTTTTCATATTTCCCTCTTTCTTCGATAGCTTTTATTTTTTAATCTGTCTGGGGCTGCTATCGATCAGCCCCGGACAGATTGCGCACAAGTTATGTAAAAACAATCAGTCTTTCCTCTCTGCCTGCATAAATACGGCAATGATAATGAGGAAACCCTTTACCATCAACTGCAGGTTGGAATTGACACCCTTTAAACCTAACACATTATCCAGCATACCCAGGATCAATGCTCCGATCAGAGTTCCCAGCATGGTTCCCTTGCCGCCTGCCAGACTGGTTCCGCCGATGGCACAGGCTGCAACCGCATTCAGTTCATAACCGGAACCCTCGTTGGGGCCGCCCTGGCTAATCTGTGCCGCATGAATCATAGCGGCTATGGATGCCAGCATGGAACAAAGCATGAAAGTAAACAGCTTAATCCGGTCCACATTGATACCTGCCAGATAGGAAGCCTGGCGATTGCCGCCGATGGCATAGAGCTGACGGCCAAATCTCGTCTTCGTCATGATAAAATGGAAGATAATGAGGAGTACCAGGAAAATAATGGCCGGTACGGGAATCAGGCCGCTGATTCTCATCTGGAGTACCTCAAACTCCGGCGGTGCCAACCCCTCCCCCTTGCCATAAGTCAGGGGGATTCCAACACCGTTGGCCCAGAATCTTGCAAGTCCTCTCGCAATATTCATACTTGCCAGTGTGACGATAAAAGCCTGCAGTTTCAGCTTGGTAATACAGATGCCGTTGAAAAATCCAAAGACCGCACCAATCAAAAGGCTGGCAAGGACTGCCGGTATAAAGGGAAGCCCGTTCCACACCATCAAAGCCGCACAGCCGGTAGATACCAGACCAACCACGGAACCAACGGACAGATCGATATCACCCAAAATCAAAATCATGGTCATGCCGATGGCAATAATTCCATTTTCCGACACAGCACGGAGCACATTCATCAGGTTCCTGGCATCCAGGAACACATTTTTTCCATCCTGTACACAGATTACGCTTGCAACGATAAATATCAGGATCAGTGCAATTACACTCTGCATCTTTTTTATCAATACTTTTGTCTGATCTGTTTTCATTTCTGCCTCTCCCTATTTTGATAGTTCCATTTTTCCACCCTGCACATTATTTTGTAGCACTGTGAAGCAGCTTTTCCTGGGTCGCTTCCCTCTGCTCAAATTCTCCGGTCAGTTCACCCTCACAGAAAGTAACAATCCTGTCCGAAATTCCGATTACCTCCGGCAGTTCCGAGGATACCACGATGATCGCCATACCTGTCTTCGCCAAGTTATTAATAAGCTGGTAAATCTCCGCCTTGGCACCCACATCAATACCTCTGGTGGGTTCATCCAAAAGCAACAGTTTGGGCTTCGTAAGCAGCCAGCGGGCCAGAATGACCTTTTGCTGATTGCCGCCAGACAGGGAACTTGCCAGTGTCTTGCTTCCGGGAGCCTTTACCTTAAGAGCCTCTATCTGCTCCTCCCAGGCTTTTCCTTCATTCTTCACATCCATAAACAAAAACTTGCTGAACTGCTTCAAAAGGGGAAGCGAAATATTCTCTCCTATGGATCGCTGCAATACCAGTCCGCTTCCTTTCCGATCCTCTGTGGCAAAGGAAATCCCTGCCCGGATGGCATCCTCGGGCTTACGGATCACAACCGGCTTTCCTTCGATATAGATCTCTCCCGTAACTTCTTTTGCATGAACCCCTGCCACACACTCAAAGAATTCCGTTCTTCCGGCTCCTGCCAGTCCCGCTATGCCTAAAACTTCTCCATGACGCACCTGAAGGGAAATGTTCTTCAAGGAACGGCGGAAACTCCCTTCCGGAGGCGTATAGGTAAGATTCTTTACTTCAAAGGCCACATCGCCCTTTTCTGTGGGATCCTTTGGATACTGCTCACTCACGTCACGGCCTACCATCATCCTGATAATCTCATCCGTGCTGGTCTCGGCCGCATTGACCGTGCCTATGTATGCACCGTCCCGCATAACCGTCAGACGGTCGGCAATCTTGAAGATCTCTTCCATCCGGTGCGTAATATAGATGATTCCCCGTCCCTCGCTTCGAAGCCTGCGGATAATGGTAAAAAGCTTTTCCGCTTCTTTTTCGCTGATAGCGGAGGTTGGTTCATCCATAACCAGAATCTTTGCATTCAGTGAAAGGGCCTTGGCAATCTCCACCAGTTGCTGCTCGCCGATACGCAGATCCTTTACCTGCTGCGTAGGCTTCACATCCAGTTCCAACATATCCAGATACTTCTGTGTCTCTGCCATCATGCTCTGGAAGTCCACAATCGGAAGCTTCTTTTTAAACCAGCGGCCAAGGAAGATATTCTCAGCCACATTAAGTTCCGGAACCACCTGAAGCTCCTGATGAATCTTGGCAATTCCATGCTTTTTCGCCGTCACCGGGTCTGTCACGTTCACCCTTTGGCCATCCACATAGATTTCGCCCTCCTGGGGAAGCAGGGAACCGCTTAAGATGTTCATCAGCGTAGACTTCCCGGCACCGTTCTCACCCATCAGGGCAAGCGCCTCTCCCTCGTGCAAATCTATGGAAACGTCCTTTAAGGCCCGCACGGCTCCAAAGCTCTTACTGATATGCTTCATTTCCAAAAGAACTTTCCCCATCTTCTCACCTTCTTTGTGCATTTTTTCTCATTGATTTTATTATAGCTTTCAATTTTCCGTCTGTATTTATAATTTTCGTAAAAAAAATTATAAAAAAGCGACTTTTTTGTACACAATCGTCAATTCCAAATTTGACCTTGCTTTTCCTCCGGCCTTCTGGTAGAGTAAGGGCATGGTCGTGATTCACTGATATAAAAGACGGGAATTGCCGCCGGATCTGTAACTATATATTTGGATAAAGCGAGGTATGAAGATGGGAATGGACAATAAATGCGATACAACTTCCTGCAATGGAAATTGTGATTCTTGTGACGGGAATATTACGGTGACTTTAACTCTGGATAATGACGAGCAGGTAGAATGTGCGATTCTGACAATTTTTCCAGTAAACGGACAAGACTATATTGCTCTTCTTCCTTTGGATGAAAATGGGGATAATGAAGATGGCGAAGTGTATATTTACCGGTACGATAACAGCCAGGGATCTCCGGTACTTGAGAATATTGAGGACGACGAGGAGTATGAGGCTGTGGCAGATGCTTTTGATGAGATGCTGGATGCAGCGGAATATGATGAGTTAGTGGGGGAGGATGGGCTACAGTAATTCGTACCGCATTTAAAAAGAGACCAGTAAATGGCTAACCTTTCGCCAAATACTGGTCTTTTTTCTCTAAATTTAAAGATAAAACTTCCTGCTTGCTACTTCTTTTCCAGCCGGGCCTGGATATAATCTTTTACTTCTTCCTTTGGCATCTTAAGGGCAATCGATAATTCCGCATACAAATGATCCTCGGCCGCTTTAAAGTAACGCTCATCTACCGTGGTGGCTTTCTTTCCCTGTGCTCTGCGCTGCTCTCTCCTTAAGTAAGAGGTCTTAATAATCTGAATCCACTCCCTGGGATTGCAGCTTCTGATGGCCTCCTTGTAACGCAGTTCCCGCACCTTGTCATCCTTTTCCCAGAGTTCTTCGATGGAGGGAATCGCATCTACCAGGGAAGATGCTTCTTCCTCCGTCATAACTGCACGAATTACTACTTTCTCATTATCTACAGGGGTAAATATCCGATTTCCCTTTTTAAAACAGGGATTCAACACATAGTAAAGCCGATCTTCTGGCACTCCTTTGATATCTGGTGAAGTGATATCTTCAATCTCACATACACCCGTAGTTCCGTAAACAATGTACCTTCCTTTCTCAAACATAGGCATTCCTCACTTATCAAAATGAAAAACCGCCTGCTGTCATAAACACAGCGAAGCGGTTTGCGTTTTATAACCTCTGTTTTTATTATAACAGAAAAAAAAGAAAATTTCTAACAAATTTTTCTTGTTTTTCCTTTTTTGTTACATTTAGCCGATAACTGCTATTGGCTTTTTGGTTATTTTGCTACAAATTCAAGTTTTTTTCGCAAAATTCTGCCCACAGACTCATTGATACGTTCCTCGCTTATCCTCCCATCTAAGACCGCACCCATGATTCCCTCATAAGCCAAGGTAAAATCTTTTGGCATAAGGAGAAGGTCCACGCCTGCCTCCACAGCCTTTACTGCCGCTTCATCTGAACTGTAATTCTCCGCTATTGCACCCATATTTAATGCATCTGTAACCACCAGTCCATCATATTCCAATTCACCTCGCAAAACCTCTGTTATCATTTGATAGGACAGAGAAGATGGGGTATCATCTCCAAGCAAATCCGGAAAGGAAATATGAGCAACCATAATCATATCCACACCATTTTCATTTGCTGCCGCAAAGGGAACCAACTCTGAGACCATCAGTTCTTCATAGGTTCGTTTTCCATAGGCATATCCCTGATGGGTATCTGCTTCCGTTGCTCCATGGCCGGGAAAATGCTTAAAAGTACTCATAATGCCCTCTGCATGCAAACCATTGGACACGGCAATTGCCAGATGTGTCACTATCTGAGGATCACTTCCAAACGAACGGTCTCCTATAGCTGTATTCTTTTCATTTGTTATCACATCTGCATCCGGTGCAAAGTCTACATTAAATCCCAGTTCCCGAAGATATCCCCCTATGACCGTCCCAATCCGATATGCTTCTTCTTCATCTGTTATCTGGCCCATAGGCTGAATTTGTTCTACTTGAAAAGCCGGATTTTTCCCTACCCGGGCCACACGGCCTCCCTCTTCGTCAACACAGAGAAATATGGGCAGATCCTCTATTTCTTCTGCAAACTCCATAGTATTTGCCAGCATTTCTTTCGTCTGTTCCTCTGATATCAGATTCTGGGCAAAATAAATAAGACCGCCCACCGGGTGCTCTTTTAACTTATTTTTTGTCGTTTCTCCCGCTGCGGTAACAGGCGACGTTCCAGTCAACTGCTCTGGTGTAATAATGAACATTTGATAGATTTTCTCTTCTAAAGTCATTTCTTCCAGAAACGCCTCAATCTCTTGCTCAAAAAGTTCTTCTTCTGTGGGCTTTGATTCTCTAGGTTCCATTTCCTGTTCCGTCTCTGCGAACTCTGGTTCCCACCCCGGCTCCTGTGATTTTAAATACTCCCCCAGCGGTTCCCGGATTTTGGAAAGTTCTGCCCTTGTCAATGAATTCTGCCACAAGAACACGCTGATTCCTGCCAGCCCCATAAGTATCAATCCCACCTGCAGCTTCCAAAGCAGTCTCCCTCTTCTCTTATATCCCTTTCTTCTATGTCTTTTCATTTTCCCCCTAATTTATCAACAGATCCAATCTGAAACTTTCAATTGCAATATTATTTATGTTCAATAATTTTTTCAGTGGACTGTTCTAATGAAATTGCCAACCGTTTATCGTATGGAACTTTTTTGGAAAAAAAGTTTACCTGTATCTTTCTGGGACTTGAATTTTTATAAGTTGCAAATATTCCAAATGCCGGTACATGATCGTTTAATCTAATCACTAATTGATTAGGATATTTCTTTTTATACTTAAGCAAAAAAGCAAGTGTTTGCATGGTGTTATTACTAAGATTATCTGAATTACTAATTTCCATAACAACATTTTATATGAAAATAGAAAAATATGGAATAGTATATATTTAACCCATATCGACAGTGGGAAGAGAAAACAATTCTATCCTCATCTTCTCTTTCTCTGGCTCTATTTCAATCCAATAGTCCCGTATGGCACAGCCCCTGTGCCAGTCTTGTAAAGAATAGATTTCCAGGGTTTTTAAGTCTACCAGACACAGGGGAACCACTTCTTTCTTCTCGTTCTTCCATTTGTTATATTGTAGAGATTTTCCGATCCTATCCAAACACTCCTGACATAGATTATTCTGAATAATTGTCGGATTTAAGCCATAATCACCTGGCAAGGTGATATCTATGGAGGCCATTCCTCTTATGGAATTACATTTGGAACAGTAAATAATCTCCCCTGTATTTCCGAAAGTAGTAGACAAATTCCAGTCCCCTGTATCCTCCGGGTCTTCTCTGCCAAAACCTTTCCAGGGAAATTCCAAAACATACCAATCGTTCAAAGAAATCACACCCACGCCATCGAATGTTCCAAATCGCTCTTTCAGGCTTTGACTACTGTGGCCACATAAAAAACAGTCCTCTTTATTTTCCAGCTCTGACTCCATCCCCTCAAAAGTAACTATTTCCTTTCCCCTACTGCAAATCCACCAATCACGTAAATCCTCCTTAAAATACACAACTCCTATAAGGCTTATGAAGACTCCAATCATCCACCAAAACACACATTTCCTGATTTGATAATAGTTCGGCTCTCTCTTTTTCATAACAATCTCCTTTCTCTCTTTCCCCAAAAAATATGTACTTATTTCAAGTCCATTTTGAACATTTCACATACAACTGTACTTAAAATGTACTTATATTTGGAACTTATTTTGAACTTAATATAAGTATAAAGGAGTACTATGGAAAAAGATAAACATTTGGGATTACGCATTGATTCAGAGACACACAAAAAGCTGAAAAGCCTTTCAGAATTTGAAGGACGTTCCATAAATGGGGAAATCCTCTATCTGATTCGCCAGGCCATCGCACAGCACGAACAAAATCACGGTGTTTTGAACTAATTAGTCTAAAACTGCTATCATTCCAAATATTTGCCCATCATCAAAAGTGGACTAGTTCTGGTCCCATTATATCATTCGTCACAGGTATGATAAAGGAAAATTGGACCAGTTTCAGTCCTATTTTAAGAGGCAATTATATGGAACAAAAGATAAAGCAGACAGGAATTAACATCGGAAGTAATATCCGAAAAATACGTCTGGCAGCCGGGATCGGTCAGACAGAACTTGTGCGTCGCTTACAGCTTCAAGGTGTTAATATGACCAGGGAATCTCTGGTTAAAATCGAACGTGGAATTCAACATATTTCCGCTTCACAGCTTCGAGGAATACGAAATTGTCTGAATACTACTTATGATGAATTATTAAAATAAGCCCTTTGATTAAGAAGACGATCTGCAAAGAGCAGGCAGAAGTCTCTGCCTGCTCCTAATATGCATCAGCATGTGTGATTAAAAATAAAGTTGTTCTTCTTTTATTCCTTCTTTTTCCATATACCTGACAACCGAGGCCATATAATGGTGGGAGATTGCCTTGCAGATCTCCTCCGTTTCTGATCTCTTACATACATCCAAAAGTTCTTTGTGAATCGAATACTGCCTTTTCGCTATTTCTTTTTCATCAAAATTCCCCATATAGTATTCCACAACACTTCCATAGGCAAGATCAGCCCATACCTTAGAAAGCCTTGCAGACTTGGCCTTATCCACAATTATTTTATGAAAGATATGGTCACATGAGACGATGTCCCCATAGTTCATCGCCGAATTGTCCATCCTTGCCAACACCTTTTCCATTCCCTCAATATCCTTTTCTTCCATCCTGCCGGCACACAATCTCATCGCCAGTGCTTCATAGGTTGATCGAAGGAGATAGATTTCAAAAAGATCCTTTATGGTCACCTTTTTTACGGAGCAGCCTACATTCCTTGTATATTCAATGATGCCTTCCTGCTCAAGCTGCCTTAAGGCCTCCCTTATGGGCCCCCGGCTCACACCGAATTCCTCAGAAAGATCCTTTTCAATAATTCGGACACCCGGCTCCAACTCTCGTTTTAGTATTTTCTCACGAATGGCATCTACAACATTCTCCCGCAGCGTCTGGTATACTAATTTGCTCATAATAGCACTTTCTCTTTTCTTTGATAGAGTTATAACGTGATAAAGCTATTTTAGCATATTACATCCAAAAGGGAAATATCTATACCGAAAAAATACTTCCGTTACTTTCACAAAAATGCGTGGAGAAAAACTGCTTCATAGCTTTTATCATATAACAGGTATCCTTTATTCCTGCCGTCTCATAGGCAGAATGCATAGCAAGCTGCGGCAGGCCAATATCTACGGCGTTCAGGGAAACCTTTGCGGAGGAAATATTGCCAAGGGTACTTCCTCCTGCCTCGTCGGAGCGATTGGCAAAAAACTGGATTGGAACCCCCGCTTTCTCGCAAATATCCCGGAACAACGCAATACTCACCCCATCGCTGGTATACTTCTGTCCTGCATGGGACTTCACAACGATTCCCTCATTCATGTATACACAGTTTTCCACATCTGTTTTTTCCGGATGGTTGGGATGCACCGCATGGGCATTGTCCGCACTCAGCATAAAGCTTCCTGCCACTGCCCGGTAATAATCCTCCTCCGTTTTTCCAAGTCCCATGTTAATACGCCTGAGAATATCATATAAAAAGGTAGAGCCTGCTCCCTGTTTCGTACCGGATCCCACCTCTTCGTTGTCAAAGCAAGCATATATATTGACACTTTTCTCCTGATGTCCCTGTAAAAATCCCTTTAATGATGCAAAAGCACACTGCAGGTCATCCAAATGCTGGCTGGAGATAAATTCCTCCTGTGCCCCCCACACGGATGGCTCCTCCCGATTATACAGGTAAATATCACTCCCATAGACAGCTTCCTCCGGGACCTCCGCCGTCTTTGCTATCAGCTTCTTGAAATCACCCTTTTTACTTCCCTCTCCGGCAAATAGGGGGAGCATATCCACTTGCTTGTTATATGCGTAACCATCGTTGACAGATCGATTCATATGAATGGCCATACTTGGTATCATCACCAAATCATGGTCAACATTCACAAGCTTTGTGATAAAATGATCCTTTTCCTTCACAATCACTCTTCCTGCCACTGATAGGGGACGGTCAAACCACGTGGCACAGAGCATTCCCCCATAGCCCTCCGTGTTCAGCTGCATATACTTTTTCTTTACCTCAAGCTCTGCATTTTCCTTTACTTTAAATGTAGGAAAATCGCTGTGAGATGCTGTAATATTAAAGCTGTAATCTGAAAGCTCACTTCCGATGCCAAATGCGATAATACTTGAATCGTTTCTCGTCACATAATATTTTCCGCCGGGCTTAAGACACCATTCCTCAATTTCCCTTAATCTCTCATAACCATTGCTCTCAAGTTGTTTTCTAATTGTTTCCACTGCATGAAAGGCTGTTGGGCATTCCTTCAAAAAATCAGTCATTTCCTGAGATATTTCTTTGTACATGGTTTCAACTTAATCCTTTCATTTATTATTTTGCCGAATTTTTCTCTCTTTCTCTTTTTGCAAGATATGGCATAATCATACCCAATGCCGTCAGGACAATGGGAGTAATGATATTCAATGCCATTGTAAAGATATCCGTTGAATACATACCCAGAATACAACATGCCGCCGTCAGTACAAAACACCATGCCCCAAAGAACTTTGCAATTCCCTGATTTTTCACAAAACGGTACTCTGCCGGTATAGTGTTATATGCTTTTCTAAGAGCAAGATAAGCAATAAATACCCACAAATAACGAAGGGGCATACATACGGAATTCAGTTTTGTAAGCTGTGCCAGCACAGCCGCTGCTCCCGGTACAAAGGACTGGATCAGGATGATGGTTCCTGATAATGCGATAATCAACTTGATACCATTCACATAAGCCCCATACTCATTTCTCTTAAGCATTACACTGGGAACGAACTCTTTGGAATCTTCATTGTCAAGGAGCATACGAAGAGGTGCGTCAATGCTGACTACCAACACCGCAAACTGTCCAATCATATTGCAAAGTGCATACAATACCAACAGGATATCTCCCATCCCATAATACTGTCCTAGCTTCTGGAATGCCCAGTAGGATCCATTGGATACATAGGAATTAAAGGACTCCGTACTGCCGTTAATAACAGTCGGGTCAAACATCATTCCCATAGATATGGTTCCCAGAATCGCACATACTACAACCATAATGGCAAGTGCAATCATACCTTTCGGAAATCCCTTTGCCGGATTCTCAACCTTATTAACATATGGAGAGATCTTCTCGCAGCCACCTACTGCAAATACGAGAATTGACAGGGATGTAAAATATCCCACATTAAACTGGGGAATCAGGTTCTTAATGCTGAAATCCATGGCAACATATCCGCCGTTCGGATTAATGGCCGGAGCCGCAAACATCAGAAGAATATATAAAATAGACATGACAAACATACTGGTTCCGGCAATGGAGGCAAGCTTCTTAAGAGGATTCAGCCCCCGGCTTGCTACCCAGCAAAAGAATAAAAATACTGCCAACGTTGCCAACTGCACACCGATTGTAGGAAATGTATCATACGTCTCCGCATTACGGAATACCGCCCAGCTAAGAGCTTTAAGTCCGCCGCTGCCCTTGCTTGCAATGTATGTAATGTGACATGCCCAATAGGTCCACCCTGCATAGTAGGCAAGCTTGGGTCCCATGGTATTGTGAATCCAGGAACTGACACCACCTCCGGAAGTCTTAAAGGCTGATCCAAGTTCTCCTACCATCAGGGTATATGGTACAAAATAAAGTGCAAACATCAAAATCCAGCTAAAAATCACCTGAATTCCGCTAAAATATACAAAGCCATTCAATACATTTCCAAATCCCCATACGCCTGAAAACGCAATAAATGCCAGAGTATACCATTTCATTTTTTTAGAATCATTCATCTTCTTCCCTCCAATGTAATAATTGATTATTGTCGATTGTCGACAACTTACGTATAAATATAGCATATTAGCCTGTAATTTTCAACAAGGGATTAGGAGTATATGCACATTTTTTATGGATTAATCACAATTCCAGAACCATTAAAAGAGGGGCTGTCTTAACAGGACAGTCCCTCCATCCAAGATGTTATTCCGTAAATAAAGGTGTAGAATAATATCTGTCGCCCGTATCAGGCAAAAGTGCCACAATCACTTTCCCCTTGTTTTCCGGACGCTTTGCAAGTTCAATGGCTCCGTGCAGGGCCGCACCAGAGGAAATGCCCACCAGAATTCCCTCTTTTTTTGCCAAAAGCTTTGCTGCTGCAAAAGCATCCTCATTCTCAGCCCTGAATATCTCATCATAAATGGAAGTATTTAATACCTCCGGCACAAATCCAGCTCCAATACCCTGAATCTTGTGAGCACCAGATTTTCCTCCAGACAACACAGGGGATGACGCAGGCTCCAAAGCCACCACCTTAATATGGGGGTTCTGTTCTTTCAGATACTCTCCGGTTCCGGTTACCGTTCCGCCTGTTCCAACACCGGCAATAAAGATATCTACCTTACCGTCCGTATCTTTCCAAATCTCCGGCCCGGTAGTCGCCCTGTGGACAGCCGGATTCGCCGGATTTACAAATTGGCCGGGGATAAAGCTGTCAGGAATCTCCCTGGCGAGTTCGTTTGCTTTCTCAATGGCACCTGTCATGCCTCTGGCACCTTCCGTTAGTACTAATTCCGCCCCATATGCTTTCAGTATATTTCTCCGCTCTACACTCATAGTCTCCGGCATGGTGAGAATAATCCGATAGCCTTTGACTGCCGCAATGGAAGCAAGGCCGATTCCCGTATTACCGGAAGTAGGTTCGATAATTACGGAACCTTTCTTCAAAAGGCCTTTGCTCTCCGCTTCCTCGATCATGGCCCTGGCAACTCTGTCCTTTACACTTCCTGCCGGATTGAAATATTCCAGCTTAACCAGAATCGTTGCCTTAAGATTAAGTTCCTTTTCAATGTTTGTCACTTCTACCAGCGGCGTATTTCCAATCAATTCCAGGGCTCCCTTATAATAATTTGCCATTCCATTCTCCTCCTTTTCTTTGTTTCATAGAGTCATTGAACAAAGCATATCACCTTTTACATACTAAGTCAATATGAATATAGGTTTAATATTGAATTATTTACCATAGTAGGTTATAATAAAAAAAACAACTTGGAACCCTGTTATAAAACCAGTGCCAAGTATTATGGAGGATCCACTATGATTTCGACAAAAGCCCGATATGCCCTTAGAGTTATGATCGATCTTGCACAGCACAGTGATGCTGCTTATATTCCACTAAAAGATATTTCCTCCCGGCAGGAGATTTCCGAAAAATATCTGGAGATCATTTTGCGGATGCTTGTGAAAGGAAAGCTTGTAAAAGGGCTTCGGGGCAAAGGTGGCGGCTATATGCTTACAAGGAAGCCAGCGGATTACCCCTTAGGGGAGATCGTTGAACTGACTGAGGGTCCCCTCGCCTGTGTGGCCTGCCGTCTGCCCGATTCGGAAGCCTGCCCCCGTAAAGAAAACTGCATTACCCTGCCTCTTTGGGAGAAGTATGACGCACTTGTGCATGATTTCTTTTTTGGTATTACATTAAAGGATTTGATGGAAAGGGATTTTTAAATTCCGTTCAGGATTTCAGGACTTAACTAAGAATCTGCTCTATTTCAAAGGCTACACCCTCCTGCTCATTGCTTAAGGTAACCTTATCCGCCGCCTCTTTCGTCTCCTGACAGGCATTTTCCATAGCAAAGCCGATTCCTGCCTCCAAAAGCATGGTAATATCATTGCTTCCATCACCAAAAGCCGCTGTCTCTTCACGTTCTATCTTCAGATATTCCCGCAGGAATCTCAATGCAGCCCCCTTATTCGCTCCGCTGGCATTGACTTCAATATTGTTGATTATGGAACTGGATACTACCAGATTGGAAAGCTTTATCTTCATATCCTCTATGGCCCGTTTCTGCTCTTCCAAATCGGCAAAAAAGAGCATCAGCTTCTGTACCGTTTCCCCTTCCTCCAGGAGAAATGATTCTAATTCCTCCACCGGTGCATAGATCCTCCGCATCATGCGAAAAATAGCTTTCTCTGCAGCATAAGCCTCCATTTTTTCTATGTCTTTACGCCCCATAAAAGCCTGGCCGCCTTTATAGCAGCCGACAATCGCCGGCAAGCCCTGCACACAATCAAAAAACTGACGCACCTCATCCAGATTCATCTCCGCCCGGTGAAGAACCTTTTTCTTCCGGACATCGTATACCTCCGCCCCATTTGCCCCAATCACATAGCGGATAAAGGGCAGGGTACGAATCTCCTCCGGCACGCCGTCATAAAGTCGGCCGGTAGTCGGAACCAGATAAATACCCGCATCTGCCGCCCGCCCAAGTGCTTTAACCGTCCGGGAAGTCAATTCCTTATTATCCTTTAAAAGTGTACCATCCAAATCAAAACAAATTAATTTCACCAAATTCATCCTTTTACTCTTTCTATTCATGAACTCCCTTTTCCTCCTCCTTGATCTCCCAGTGGATCAAAAAGGTCAATGCTGCTCTCAGAGCAATAATCCCCGCCACCGTAGCAATCTCCGTCCATTCCCGCACTACCACGGTACGCAGAATCTCACTTCCAAGCTTGAATTCCAGTCCCATAGCCAGCCCTTTTGCCAGCGTCAGCTTCGTATCAGGCTTCCGGCACACATAACTGTAAAAACCCCTGATACCGGATACTATAATAATTCCAACACCAATCAGCTCAAAAACAGGAATAGTCGCTTCCACCAGATAATGCAAAACCAATTCCAACGTCTCAATCATAATCTTTTGCCTCCCTTACATGGCTTCTATCATAGCACAGAGAGCCTAAAAAAGCAATGCTCTGACATTTCCTGTAAAAATACCTCTGTAAAATTCGCTGATTATCTTGACGTTCCCCCCTGAATAATGGTATAAAATTATTAGAATATTTTATACAATTACACACTTGGGATATCGTGCATTCGGGTAGCCCCTATTCGGAGGATAAACATGTCGGAAGCCTATCAGTTTGATAATATTTTACCAGTAGCTCCCTTAAAAATCGCAGCACTGGACAGCTGCATAGATTTTGCAAAAAAGGTAGACAAACATCTGGTAAAATTCCGTAAAACCGCCAACAAGCAGCACAGAGATAATATTTATTTTCAGGAATATGCTCAAAGTTCCTATCTGGTCAATTGTTCCTGTCCCCGCTTCGGAACGGGTGAAGCAAAAGGCCGCTATGAAGAATCTGTCCGGGGAAGCGATCTGTTTATTATGGTAGATGTGTGCAACTACAGCATCACCTATACGGTCTGCGGTCATGAGAATCACATGTCGCCGGATGATCATTATCAGGATTTGAAACGTATGATTTCCGCCGCTACCGGAAAGGCTCATCGAATCAATGTAGTGATTCCCTTTTTGTACGAGGGCAGGCAGCACAAGCGCAATAGCCGGGAATCCTTAGATTGTGCCATTGCCCTTCAGGAATTGCGTAATATGGGGGTGAATAGTATCATCACTTTCGACGCTCACGATCCAAGGGTACAAAATGCCATTCCGCTAAACGGCTTTGACAATTTCCAGCCCCCCTACCAGTTTATCAAAGCCCTTCTCCGTACAGAGCCTGAACTTAAGGTAGACAATGAGCATCTGATGATCATTGCTCCGGATGAGGGTGCCATGGAACGGGCTGTTTATTTTTCCAATGTGCTGGGAATCGATATGGGCATGTTTTACAAACGTCGGGATTATTCTACAGTCATCAATGGGAAAAACCCCATTGTGGCTCATGAATTCCTGGGAGATTCCCTGGTGGGAAAGGATGTTATCATCATTGATGATATGATTTCCTCCGGCGGAAGTATGCTGGATGTGGCAAAGCAGATGAAAGAACGGGGGGCAAAGCATGTATATGTGTGCTGTACTTTCGGTCTGTTCACTGACGGCCTGGAAAAATTCGACGATTATTATGAAAAGGGCTATATTACCCGTATTGTAACGACCAATCTGAATTACCGTTCTCCGGAACTTCTTTCCAAGCCTTACTATACAGAGGCCGATATGACAAAGTTCCTGGCAAGAATTATTGATACCGTGAACCATGATTTTTCCGCAGACAGTATCAACACTCCTACGGAGAAAATTCGAAAGCTAATCGCCAAGCAGTCACGATAGAACAGGACGTTTTTACAACAGGACTGTCATTAGATAAGTCTTATCTTATGTCAGTCCTTTTTTAACCCCTTATTTAAAAGGAAAAATCCATGAAAATTTTAGCAATTTCAGACACAGAATCCAAATATCTCTGGGACGATTTCAGCAAGGAAAAGCTGGCAGAGGTTGATTTGATCCTCTCATGTGGGGATCTAAGTCCTCTCTACCTCTCCTTTCTGGCTACCTTTTTTAAAGGACCGGTATTGTATGTTCATGGAAATCATGATGCCGTGTATGAAGTCTCTCCCCCCTATGGCTGCATCTGCGTGGAGGATCAGATATATGTCCATGAGGGAATTCGAATTCTGGGACTGGGCGGCTCCATGCGTTATAAAGATGGTCCCCACCAGTACACACAGAGCCAGATGAATGCCCGCATCAGACGGCTTTGGTTTTCTCTGAAACGCCACAGAGGTTTTGATATTCTGTTAACCCATTCCCCTGCATATCATCTCAATGATGAAGAGAATCTGCCCCATCAGGGATTTCAGGGATTTCTTAAACTTATAGAGCATTATGCACCAGCCTATTTTGTCCATGGCCATGTACATTTGTCCTATAACTACCGGGCACCCCGAACTTGTACCTATCAGAACACTACGGTAGTGAATGCCTATGAACGAACCGTCTTTGATTTTCCGGCAGGGAATGCACCATAAGGAAAGGAGTTTTCGAATATATGGAAGAATATGTAAAGGCAAGGAAGTTAGCACAAAAAGCATACAAGACCTCTCTGTTAAAGGGCAGCTACCCTTACTTACAGGTGCTGGATGAAATCCTCTCCTTTACCCCAACCAGTTCAGAAATGGATCTGGGACTGGTGGAAATTCCTTTGGATCAGATCTCTGGTACCAAAACCACTGGAAGAACCCAGGCATTCGCCAGCAACTTTATGCCTCTTCTTCCAGAGGATTCCGAATTCGCAGCCAAATGGAGTTCTCTCTACCACTCCCACCTGGAAGAAGGTATCCGGGATCCCATAAAGGCCTGTGAGTTTATGAACCGTTTTTATGTCATGGAAGGCAACAAGCGTGTCAGTGTTCTGAAATACTCCGGTGCCGTCAGCATCACCGGACAGGTAACCCGGATTCTTCCGGAAAAAAATGATTCCAGGGAAGTTCGGATCTACTATGAATTTCTTGACTTTTATAAACTGACCTCCATTAATTACCTGTGGTTCAGCCAGGAAGGAAGCTTTCAAAAACTTCTTAAGCTTATGAAAAAGCAGCCAGATCAGACCTGGACAGATGATGAGAAGCTGGATTTCCATTCCGCTTATATTCATTTTACGGATGTCTTTGAAGAAAAAGGGGGACGAAAGCTGCCCCTTACTTCCGGCGATGCCTTTCTTCTCTATCTGGAATTTTATGGCTATGAAAATCTCTGGGATAAATCTCACAGCCAGATTCGATCGGAAATGGTCAAACTCTGGAAAGACTTTCAGCTTTATCCCAGAAAGGTACCTTTGGAACTTAGTATGCACCCAGAAGCCAGGACAGCAAAACCTGTAATCAGCCGCTTGCTCACTGCCGCTCCTGCTCCTTTAAAAATTGCGTTTCTTCACGACAAAACCGCAGAAGCATCAAGCTGGACTTATGGGCACGAATTGGGCCGCCAGCATTTAAACGAAGTATTTGGGGCTCAGATAGAGACTCTATGCTATGATAATGTCAATATGGAAGAACTTGGCCTTAAAACCATCAACGAAGCGACTTCCAAAGGTTGCAGAGTAATCTTTACCACTACCCCAAAACTTCTGGGAGCCAGTATTAAAGCCGCTATCCATCATCCGGATATAAAGATCTTAAACTGTTCTCTCCATACCTACAGTGGACATCTAAGAACCTACTATGGGCGGCTCTATGAAGCAAAATTCCTGACAGGAGTTCTGGCAGGCATTCTGACAGATACGCCTTATGTGGGTTATCTGGCAGATTATCCCATCTATGGTATGACAGCCAATATTAACGCTTTTGCTTTGGGAGTAAAAATGACGAACCCGAAAGCAAAAGTTTGCCTGGAATGGGCTACCGTTAAAGATCGGAATCCGGATGAAGTTTTTCGTTCCAAAGGAATCACATATGTATCCGGTCAGGATCTGATTACCCCTAAAAATGCTTCTCGAAAATTTGGACTATATGATATTCGAGATGGGCACATGGTTAATGTGGCTTCCTCTATCTGGCATTGGGGGAAATTTTATGAACGGATTGTACGTGATATTTTAAACGGTGTCTGGAAAAAGAAAGAGACTCAGACAAAGGCCGTCCATTACTGGTGGGGCATTTCCTCAGGCATGATTGATGTCATTTACTCCAAGGAACTTCCAGAAGGTTCTAAATGGCTTTTGAATCTTATCAAACATGAATTTTCCGAATCTGGCTTCAATCCTTTCTCGAATGCTCTTTATGCCCAGGATGGAACCATAAAGAGCCAGATGGGGCAAAGCCTTTCTCCTGAAGAAATCGTTACCATGAACTGGCTTTTGGATAATGTTGAGGGAAAAATCCCCCCCATAGAGGCACTGGTAGAGGAAGCAAAACCTATGGTTCTCCTACAGGGGCTTCGGCCACCGGTTCAGTGAAAAAGAATAAAAAAGTGGCAAGGCCTTTCGGTCCTGCCACTTTTTCATTCTTCTTTTATTCCAAAAATTCGGTTTTACAGTAACACTCTTTATCGTTATACTTAATTTTACTCCAGCCATCTCCATAACTCTCAATCTGTGTTACATGTTCGCCCTGATAAGCAGTTCCCAGATACTCTGCCTCTGTACTGGGCTGGGCCCGCAGACGTACACTCTCTGTAAAACGTGTATCACGATTTTGAGCTGTAGCTTCTCCTGTATCAGCCGGTGCCTCTGGTTCCGGTTCTTCCTCCGGCTCTTCTACAGGCGGTGCTTCCTCTCCTTCTACGGGTGGCTCTTCGCCTGCATCAGCAACCTCTGCCGGCTGCTCCTCCTCCGGCTCAGAAGAAAGACGTACATAACGCTCCTCCTGCTTTGCCAAGGCTTCATCCGCTGCCTTTGCTTCCTCGTATTTTTGCTTAACCTCATCCCGAAGAGCCTTTACATCCTCGCCGTCCGCTATCTCTTCTACATAAGCGGTCAGCTCCTCACTGGCTTCTTTCTTCATGATGCAAAGATTTCCCTCTTCATTGGTATATACATAAAGAGGAGAAAGTCCAGGTGCTGATGTCTCAATCTGCTGGAACTTCAGATCGTAATAAACAAAGACTACATATGATCCTTCTTCCAATCCTTTCTTTGTATAGCAGGAAATATTCTGATAGCCCTCTACCAGTCCCTGAGAACCCAGGATCCGGTTTCGCTCATCGTCACTGATCTCGTCTACCACTGTAGCCAGGCCTTCCATATCCCCTGAAGACATATAATCATAATATTGCTGTACAATGGCATTCACATCCTCATGGGCATCTTTCTCCAGTATATTCACTTCTACGGCTGCCACTCCTTCTTCACTGCCCGCTGCTGACACAACTGCTCCTGAGGGCTCTGCCGCCGCCTCTTCTTCCTCCTGCTGCTGGGCCATAGCATCTGCTGCCTTCGCCTCTGCAGCTTCCCCTTTCTTTTTTCCTATAACGGTAACCGCCGCTACAATCACCAGGCACAACAGAATGCAGGCGACTGCTGTCTGTCTTTTATACCTCACTATCCAATTACCAATCGCATTCCTGTCTATCATTTTTTCACTTCCTCAATTCTAAAAATAATTTAGTCACACAAGCTTAATAAATGTAATATTTTCGTAATAAAAAGATTGTAACAAACTTGGAGAGAAAAGGCAACTGTAAAATGTGACAAATTTGTGAAATGATGGTGAATTTATTTGCCAAACTAATTTCTTTCTTCTTTATATAATGGATAACTGCCCTGATTCAGGCGAATAAAAATAAATTTGATCTGAAAGAACCTCTGTCCTAAGGACCTGAGTTCGATTCATATCCTGTACCATAGATGCCAGTTCTCCCTCCTTGGGAACAACTTTTTCCGGAATCAAAATCACTTCATGAACACTGCTTGGGAGAAGGTAAAATGCTGAATCCAGCCATTTTGCACAATACTTAAGCATGCCATCATATAAAACACAGGCTGCCCCAAAAGCTTTTCTGGAATTGGTCATCACATACATGGGAACCTCATCTTCCTCCTGGCTGTCCACCCCCTGGGAAAGTTCCAAAAGCACCTGAGACATAGGCTTTACTTCGGCAGGCAGCAGTCTGGGGGTATTCTGTTTTGCATCCCTGTACAACTCGCCACAGGCAATCTTCCAATATTCCATATGACTGTTATGTATCAAAACCGTAGCATTTCCAACAGGTGTATCCGGAAGAAGACAGTAAAATACAACAGCCAAATTCAAAAACGGCACATGAGGAATCCGTTCCAGAAGCTTTTTATTCTTTTCATAATTAATCAACTTAAAGACCACTGTGGGCCTTACTCTCCGATAATCGGAAAAAAAGTCTGCATCAAAATGTTCGGAAAAATCATTATCCTCGCAGCAAGCCAGGATTGTCTCATGAATCTGTCTTAAAGGATAGCCGGACAGATATTCCTGATAGTAGGAATCCAAATAGATGGCAGGAACTGCTTTTTCTCCCTCCTTTCGCACTGCTAACCCCTCTAAAATTACACCATTGTTCTTTTCCAGGGGAATCATACGAAGTTCTGTGCCAAAGGGCAGTGTTTCCCGCAAAAAACCAGTCACAGAACCTACAAATTCTTGATAATTCATTTTTTCATCCTTTCTTTTATATTCGTCTTATGGGGATTGATACAGCGAAACGCTGCTTTGAATGGAAAGACAAGCTTATTATACAGGAAAATTTTTCCATTTACAAGAACTTTATACTTTTTTAAGATTATACTTGCACATTTTGAAATTTTGTTGTAGAATAATCAAGATGTCAATCACTTGCATCTGTAGCTCAGTGGATAGAGCACTGGCCTCCGACGCCAGGTGCCGCTAGTTCGAATCTAGTCAGATGCATCAGAAGCCCGATTCCATTTGAATCGGGTTCTTTTTATTCCCAAACTACAATTTTTAAATAAAAAGGCCGCCGCAGAAAACTGCGGCAGCCCTTTATGCTTATATTCTATACTCTGGACAAATACTCTCCGGAACGGGTGTCAATCTTGATCTTGTCCCCCTGCTCTACGAAAAGCGGTACATACACCGTTGCCCCCGTCTCTACAACAGCCGGCTTAGTAGCACCTGTAGCGGTATCGCCTTTGAAGCCCGGCTCGGTATCCGTAATCTCAAGTTCTACAAAGAGAGGCGGCTCTACGGCAAATACATTGCCATTGTAGGAACATACCTTACACATCTCGTTCTCTTTTACGAACTTCAGAGCATCTCCAATATCATCCGCATTCAGTGCTATCTGATCATACGTCTCTACATTCATAAAGTGGAACAAATCACCATCCGAATACAGATACTGCATATCCACACGATCAATTCTTGCCGCCGGGAACTTCTCGGTAGGACGGAACGTCTTCTCAACTACGCCTCCGTTGATGATATTTTTAAGCTTGGTTCTTACAAAAGCTGCTCCCTTACCTGGCTTTACATGCTGAAATTCCATGATCTGATAAACATTTCCCTCAATCTCAAGGGTAACACCATTTCTAAAATCTCCTGCTGAAATCATTCTTCACTTTTCCTCCTGTTTTAAGTTCCGCAAAATACATATCACAAAATTTTCATGCGTCAGTTCGCACAAACTACGTTTTATTTTATAATAAAACTTTTCGCTTTTCAAGTACTTTTTCTGATACCTTACCTGAAAAGGTTTTCTAATTTTTAAAGTGCTCCCAGGCACTACTTAAGCCCTCAATTACCGCCCGGTAAGTTGCGTATTTTTCCTCATAGATCTCTTTATACTCCGGACGGGGATAAATGGTCTTGGTGATTGTTACAGTGCGACGGATGGCTTCCTGATAATCCAGATAAATTCCGGCTGCGATTCCTGCCGCAATAGCCGCTCCCTGGGCTCCCAATTCTTTATCTGCAATGACATCAATAGGTATCTGCAATGCATCCGCAAAGATCTGTACCCACACATCAGAGTTAGCGGCACCACCGGAGAGACGAATGCTCTTTGGCACGTCTCTGTTTCTGAGAAGCTTCTTTACATGGGTTACATGGGAGAATACGATTCCCTCATAGACAGCACGAAGCATATGCTTTTTGCTGTGATAAGCTGTGAGACCCACAAAAGTTCCCTTAGCCAGTGCATCCTCATTGGAACCGTTTAAGAACGGCAGGAAAATAATATTGTTATCCTGAGGCTCAATGGAAGATACCCATTCATTAGTAATATCGTATACAGAACCTCCTTTTCCTTTGGCTTCCTCCCTTTCATAGTTCATAAGATTGTTAATGAACCATTCCATGTTCCCGGCAGAGGTAGGACTGCTCTCTTCAATCAGAAAATACCCCGGCATGCAGAACATAGAGTTTAAAGCCACGGTGCCATTAGTTACCGGTGCTTTTCCAATGAATTCATTGATACTCCAGGTTCCCGCAATCATACACATCTGTTCTTCATCAGATAAACCAGAGGCTATGCCACAGGCATTTACATCGAACATACCTGCCGCTACAGGAGTTCCTTCCGGAAGAAGAGTCCTCTCACTTGCTTCTTTTGTCACATGCCCGCACAGGTCCGCAGAATAACGCAGAGGCGGAAGCTTCTCATAGCAGTCCTCCAATCCAAATAGTGCCATAAGTTCTCTGTCATGCTGCCCTGTTACCATGTTTACCAGATTGCCTCCGGAGCAGTCTGTGTACTCGCTGTAGGCCTCACCTGTGAGCATGTAACGTATATAGTCTTTAACCGCAAAAATGTACTTTGTATTTTTAAGTACTTCTGGTTGATTTTCTTTGAACCAGGCCAAAAGGCTTACGGGCTGTACCGCCAAAATCTCCTGAAAAGTTTTTTCATATACTTTTTTATTGGTTCCGTCCTTATACCACCGTTCTACCTGTGCCCATGCCCTCGTGTCTGTTGACATAATTCCATTGTAGGATGGCTTTTTGTCATGTCCTACCATATACAGACCCTTGCCTGCTCCCGAAAAAGATACACCTGCAATATCTTTTGGATTGATGCCGCTTTTTTCAATAGCTCCCCGGATGGCATCTGCGTTAACCTGCCACAGTTCATTTAAGTCTTTTTCTGTGTAACCTGGCTTCGGTGTCAATGTGATGGTTGGCACACTGGCCACGGATATCTGTCTCCCATCCTCATCAAACAGTGCTGCCTTGGAAAAAGTTCCTCCGTTATCGATTCCCAATAAGTACTTCATGTCTTCTCCTTTCTCTGCCCTCAATGTATAAGGGGATTTTCAATTCATAACTCTATTAATTCTTTGGGAGAACTGGTCAGATTTCTAACCCCATCCTCCATAATTACCACCATATCTTCAATACGTACACCGCCAAAGTCAGGGATATAGATCCCAGGTTCTACAGTTTCTATCATGCCAGCCTTTAGAACAGTTTCATCCTTTAGTGAAAGCCTCGGGCTTTCATGTATCTCCAGCCCAACGCTATGTCCTAATCCGTGACCAAAGTATTCACCATAGCCGGCCCTTTCAATGACTTCCCTTGCCAGTCTGTCACCTTCCATCCCGGTCATTCCTGCTCTTAAGGAGCCAAGGGCTGTCTTCTGGGCTTCCAGTACGATCTGATATACCTCTTTTTGCTTCTCGCTTGCTTTCCCTAAAACAACGGTTCTTGTCATATCAGAGCAATAGCCCTGGTATTTACAGCCAAAGTCCAGAGTGATAAAATCTCCCTTTTCCAGGACTTTTTCTGTGGGAACCGCATGAGGCATAGCGGAATGATAGCCAGAGGCTACAATGGTGTCAAAGCTTTTATCCTCAGCACCGTGACTCTTCATAAAATATTCCAGTTTTGCCGCCATTTCAAGCTCTGTAACTCCCGGCTTTATCTGTGTCAGAATGTAGGAAAAGGCCTCGTCACCTATCTGCTCTGCCCTGGCTAATCTTTTAAGCTCTTCTTCCTCTTTTACGGAACGCAATAAAGATAAAGTATCTCCCAGAGGTGTCCAGGAGATCTTTTCTTCCTCTTTTCCCGTTTCATCCTGAAGCTTTTTAACCATCTGCCAGGTCATAACACCATCTTCAAAACCTAATTGTTTTACCTTATCCTCTTCCAGAAGTTCTTTAAGCAAAACTCCATAGCCACGTTCATTACAGATGGTTCGAACCTGACATCCTTTTCCCTCTTCCTCGGCCTGAAGCGTGTAACGACTATCTGTGAGAATTACCTGCTTCCCGGCAGACAGATAAAAATAGCTGTCTCTGCCCACAAAGCCACTCAGATAGCAAATGTTGGCTGATGATGCAATAAATGCGGCATCCAACCCTTTCTCTTTTAATAGCTTTCTTGCTTCCCTAATTCTCATTTTCTGATTATCCCTCCTTCTACATCTTAATTATAAAAACTGCTTACAGGCTTTTTTGTCTGTGCATATAACAATATAAAACCGGTTTCTCGAAATAACGCTTTACCACAATCTGAATCTCTTCTTTCGGATTCATAGGTCTCACCAATATGGAATACATTCCTGCCCGGTTAGCCCCCCACACATCTGTAAAAAGCTGATCTCCTACAAACAGTGTATTGTACTCATCTGTCCCCATACGTCTCATGCCCTCCAGATATCCTCTGCGTTTTGGCTTTCCGGCCTTATATACATAAGGGGTGTCAAGAGCCTTTGCAAAGGGCGTTACCCGAGACTCTTTATTATTGGAAATAAGACAGGTAGAAAATCCCGTCTCATGCAGCCTTTTAAACAAAGCAATACTTCTCTCATCCGCCGGAGCATCATGGCATACCAGGGTATTATCTATATCAAAGAGAATTCCACGGTACCCCGCCTCATATAAGCTTTCAAAATCAATTACATAAGTAGATTCCAGATACTCCTTGGGATACAGACTTCTAAAAAGTGAAAAACCTCCTGGCATCTCCGACACAATAATCCCTCCTACAATCAAAACTGCTCCCACTATTCCTGCCACTGTGATAGGCTCTTTCAGCACGATTGCTGCACAAATCATGGTTACAAAGGGATTGAGATAAATATAGTTATTCGTATTGACTACACCAATCCTCTCAATTGCCATATTCCAGGTAATATAGCAGACAGCACTTCCCAAAACTCCTAAAAACAGCAGACAGAAAATCACATCTCCTCTGATGAGAGGTGCGGCTTGGGGAAGCCCTTTTCCCAAAAGAACCGCCGGAGTTGTCAGAAGCAATGCGTAAAAAAGCATCTTTCTGGTTAAAATCCGGTTATCATAACGCTGCACATATCTTTTTAAAATCACGGAATAAACGGCCCAGGACAATGCCGCCAAAAGGGAGAGGGCATCTCCCAGGGGATTTAACTTAAGTACAAAGGCCCCATTGAATACCACCAGCACAACACCTGCCATAGCAATAATAAACCCAGCCCAGGTTTGTCCGGAAAGCTTTTCGTCTCTGGTAAACATGTGGGCCAATATAGCCGTAAAGACAGGAGCCGCTGCCAGAATAATGCTTACATTAGCCGACATCGTATAAGTCAGGGCCGTATTTTCAAAATAATAATAGAATGTAATACCCGAAAGGGAAAGTGCGAAAATTCCCAGTTCATCCCTGACGCTTTTCGGCTTTTCAATCTTACGGGTGAGCAAAAACGAAACTACCCATGCGATAAAGAAGCGCATCAGCATAATCTGAAGCGCATCATAATGATTCAGCAGGGTCTTTGTCGCAACAAAGGTGGTACCCCACACAGTAATGGTAAACAGGGCAAGAACATGCCCTGCTGCCTTTTTTCTGTCTGTTGTCATATTTTAAGTCTCTTTCTGTTCCCTTTATTTATCATCTAACATTTTCTTCAATTCGCTCAGGAACGTATTCACATCCTTAAACTCCCGATACACAGAAGCAAAACGCACATAGGCCACGGAATCTAAATCTTTCAGCTTATCCATCACCATCTCACCAATGACACTGCTGTCAATCTCCCGTTCCTCCCGGTTAAAGATATCACTCTCAATGGTGTCAATCACACTACTGATATCCTTCAGGGGGACCGGACGCTTATGGCAGGCCCGTAAGATGCCGTCCTCGATCTTGCTTCTGTCATAGGGCTCCCGGTTGTTATCTTTCTTAATCACAATAATCGGAATCGTCTCAATCTTCTCATAAGTAGTAAAACGCTTTCCACAGGAATCACAGAGACGGCGGCGGCGAATAGAACTGTTATCCTCCGCCGGTCTGGAATCAATGACCCGGGTATTCTCCTGACTGCAAAATGGACACTTCATAGCGAATCTCCCTTCCCCTTTTTCTCTCGGATTTGCCGTAAAACCCCCATCTGCGGCACTCCGTTTGCGATACCTCTCAAGTATATTACAATTCTTTCTTTTCTGTCAAATATTATATGGCTGCTTAGAGGAAACCATCCCTTACTATAAATTATCAAAGACTCCTGTCTCTTTCTCAAGTCCTTCCACAACCTCCTGATTCACTCCCATCTGGCGGGCTATATCCTCTATATCTTCCGCAAGATCATGCGTATTGCCGGCCACATCCACGATTCTCTTGGTCCCCTCATCAATCGTCTTTGTGATCGTCCCAATCGAATCCACAATACCTGACATAGAATTTTCCAGGTGCTCCGTCTGTTCATAAAATCCGTCCATAATCCGGCGGATATAGGCCGCATCCTCCTTGTACTGGCTTCCCGACTGGACAAAAGCCTGGAATTCCGTAAGAACAGAATGATTCATATAATCAATGAGGTTCTGTGCATTTTCAGAAAGGTTATGGACAACAGTCGTAATTATATTATTAATATCCTGAATCCGGTTAGCAGCCTCCTGGCTGGAATCAGCCAACTCCCGTACCTCTCTGGCAACAGCCGCAAATCCTTTCCCCGCCGCCCCTGCATTGGCAGCCTCTACAGTGGCATTAAGAGAAATAAGCCGGGTCTGTTGGGAAATTTTAAGAATTTCGCTGGTCAGAATATGTATCTGATCCACGCTTTTGCTTTTCTCGATAGCCTCATCAAGAGACTTTAAGATCTCTTCCGCTTTAGCCCCCGTAATCTCCACACTATTTTGAGCGGACTGCTGCATTGCATCCGCACGTCTGTTCATCTCAACAGTATAAGCAGTGATGGAGCCGCACTCCTCTGCAATACTATGTACATCAAGTTTGACAAGCTCTGCATTGTCATTAATGACAGCCACATTGCCTGCCACCTCCTGAAAAGCGGTGGACATCTGTCCGGCCAGAGCAGAAAGACTGGCCGCACTTCCTTTAGATGCCCTGGTTCTCTTTAAAACTTCCCCGGTCATACTGTTAATGCGTCCGGAACTCCCCTGGATTGCTCCTAAAATATTCTTAATCGGAATAACTACGTAATTGGTAATAAGCCGCAAATCCGCAAGCACAAGCAAACAACAGGCGATAACCGCACCAATACCAACCACCAGGGATATAATATATGCGGTGGTGAGATGTTTCCTTGCCTGCTGCGTCTGTTTGCTGATAGAATCATTCAAAGCATTGATATCACTCTCCATAGCACTGGCATAAGATGCCACACTGCCATTAGCCAGGGCATAGGCATCCTGAGTTTTATGACTTGCACTGGCACAGACAAGGGAAACCAGGGCATGCTTGAATGCAATATAGTCTGACAAAAGGGATTCATACTGCCCTTGATCCTCCGGTATTACATAAGTCTCATACTCTGCCAGCATGCCGTCCAGAAGAGCTTCTTCCTCCTTAATCTGCTGAACAAGGGTAATCATCGTATTATAATCCGTAGCAACAATATGGCTCAATGCCATCTTATGTATATTCATGGAAGACTGACTGATCTCCGCCAGACGGCTTTGGCCGTCCATATAATCATCCGCAATATCAGAAGCACTTGCATTTACATTGTGAATATTGACAATGGAAAGAATATTTGACAAAATCGCCACAATACCAAGAAGCGCAATCGGAATGATCAAACGTTGCTTTAAACTAATATTTTTCATTATAAGTAATGCTCCTTTGTATCTGATATGATAATCTCTGAAACGGAAAATATTCTCAAAAACTATGGGGCAATAATTCCCTCAACCATTGTATCAAGCAGCTTTTGATAACTCTCCCCAGAAGGATTGCCTGCAAGTATTTCGGCAGTAAATGCAGTCACCGGTTCCCAGAAATTTCCCCCTATGCGCTGGAGAGAAGAAAATTCGGACTGTTCCAGAAGTGCACGGATTGCAAGAGAATTCTGTACCTCCTCCGTAGCTGCCACCCTGATATTGGAAGGCCCCTGTCCCCGAAGAAGAAAGCGAAGTTCCTGATTCTTTTCATTGGTAATCCACTCTGCCAGTTTTTCTGCCCATTCCCTGTGCTCGGAATAGGCATTAACTCCAATCAGTTTATAGCCGGAGAAAGAAGCCATAGGAACCTGCTGCCCTGCACAGGTATAAAACGGCAGACGGGCAGCTCCATAGTTGCTGCCCCAGGCTTCCTCCACAGCCACCGCATTCCATATCCATACCCCGTTAATGCCCGCTATAATGGAACCATCCCTGACTCCACTTAAAAATCCTGCATCATCCGTGCTCATAAAACCTGTATTACCGGCCATAACCGCCATAGCCTGTGCCACATCCGTTCCTTTAATGTCTCCCTCCGTACTGTTCCAGGTACAATAGTTTGTAATACCGTCATCATTCAGACCTACGGTAAGACCAGTGTTGCCAAACAGGGAATACACGTACCAGCCGGACGACCAGTCCATAGTGATCTTTTTTTCCTGTTCCGAAGCAATAGCCAGCATCCGATCCCAGGACTCAATATCCTGTTCTGAAAAATACTCTTTATTATAATAGAGAAAATATCCATTATCAGCCGTCAGCGGAAAAGCATACAGCGTATTGTTCACAGATGCCGCAAAAACTGCCTCCGGCAGATTTGCCTCTTTAACAGCTTCCGAATTATCAATTGGTTCCAGGGCACCGGCTGCTACTAACGTGTTAAGCTGATCGTCTGCAAACGCAAATACATCTGCTCCATGTTCCAGATCCTCCATCAAAGCGTCGGTGCAATGGCTTTCACTCTGAACCTCATAAATAATCCGAAAATCCGCCTGCCCCTGATACTCCATTTGAAACTCATCCAGAATCCGGCCAAGTAATTCCTCATCTTCGGCAGCCCCCCATACAGTTAAATCCACAATTTCCGGCTCCGAAGTCTGCTGCTTTGCCTCAGGTGCCTGATTATCTTTCCCACATCCCGCAAAACTCAAAGCACATAGAAAAACAAAAAGCCCTATAATATTTTTCTTACTCATAAAAATCTCCTCAAAATATGCTTTTTCAATTATTACCCTCAGTGTACAGGGGTATTCTCTCTCCTGGCAACAGTAAGATTGCCCAACATCATCCGTAACTCTTTCATCCACGCTGCATAGAATAAGAAAAAAACTATAGGGAGTTTCCCCATGACCTTCTGTGAATTAAGAGAAAAGGATGTTATCAATATCTGCGACTGCAAACGCTTAGGCTGTGTAACGGATCTGGTCTTTGATCCGAAAAATGGCTGTATCCAGGCCCTTGTGACCTCCAGCAATGAAAAGCTCTGGGGGCTTCTGGGAAAGGACTGTGAATATGAAATTCCCTGGTGCAAAATCAAGCAAATCGGCCCGGATATTATTTTAGTAGAGCTTGAACCGGAAAAAGGCAAATAGCCCTATACAACATGCACATACATCACGCCCTCAATCTTTAAGAGACTTTGCAGATAATCCTGTTTATTGAAGCTGCGAGGGATGTAAACCGTCATCCGTATCGTATAGGACTGGCCTGCAGCCTTTGGCTTATCCACATCATACATGTCAATCTTACATCCATCCTCTTTCAGCCTGCGCAAAAGAACAGTGGATGTCCGATTCTCCTCTCCTTCTATATGCAGACGGGCATATCTTGATCGCTCATAAGCTTTCTCCTCAATATAAGGCAGAATATGAAGCCCGATCAGAAGAACCGCTGTTACCAGAATCGCCCCGTCCACAAATCCAATCCCGGCCGCCAGACCCACACAGGCACAGATCCAGATACTGGCCGCATAGGTAAGCCCCTTCACCTGTCGTCCTGCCACAATGATAGACCCCGCTCCCAGAAACCCTATGCCGCTTACTACCTGAGCCGCCATTCGAGAGATATCCGTGCTTCCTGGAAACTGAATGTCCATATACTGAGCAGTCACCATTACCATTGCCGCCCCCAGGCACACGGCTGCATCCGTCCTGGCCCCGCCGCCCCTCTTCTTCGCTCCCCGGTCAATTCCGATAAATCCGCCCAGAACCAGAGCAGTAACCATTCGAAGCAATACATTTTGAAATGTCCATTCTGTTAATGAAGCAAAAAACATTCGTATTTCCCCCATTCTTGTCTCTGCAGTAAAACGATTCTCAAATTCCTCTTCTCATCTATTCTAACGAAAATCTCTTCCTAATACAACTAAAAATTTACAATCGTCCCCTTTTAATTTTCCTCCAAAAGTTCTTCCAAAAACCGTGACTGCTGTGCCCTCCGATTATAAAGCTTCTTCACCGAAAAGATATACAGCAATTCCTTTGCCCTGGTCATAGCCACATAGAAGAGTCGACGTTCCTCCTCGATATCTTCCTCCAAAAAGGCCCGTTTATGGGGAGTCACTTTCTCATTGGCATCAGGAATAAACACGATTCGATATTCCAGCCCCTTACTGCTATGCATGGTAGCTAATGACACACTGTTGCTCTCTTTCTCCTGCTCCTTTGCCTGACGCTCCAGCTCTTTCTTATAATCCTCTATATGCCCAAACCACGCATCAAACGTCTTAAACCCTTTGGACAAAGCCTGCAGCTCGTCCAGAACCTCCAACATCTCCTCGGGCTTCCGGTTCCGATACTCCGCATACTCCCTAAGATACTCCTCATACCCCACAATATTACGAATATAATGAAGTGCACCAAAGGGACTTAACCGCCCAATCATCTTCAAATCCGACTGGAATTTCTCAATCCGTTCACAGACCCAGGGCTTGTCCTCATAGCAGCACAAAAGTACCTCAAAGGCAACTTCTTCCTCTTCCAGGCACTCCCTCCCTATGTAACGCTTCGGCCGATTCATAACCTGCAGAAAATCACTGCGTCTCCTGCTGCCCATAGCCATTCGGATATATGTAAAAACATCTTTCGCAATCCAATGATCATAAATATTCGGCAGCCTGTCACGCATCCGAAAGGGAATCCCTGCAGACATCAATTCCTCCACCAGATGCCTTGGCTGAGTATTGGTGCGAAACAGCACCGCAATGTCCGAATAGGCACCGCCTTTGCCCGCATAAATGCGAATCTTATCTACGATACAGGCATTTTCCTCCTCCTGGGTGGAAAAATCATGGGTAAGAACATGAAATCCCTTATCCTTTGCCGCATGAATCTCCTTGGGAAACCGTTCTCGATTATGTCCAATCACTTTCCCTGCACTCTCCACAATCTCCGGTGTCGAGCGATAATTGGTATCCAGCACCACACGCACTGCTTTTGGGTAATCTTTCTCAAAATTCAGCATAATCTGGGGCTTTGCTCCCCGAAAACGATAAATGGACTGATCATCATCTCCCACAATAAAAAGATTGTCCTCCGGAGCCGAAAGAAGACGTACAATGTCATACTGAAGCTGATTGATATCCTGGAATTCATCCACCAGAATATACCGGTACTTTCTCTGCCACGCCCCAAGAATATCCGGTCTCTCTTTTAAAAGCTCATAGCAGAATACCAGCATATCATCATAATCTATAAGATTGCTTCTCCGCAGACGATTGTCATAGTCCTGATAAATTCCCTTAAAAACAGCCGAATTACAGGTTGATGCCTGATAGGTATTCAGATCGCTTCGTTCATTTTTCACCCGGCTAATCTCCGCCGCCACATCGGAAAGGAATTCCACTTCGTCATCCAGTTCCAGCTTCGCCTTGCGGACACTATCACGAAGAAACTGATACTTCTGCTCCTCCCTGAGGATGTTTTCCGCCCCATAGCCGTAAGCCAGCTTCAGGATCTGAAAAAAGACCGCATGAAAGGTCCCAAAGGACACGGCCATCCCATCGCTTTTTGTCTGACGCAGGAAACGCTCCCGCATCTCTCTTGCCGCTGCTCTTGTAAAGGTTATTACCAGGATTTGTGAGGGCTTAATCTGACAGTCCTCAATCAGATACCGTGTTCGCCGGGTAATTACGGTCGTTTTGCCGCTTCCCGGACCGGCCAGAACCAGCATGGGGCCGTCCACATGGGTAACGGCCCGCCGCTGTGCATTTGATAATTGATTCATAAAGTAATCACATGTTCCTTATACTTTTCCTCAGGAAAAAGAAAATTTTCCAACTCTAATTTATACATTTTCCAGTTTTTCAATCGCCTTGCGGATTCTTTTTAAAGATTCCTCTTTCCCTACGATCTCCATCATCTCCGTAGCACCGCAGGGAGTCATCTGCTTGCCGGACACAGCCGTACGCACCGGCCAGAGCACATAGCCGTTCTTACAGCCTTTCTTGCCCACATAGTCAAGAAGCAGTGCATACAGAGCATCATTGCTGTAATCCTCCTGCTCCTCCAAAACGGGCAGAAGCTCCCGCAGTACCTCAAGAGAGGTCTCAGGCGTAGTCTTCATCTTCTTATGGGCATACATAGCCGTATCATACTCTGGGAGATCCTCAAAGAAGTCAATCAGCCCCGGAATATCCGGAAGCACCTCAATCCTTGTCTTAACCATCTCCGCAATCTTTTTCAGATCATAGTCTTTCGTTATTGCTTCTTTCAAATAAGGCAGGGCCATCTCATAGAAAGCATCAAAATCCATAGCCTTGATATACTCGCCGTTCATCCATTTCAGCTTGGTAAAATCAAAGACTGACGGAGCCTTGCTGATATGGTGGTAATCAAAGATCTCAACCAGCTCATCCAGGCTGTAGATCTCCCGATCCTCCTCCGGACTCCATCCAAGGAGAGCCACAAAATTAACAATAGCTTCCGGCAAAAATCCCTGCTCCACCAAATCCTCAAAAGAAGAATGCCCGCAGCGTTTGGACAGCTTCTTATGCTCCTCGTCCGTAATCAGGGGGCAGTGAACATAGGTGGGAACCTCCCAGCCAAACGCCTCATAAAGGCGGTTATACTTGGGGGAAGAAGAAAGGTACTCATTTCCCCGAACCACATGAGTAATCCCCATGAGATGATCATCTACCACATTGGCAAAATTGTAGGTAGGATAGCCATCGGACTTAATAAGAATCATATCATCAAGCTCTGCATTGTCTACGCTAATCTCGCCATAGATATCATCCTGGAAAGTCGTCTTGCCCTCCGTAGGGTTATTCTGACGAATCACATAGGGAATGCCTGCAGCCAGCTTCTCCTCCACTTCCTCTTTACTTAAAGACATGCAGTGCTTATCATAAATAACAATCTCCTTGCCTGCCACCTCAGTCTTCAGTGATTCCAGACGCTCCTTGTCGCAAAAGCAATAGTAAGCCTCTCCCTTTTCAATCAGCTTCTTGGCATATGCGAGATAAATGCCGGAAGCCTGACGCTCACTCTGAACGTAGGGACCAACGCCCCCATCTTTATCCGGACCCTCGTCATGCTTAAGTCCCGTTGTTTCCAACGTGCGGTAAATAATATCCACCGCCCCCTCTACCAGACGCTCCTGATCCGTATCCTCAATACGCAGGAGGAAGTCCCCTCCCTCATGCTTTGCAATCAAATATGCATACAACGCCGTTCTTAAGTTTCCCACATGCATTCTTCCTGTGGGGCTTGGCGCATATCTTGTTCGAACCTTTCCCATTCTTTCACACTCCCGTATCTTTCATTTCTGTAAATAGCTTCCAGAGCGTTCATTATATCATGAAGTATTCCCGTTTACAAGCCTCACCCATTTTTCTTCTTAATAAACTCCTGATAACAAAATCCCATGATATCTTTCCTGGTCACAATCCCAATAAAAATCCGCTTGTCATCAATAACCGGAACAAAATTCTGATTCATAGCCTTGGAAAACAAATCCTCAATATTCGAGTCAATGGAAATAGGCTCAAACTGCATTCTCCGTCTTACCGTCTGAATGGAAACATCCTCCGCAGCCTTCAAATCTAACGAAAACTTATTCTTCAAAGTCCAGAGCATATCCCCCTCTGTAATAGTACCTATGTACTCACCATTTCGATTGATCAGGGGAATGGCCGTAAAGCCGCTTCGCTCCAACTTCTCAATCCCCTGACGCAAGGTACTGTCATCATAAAGATAAGCAAGCTCCCCTTTTGGCTTCAAAAAAAACAAAATATTCATATTTTCGTTCCTTTCTTAGAGCATGTTTGTAAGTCAAAAATCTAATCTATGTGTATATTCTTTTTTATTCTTTCTATAACAAAGGCGACAGCACACGTAGAATGGCACAGAACAGGCTTCCCCTAAGTCCCTGTCTGATATCCTTAAGTTTTATCTCCTGGCTCTTCTCCATGGTTTCCAGGGCATCTCTTTTCACCTCCGCCACAAGAGAACTGCGGTAAAACAATGTACCGCACTCAAAATGCAGATACAGGCTGCGGAAATCCATATTGATAGTGCCCACCACTGCCGTCTCATCATCACAGACATAGGACTTGGCATGGAGAAAGCCCGGTGTGTATTCGTAAATGCGGACACCTGCTCTCAAAAGATTGGGATAATAGGAACGGGTCAACTGGAAAATCACCTTTTTATCGGGAATTCCCGGCGTTACAATCCGCACGTCCACGCCCCGCTTAGCCGCCAGGCAGAGAGCCGTCTCCATCTCATGGTCGATAATCAGATAAGGCGTAAAAATATATACGTAATCTCTTGCCTGATTCAAAATATTCAGATAGACATTCTCTGCCGCAATCTCATCATCCAGGGGCGTGTCTCCATATGGCTGTACAAATCCATCCTCTGCAAAAGGCTCGGGATGATAACATGTGGGGCGAAAGGCTTCGTATGAAACATCCGTTTTGCGGAATGCATTCCACATCTGAAGGAACATCACCGTATAATTCCAGACTGCTTCTCCCTTGAGCATAAAGCCTGTATCCTTCCAATGACCAAAACGCTGTTTTTCATTGATATATTCATCCGCCAGATTCACACCGCCGCTGAAAGCCGTATGGCCGTCAATCACTGTAATCTTCCGGTGATCCCGGTTATTCATCACCAGAGACCAAAGAGGAATAAAGGGATTAAATGCCATACAGCGGATGCCCTTTGCCTCAAGCTGCCATTCATAGCCCGGCGGCAGCAGGGAAACACTTCCCAAATCATCATAGACAAAGCGCACATCCAGACCGGCTTTCGCCTTTTCCTCCAAAATATCCAGAATGCTGTTCCACATCCGGCCCTCTTCTACAATAAAATATTCCATAAAGATAAAATGCTCTGCTGCTTTTAATGCTTCTAAGAGTTCCGGAAACAGTTCATCCCCCAGCTTATAATAACGGGTTTTCGTATTCCCATGCACCGGAAATCCGCAGTTTTCTGAAAGATAAGCAAACTGTCCCCTTACTCTGGCATCTATCTTATTCACTTCCTCTAAAATCTCCGGATCCTGTATCAGTGCCTCTTTTGTCCGACCCTGCTCCGCTTCCAATCTCCGACGCATCTTTTTTGAGGGTCTCTTATTGCCCACAAGCAAGTAAAAAAGACCGCCCAACAAGGGAAATACCAGAATAAAAATCACCCATGCCATCTGATAAGCCGGATTCTCATCCCGATTAATAATCCAAAGAACAGCCAACAGGCTTACTATCGTAAACAATACGGAGATCGCTGTTGAGTAGGTGGTCAGCCGGGTTAAAAAGGCCAAAAGCCACACAAGCTGGATCAGTAATAAGATTCCGAAAAATACCAACCTGCTTGTCAACAGCTTTAACATCTTACGTAACATTTTCTTTCTCCATTCCAGTCTCGTGGTATCCTGTCAATGCATAATTCTTCCTCTTCATCCTACCACATTTTTCATCTGTTTCCAAGTAAAGCAACCTTTTTCACAGAATTTTAATATTTAAAGAGAGACAGAAGACACCGGATATAGGAGATGTCTTCTGTCTTATTTCTCGATAGCCTTATATTTATAGTATAACTGATTTCAGGTGCTAACTCATACGCCTTCTGGCACCGGTGTGGGATCTGCCGGTGCAGGATCCACCGGTGTGGGATCCGTTGGTACAGGCTCCGGTGTTGGTGTTGGTTCTGGTTCTGGTGTCGGTTCCGGCGTAGGCTCTGGTGCTGGTTCCGGCGGTATCTCCGGCGTAACCGGTGCTACAGGAACCTCTGGTTCAGGTGCGGGGGTCGGTGTTGGAACAACAGGTGTTTCCCCGCCTTGCTGTGTATCAGGAGCAGAACTTGAACCGCCATTCTCCTCACCTCCCGGTTCTACATCCTCCGTTACAGGGGGTACTGCCGGTGTCGTAGATGCTGCCTGCTTCTTCCCTTTCTTCATAATATTGCTGTCATACTCTACAGGTGTCCCTTTTGAAATCGGAATCGCTCCCAGATACTCCTCCAGCGTCTGACCGGAAATCTTAATCTCCATAGCCGCTTTCTTTCCTACATAGCGAAAATGCCATGGCTCATAAATAATTCCCGTAACCTCTGTCTTTCCATTGGGGTAACGCAGGATAAATCCATAATCGTAGCAATTATCCCTGAGCCACTGAAAGCCCTTGGTATTCTCCTGCTTCTCATCCAGTCTCCGATATTCGGCTGATACAAAATCCAGAGCAAGCCCAGCCTGATGCTCACTGGTTCCCGGAACAGCCACAACCTCAGCCGCCCGTTCTTTTGATTTCTCATAGGAATACCCCATCATGACACCTTCCTCTATCTTCGTCTCATGAAGAGAAATCTGCTTGTCCATGCTTCGATAGGAGGAAGTTACATACACGTACACTCCCTCTTTTCTTGCCGCCTGGACCATATCCATATAATCATCATAAGCCCGGGCATCTATCTTATGTCCGCCACCGATACTTTTTAACTCTACCTCAAAGTCATCCGGTAAAGGGTGAGTCCGATTTACCAAAATCAGGTTCCAGTCATCTGGAAGATCCTCTGTCAGTTCTTCTTCCTCTTCTTCCTCTGCTGGCTTGGCAGCTTCCTTTACCACCCGAACGCTTTCTTTCTCCAGAATATCCCGAAGTTCAGCGTTCTCCTGCTCATTCATATCCTTATCCAAATTGCCGGCATACACCGTTCCTATTACCATTCCCAGGCAAAGAGTAAAAATCACTCCTCCCAGGAAACCTACCAGTCGTCTTCTCTGCCTTCTTGTCATTGGCCCTCTGCTTTCTATATCCTCAATATCTATGTAAAAACCTTAGTTTCTACTACAGTATATAGGAAATATGGCCTATAGGCAAGTAACTTTGAGAAAAAAATTCTTAAAAATTTCTTACTCTGATCCCTTACCATTCCTTTTTTTCCACAATCTTGATGGAAACTCGGTAGCTTATGAAAACAAGCACAAGAACTACAACTGCAGCGGCACCAAAAAACTTCGAAGCGTCACTGTCGGAAATCTGGATTCCAAGCTCCCTTAACAGATAAATTCCTCCCCAGACAAGGCCAAAAACCCCCACATAGATACACACCAGAAGCATCCTTGCCTTTTCCACTCCCAGCTTAAAGACACCCGGAATCATTATGGAAAATGCAAGCAGGAACAGACAGCCTACTGATGCCGCACTTATAAGCTGCTCCGGCAGTTCCGTGATTCCTCTTTCTATAATCAGATTCAACAAGATGCTGCCGGCTGTTCCTATCAGAAAACTCCCTCCAAGAAATGTCAAAAGGAGTATATATTTGGCCTGTACCAGCTCCCTTCTGGTAACAGGAAGTGTTAAAGCATATTTTTCAAAATGGGCCGCCTCATCAAAACTAAAACTGCTAATCACAGACATGATACCGTTTAGCATAATCATCATGGAAAAGAACGAATAATTCTTCATAAATGCACTCCATATCAGCATTCCCGCACAAATAACCGCATACTGCTTTCCCAGACGCTTAAGATTATAGATATCCTTTAACAATAAACCTTTCATCACTTTTGCCTCCTATTATAAGTTCCGCAATGCCCTTTCCAGCACCTCTCATCTGGAAGAATTTTCAGTATCTATATTTTTCACTGCATACAATAAAATATCCTCAATGGATACCCGGTCCATCACCAGATTCGGATATCGGTTCTCCAGTTCTTTGCGTTTTTTCACCAGCACTTCCACCTCAAACCTGTTCTTCTGTATCCCCAGCACCAAAGCACTTTCAAGCTTTGCGAATTCTTCTTCACTGCAGCGGATTAACCCATAGTCATAGATGAGAGTATCCTTATTTTCAAAAAGAAAAATCTTTCCCTTATGAATCAACAGGATATAATCGGAAATCTTCTCAATATCGCTGGTAATATGGGAGGAAAGGAATACCGTATGATCCTCCTCCTGAATAAACTCCAAAAAGATATCCAGAATCTCATTCCTGACGATTGGGTCTAAGCCGCTGGTGGCCTCATCCAGAATCAACAGCTTTGTATGATGGGAAAGAGCCACTGCAATAGAGAGTTTCATCTTCATTCCTCTGGAGAAATCCTTCACAGGCTTCCCGTCCGGAAGTTCAAACCTCCCACAATAATTCAGGAAAACACTGCTCTCCCACTGATGATAAATCTGTCTCATCATAGTATCCACATTTTTTATATTCAAATTATCCGGAAAATAGCTTTCGTCAAAGACAACGCCTACCTGCTCCTTTAAGTTCCGATCTTTCATGGCGTTTTCTTTTCCCAGGACACGGATGCTTCCGGAATCCACTTGAATCAGATCCAGAATCGCCTTGATCGTTGTGCTCTTTCCCGCTCCATTTTCCCCAATAAAGCCTACGATAGAACCGGAGGGAACTCGGAAGCTTACATTGTCCAGTGTAAAATCTTTATAGTGCTTGGTCAGTCCATTTACTTCAATTGCATATTCCATAATCTACATCTCCTCATACAGCATCTTTACAACACCTATTAGTTCCTCCTGTGACATTCCATACTGTCTGGCTGCATCGATAGCCGCCTGCAGATGGCTCTCCACCGCTTTTAACTGTTCCTCCTTGACAAACTCCCGATCCGCCTCACGGACAAAGCTTCCTTTCCCCACAATGGTGGTAATAAAGCCGTCCCGCTCCAGATCCTCATAGGCCCGCTTGGTGGTAATCACACTGATCCGAAGTTCTTTAGCCAAAAGCCGCATGGAGGGCAGAGGATCGCCGGGACTTAATGTTCCATTCATGACCATAGCCTTGATCTGAGCGGTAATCTGTTCGTAAATAGGTTTTCCGCTGGAATTGCTGATAATAATGTTCATCCTTCACCTCTTATGTTCTGCACAGAAATGCAGGTATTATTTACGTGTGCATATCTGTTATAATGTATATATCATATATATATATTATTGTCAATATATTTTATTTATTTTAAAGAAATCTTAAAAAGTGATATAAAAAAAGAAACTGCAGAGCATATCACTCTACAGCTTCCTTACCCTCAGTGTACAAGGGAGCACACACCTCTTCTACACTGAGGGTACCTTTCCTTAATAATACCTGCGTACTGACAAAATATTTCGATAGGTTGCACTCTCTGTCTTAATTCCGGTCTTCTCTGTGCTTGCATGTACGATTCTTCCGCCTCCCAGATAGATCCCCACATGCCCGCCATAGTAGATAATATCTCCTGCCTGTGCCTCGGTATAGCTCACTGCCCGACCACCGCTCCCCTGTGCACCGGATGACCTGGGAAGAGAGATTCCAAAATGCTGGAATACCGCCCAGGTAAAGCCTGAACAATCGGCACCATTAGTAAGGCTTGTTCCTCCATACACATACGGACGCCCAACAAACTTCAATGCATAGTTGGCAATATCTCTGCCCTTAGAACTATTCCCGGTCACAGTCGTTCCTCCGCCGGTTCCACCAGAAACCACACCTCCTTTTATCGTTCCGGTAGAATTATTATTATTGGCCACTGCCGCCGCTGCTGCCGCCGCTTCGGCCTCCCTCCTTCTGCGTTCCTCCTCCAGCTTTCTGAGTTGAGCTGCCTGTTCCTTAATCTTATTCTTGTATTCCTTGGCCTTGGCCTGAGCACTGGCAAGCTTACTTTCATAATCAGCCTCCTGGGCTTGTTTTTCAGCCAGAGTCCGTTCTACTTCAGCCTTTTCCTGCTCATACTCATCCTGAACAGTCTCTAACTCCGCTTTTTCCACCTCTAACTGATCCCGAAGTTCCTCAACCTGTTCTTTCGTCTCCTGATAAGCCGTCAGCATGTCCCGATCTTGCTTATGAATCTCCTGTGCATATTCCTGACGGTTCAAAAAGTCCCCAAAACTCTTTGCCTCCAAAAACATAGTGAGATAATCTGACTCACCCTCTTCATAAATAAACTGAATCCGCAGCTTCATGGCCTCATACTGCTCTTCTTCCTGTCTTTTTGCAGCTTCATAATCTGCCTGAGCCTGCTCCAATTCTTCCTGCTTCATCTCCAGATCTGCAGCCAAAAGTTCCAGGTTCAGCACCAAATCCGTAAGTTCTGATCCCAAAGAATCAATCTCTGCCAGCACTGCGTCACGCTGCCCTTCAATCGCTTTCATCTGATTGTTAATCTCGTCCAACTGACGCTGTGTCTCTTTCTGCTGCCTTTTCAAATCGGCCTCTGTAGCAGATGCCTGTATGGAAAAGCAGAGGCACAGGGCAAGCATAACCGCCGTCACCCTGATATGTATTTTTCTTCTCTTCATCCTGTCCTCGCTTTATAAATTATATTTGGATATACAAACAACACTATAATTATACCCGGTCCATATACCGATTTCAACACTTTCCAAAAAAAGGGACTACTTATATATTTTTCAGTTCGTTTTTCAAAGTCTCAAACTCACTTTCGGAAAACACTTTTCCTCCTGCCGTGTCAATATCTGGATTCGTTTCCTTAAGCATGGCAATTAAGTCATTGACGCTTTGTTTTTTTGCACCCACTATGCCACAACACGTTCCGTGCTTTGAAAGGATCTCAAGATTCAAACTATAAATTGTTTTTACACTGTTTCGAATAGATATTTTTTGCTCCTGCTCCACCAGATAAACAGCCTTTATATCCTCCCGCTTTATAATAACGGATGACAGACAACTACAAATATAATCTTTTGTTAGAATTCCCTTAGTTCCGTCTCCTTTCAATTGAAAAACAATGGTGTCTGGATAGGATACCTGTCTGTCAAAATCCCGGATGATGCTTTCCGGGTAGCCGCTGGCTTCCACACTTGCCTGAATGCTTTCCTCTAGCCCCATTCCCTTTTTCTGTATTCCTAAATAAACAAAAAAAGCACCTAAAAGAAAGAAAAATCCGGGAAAGGCCAGGAGAAACAGCATTCCCGGAATATCTGAAGTATCGGCTCCTCCGTTAAAAAACTCTGCCAAAAAAAATCGAAGCACAAAAAACACCCCGGCTCCTCCAGCGAGTGCCATGATTGCCCCCATAATAATCACACCAATTCCCGCACTGTTATTACTTTTTGCCGTGGCAACAAAGTATCCCTCGGGATAATGCTTTTTCCTGTATTTTTCTGTCATTGGAACAAATTTGCCATTCATTTTCTTATCCCCCTTGTTGAAATCTTCCGTTCCTATGTAAAGCTATTTCAATTCTTTTAAAAGCTGTTCCCACTCATCCTCATGCTCCACATAATACAACGGACAAAGCTTGCCGCCTGCATCATAATGACGAAGTACATCCTTTGGCTTTAAATTATATTCATACAGCAGCCAGTCCGTCAGGTGAATCAGAGATTCATAGGTTGCCTCTGTAAAGCTTCCGTCCTCTGCAAGATAGCAGCACTCAATAGAAACGGAGTCATAATTCCTCCCTTTCACCGCATAAGCTATCTCCTCTAAAGGAATGCACTGGATAATCTCTCCGTCATACCCGATGATAAAGTGGGCACTGGCCGATGTCTCATGTGTATCTTTGAGATTTTCAAAATAGCTGCGGTTCTGTTCTGCACTGGTCTCCTGATTGGCCGTATAGTGGACAAAAATATTCTTTACCTTTTTCAGTTCCTCTCCCGGTCTGGAATAAGGATTCTCTGTAAGGAAATCTTCCATTATCTCCGGTGGATCCACTGGTTCCCTGGTCACCCTTTGATAGATTCTGTAAATACCAAAACCCATTCCAATTCCAAAAAGAAGTACTACAAAAAGAGCCAGCATCCGTGCCAGGACCGCATTTCTTCTACGCTGCTTCTTTCTTCGTTCCCGTTCTCTTCTGTTTATTCTGCTCATTCTCTCAGGCCGCCCGCCCCTGTTGGATCGGTTCCTCTGCTCTTCTCTCTTAATCGTTCTTCCCGTCCCCTTTTACAACAATTTCATATCTTCTGATTATCTTTTTACATTTTCTGAAGGATTCTGTCTATATCTTTCTTTTTTCCAATCACCATCAGATGCTGTTCTCTTTCAAAAGTGTCGTCTGGCGAAGGAAGCAGGCTTAAATCCTCTCCCGTTTTGATTCCCAGAATACTAACTTTGTAGCGAACCCGGAAATCAAGTTCCCTGATGCTCTTGCCAATCCATTCCCGCAGAAGAGGGATCTCATAGATTCCGTAATCATCCGTCAGTTCCAGATAATCAAAGACATGGTTGGAACTGAATTTCTTTGCCGCACGTTCCGCTATGTCTCTCTCCGGATAAATAACTTCATCCGCCCCGTTCCGCAGCAAAAACTTGGCCTGTATATCCCGTTCCGCCTTGCTCACCACATAGCTTGCTCCCAACTCTTTTAGCAGACTCGTAATCTCCAGACTGTTCTGGAAATTTCCGCTGATGCACACAAAGCATACGTCAAAATTCCGAATACCAAGGCTCTTAAGCACCTCCACATTGGTACAGTCACCGATCTGAGCACTGGTTACCAGCGGCAGCAAATCCGACAGTCGCTCCTCATCCTCGTCCACAATCATAATTTCATTATCTAATTCAGCCATATTCATGCAAAGCAGGTGGCCAAATTTTCCCATGCCAATCATCAAAATAGATTTCATTTCCGTATTCTCCATTTTTCGTTCTGTAATATCCTGTCAGCCCACCAGAATCCGTTCCGTAGGCTTCTGTGCTGGTGATGTCTGGCGATTCTCTGTAAAAATCAAAGCGAACGTCAGGCTTCCCAACCTGCCGCAGTACATCAAAAACATCAAAATAAGCTTGCTGAATATCGTCAGGCTTCCGGTTATTCCTGCAGAAATTCCCACAGTTCCAAGGGCTGAGCACACTTCAAACAGTACATCCGCCAGGGGAAGCTGCTCCACTGCCGTAATCACCAGCGTACCAAACAAATCCAGCATCAGACTTAAGGTTAAAATGGCTGCCGCCCGTTTGACCACATCCTCCTCCAGTCTTCGACCGAAGACCTCTGCCCCCTTAGTCTTTCGCAGGGTAGAACGCAGATAAATCAGCAGGACCGCCAATGTGGTGGTCTTGATTCCTCCTGCTGTAGAGCCGGGATTTCCGCCCACAAACATAAGCATCACCATACAAAGCTTACTGCTGTCACTTAAGGCTGCCGTATCCGTCGTATTAAAGCCCGCTGTTCTGGTCGTAGCCGATTGGAACAGGCTTAAGAGGATCTGTTTTCCCACCGGCTCTCCCGCAAGGACTCCATCTCTTTCCAGCAGGTAAAAGAACAATGCTCCACCAAACAGAAGAATCACCGTCATAGACAGCACCAGCTTCGTATGAAGACGGTAATGCCGAAAATGCCACTTATTTTTCAGCAGATCATCCCATACCAGAAAACCGATTCCGCCGATTAAAATAAGAAAGATTATAGTCAAATTCACCAACGGATCCCCTGCATAAAAAGTCAAAGAGCTTCCGGCCTGACGCACCCCCATCAAGTCAAAGCCTCCGTTGCAGAATGCAGAGACAGAATGAAAGATCCCATAATAAAGACCTTTTCCAAATCCAAAATCCCCCACAAACCGAAAGGACAAAAGAATGGCTCCTGCTCCCTCAAAGAGCAGAGTTCCGAGAAGTATACGCCGCACCAATTTTACAATTCCGCCGATCTGAAAAGTATTGACGCTTTCCTGTAAAATTCCCCTCTCTTTTAAGCCGATTCTCCGACGAAGAAGCAGGGAAAATGTAACACTGAAAGCCATCAGTCCCAGGCCTCCCAGCTGAATCATCACCAAAATCACAAGCTGGCCAAAAAGTGTCCAGTGCAAAAAGGTATCATGGACAATGAGTCCGGTTACACAGGTAGCACTAACTGCCGTAAATGCCGCATCCAAAAGACTGGTGCTCTGTCCCTCCCTGGTTGAAATAGGCAGCAGCAGCAAAAGCGTACCCACAAAAATAATTCCAAGAAAGCTCAGGGCTATAATCTGTACCTTGGAAAACCGGGACGCATGCAGCTTATGCCCCATTTTCCGTTCTGTCTGTTCCAAAATTCTCTCACCAACCATTTATATGACTTTCTTACTCATCTTCATTCCGTCAAATGCAGAATTCCTGCTTAAGGGCCCCGTCCAGCTCCTTCCAGGCGAACCTCCCGTCCTCCAGCATCAGATATCCGTGCCAGCTCCCCTCTTTTGGAATGGACACAGAACCAGGATTTAAATAGATATAGTCTTCTGTCTCCTTACATACCGGCACATGGGTGTGGCCATGAAGCAGTATATCTCCCTTTTTCAGCATGGGAAGCTTTTGTTCATTAAAGTTATGGCCATGGGTGGCAAAAATCATCCGATTCTTTTCATAGAGAATGCAGTACTCTGCCAATATGGGGAATTTAAGCACCATCTGATCTACTTCTGTATCACAGTTTCCCCGTACACAGAGCAGTTCTTCCCTCCGGGCATTCAGCATAGCCAGAACTTCCTTGGGGGCATAGCCCTCCGGCAAGTCGTTACGGGGACCGTGATAGAGAATGTCTCCCAATAAAAGAAGCTTCTCCCCCTGCTCCCTGTCATAGGCCGCTAACATCTGCTCACAGTAGCCCGCCGCCCCATGAATATCCGACGCAATCATGATTTTCATTGATTCTTTTCCTCCAGAATCTCCAGATACTCTTTATAGCCGCTGGAAAATACACTCTGGCTTCCAGCTTTCTTCATGCTCAGCTTTACCTGTCCCTTGGATGCCGTGGGACTCTTTAAGGTTCCAGCTCCGCCCACGCAGCCTCCCGGGCAGGCCATGCCCTCCAGAAGATAGCCGTCATACTGGCCCTTTTTCGCCAAATCCAGCATCTCCCGACAGGCCCTTAAGCCTTCAGCACTTTGCACTTTCACTTCCCGTCCCGGCTCCATCTCATGAATGCAGTTCACCACTGCGGAGGCTACGCCTCCGGTTACCGCAAAGCCTCTTCCGTCACCGCTTGCATCTGCCAGATTCTCCGACTGAGTGATGGCTTCAAAGTCCACACTCTTTGCCTCAAACATACCCATGACTTCCTCGAAAGTCAGTACAAAGTCTACATCACTACGAATGGTCCTGCGGCTGGCCTCCAGCTTCTTGGCCGCACAGGGTCCTATGAAGACTACCTTGCAGCCCGGATGCTCTTTTTTGAGAAGACGGCCGGTAAGTACCATCGGCGTCAGTGCCATGGAAATATAAGGGGCAAAATCCGGATACAGCTTCTTAGCCATCACAGACCAGGCCGGACAGCAGGAGGTACCCATAAAGGGCTGCTTTTCCGGCACCTCTTCCAGGAAATCCCTTGCCTCCTCTATGGTACAAAGGTCAGCTCCCACAGCCACCTCCATTACATCCGCAAAGCCGAGATGGCGAAATGCTTCTTTGATCTTCTCCGCTGGAAGTTCTTTCCCCCACTGACCTACAAAGGCCGGTGCAAGGGCTACGTAAACGGGTGTATCACTTTTGATGGCATGGATTACCTGGAAGATCTGGCTCTTATCTGCAATGGCTCCAAAGGGACAGTTTACTAGGCACATGCCGCAGGAAACACATTTATCATAATCTATATCGGCCCGGCCGAATTCATCCGTACCGATAGCATCCACGCCGCAGGCTTTGGCACAGGGACGCTCCATCTGCACGATTGCCCCATAGGGACAGTTCTTCATGCATCTTCCGCACTTGATACATTTTTCCTGATCCACTACGGAACGTCCGTTTACGATGGAAATGGCATCTTTGGGACATACTTCTTTACAGGGATGGGCCAGACAGCCCTGACAGGCATCCGTTACCCACACTTCTTTATCCGGGCAGGCATGACAGGCAAATTTGATGATATTTACCAGAGGCGGATCGTAATATTTTTCCGCAATGGCACTCTCCTCAATTCCCTGAGATACGGGAGCATGCTCCGTCATTTTCCGTAGAGGGAGACCAATGGCCAGACGCAGACGTTCTTCTACGATGGCTCGCTCTAAGAATACACTTTCCCGATAGGTTGCCACTTCACCGGGAATGATTTTATAGGGCAAATCAATGATGCGGGAATAATCTCCGCCCTCGTAGGCCATGCGGGCCACTTCCGTAAAAATCTTCTGGCGAATCTCTACTACGTTTGTATAGACACCTCTCATGCTTTTATCCTCGCTTTTTGATATTTAGTTTCGCAAAATACTGTTACTACATCTGTTTTGCTAAAACCCGGGTTGTCTGTTTTATATTCTCAATCAAAATATTACCATATCGGGGAGGGATTGTGAATAACTTTAATAAAAAATTAAGACGGATGCAGCCTGGCTTCGGCTGCTTTTGCATGCTCTATGTAAAGCTTTCGAATACCGGAGTATTCGCCCAAACCTTTCATAATGCATTCCACGCTGAAGCCCTCTGCTTCAAAACGGCTCCGCCAGGAATCCTCATCCTCCCCGGACATGTCGTGGATGGCATGATCACCGGCCACTACCATGAAAGGAGCTAAGAGAACTTTCTCAGGTTTAAGTTCCCCCACTTTTTTCATCAGGGTAACCAGGGACGGGTATGCCTCTACGGTTCCAAGAAATGTATGTGTGTATCCCAGATCTTTCATCATATAGTCCAGAGCCGCATAGATGGAATTGGCATAGTGAGTAGTCCCATGTCCCATAAATACAAGGGCCTGTTTTTCCATAAGTTCTGTAAATTCTGCCATTACCGCCTGAATAGCTTTCTCCTGATCCTCCGTACTGGTAAGCAGTGGCTCTCCAAAAGAAATGGATGTAAATGCTGCTTTGCAGGAAAGTGCATCCTCTTTCATCTGATCATTTTCTATGCCATTTACCAGATGGGTGGGCTGTACCAGAACCTCGCTGACTCCGTCCGCAAGCATCTGCTCCATCGCTTCTTTTACTGTGTGGATCTTTACTCCGTCCCGTCTTAATATCTTTGCTATAATTATTTTGCTGGTCCATGCCCGATACATCTGATAATCCGGAAATGCTGCGGCCAGATCCTTTTCTATCTGATCAATGGTTTTTTCTCTGGTCCTCCCAAAGCTTGTACCAAAGCTTACCACAAGCAATGCCTTTTTTCCTGCGTCTGTTTTCATTTTATTCTTCCTCAGATTCTTTCTCATATTCTCCCACCAACACCGCCACAACCAGATAACGATGATTCTTATCATGTCCAATACAGGTGTGCAAAGTCAATAATCGGTTTCCAAAAGACGGCTCTATTCCCGGATTCATATATCCTGGCGACTCTTTCAATTCTTCCACATAAGCCCGAAAGCCTGTCTCCTCTTCATAGTTCAGATAGTTCGGCAAATAGACACTTTGAAATATAACTGCAGAAAAAATCTGATACAGAAGAGTTCGATCCGGCAAATGAATATATACATAAGGATGTTCCTCAAAAAAAGCCGCATTTTCATAATCATGAAGACTGCCAAACATGGTATCGTTCTTCATATTGTGTCCATAAAGGATCGTATTTGCAGCAGAAAAATCTTTTGGATGTATAGATTCCGAATAAATGCTTCCCGGATAACCCTTTACATGATCTATTGTGTGATTCAGATAATACTCATCATCTGTGGGATGCTGCAGTATCGGATAGTCCACCAGGGTTCCGGGAATCGTAATCCATGCATAGGCATCTTTATTCTGCTCCCATAAGGCAGCAAAATCCACAGTATTGGGAAGCCGCAGGGCAGGATCTACCTCCGGAAGCTTTTCTTCTTCCTCCTCCGCCTCCATCTCTGTCTCTTCTGCTTCAGCTCTAGCCTTTGCCACCTGAATCTTTACCTGCATTTTCACCGGAGTTCCTGCCCCGGCATGAAGACTGCCGTCCGGCTTCTCAAACAGTCCTTGCCCTTTGGCTGTATAATAGCCGGCTGCCACAAGCAACCCAAGGAGCAGCAATATGATAAGTACAATCAGTGAAAGCAAACGATTCGTTCTGCCTGTTTTTCGCTTTCTTCTACTCATAATACATTTTCCTTTCGAACCGGTACCCTCAGTGTACAAGGGGACCATCGCTTAATATGGAACGTTTTATAGTTCCGTCAGCATCATACTGGATCTGTATAATAGAATCTCCATCTTTATCAAATTCAAAAACATCATAAGAATTTAATGTTCCATCTGAATCATAGTATTCAATTCTTGTACAATTTCCCTCCGAATCGAATTCATTTATACTATAACCCCATAAATCTCCTCCTGGTCCATAGGAACTTCTTCTTATCTCTTTCCCTTCTTCATTATATTCCATAATCAGATAAGTCTTAAGTATCTCATCCAAATCATAATAACTTTCTTTTATGCAGTTTCCATCACCATCATATTCATATAACAATTTTCCTCCCAAAGTTACCGGAGTACTCATAACGATTCCCCAGTCCTGCACCTGATTTCCCTGCTTATCATAAAGAATCTCTCCATATCCAGTCCGTATTCCATCACCACTATAAGTCGCAACCGCCTCCATAAATCCTGTCTCATTATAATACCATTCACTATACCCTATAAATTCCTTTTCTGCGTTATAATAAGAGGTCTTTCGGGCTCTCCCCAGGGCATCTGTAATTTTCCCGCTCTCCATCTGTTCTATTTTGTCTGCAATCTTCTTGTCATTTGCATTATCTTCCAATCCCTGATACAGAATTTCAAGTGCCTCTTCATATTTTCTTTGGCGAATATAAGCATCCGCCAACCCCATATATGCCTGAACAGAGTTTTCACCCAATTCTATGGCCCTTTCATAGTCTGCCTGTGCAGCAGACAGATGTTCCTTTGTCTCACCACTTAAAATGTAAGCCCCGCCTCTCGCCTCGTAAGCCTCTGGCTGCCTGTAATTAATCTCAATTGCTTTTGAGAAAGCTAAAATGGCCTCCTGACAATTCTCCTCTTCCAGATACTGCATTCCCAAATCATACTGTTTCTGCCATCGAAAAGCAGCTTTCTGCCTACAACCTGTCAGTAATAACACCGCACTCAGGTACAATACCAGCCTTTTCATCATTTTTGTACTCCTAAACGCCTTTCGATATAGTTCTATATCATTTTAATTGCTTTTCTAAAGAACTTTTCTTCATTATATGGGCAATATAAAAACTTTTCAACCATAAATCAGGGCCGCAACCCATAATTGCTCAATAGTTGGTGGATGTAAAGGGCAATTTAAGGTAAAATAAACTCAGCAATATATCAATAAAAGCTCATTGGAAGGAGTGAAAATCTATGTACTTTATGACTATTTATGGGATTCTGGCTCTTATCGTTTATCTTGCTGTTATAGCAGCGTTTATTTACCTGTTTATACTGCTTGTAAAAGCACTCAAAAAGTATCTCTCTTCAAAAGAGGTGCGGGAAGAAAAAAACGTGGTCCGCAAATCTCTTGGCAAATTGCTGAAAGAACATCGGATCCAAGTACCTCAAATTTACTGGCTCTTTCAAAACTTTATGGAATCTGTGCAGAAGATCTGTTAAAAAACATTCAGACAAGAGATAAAGACCAGAATTTGCAGTAAAAAGAGATAGTATTTTCTGTACAAGCGTGCTATAATGGAAAATCATAAAAGTTGCAATAAAGGAGGATTTCAAGTGGTACAATATATGGAATTTACAAATGATCTGGTAACAGGAAATGACCTGATCGACGGACAGCATCAGGAACTGATCGGAAAGATCAACGATCTCTTGCGAACCTGCGAGACAGGAGATGGCAAGATAAAGGCCCTGAATACTCTTGATTATCTGGAGGAATACACCAATTATCATTTTTCTCAGGAGGAAGCACTGCAGAAAGAGATTGGTTATCCGGGTCTCAAGGAGCATCAGGCCAAGCATCAGGAATTTGTCCAGAGCATAAAAGAACTGTATGAGATGCTGGAGGATCAGGAGGGTCCCACAGACGCTTTTGTACAGCAAGTGAATAAAAATGTGGTAGACTGGTTTGTTAATCACATTCAGGGCTTTGACCGTGCAGTGGCAGAGTATAATAAGCAAAAATAAACCGGAACTCCAATCGGAAAAGTGTCACAAAATCAATTCTTTCGTTGATTTTGTGACACTTTTATAGTCTGAGCAATCGCCTTTTTACTCAAAATCACAGGCATCGCCAATGATCATATTCTTTTTCCTGCACTTCCTCAAAGTCAGCGGTCCCGTAATCGGTGCCAGCACTCCTGCAAGAATGATACCGAAAAACAAGGTTCCCATTTTCCTTAATATCACTCCTGAAATGCTCCCCACATAAAGCATATCATTGAAAATGCCTCCAGCAAAGCTCTGTTTATACCACCAGAGAGAAAAAGGATAAAAATATGCACTTAGAATTGTTAAAATAATAAGAATGATCGTATCTATGATTGTTGGCTTCCACGGTATCGTTAAGGCGTAAACCAATGTATCAATGAACAATACAACCGGAATAACAACAACCAGATGAATCAATTTCCGTTTCCAGTAATCCGGATGCAGATATGAGTAAGCACCTTTCATTGCTCCGGCAGTACTCTTAAAAACAGAATTCTTTGGTGGTTTGACATAATCATTCTTTGACATCTTTTGTTTCTCCCTTCATCATACATTTTCTTTGGTATCTGGCATTGACTTATACGGCATCTATATCTTCCTGCGTAATCAACACCAAATTCGCATTCGGATCCCTTGAAACACGAACTGCCATCTTTCGGATCAACTTTTCATTCAGGTTGCGTACCCACCGGCCATTGCTATTATCATTGGATTCAGAATGCTTTCTACATACCAAATCTGCATATGCCTTTTCATCTGTTTCATACTTTTGTCCATGCAGATCATCCAGACCAATCCGGATCAATTCCTCCTCTGTATAGTCTTCAAATATGAAAGTATTCGGAATGCGGCTTTTCAATCCCTCATTGCTTTCAAGAAATTGTTCCATACTATGGGTATAACCGGCAAAAATAAGAACAATATCCTGACGATGATCCTCCATGAATTTCAAAATTTCATTAATTGCTTCAATCCCATAATCCTGAGAATTATCATTGCCAGCCCATAAGGTATATGCTTCATCAATAAACAATACTCCCCCTAGTGCTGACTCTAATACTTCCCGCGTCTTTACCGCTGTTTCTCCTATGTACCGGCCAACCAGATCCGAACGAGAAGTTTCCACAAATTTGGGGGAACTGATTATCTCCTTTTCATAGAGTATCTCACCCATAAGACGTGCAACGGTTGTTTTTCCCGTCCCGGGATTTCCCAGAAACATGCTGTGTAGCGAAAAGGCCGAATTTTTAAACCCTTGCTTTTCACGCTTTTTGTTCATCTCGGCAACGGCAACAAATTCCTCCACATTCTGCTTTACACTGGCAATTCCTACCATCTGGTTCAAACGCTCGAATGCAGGCAATTCTCCAAAATACTCTATCTTTGAGGCATCGCCCATTCTCTTCAAATACCCTTGTTCATCTGTGATAAATTCCCATTTTTCCGGGTCATACGCCGCTTGCATCATCGTCTCCACATGTATTGTAGCATCCCGTTCTGCTTTGATATTCGGTTGCGATAGCTGTCCAAAGGATACGAAGCCTGCTTCCAGTAAAGATTTCTTATTCATGTAAAGATTAACCTTTCCGTTCGCCCTTCCAACAATACTAATTCCATCCGCCTTTACACGTGAGCCGTCACAAATGAATACACTGTCTACAACACAAATACATCCTATGGAAACCGCCGATTTTTCTATGTATAGTGCATCATATGTGCCCACATTCAAGGTAAGCTCAGCATTTGTTGCATAAAATGCACCATAATATCCTGGTTGTTTTACAACTATATCAGTGGCAGTCAGCTTTGAATCCACCAATCTGACACAAGACCAGGACGTTTTTTCCGTGATACACCCTCCTTCTAAAGTTGATGATGATATCGTTATCACACTATTTCCATTGGCATAGAGTGCATTCGCTTCTGGATACCGAATTATGGAATTTTGAATATCCAGCCTGGAATTCGATGCGTGTATCCCTGCATGAATCGTGGAATCAGATACTTCCAACGTTGAATTTTCCACATAAACTCTATAATTTCGGTCGTGGAGATTTCCCGGTTCAATCACACAATTAAAAAAGGAAGCTTTCGCCTCGTTTGCCATATAGACAACAGGATAGTTCTGTCCTTCCGCCGCATAAGAGGTAAGAATGATGTTTTCCGCAGTCACAGCCGAGCCATCTTTCACGTTAATGTTATTGCTTTTCTCTACATTCCTGCGTACTTCCAGATTCTTTAAGGTAACAGCGGCTCCATTCCTTATAGCAACCCCGTCAATTATGTTTGTTAAAGCCCCATTCGTATCTGGATGTCCTTCGATCGTAATACTCTTGGTAATGGTTATCCCTTTATTATTCTGCTCATAAAAAGGGCTGAACCCTTCCTCCAGTTCAATGACATCTCCATCGCCAGCCGCCTCTACCGCCTGGACGAATCCCCATGTCTGCTTTAAGAATCCACTTTTTCCCACTAAGTAACGTGCCATTTATTTCTTCTTCCTCCGCAACATCTTTTGTATTCGTTTTTCTATATTATTTTAATTTCATCCCCTCCATCTTGTCAAGCTGCTCTTTGTTGTCTGCTAGGGATAATTATACACTTATCTTTCAAGCAAATTCCGTTCATGCCCAAAAAGGTGCCACAAAATCAATTCTTTCGTTGATTTTGTGACACCTCTTCATAATCCGATCAATCTATGCAGATATCTGCATTCATCCCATTACCTCTAGGAGTCCGATATTAAAGCATTGCGTTCCCCAATACTTTCTTTACTTCTTCCTTTACCTCATCCGGATGCCCTGTTAGGCAGATATTCATAAAAGCTTCGTCCTGAAGAACCTCCATCATTTTACTTAACATGGTTACCTGTGAACCAGCTCCCGTCATTCCAAGATTTACAACCATCTGACAGGGAAGTTCTTCCGTTCCGCCTATCTCGATTGCCACAACAGGCTTTTTCATTCTCTGAAAGCACAGACAGTCACGATTCACATATTTTGCATCCGTATGCGGGATTGCCACGGGAATATTTGTAGGAAGCCCGGTTGAAAAAATTTTTTCACGCTCAATGCACTTTTCTGCATAAACATCCCTTACCAGACCCTTTTTGCACATAGCTGTGCCCGCATTGCGAATAGCCTCTTCCAGTGTTTCCGCATCTCCGTCCAGCACCAGAATCTCCAGTTCATTGTATTCCACCTCATCATTAGGTCCAATGGTCTTTCGCATAATCCACTCGCCTACACCCGTAATGTTAAGGTCCTTCAAATATCCCACTTCCTGATAGCCATTGGTTTCATAAAATTTCTTTCCTCTCTCACTAGAAACAAAAAGGAATACATTGGCAGTCTCTTTAAATGCTCTGTGTTCCGCAAATGCCAGCAGGTCAGCTCCAATTCCATGGCTTCTATATTCGGCAGACACACACAGTGCCCGCACAAAAGCTTTTAATGTACTATGCATCTCAAGCAAAAGACAGCCTACCACTCTTTCACCTTTTTTTGCTACGATAAGTTCATCCTCCGGATTATGCACTTTATCGTAAGAATAAGCATAGGTTCTTCCCAGCTTTGCCCAGGGATCGTTTACCGTAAGCAGCATAGCACTTTGCTCGTAATCCCCCTCCTCTGTTGCTCTGACAATCTGTATTCTTTCAGCCATTCCCCAGACTCCTTTTTACACAATCTATTTAAAATATCAATGCGGCAATCTTATACAACAGCCAGGATACCCATTCCCCGCCAATGGTCAGACAGGTAATCAAACTGGCTCCCTCCGGAATCTCATAGCTTGCCTGCCTGCCAAGTTCCGTCATGACCGGTGCCCAGCTTGATGCCAAGAGAAGCACCACCGCCATAATCACGGTTCCAATCAGCCATCCACGAAATACATTTCCTTTGGAGGGGAGTACCGCCCATACAATCAGAAAACCAATTCCGCTCAATTCTGCTAAAGGAAGTGTAGTATTTCCCGGAAGAATCACTGCCAAAATTAAAATCGTCGGAATCAGAAGCAGCGTAGTTGCCACCACTGCAGGATGTCCAACCAGTACGGCAGAATCCAATCCAATATTAATCTGATGACCTGAAAAATGCTTCTGAACAAAAGATGCTGCCGCTTCCGTAATAGGCATCAACCCTTCCATTAAAACGCCAATCATTTTTGGAAGCAAAAACATGGCTGCTGCCGTATGAATCATCACCTGAAGTACTGTCTGTGCATCCAGCCTGGCAAAGAGGGAAAGGATAAGACCAATTGCTCCTCCCATAAACCAGGGTTCACCAAAAGTTCCCAGCTTGTTTTGAATCTTTTCCGGTGTCCAGTCAATCTTATTGATAACAGGAATTTTATCAATCAGCTTGTTTAAAGGAGCTCCAATAATGGCCCAGCTTACAGTTTCCATATTGCACACAGTCATACCTGGCATTTGAAAAGCCTCTTCTATCTTTGGTTGTGCATAATCAGCCATTTTCAACATTACAACAGTAGCTACAACAGCCGCAATAACCCCAATTGCCATATTACCCGTAGTGAGATAAATTGCATTTCCAACAAATAATGCTCCCCAGTAATTCCAGATATCTACATCCAGTGTTTTTGTAAAACCAACCAAAATCAAAATAATATTTACTACAAAGACCGAAACTAATATAATTGGTACAATAATGCCCGTTGACCATGCAATCGTGGCACCGATAGTCCAGCCCACATCAATGGATGTAAGCTTAAAATTATACAGTTCTACCAGTCTGTTGATTACAACCATCAGGTTGTCACCCAAAATCCCCAAAACCAAGTTAATCCCAATAAACCCAATACCTACAACAACACCTGCTTTAAATGCCTTTGCGAATTTCAAGCCAAAAATCAACCCCAGTATAAGAATAATCAGTGGCATAAATACGGACGAACCTGCGTCCATGACAAAGTTAATTGCATTCATTAACATAACGGCCTTCTCCTCTCATCGTTATTTTTTTGCCATTTCAATAATCTGTTCCAAAACCTTATCTTTTCCAATGCCAAGTAACAAAGGTACTCCTGAGATAACTGGCACAGGATAATTATCGCCTATGGCAGTCGTTGCCACAATAAAGTCAATATCATCCAATAAGGAATTAATTTCTGTGGGGGAACAACGTATGGTTTTCACTTCCACATTCGCTTTCTTGCATGCATCAATTACGTGATTTTCTGCAACCGTAGAGGTAATACCGCCTGTCCCGCATACAAACAAAATTCTTTTCATGCACTTTCATTCCTTTCCTGTTAATCTTTTTACGAAATGCTCAGGATCATCGGCATGAAAAATTGCTCTTCCAAGAACAGTTCCGCTGGCTCCTCTTTGGGCAACTTTCTGAAAATTGTTTTCTGTGATACCTCCATCCACAATTATGTCAATCAAAGAATTTACCTTCCGCAGCAGTGCAATTTTATCTAACACCTTCTCCTGAAATACTTCTCCTTCCCCATCTGGTTCGGATGACATCAGCAAAACATAATCCGCCCGTTCCAGATAATCCATAATCTCACTTGCAGAGGTCCTTGGATTCAACGCAATTCCCGCTTTCATCCCCAAACCATGAATATAATTAATCAAACGCATTGGATAAGCTGCTGCTTCCCAATGAAATGCAACCGCCGAAAATCCAAGGTCTGCAAGCTCCTCTATATATTCCATCGGGTTAACTACCATAAGATGTGCATCGCAACAAACGTCATTCAGAACAGAGCACACACTCTTTATGGTTTTCATACCAAATGTAATATTAGGTACAAAATTTCCGTCCTCCACATCAAAATGCAGATGTCTGGTAAAGCTGATTCTTTGTATTTCCTCTTCAAGTCTCAGCTGATTTGCAGATGCAAGGGATGGCAATATTTTTATCATAAGCTTTTACCCTTTCCGGAAAGCTTTTACTTTATCCATAAAATACTTCACACGTGCTTCATCTACTTCATTTTCAAACTTTCCGTCCCGTTTAAAGGTTGTTCCTGTCACAGCCCCATCTGCAACAGAAAGCTGCTCCTCTACATTCTCGGGACGTACACCTGTATTTGCAAACACAACGGTCTCGGGAACAGCCTCTTTCACAAGCCGAAGCGTTGCAGCATCGCTGCTCACTCCTGCCGTGAGGCCACTTACACATAAGGCATCAGGCTTACAATTAAACACTGTGCTTTTTGCAATAGATACCACATCATCCCTCTGAATATACTTTGCCGCTTCCGGAACAATATTAAACAACAACTTTACATTTTCTGCATCCACAGCTCTTCTATGTCGGATTACATTGCCACAGTCTGTATCCCAAAGTCCAAAATCGCTGGCATATACACCGGTAAAAATCTCTCTGACAAAGCTTGCTCCCACTGCTGATGCCAGATCAATGGATTTTTCCGGATCCCAAAGTACGTTAACGCCATAAGGAATCTTGATTTCCGTCATCAACTCGCCAATAACACGAGCCATAGCAGCCACCGTTTCAGTCCTAACTTTCGTCAGATAAGGAAGACTGAACTCATTGGAAAACATAATTGCATCAACACCGCCATTTTGCAGTGCAAGCATATCTCTTTTTGCCATTTCTACTACTTTTTTCATTCCCCCGGCCTTATCATAGTAGGGGTCACCTGGCAACGGCTGTAAATGGCACATTGCAATAACCGGCTTTTTTACGCCAAAAATCTCTTCAGTCCACATACATTTTTCCCTTTCTTTCCTTTTTCCAGGCGTTGCGCACCACCCAGTCGTTTATTTATCAAATACGCTTCTGCTTAACCCCGGCTTAAATCCGTGTGGTGGTTAAATGCTTCTGCGATTTTGAGCAAAAGTTTTGTTGTATTATCAATATCCTCCGCACTTGCAGCTTCTGCAGGAGAATGGGTGTATCGCAGCGGAATAGAAAGATGTCCCATGGGGATTCCTTCTTCTCCAACATGTTGTGTAAACGCATCATCCGTAATCACGCCAATGATTACTTCTTTTTGGACAGGAATCTGATTGTCTCCTGCCAGTTTTTCTATAAACCGGTTTAATTTAGGATTTGGAATCAATCCTCCCAAAGTCCCTCTTCCATGAAAATTCATATACATAATTGCCGGGCCGTCTCCAATCCTTATGTCATATTTCCCCTTTGTATCCGGAGTATCACAGGAAGGAGTGATATCAACACAAATTGCCGCATCCGGTCTCAAGCGGTTAAAGGTGGGCGTGCATGCCCGAATATTGAACTCTTCCTGAACTGTAAATATTAAATAGATTGTAGCTTTCTGTGGGTGATCCGTCAGGTAATCCGCCATATCCAACAGATTATAAACCCCCATTCTGTCATCCAAAGCTTTTGAAACAATCATATTTCCAATTTTACGGAAATTATTGGCATAGGTTACCGTGCTGCCCACATCAATTCCCATATCTAAAACTTCCTGACGGGAGGATACTCCCAAGTCAATATATAAGTCCTCTGTTGTTGATACTGCATATTTTTTATCAGCCGGTGTAATATGATGAGAAATGATTCCAAAGACACCAGGATAGTTTCTCCCCTCATCCAGGCTGTGTACCTGTACTCCAAGAGACACCAGTGCACGTTCCGGAACACCACCCAGCCGTTCTACCCGCAGGAATCCGTTTTCTTCCACTTTTCTGACAATCAGGCCAATTTCATCCAAATGAGCAAAGAATGCAATGGAAGAAGCATCCTTGTCTGTTCCATAAAAGGTAGCTGTTACATTTCCCAGTTTATCTACATGAACATCTGAAGTGCAATTTCTCAGGTATTCTGTCACATAATGAATCAACGCATCCTCATGACCGGAAATTGCCGATATCTCACATAGTTCTTTTAATAATTCCATTCTCATTTTCTGCTCCTCCTAACCTATATGCATCCTTCCTCCATCTGCAATCAACACTTCACCCGTCATATAGTCTGACAGTTCACAGCTAAGGAACAATACAATATTTGCAATATCCTCAGGCATTCCTATTTTCCCCAGAGGCATAATATCTCTATAGTGCTCACGAACTGCTTCCTCCGAGCCAAAACGTGTCACAAGCATTTTACTCATAATAACTGCTGGTGCAACCCCGTTTACCCGAATTCCCAATTTTGCATAATTACGTGCCAGAAAAAGCGTCAGTGCATAACATCCTGCTTTTGTAACATTATATTGAGGGAATCCGGTTCCACCTGAAAAAACAGATGCTGAAGTCAGTATCACAATCCTTCCTTTTGTTTGCTGCAGATAGGGTCTGGCTGCTTCACAGCAATAATACATCCCTTTCGTATTTACTGCATAGCTTTTATCCCAGTCAGCAACAATTCCTGCATTATTCACCAGAATGTCCAAACGTCCGTATTTATCAACGATTTTCTGAATCATCTTCTGCACCTGTTGTTCATCAGAAATATCACATCTTATGTAAAAAGGACGTTTCCCAACCTGTTCACATTCCTGTAGTGTATGCTCCACAAGGCTTTCTTCACATACATCATTCATTATCACCTGACAACCGGCTTCCGACAACTTCTGTACAATAGCCGCTCCAATTCCCTGGCCAGAACCCGTAACCAGTGCTACCTGCCCATCCAAGTCTACTAAGTATCCCATCTTGTCACTCCTTAATCTGTTTCTAAAACCTCAATCCCCACATCCTGACATTTTTCACGCATTCCCATTTTTATTCTGTCTGTAATTAAAATATCCAGACAATTCAAAGAACAAACTTTTGACGACAGCTTAACAGGGTACTTCGAAGAATCTGCCAGCAGAATTACTTTTGATGATGCTTCTATCATTGCTTGTTTTGTTGCCGACGAAAGCCTCGATCTGTCAGAAACGCCAAATTCAAAATCCAATGCATCACAGGAAAGGAAAACCTTGTCCGCATGTAAATTTTCCAAAAAGTGTATTGTGTCAATCCCTTCCAATGTATATACCGATTTTTGCACTTCACCTCCCGGCATAATAAGCTGTATATCTTTTTTACTCTTTATTATTTCAACAGCCACAAGGATATCTGTTGTAATAACCGTTATCCCATCCGGCAGACCTTCTATTAACTGAAATGTGGTAGAGCCGGAATCTAATATAATCACATCATTTTTCGTTATATACCGCAAAGCAACCTTTGCTATCTTTCGCTTCTGCTTTATGTTGCTCTGATTCTTAATCTCATAAGGAATTTCAGAAGATATTCCGATATTTTTACTCACAGCACCTCCATGAGTTTTATTTACCAATCCATTTATTGCCAGTTCATCAATATCCGCCCGTATAGTCACTTTGGAAACCTGGAACACCTCACTTAGTTCTATTACACTGACTCTGCTTTTTTCATTGATATAATCTAATATTTTTTCCTGTCTCTCGATTTTATACACGATATGAAACCTCACTTCTCTTTTTATACTTTGCTTTAGTTTCCCTTTGCCCGAAGAAGCCTTTACTCTGTATTTCGTTCCGTTTCAATCGCCTATTTTCCGTATAAGTTTCTTTTTCCTTTTTATTCATTTTTATATCTTTCTTTTACTTTTTTTATTTTATCATTACTTTCTTTATTTGTCAATTATATTTTTCTAAATAATAATTCTGACTTTATTTTAATGCGGAAAATCGGCATTTCGGGCAAAAAAATTTCGCAGGCTGTTATGCCTGCGAAATATTTAAACATTTCTTTTTAGAACTTACCAGCCTTCGCAGCTTCCTCGATGGAAACAGCCACAGCCACAGTCATACCAACCATGGGGTTGTTACCTGCACCGATAAGACCCATCATCTCTACATGAGCCGGTACGGAAGAGGAGCCTGCAAACTGAGCGTCAGAATGCATACGTCCCAGTGTATCGGTCATACCATAGGAAGCCGGTCCTGCTGCCATGTTGTCGGGATGAAGAGTACGGCCTGTGCCGCCACCGGATGCAACGGAGAAGTACTTCTTACCCGCTTCCAGTCTCTCTTTCTTGTAGGTGCCTGCTACCGGATGCTGGAAACGTGTAGGATTGGTAGAGTTACCGGTGATGGATACGTCTACACTCTCCTTCCACATGATCGCAACACCTTCCGGAACACTGTTAGCACCATAGCAGTTAACCTTGGCACGGAGTCCCTCAGAGTAAGCCTTGCGGAATACTTCCTTTACTTCATTGGTGTAGGGATCGTACTCGGTCTCTACATATGTAAATCCATTAATTCTTGCAATAATCTGAGCAGCATCCTTTCCAAGGCCATTCAGGATAACACGCAGGGGCTTCTGGCGAACCTTATTTGCCTTTTCGGCAATACCGATAGCACCCTCTGCTGCCGCAAAGGACTCATGGCCTGCCAGGAATGCGAAGCACTCGGTCTCCTCTTCCAGAAGCATCTTGCCAAGGTTTCCATGTCCCAAACCTACCTTACGGGTATCCGCAACGGATCCGGGAATACAGAAAGACTGAAGTCCCTCACCGATGGCTGCTGCTGCATCTGCAGCCTTACGGCAGCCTTTCTTGATTGCAATAGCTGCACCTACAGTGTAAGCCCAACATGCATTCTCAAAACAGATAGGCTGAATACCCTTGATCTGATTGTATACATCAAGACCAGCATCCTTTGTAATCTTCTCTGCCTCTTCCAGGGAAGCGATGCCGTAGCCGCCTAATACCTCATTGATTTTATCAATTCGTCTTTCATATGATTCAAATAATGCCATCTTCGTCTACCTCCTCGCTTATTCCTGTCTCGGGTCGATGATCTTCACTGCATCATCTACACGACCATACTGTCCCTGTGCCTTCTCCCAGGCTGTGTTGGCATCGTCACCTTTCTTGATGAAATCGGTCATCTTTCCAAGGTTTACAAACTTGTAGCCAATAATCTGATCCTCTGCATCCAGAGCGATTCCGGTTACATAGCCCTCTGCCATCTCCAGGTAGCGGGGTCCTTTTTTCAGAGTTCCATACATGGTTCCTACCTGGCTTCTAAGGCCCTTTCCAAGGTCCTCAAGGCCGGCACCGATAGGAAGTCCGTCCTCGGAAAAAGCGGACTGGGTTCTTCCGTATACGATCTGCAGGAACAGCTCTCTCATAGCCGTATTGATTGCATCACAGACAAGGTCGGTGTTCAGTGCCTCAAGAAGTGTTCTTCCCGGCAAAATCTCAGATGCCATTGCTGCGGAATGGGTCATTCCGGAGCACCCTAAGGTCTCTACCAGTGCTTCCTGAATAATCCCCTCTTTTACATTCAGGGTCAGCTTGCAGGCTCCCTGCTGAGGTGCACACCAGCCTACACCATGTGTCAAACCGGAAATATCTTTGATCTCTTTTGCCTGTACCCACTTTGCTTCTTCCGGAATCGGAGCAGCGCCATGATTTACGCCCTGTGCTACCGGACACATCTTCTCAACTTCGTGTGAATAAATCATTTTAAAACTCCTTTCAAGTTAAGTTAAAATCTTAAGCGGCCGCCGTAAGGTTTCTAGGGCTTGTCGCATTTGATTATATTTTCTCATAAATTCTGGATTTCGTCCAGTGGTTTTTCAGATTTTTATTTGCTGCTGCCCGGAGGCTGACAGTGTATGTTTAAAATTATTCTTACCTTACTTTTCTTCTGCTAATCTGCGTCCCATGAGGACGCCCATCATGGATGCCATCATCAAGCCCCTGGTCCAGCCGCTGGAATCTCCAAGGCAGTAGAGGCCCCTGATGTTTGTGGTGAAGTCCGGTGTCATTTGGATTCGGTTGCTGTAGAACTTTAACTCCGGTGAGTAGAGGAGGGTCTCATTGGCTGCAAAACCGGGAACTACGTGGTCCACGGACTGAATGAAGTTGATAATGTTTATCATGGCACGGTAGGGCATGGCTGCTGTTATGTCACCTGCTACTGCGTCCGGCAGGGATGGATGCACATTGGATTGTGCCAGTTCTTTTTGCCAGGTCCGCTTTCCGCCCAGGATATCCCCGTAACGCTGTACCAGGATCTTGCCGTCTCCCAGCATATTTGTGAGCTCTCCCACTTTCTTTGCGTAGGCAATGGGCTGATTGAAAGGATGGGTGAAATTGTGAGAGCAAAGGATGGCCAGGTTGGTGTTATTGGATTTCAAATCCTTGTAAGAGTGACCATTTACTACTGCCAGATCATTATCATAGTTCTCCTGGCTCACAAAGCCACCGGGATTCTGGCAGAAAGTACGGACTTTGTTTTTAAAGGGAAGCGGATATCCGATAAGCTTGGATTCATACAGAATGTTATTGACATCCTCCATGATCTCATTGCGTACCTCCACACGGACACCGATATCTACCGTTCCCGGCTGATGAGCAATTCCGTGCTCTTCACATAGCTTCTCCAGCCAGTCTGCTCCCTTGCGTCCGGTAGCAACTACTACGTGCTTTGCATAAACAGTCTCCTCCTCTGTTCCGGCTCCGGCTTTTTCAATGACAACTCCTTTACAGACATCCTGCTCCACCACCAAATCTCTGCAGTGATATCCAAACAGAATCTCCACCCCATGCTCCAAAAGATATTGCTCAATCTGATAATAGATCTCCTGGGCTTTCTCCGTTCCCAGATGGCGGATAGGACAGTCTACCAGCTTTAATCCGGCCTGAATGGCACGCTTGCGGACATCCTTGACACCCTTTTCGTTGCCCACACCCTCCACTTTCGTGTCCGCACCGAATTCCAGATAAATCTTATCCGTATAATCAATCATTTCCTGGGCGAAATCCTCTCCAATAAGCCTTGGCAGATCGCCGCCCACCTCATAACTTAAAGAAAGCTTTCCGTCCGAAAATGCCCCTGCTCCGGAAAATCCTGTGGTTATGTTGCAGTAAGGCTTGCAGTTTACGCATTCCTTTGTCTTTGACTTGGGGCAAGTCCGCTTCTCCACCGGTCTTCCCTTTTCCACTAGCAGGATATGTTTTTTACTTCCCTGCTTCAGCATCTCCAAAGCCGTAAAAATGCCCGCCGGTCCTGCTCCAATGATACAAATATCTGTGTTTCTCATGGTCTACCTCCATTCCAGTTCCATCGTGTTTTCTGCTTTTACTCTTCCCCGTTTATCCCGTCCATACCCTCACATTTTCTTTTTCCGGTATCCTCGGATGTCTCTAAACAAAAATACCGTAATGATGATATAGCTCCTCCTTGGGGGAGACCTATAGTCAACTATTACGGTAGTTGGTAGAAACATTCAACCTATTATGAATTTATATAAGTCCGAACCGTTCTCAGTGTACAAAAAATTTCCTTTTTTGTCAATAGATGCACCGTTCTGACATATAACAATTTACACGCATAGCTACAGTTCAGACGTACACCAGGCAAAACCTCCCAATCACCCACAGCACCATCAAATGCACCGGATAAAATCCATAGAAAAAGTACTTGGGCTGCTGCCCTCTTTCGCCATTATACAGAGCAATCAAAAGAAAGGAGAACGCCGTCGGCCACTCCAGAGAATTAAATGTCACAAGCACAATGACACAAGCCACAGCCCGAAGCCACGGCTGTTTCCGCAGAAGATACATAAGAACAATCACCAGAACCCCCACAGCCCCGTAATCCGTCTGCAAAAGCCATGCGGCAAAAGCAGGCAGAAGTCCCAAAGGAAGTCTCCAAACCTGCCCTCTAAATCCTTTCAGAATCCACACGGCTAAAAGCCCCAGAGCAAGAGTGAGATATACATTCTGGCTTCCTGCAAAAAAAGGCATATTATGAAAAGCAAGATCAAAAGGGATCTCTGACAAAAGGGCAAACAGCGTCAGACGAATCATATATTTCCCTATATTCCGGGTATGTACAGCCCCCTCCACTAACAGGAAGCAAAAGATTGGAAAAGCAACTCTCCCAATGAGACGTAGATAAATGTCAAAATCATACCACGCCATAATCTGTTCTCCGGTAAGCCGCCCGGCCAGCGGTGATGTGCCATAAGCATTCATCGCAAACACCTCGATAAGACATGCTCCCACATGATCAATCAGCATCGTAAGAATGGCAATCCATTTAAGTGCACTTCCAGTCAAAGGCTTTTTCATGGGAACATTCACCTCTTCTTTGCTACCTCACTCTGCTTTTTGTAGATAGAATCGGCCGGAACTACGCCCCGCACGGAGGACAGGGGATAAATATTGCTGTTTTTCCCAATCACCGTACCCGGATTCAGCACAGAACCGCAGCCAACCTCCACCTCATCTCCAATCATAGCTCCGAATTTTTTCATACCCGTCTCAATATCTCCCTCCGGTGCGTGAACCTTTACCAGAAGCTTATCAGACTTTACATTGGAGGTAATGGAACCGGCTCCCATATGGGCCTTATAACCCAGAATGGAATCCCCCACATAATTGTAATGGGGCACCTGGACCTTGTTAAAGAGAATCACATTCTTAAGCTCCGTAGAATTGCCTACCACAGCCCCCTCTCCTACCAGGGCATTGCCACGGATAAATGCACAGTGACGCACCTCTGCATTCTTTCCGATAATGGCAGGACCGGTAATGGATGCAGTGGGAGCCACCTTTGCGGAACGGGCAACCCAGATATTCTCTCCCCGTTTCTCATACTCTTCCTCACTTAAGGTTGCCCCAAGCTCCAGAATAAAGCTACTGATCTTCGGTAACGCCTCCCAGGGATAGGTCACCTCGGACAGCAAGGGTGCCGCCAGTGTCTCCGTCAATGTGTACATGCTTTTTACTTCTAATTCTTTCATCATTGTTCTCCTTTTTCTTTTTTTGTTACAACTTGATTCTGCCGCCCAGAAGATTTATCCCCCGGCTTTTTCTTTGAGGTCTTATAAAATCCGGAAGCCGTATCAAAGCAAGGCAGGAGGGCTCTCCGATAGTCCGCCCCCAGCACGGCCTGGGTCTTATCGGTAATAAACTTCTCCAGCTTCTGCATATAGAACTCTTCCGTAATACTGCCCTCCACCATCTGGGTCAATCCCTTTTCCCAGCTGGCCGTCAGTTCCGGATTCAAAAGACTGTAGATCGAAGCCCGAACCACATCATAAATCATTTCTCCCAAAAGAGTGGGGGTGATAATCTGGGTCTTTGCATTTAAAGCTATGTATTTATTGTTTACTAATTTTTTCAGAATCTCCGCCCGGGTCGCACTGGTTCCGATGCCGCTTCCCTTAATCTGTGCCCGCAGTTCCTCGTCCTCAATGAGCTGTCCCGCATTTTCCATGGCAAGAATCATGGAACCGGAATTGTACCGTTTCGGCGGCGAGGTCTCTCCCTCCTTAATCACGAAATTCCGGACCTCCACCGAATCTCCCTTTTTCAGATGCTTCAAGAGTTCCAGAAATTGCGTATCACAACGGACCTCTTCTGTCTCCTCACCTTTTTTCTTCCCGCTATCAGAGGAAGCGGCAGGCATCACTTTCAGATATCCCTCTGACAAGAGAATCTTAAAACTGGAAAAGAACTTCTCTCCCCTCACCATCGTCACGAGCTGCACTTTCTGGTACTCCGCCGCCGGATAAAAAATAGCAAGAAACCGCCGGGTGATCAACTCATAGATTTGCTCCGCCAGAGTATTCAGACTTTTTAGCACTCCAAAGCCCTGTCCCGTAGGCACGATGGCATAGTGATCCGTAATCTGCTTATCATTTACATAACGTGTCTTGGCCAGATTCTTCCAGGCTGTCCCTGCCAGAACCTCCCCTGCAAAAGCCGACACTTTCGGATAATTCCGAAGACCGGCAATATTCCTCCCAATCTCCTTTGCCGCCGCCGTTGAGAGCACACGGGCATCCGTTCTGGGATAAGTCACCAGCTTTTTTTCATACAGCTCCTGAACAACTCGAAGCGTCTCATCCGGACTGATCTTAAACAGCCGGGAGCACTCATTCTGAAGCTCCGCCAGATTGAACAAAAGGGGCGGATTCTTCTTCTCTTTTTTTCGTTCCAGAGAAAAAACCGTTGCCTTTACGGGCTGTTCCTCTTTCAAAAAATCAATCAGACTTTCCGCATCCTCTTTCTTCCGGAAACCATTTTCCTTGTATAACTTCGGCGACTGAAAATAAGCAGAGCCCTCCAAAGCCCGCCACTCACCTTTCGCTTCCCGGCCGCTTAAGAGGAATTCCTCCTCCACCCGGTAAAATGGAGTCTTTACAAACTCCCGAATCTCCCTTTCCCGTTTCACCACCATCCCAAGGACACAGGTCATAACCCGACCCACCGAAATGACCGTGCGGTTCACTTTCAGATAATTGGAGATGGTATCTCCGTATTTCAGCGTCAACAGACGGGAAAAATTAATTCCCATCAAATAATCCTCTTTAGCCCTAAGATATGCAGCACTGGAAAGATTGTCATATTCCGAAAGATCTTTTGCTTCCCGTATTCCCCTTAAGATCTCCTCCTCTGTCTGGGAATCGATCCACACCCGGCGGCGTTTCTTGCCCTTAACGCCGGACATCTGCTCCACCAGGCGATAGATATACTCTCCCTCCCGTCCGGAATCGGTGCAGACATAGATCGTCTCCACATCCGGCCGGGTTAACAGACCCTTAACAATCCCAAACTGCTTACTCACGGCAGGGATAATCTCATACTTAAATTTCTTTGGCAAAAACGGCAGCGTACTAAGGCTCCACCGTTTATATTTTGGATCGTAGACCTCCGGATAGCTCATAGTGACCAGATGTCCCACACACCAGGTTACAATACTGTCCTCCCCCTCCAGATATCCATCACGCCGGGAAGTACTAAGCTTCAGCACCTTGGCAAACTCCTGGGCCACACTGGGCTTCTCCGCAATATAGAGTGATTTTCCCATAATACCTCTTCTATTCTACCACCTGTCAACGTCATGTTCGTCCAATTCCAAACATATCAGCACACTATTCAACAAGCAGTAACTCTTCTCGCAACAAAACTGTTTTCATTCTAGCATATAAAAGTGGATCATGGCAATGACTAACAAAAAAACCTGCAAATTCCCCATAACAGACAATATGTAATGACCTCCAATTTGTAGTTTCGTGAATTTCCCCGTATACTATGAGTTGAAAAACATCAAAGTTAACAAGGTTTACCACATACAAAATAGAGGTCATTACATATTGTTTGTTACAAAAAATCAGAGCTTCCGCCCCCGTCTCTGGTACTGTTTCACAAATACAAGAGCAATCACCAAAATGCCTGCACATACGCCATACAAAATCAGATTATCCGTGATCGTTCTACCTGCATCCGCAGACAACTCAGGCTCCCGGGGAAATCCGCCACTGTCCAGAGGCTCCGCCATAGCCTCCACAGCACTTTCCTCCTCATTCCACTCCCGCATCCGATCCCCCGTATGCATACTCCCCATCACACTCAAATCCAGATGTGAGGCATCGATCAGCGTATCCGAATCTCTCTGCTCTTCCTCGGCAGAGGGAATCGTCCCCTCTATCTGCCCGCCTATGGACTGGCCACGAAGTCGCACAATCTCATAAAGCGTATCCACCGCTTCCTCATATTCTTCATAGCTATAAAAAGCCGTAGGATCTTGTTCCACCAACGAATCAATCTGATTGCGTGTGCGGCGGTAAAACGACTCAAACCCACCCTCATCTATGTATTCCTCCACAAGCTGCTTCAGATAACCGTAATACCTTGCATGATATTCCTCATTCTCCATAAGCGTATCAAAAAATTCCGTACCGGAAAATGCATGATCGATGGCATTGTTGACCATACGTGTTGCACTGTCGTTGCTATCACTGCTGCCGTTACTGCCGCCCATACCACCCATACCGCCAAAAGCAAGGTTATAATCCCAGGGAAGAAGATTGAGCTGTCCGACAGATTCATACAGGTAATAATTATGTGCCATCATTCCCGACAGACTGTCCTCATTAACGGAAAAAATGTGAACGGCCATATATTTCAGAAGATTATCTACATCCATATAATTTTCCAGATCCGTACCCTCCGAGATATTTTTCAGTGCTTCTACTACACGTTTATGTTCCACTTCCCCAGTATCCGTCACCTCTCCCTCCCAGATCATGGAATAGCTGTCCAGATCCTGATCCGTATAATTCAAATTGGCACCACTGCCGCCCATAGAAAAATCGCCATGCCCGCCGGGCTTAAACTCTTCCTTTCTTTCCCGATCCTGCGACTGTTCCTGCTCCTGCTGCCGTTCCTGCGGCTGCATATCGTGGAAGCTTTCGTCTCCCTTATTTCCCATATTCATACTGTCCGGCTTATAAAGTGCACCATTTTCCGTTCCGTAATTACGCAGAAGAAAGCTGTCCTCAACTGCTTCCAGTGCCAGATACAAGCCCCAGTATTCGCCGTTGACCGATATTTCCGCATAATTATAAAGGGAAGCATCTGCACCCAGATATTGATACATATCATAAACCAATGCCTCTTTCATACTGGTCGCATCAGCATAATGATTATTCAGGATCAATTTGTCCAATCCGTAGCAGGTCTGGCCGGTCTCATACTGATCAAATTCCAGCTTCAGACTGTACCGGTCCGTATCCGGGTCACTTGCAATAGACGTAAGGCTCGTGTTCCCTTTCGGACGGATACCCACATGGTAAAACATTTCCCCATTGATTTCCACATCACAGGCATAGTAGGCTTCCTCCATGGCATTGGCAAGCATATCCTCCCACTCGTCTTCTTCCATCACAAGATTGATACGGAGGATCTCATCCGTGTCAAAGAGCCTGGATTCATACTCCATTCCAATGCCTGATCTACCGAAAACCTCTGCCATCTCTCCTGCGGAACCTATCGCAGCCAGACACAGGCAGACGGCAGCAGCCATAAGCACCGCAGCAACCCTGGTCATATATTTCTGTGCAATCATAGCCTGATCCTCCGTCAAGACATATATTCGCCGTTGTAGCTCACCAGGGTTGCACTCTCCACGCCCGGAACATCGTGAATCCGATTGACGAATGCGGTGGCGGCATCTTTTGTGCGGAGTTCTGCCGTCAGCTCCATGCCGGCTGTATTTACTGTTTTGGATTTTACTATGTAATGTTCCACGCTCTGCTTCAGAATCTGTAAAACGGCATCCTCTGCTTTCTCATTCTGTAAATTCAGCACAAGGATATAAGGGCAGTTGTGGATCTTTCGATTGGCAAACAGCAGTAAAATGATACCAATGACCGCCGAGCCAATCATGGCCAGAGGGATCATGCCGGCTCCAATCACAATGCCTGCGGCCAGTGCCCAGAATAAAAATACAATTTCCACCGGCTCTTTGATTGCCGTTCGAAAACGGACAATGGACAGGGCACCCACCATGCCAAGAGACAGAACCACATTGGATGTAACCGCCATAATTACAAGTGTTGTTACAAGCGACAGTCCCACAAGCGTTAAGGCAAAGCCCTCAGAATACATAACGCCAATCAGGGTCTTTTTGTAAATAACGAAAATGAACAGGCTGATCACCAGGGCGGCCGCCAATCCTATTAAAGTGTCAATCATTGAAAATTCCGTAACGCTCTCTAAAAAGCTGGATTTAAAAATATCATTAAAATTCATCTCTTTCTCCTATTCCAGTCCAGCAACACCATGTACAGTACACCCGTAATAGAACAATTTTCAGCCACTTAAAAATGTGTCTGCAAATTGTTCTGTGCACTGTACATGGTGTTGCTGTTTTCCAGTTCCGTAACATTGCTGTTTTAAGTTCTTTCTTTAACCAAATCTGCGGCATGCCCCATATTTGGAATACGCCTGCTGCCGGATTCCCTCTGTCTGCAGAAGTGTCTGAATCACCTCCGGTAGAAAAGCGTCGAATTTCACTTCCAGAATCATCTCGCCCGGATTGTCGGCCACGCCGATATCCGTCACGGCTTCTTCTAAAAATCCCCTGTGAAATAACGTGCTCCGAATATCCGAATCAAAGGTAACCCGGACATTTCCGGCCGCATACACATAGGGCTCCCGCACATAGGAAACCAGAACCCTCGGCCGAAGCTGCTGACTCTTCATCTTGCAGTACAGCTCCCGCACCAGGCCGGAGGAATGGCTTATCATCCAACCCGTATTTCCGGCCAGTATGGACCTGCATTCCTCTTTTGTAAGTCTTGCATCCATTTTCATGCACAGACTGTTCCATTTCATCTTTTTCTCCAGTGTAAGGAACGAAAAATCATCATTATAATAGCGGATGCGGAATTTCTCCCGCTTCTGCACGCCGCTGATTTTTTCACGCAGGGCCTTGTCGTACACATTGTCGAAATAAATACTCCGAATCAGATACCGCCCGTGGGCGGCCGCATGTTCGTCAGGCTTCATAACCGGACGCAGCCTTTGACGGATAGCATAGTAATCCCCAATGCCAATCTGATATTTCAATTCGTGACGGAATGTCTCATTCTTGTCATTCAACGCAAATTTACTCCTTTCGAAGAATCCGGGCTGAAATCATGATGAAATGAAATCATCTTAAAGCCTCCTTGTTTCTCTTTTATCGTACAGCATTGCGTCGATAACAATGAATTATCTGCAAAGCTGTACCAATTGATTTCCCATCTAAAATACCAGTGGTGCCTAAAGCCTGACTAAAGAAGCATGTGAACAGATTGTGAAAAAATCTTATCAAAAATATTCACGTCCGCCCACTTGATACCATTCATGCAAAGAGCTACACTATATACGGTATAAAATTGACCATTTTTTGACTTTTCCATCTTATCCTATTAAAAAGAGGAGGGATTTACGATGGCATACAAAATACTCATCATAGATGATGAAGAAATGCTGACGGAGCTGCTTTCAAGCCACCTGCAAAAATGCGGATACACAACCTTTGTAGCGGAAAATGCCGGGCAGGCGTTATCCATGCTGAACACCTATCCGGATTTGATCCTGCTTGATATCAACATGCCTGAAATGGACGGCCTTAAGCTGTGTAAAACGATCCGCAGCAACGTGGCCTGCCCGATTCTGTTTCTGACGGCCCGGATTACCGAGCAGGACAAGGTAAACGGCTTGCAGGCCGGGGGCGATGATTACATCACTAAGCCCTTTAGTCTGCTGGAATTGACCGCAAGGATAGAAGCCCACCTGCGAAGAGACGCAAGAAGCAAATGTACGCCTAAGATCGTCTCCTCCCAGGGCTTCATCGTAAATCTTGCGGAACGGAGAATTTTTTATGGGGAACAGCCACTGAACCTGTCAAACCGGGAATTTGATATTGTGGAGTTTCTGATGAGCAACGCCAACCAGATATTTGACAAGGAACGGATCTACGAAGCCGTCTGGGGGCTTGATGCCGAGGGGGACAGCAATGTCATAAAAGAGCACATCCGAAAAATCAGAAACAAGCTTGCCGACGCTGCAGGCCGGGAATATATCGAAACTGTCTGGGGGATGGGATACCGATGGAAAAAATAAGGAAACAAAAATCAATTAAAAATGCTTTTATCTGGGCGCTTGCCATTACCATGCTAAGTGTTTTTGCAATCTCCGCCCTGACGATTTATGGGTGCTACCGCATACGAAAGGCGATACTTCCCGACTCCCAGGAGGTCTGGCTGCACACCCGGACGGTTATGGCGGACGGAACCGTATCCGAGGCACAGCAGCGATTTACCCTGGATGCACCCTCGGAGCTGGGGATGCTGATCTCTCCCGATGAGCATGAAAAAGCGAGCCTGGAGAATACGGAATTTACCATCGAGAGAATCGAGTCCGGCTTTTCCACACTCCGCCCAAAGCAGCAGCTTCTGTACCGGACTGCAGGCATTTTCATGGTCGGACTTCCGTTTCTCTATTCGGTCATCGCCATCACCCTGTGTGCCTGGTGGTTTTACCGGAAAAAGCTGTGGCCGCCCATTCAGGTCCTTGCGGATGCCACAAGGCATATCCGGGAGCAGGATCTTGATTTTACCATTGATTATAAGGGGGATGACGAGCTTGGCAGGCTCTGCCTGGCATTTGAGGAAATGCGGCAGGCTCTCTATGACAACAATCGGCAGCTTTGGAGCATGCTTGAGCAGCGAAAGCTTCTGCAGGCATCTGTGGCCCATGACCTCAGAAATCCCATAGCGATTGTGGAGGGCTACGTGGAATATATACAGCAGGGCCTGGCAAATGAAAATCTTGGCGAGGAGGAATTGCGGCATACCCTGTCCAACCTTGGGATCACCGCAAAGCGTCTGGAGCGTTATACAGATTATATCCGTGACCTGAACGCTCTGGAAGAGACAGAGGTAACGTATTCGGCTGTCCTCCTGCCAGAATTTCTTAAGAGGGCCGGGGAAAGCCTTTCGCTTCTTACCGAACAGCAGGGGCTTACGCTTGCATGCCATTTTGACGTTCCCGAATGCCAGGTGCAATTGGATGAGCAGATCTTTTACCGCATTGTTGAAAATCTCTTCTCCAATGCCCTGCGGTATGCCAGGAGTAATGTGAGCCTTGGGTGCTCTCTTGTTGGTGATATGCTTACAATCACCATATCCGACGATGGCAAAGGCTTTTCAGGGAAAATGCTCCGTAAAAAGAATACGTTTCTATACTCTGAGGATAAAACAGGGGAACATATGGGCCTGGGACTGGCTACAAGCCGTATTCTCAGTCAGAAGCATGGCGGAAGTCTTAAGCTCTCCAACGGGACCTTCGGAGGTGCATGTGTGACAATAAAGCTTGCGGTGCGTATTTCCGTGATGAGATAGAAAAGCCCACCCCGTACTCGGTCAAAGTTTTGGGGTGGTTTTTCTATATAGGCTTACTTACAAAACGTAAAAACGAATGTAAGCAATGCCAAAAAGAACAGACCAAAGGTCATTATGCCCTTAAAATCAAAATGATTTTTATCTTTCCTCATCTAATCCATTCAAGATATGATTTATGTCCGTCAAAACAATCCGAATGCCCTTTTTATTTAATCTGATTACTTTTCTCACAATACCATTTATCTCTGCACCTTTTCTATCAATGCCGATATGCAGTTCCGGCAGAATAATAAGAGGTTCATCCGAACTTCTTACTTAGTATTATACTCATTTTCGAATAATTTTCTCCCCAATCCCCCTCTATCAGCGGCATCAAAAAATTCTCCAAAGAGGGTTTTACAACTGGATTTCAAACTAAGCGGTTCTTCCACCATGTCGATACAAAAGTCAATGGCCCGAAAATGATTGACCGTTTCAATAATATCATCAACAGGGATACCTTTTCCGATATCGATTGTGTTTGTTTCAAAAATCAGCCGTGTCTGATCTTCGCTGAGCCTGCTGCCCTCTATGTGAATGGAATGATAGGTCATCCGTACTTGAAGTTCATGGTACAGACCTCCGGACATACGGATGCTTTTTTCATCTCTAAGTGTTTGAAGAAAACGGTTATCCGAAATGGTCAGGCATAATTCATATGCAGAGCAACCAAAAAAACAGCTATTTTTTTAAGAACATGATCAGCTATTTTCTCTCCCCGCCCGATTTTTGCCACTGTACGTGAGAAAATACCAAGCTCCTTAGCCAGTGCTGTTTTTATCAGACCTTTTTCATTCAGTAAAGGAAAAAGGCGGGGTCCGCTACTCACTGTGATGAACCCTGCCCGTTATAATCTCCGTTCCTGCTATTTCTTTTCTAAAGTCATCCTCAATGCCAGCCGTGGTGACCAAATCAATCGAGAGATTCAGTGCCTCTTGAACCATCTGACGCATCCCGGAAAATTTAAGCAAGGAAATCGGCTTACCCTTTTCCACAAGTAAATCTATATCGCTTTTCTCGTTTGCTGTGCCTTTTGCATAGGAGCCAAAGAGATATAATCTCTTTACACCATAGGAATGTGCGATTGGAATAATTATTTTTTTAATTTCTTGACCACATTTTGACTTTTGGTCTTTATAATAGGGTCAGACAGAAAGGAGATGATGCGTAACAATGGGAAAACGGCTACTGTCATTGGCCATGATCTGCGGCTTCCTGTGCACAGGTGCGGCCTGCAACAATTATAGCATCCCGGATGGGAATATTCAAACCGAGAGCATCTCGGACGAGAATATTCAGAACGAAAGCATTCCCCCCCAGAACGCAGCCGAGGACCCCTTTGCTCAATCAGAGGAAGACATTGCCCTGGGAGCCATCGGCCACGGAGAAGCGAATCCCGCCAGGGCGGAGGACGGAAGCGTTCTGCCCTATGAATATCAGGGCGGCGAATTTACACTGGACTATCAGTTTTCTTCCGAGGGGAAATTGGATAACATCGGCTTCCTGCTCTTTTTGGACGGAAAGCCCCAGGCATACAAGATTCATGATACGGATGCAAAATCTGAGTATCTCCACGTTTTTCGGACATCCGAAAAGCACAAAGAGAATTTTTCCTTTGTGTTCACGCCGAACACGGGGAAAAAGGGCGACACCCTGAATCTGACCGTCATCAGCATTACCAATCCCGATTTCCGGCCGGATATGAAAGAAACCTCAAGCTACGGCTGGTATCAGAAGCACCTTGAACGGGTGCTGAAGCTTCATTTTAACGAGGACGCTCCTGACGGCGGCATGTATGAAGAAAGGGACTCTGTTTTTCGTGACGTGAGCGTTCGGGAGGAAAAGGTCACCACTTCTTATATTGAACACGAGCTTGTGAAAAACGGTTGGGACGGCGTTACCTTGGATAACCTGGACGACAGCGTTTATTCCACGATTTCCTTTGACGGCGAACTGGTCTATGACAATATCAATCTCACCGGCAGGGACACGCTTACGGTGCGTTACACCATCTGCGGAACGGCCGGTGCAAGGTACGGCGTATCATTTTTTCTCGATCACAAGCCCGTACCCTTTGACGGCGTGACTTCCTGGAATGTAACATTAAGTAAGGGAAACGTGTGGACCCTGGAAGCGGTCCTGGACGCCCGGAAATTCCAGGGCTTTCATACCTTTTATGTCACAGCCGTCGCCGCAGAGGGGGATTGCACCTCCCATAAAACGGAGTCGATTTTATTATACACTTTAAATCAATACTGACAGAATATTACGGAACTGGAATAGGAGGACAACACATGAAAACGAAATGGATATGCACTCTGATACTATTACTTGCCTTTACTCTGAGCCTCACAGCCTGCGGCCGCCCGGATCCCGGGGACGGCCCGGAAACCCAAGCCGCCCCGAATGCCCTTGGGACCGACAAGGACAACGCACCAAATCCCGCAGATGATGAAAGCGATGACGCTCCCGATGCAGCCAATCCGCAGGATACGGATGCCGTTAAAAACGCCCCAAAGGTCGGCACAGTGAATGACTCCGCTTTTTCCGGCAAGGTCAAAGGCTGCTATTATGCCGACGGCAATCGGATTATCGTTCAGGCGGATAAGCTCTATCTTTACGACACACAAAAGGGCGAAAGTCTGGCAAGTGCGGATATTTCCCTGGAAGACACATGCGTGCAGACCTGCCAGGGGGGCTATTTTATTGTAGGCCGGGAAAACGGCGGCGGCAGCGGCGGTTCCCTTATGACATCCCAGGGGGGCGGCGGCATCAACGGTTATCTGCTGAATCAGGACTTTCAACTGGAAAATCAGATTTCCTTAGATGAATTGGCAGGGAATGATTTTATCATGCAAACAACAGCGGCGGCCATTTCACCGGACGGAACCAAGATTGCGTTGGCCGGGCTTGAGGGATTTTACCTCTACGATATCGTTTCCCAGAGTGTTAGCACCATTCTGAACTATTCCGAAAATGGCAGCACCGGTTCCACGCAGATTTTAGCTGTGGGAAGTCTTACCTTTACGGGAGGCAACACCTTAGCCTATGTGGGCCAGGGGGCGGACAGTCAAAGCGGCGGAGACGGGTTCACTGTTTACGGCACCGTATCCACAGACACAGGAGCTCTCACCCTCACAAAAAAAGCGGACTACCAGGTGGACGAGACCGAGGTGCAAAAGGGTGGAGACCTCCTTGTGATGCCCCAGACCTTTGACAAAAATAACGGAACACTTCTCACCCTTGATACTGCATCCAATAAGGAAAAAATGCTGTCATTCGCAGGCGGCAGCGAGGGAAAGGACGGCATTTACTGCTCCGACCAGGGAAAATATGTGGCTGTCTCCGTTTTGGGAGAAAGCTCTGTGACCATCAGCCTTTATGATACGGCATCGGGCCAGGTCATCCATACGGAAACGGTTGAAAACAGCGACAATACCTATTTTGGGCGTATCCCTCAGATTTTGATTCTCGAGGAGTCCGGCACCTGCATTGTCGTACTTGGAAGCGGCATCGACGAGGTAAGCACCCTCATTACAACCTTTGGCTTTGTGGGGTAATGAGCTATGAAAATCGCATTGGAACATATTTCAAAGCAGTATAAGGGCAAGTATGTCCTAAAGGATTTCACCACGGAGCTTACGGAGGGTGTCTACGGACTTTTGGGGGCCAACGGTGCCGGAAAGACGACGCTCATTAACATATTTGTGGGTATTTTGGGCAGCAGCGGCGGAACAGTTCGGATTGACGGCCAGGATGCGAGGGCACTGGGCAGGGATTTTCTGTCCAAAATCGGATATATGCCCCAATACCCTGTCTTCTACCGGGATTTTACGGTTATGGATTTCCTGCTGTATATGTGTGCGTTGAAAGGAATCCCGGCCATAGAGGGAAAAAAACGGGCCCTGGAGCTTCTTGGGATCGTCAATCTTCTCGATGCGAAAGAGAAACGGATCGGTGCCCTCTCCGGCGGCATGCGGCAGAGGGTGGGCATTGTCCAGGCCATGCTGGGGGACCCGGAAATCCTTATTCTGGATGAGCCCACGGCAGGGCTGGACCCAAGCGAGCGTATCCGTTTCCGGAATCTGATCTCCCAGTTTGCACAGGGACGGACGATTTTACTGGCTACCCATATTGTCTCTGACGTGGAGTGTATTGCAAAGGAGATTATCATTTTAAAGGAGGGGGTCCTAATTACGCAGGGGACCACCGACACCCTGGAGCAGAATATCTACGGCAAGGTGTGGGAGGTAACGGCAGACGGGGCGGCTGCCCTCCGCCTTGGCAGCCAGTACGATGTCAGCAATATGAAGCAACAGGGGGAACGCTTTCTGGTAAGAATCGTAAGCGGCAGGCCCCCTGCCCCAGAGGCTGTAGCCGTCTCCCCGAACCTGGAGGATGTATTTCTATATTACTTTGGAGTGAAACATGACTCGCCTAATCAAATATGAATTTTATAAATTGTTCTGCAAGGGGTCGATCCTGGCTGTGCTTCTGCTGTTCAGCGTCCTGAACCTGCTGAAAATACAAAATGAGTTCCGTTCCTACTCCTACCTGGCGGACGGAAATAACAGCCGAAGCTGGAGCAGCGTGTACTGGCGGCTCTATGAGGATTTCAGCGGGGAGATCACTGCGGAAAAAATAAGGGAGCTTCTTGACCTGTATCAGCCCCTGGCCACCGCCACCGCCGACATGACGGCAAGCACGGCCCTGGACAATCCGGATACCATGACGGGAAATCTATACAGCGACCGAAATCTTTTAGACAAATACTATGTTCAGCCTATGGAATATTTCTATCATTACCGGGCCTGTGCGTACCGGGCGGCAGAGAGGGCAAAGGAAAATGCCGCTATTTATGGGGAACAGGGGCTGACTTATGAAATGCGGAAAAATGTCCTGATTTATCATCTTTATTCTGACCGGAGCATACAGGCCTTTGCCTACCGGGAAATGTATAACTACTATTTGAACTATGATTTTTCCGGCATACTGGTCCTGTTCTTATGCCTGTACGGGATTGTGGGCACCTTTGTCTGTGAAAAGGAGACGCAGATGGATATGCTTCTGCTGACCAATTTAAAGGGCGGCAAAGAGACCACCCTTGCCAAGATTACGGCGGCGGCCTTATTCGCCATAGGCGTGGCCCTGTGGTTTTCGGTTCTGGATTATGCGGGCTTTGTATTTTCGTTCGGAACGGCCAAGGGGGGAAATCTTCCTCTGTACGCCGTCAGCAGCTTCAGCACGGCCGGGATTAACTGCCGTCTGTGGCAATACGCCGTTCTCTCCGCAGTCACAAGGGCTCTGGGCGTATGGGCTTTGAGCATGGCATTTCTTCTGATCTCCATGTTCTGGCACAATGCCCTCATCCCTTTTGTGACCGGTCTTGGAACTGCCCTCTGCCTGATGATTGCCGGTGCATCCCAGAGCTGTTCAAGCAATGTCTGGCTCAAGATCGGGAACCCCTATTCGCTGCTTGCCAACCGGATTCTCTTTGGCAGGACCGAGTTTATCGACTTTTTGGGGTATCCCATGCCAAGCTTCCGGGCGGCGGTTATTCTTGCCTTGATCCTGGGGGCGGCTTCCATCGGGGCCATGATGGGACTCTCGAAAAAAAATTACTATTAGAAACTGGAATAAAAAAACTATGTTTGAAGTAAAGAAGATTATGCTCCACCAAAGGGGTCTGCTCTACATTGCCCTTGTGCTGCTGCTCAGCACTCTCTGGCTCGCCCTGTCGGACAGCCCCTACAACAGTCAAATGGAACAGTGGAAAACGGAATATGAATGGTATCTTAATAAGGTAAGGGGATACTGCACCGAGGAGTCTTCTCTCTATCTGGAAGAGGAGGCCAAGAGCCTGGCCGAAACCAGGGAAAAGCAGGCGGACCTTTTGGAACGCTTCTATGACGGCCAAATCAGCGAGAGCACCTACAAACAGGAAATGCAGGAAACGGAAATGCTTCTGGAGCATGAAAGGGGCTTCGAGGTCATTTATCAGCAATATCTCTATATCTGCGAAAATACAGAAAACCGCTGTTTTCTCCGGACAAACGGATGGATGGGGCTTCTCGGCGGCGGTACGCTTCACCTTGTTCTCTTCCTGGGGATTTTGCTCTTGACTACGCCCGTCTTCTGTTCCGAATACAGCTGTCAGATGGACGCTCTGATTCTGACCGCAAGGGAGGGGCAAAAAAGCGTCCGTTCCAAGCTGCTCCTTACCATTGGGACCGTCCTGTTCCTGTGCGTAAGCATCTCGCTTCTGGAATACGCATTTTACAGCGTCCGGTATGGTCTGCCCAACGGGGATTATCCCATACAAAGCATCCCCTGCTTTAGGGAAAGCCATAAGGACATCTCCCTCTTCCACGCTTATGTCTGCGTCGGGCTGCTCCGTCTCTTTGGCGGCGTGTTTCTTGCGGTATTTCTGATGTTCGTGTCTGTTTTGGCCAAAAGATACGCCATTACCCTGCTTACAGGGGCGGCTTCGGTGCTTCTCCCCTATATGGGTTTGTCCGAGACGATCATTTACCGTCTGCCGCTGCCCCTGCCCTTTCTCCTGGGAACCGGCTTTTTTACGGGAGACATGGTTTCCAGGGATGCTCTCACAGGGGATGAGAAAATTATTTTTGCGGAGGTTGATATGACTACGCTGTTGATTCTGCTCCTGGTGTCCGCACTCTTATGCACCCTTGCCATTGCCGGGATTTTCCGGTGCAATCGGAACAAATGGCAGATGAAATTGCGGAAAGGCAAGCATGCTTTTGTCCTGGCCGCCACGCTGATCCTGACCCTGACTTTGACCGGCTGCTTTGACGGCAGGGAAAGCAAAGGCTTTGTCTATAATTCGTCGGCTGACTATGACGGTATGGGATATGAAATCATGCAGGATACGGAGACCTTTGACTATTATCTGAAAAATACTTCCACGGGCAAAGCATTTTCCATCCCACGCTCCCCCATATTCGGGGCATTTTCGGAGGAAGAAAAGGTGCTGTGCTATTGCATGTGTCCGCCGTATCTATATTATACCACCTCGGTTACGGAAAGTTATGTCAACCGTGTAGGGAACTATAACAGCGACATCACGAAAGTGTCGGTAGTGGAGCTGAATTTGGAAACCTTTGAGGAAAAAATCGTCTTTGAGCAGGTTACAAATTCCGGGCGGTCGCTCTTTGGCATTGATTATGAGACGGGGGATCAGTGGCAATTTCTGGACCTCCACTACGCTTTTTTCCTGAACAGCGACAGTATTTTTTTCATCGGAAATGACGGCATCACCCAGGTAAGCCGCCGGGACAAAGGCATTGAGAAGCTGAATATTCCCACGAACGGAACGATTTCCTTTGACGGGGAATGTATTTTCTATCAAAATGAACGATCACTTTTGACACGGTATGATGTTGCAGTCGGTGAGACTTATGTCTATGAAACCATAGCGGCTTCTGATTTCTGCATGGATGAGCAGTTTATTTATTACGTGTCCAGAACCGACGGCGGCTGTGTGTATGCCTGCGGCAAGGACGGCGGCGGCAAGGAGTTGATCAGCGATATTCCCGCCATGTCGGTGACTTGCGATGCGAAGAATATTTATGTACTGGCAAAAGAAAGCGGCAAGCAGATTGTGCTGTCGAAATATTCAGCCAAACTTACTTGTTTTTACTAAATATAAACGGGCCAGTACACTAGGGAGTAACGGGGATGAATCGGAAACTACACAGGAAGAAAAAACACAGGAGAAGAAGAAAGCTTAAGCGGCTTCTGATTGCTTATCTTCTGTGGGCGATTCTTATCCTGATCCCCCTAATCATGGTGGTGCTTATGGCCTGCGGCTGCCTTTACATACGTGACCGATTTGCCGGGAAAGCTGCGGGGACGGCCCGGTATTCGGGCTTCCACAGGGGGATCGCCGCAGACGCAGCCGGGAACAGCCCCATTGTGCCGACTGTTTCCGCCGAGCACCAGGACCCGGAGTTTTGCGTGGTCATTGATCCGGGACACGGTGGAAATGACGGAGGGACGGTCAGCGGAAAGGTTGCGGAGAAGGACGTGAATCTTTCCGTTGCAAGGAAGCTGAAAGCCATTCTGGAACTGAACCATATTGAGGTGATTCTGACCCGAAGCTCCGATGATTATATGAGCCTTGCACAGCGGACCTCCGTTGCAAATGGCTCCAACGGGGATCTTTTTATCAGTCTTCACTGCAATTACTATGAGGATGATGCCGGGATCGCAGGCATGGAGTGTTATTACCACCGGCAGGGTGCTAAGAAAAGCCAAGCGTTTGCAGAAAGCATCCTCCATGCGGCTTCGTTAAGTGACGATATCCCGGTGAGGGATGCGAAAGCAGCAGGATATTATGTTCTGCGAAATACGGGGATGCCTGCCGTTTTGGTGGAAATGGGATTTCTCTCCAATGCCGCTGAGCTTCGCAAGCTGTCCAGTGACGATTATCAGGAAAAACTGGCCCGGCGGATTGCGGAGGGGATTTTGGAACAAATATGATACAATTTTGTACTACTTGTCTATAGTGATGGAGAAGAACTGGTCAGGTACAATGTCCTTATAAGTTTGCAGTTGTCTTTTATGTGAATCATCTTTCCCCCAGACTCAAACGATCCATCTGCTTCTGCAGCTCGTCCATTTTCTTTCGGATCTCTTCCTGTGTTTTCTCATCATGGCACTGGATTGCCAGCAGCATCTGCATGTTGAGGGTATAGAGCTGCTCCTTTAAGCCGCTTAATGTTATTCTTGTACCTGGGGACGGCGTATTGTGTTCTTGGTATTGGTCCATGATCTGTCTCCTCCCTGTGCATTGTTCATACTTTCGGCCTGGTGATCCATATTGGAAATATACATAAGAATTTCCGATACGGACCACTACCTACTTAAGCTCCACCTTAAATCCAATAATCTGCTCCTTTTTGTATGCCAAAATTTCTCCATGATGATTTTTGGCGATTGCCCTGGCTATGGACAGTCCTACCCCGAAGCCCCCGTCAAAGGTCCGTGATTTATCTCCCCGGTAAAAGCGGTCGAACAGCCTGTCAAGCTTTAGGGCGTCCACATTTTTGCAGGTGTTTTCCACCTGAATGACTGGGTGGCGTTTCCGGCAGGCCGTAACCCTTATGCTGCCGCCGTCGTCGCAGTATTTCACTCCGTTGTCCAGAAGAATGGCAAGGAGCCGGCGGATCAGCCCCTCGTCGCCGCAGTATTCCACCGCCGGCTCTGCCTGGACAGACAAATGTTTTTTCCGTTCTGCCGCCAGGGACTGAAATTCGGACACCGTGTCCAGTACCGCCCCACTCAAATCAAAGGGTGCGATGCTTAGATTTGCCTGATCCTCGTCCATTCTGGATAGGGTGACCAGTTGATTGATCAGGGTACGCATTCTCTCGCCCTCGCTTCGCATATCGTCAAGCCATTCATTTTTTCCCATTTCCGCTTCCACGATATCCAAATCCGACAGGATCAGCGTAAGGGGCGTTTTTAATTCGTGATTGGCGTCCGTGATAAACTGTCTCTGCTTTTCATAGCTTTCCGCAACCGGATAAACGACCCTCTTTGATATGAGAATGATCAGTACCAGGACGGCCATTCCGCTTCCCACCAGAGCCAGAAATGCGGTCAGCAGAAAACGGTTGGACATCATGCGGTTCATTTCACCGTTCACAAAGACGACTGCCGTTTCATCTCCTGACCGGAAAACGCAGAAACGGTAATCGGATACCCAGCCTCTCTCGCAATCCTTTTCCAGTGCATGGTCTACATAATTCTGGACTTCTTCCTCTGTGATGGAAAAAACGGATTCCACATTTACCCTTACAATCTGGCGGTCCGCCCCGAGCCATGCGGTAAAAAAACGGGTGCTGAATGGGGTTTCCTTTGTAATAATGTCCCTGTGGGGGCCACGTTCGCCGTGGAATGGGCGGCCCGGATCATCGGGTCTTGGAAATACGCCGTTGTTTGAGACAATGGCATCGGCCAGGGTATCCATTGTATGGTTCAGCTCCATATGGTTCATCACGTACATGATCCCAAAGATGACGATTAGTACGGAGAATACGGAAATAGTGGAGACCAGAATAAATTTTCTGCGTAGGCTGTAAATCATAAGATCCTCTTTTCTAGTTAAGGGTTTCCTCCAACACGTATCCGGCACTACGGACAAAGCGGATCTCCAGAGGTGCATGAATCCTGGTGATCTTCTTTCTCAGGTTGGAAATGTGCACCCACACCACACTGGTATCCACGTTGCTGTCCCAGCCCCAGATATGGGATATAAACTGATCCGTCGGAATAATCATACGGGGCTTTTGCATCAGCATTTCCATTATCTGAAATTCCTTGCCGCTTAACGGCTGTGTATACTCCTTGTAGCCCAGGTCGTATGTGGAGCGATTCAGAAAAACGTCCCCGAGAGTGAGCAAATCGGGACAGTAGTTGTCTTTCCGACGCAGCATGGCCCTTGTTCTCGCCAGAAGCTCCGAGGCCGCAAAGGGCTTTGGAAGATAATCGTCCGCCCCTGCGTCCAGTCCCTCCACCCGCTGCTCCACCTCTGTGCGAGCCGTCAGAAAGAGGGCCGGGGTTGTGATCTCTTTCTTTCGCAGTCTCTTAAGCACCTCGATACCGTCATAACCGGGCATCATAATGTCCAGGATCAGGCCGTCGTATTCTTCTGTTTCGGCATAGGCCAGGGCGTCGCTTCCGTTTGATACGCCGTCCACGATGAATTTATTGCTCTCAAAAATATGAATCAAGGTTTTCAGCAGTCTGGGATCGTCCTCTGCTATCAAAAGTCTCATGTCTTCACCTCGTTTTTTGCGTATGCCTTATGGGGAAGAGTCTGCGTGTCCTGCTAGTACATCTCTTAACAGGCATTCACAGCCCCGTTAAGTATAGTTTACCATATCTGGCTTAAGGGAGACTAAAATTATTGTTCAAATACAGGGACCTTTTCACGGAAGTCATATCGCTAAGCCCTCTGTCGTAGTCGAATCCCTCAATTTTTTCTGCGGTCTGTCCCGTTTCCTGCGGCCAGTCACGAATCCCGAAAACCGCACCGTCATAATCAGCAGGACAATAAACAATCAGTTCCAGAATCCTTTCCGTCCCCTGTTTCTCCATGCGGGCTGTGTAAAACACCGCTTCTTTATAGGCTTCATCTTCCCCCATAAATCATATATGTCCCGAGCCTGCTTCAAACAGCCGCCCTCCATAGACTGCATAGCATCCCACGGAATAGAATTTCCTCCCAGTATACTTCCACCCGTCCCCGCTACGCAGGGCAGTCTATAGCCCGTAGCACGATCAAAGCAAAGCCACGTATATGCAGGCTGTCTTTGTCTCTTCTTTGAGTTCTGCTCCATTTTCCGGTTCCGGCTGTACCTCACTTTTCTTTCCGCAGCCGGAAAGTAGCATTCCTGTTACAGCCGCCGCCAGCATCCCTGCAAGAATCTTTTTCTTCATAGTTTCTCTTCCTCTCTGGTTTATTTGTGTCCGCCATATCACATGGGCCGAGGATACGGCCATGTCCATGTTTACACCAAAGGAACAAAAACAGTTCATTGACCTGTCACGGACATTTACAAAAAATCTCACAGAATTAATAAAGTAAGAGAGTGATTCTATGGCAGAACCTGTCATCAAAGAAATTGAAGTAAAAAGCATGATCAACAAAACAAATATTCCCGTGGGCGATTATGCGGTCAATCCCTATATGGGCTGCACCCATGCCTGCAAATACTGTTACGCCTGCTTTATGAAGCGGTTTACCAATCACGGAGAACCCTGGGGAACATTTCTTGACGTAAAATTCTGGCCGCCAATTCAGAATCCGACCTTGTCTTGCGTGACCTCGATCTCATCAAGACCTTTTCCGATGTGCGGGTAGGTTTTTCCATCAACACGCTGGATGAGGATTTCAAAAATGATATGGATGGAGCTGTCAGCATTGAACGCAGGTTAAAAGCAATGAAAACGCTACACGAAGCCAACATCCGCACAACCTGCTTTATCTCCCCTATCTTTCCCGGCATCACGGACGTGGAAGAAATTGTCAGCCGGGCAAGGGAACAGTGCAACCTGATATGGCTGGAAAACTTAAATCTGCGTGACAGCCGTAACCGAGGGGGCATTATGGATTATATCCGGAAAAAGCATCCCAAACTGCTGCCGCTGTACCAGGAAATCTACCAGTGCGGCAGCCGCCTGTACTGGGAAGCACTGGATACCGGGCTTCGGAGCTATGCAAAGGAAAACGGACTTGGCTATGCACGGAACGATGACACCATGCAGCTTCCCTTTGACGCTCCCCCTGTGATGGTAAATTACTTCTATCATGAGGAGGTGCGAAAGTCGGCTAAGAAAAAGCTCGCAAACCCTATAAGACCGCATAATTACAAATGAAAGGAAAAGAAAATGCCCGGAAGTCACGGCTTATCCTGGGGCTTTGGAATTTTGCAGACAATTGACAGGACAGACTATTTCCTGCATGGCACGCCGGGGAAAATTTCTTGTTATCCGGTTAAACAGCAGCGACCGCATTATCCCGCATTTGCGAATGACGGGCTGCCTGCTGCTCACCCCGGCAGACTATCCCAAGGAAAAGCATACGCATATCATTTTTCAGTTGAGCAATGATATGGAATTGAGATTCTCTGACACACGCCGTTTCGGACGGTTTTGGATGCTCAAAAAGGACGAAACCGACACTTACAGTGGGATTGGAAAATTAGGTGCGGATCCCCTTGACAAGCTGCTTGCCGCCGCTATTCCGGAGCGTATTTCCTTTTTTATAGATGCGAACAAAATAACGCCGGAGGAATATCTTGAAACCAGGGGACGGAATTACCGCAATACGCCATATCTGCAGGTCTACGGGCGGTCAGGCAAGCCCTGCCCGAAATGCGGGGAAACCCTTTGCCGTACTGTGGTTGGCGGCAGGAGCAGCGTATACTGTCCCGTCTGCCAGAGGAATCTGGGAACGTAGAAAAGGGCGGATATGGGAACAAATGTATCTCTTCATTCCGATAATTTCAGCGAAAGAACAACTTCAAGAATTTATTTCCAGGCTCTATTTTAAATTTCATATCTTTTAGTTGTTCTTTCAAAGCAGAATAGATATCTTCATCATATCCAAAATCATCAATCACCCTGATATCAGCGGCATCTTTTTTCTTTTTGGATTTCTCTTTCATAATTTTGACCATTTCCAGGCTGTAGGTATGTATCGAAGTTCCATCCACGCATGTTTCAGCAAATACCATGTTTACATCCATAATTTTCATTGTAACCGTTGCCAGGGCATCTATGCCGCTGCTTTGCCTTGTGAGAAAATTTCTCTGTATCATCCCATTTTCCGTAAGCTCATAGGGAGCAAAATTCACGGCAATCCCCTCTATCACCGCATAAACGCCGTAATCCATGTGCAGCTTGTTGTAAGGTAGATTGAATGAATCCAATACGGATAACTTTTCCCTGTTCAAATATTCCCGTATAAAAGGCATGTCCTCCCATCTTGCGATCACGTCAATATCCGAATGCTCCCTGTTGGATTCCTTTTTGCTCACAAGGTAAGGTACGGTGCCGCCGACAATGATGATTTTGTTTTTTATGGAATCCACTTGATTTAATCTTAAAATGATGCTCTTTATTTTTTGGTAGTTGCTTGTCATGGTTTATCACCTCGAATGCTTCTGATTTCTTCTATTCCGTAGCAGAAAACGTGCCGGATGCTTCTATCTTGACAATCCGGGAAGAAATCGTCAAGAACTTTTTGAATCAATTTCGCAAAAAGTCACACTTCCCTGATATTTTACTATGTGAGTGGCTTTACTTTTTGCTTTGAAGAGGTATAATAAAAGTAGATCTCAATTTTTCTTTAGATTTCAAGAATAGAAAGGATGGACTTTATGAATTTAGCGAAAATTTCTGCAAACGGGCAGATTACAGTACCAGTAGAAATCCGCCGTCTGCTCGGCCTGAAATCCGGCGACAAGATTTTGTTTTACCAAAAGCAGGACGGAGAGGTGGCTTTATGTAATGCATCTGCCCAGGCAATCCACAAAGCCCAGTCTGCTTTTTCGGGTGCAGCCGAAGCTATGGGGATTTCCAGTGAAGATGATGTGCAGGCTCTTGTAGATGAAGTGCGTTATGGAAAGGGACAGTGAAAATGCGGATATTAGTCGATACAAACATTCTTTTTTCCGCATTGGTTTTCCCACGGTCAAGACCGGCAAAGGCTCTGCTTCATGTAGCCGATAATCATGAGATGGTCCTGTGTGACCGCAATATCACGGAGCTGCGGGACATCCCAAATGCATGACTGTCGCACAGTTTTTAGAAAGTGAGGGTGTAGGGGAATGAACCATGCACCTTTTTAACAGCCAGAAACTGGTGATTTGTTTTCAAATCGCCAGTTTCTCATTCATGACAGTTCTATTCCATCTGCCATATTTCATTTGTTACAAATGAAGCAAGAAGCAAAAGAAATCCCTTTGGTAATGAAGAACCGAAACAAAAGTTAAGATTAAAATAGACAGCTACCCAAATTAATCAAAGGAAAAAGCATGGAAAAAAGAAGAACCATAAGTGTTATCAGTATAATGTTTCTATTGTTACTGATTATCCGAACGATGGAAATTGTTTTTGTAAAAACCGACCAGACATGGGTCGGGGAAAATATATTACATAAAATCTGCTGTATTTTGCTGATATGGATTGCGTTGGATATGCTTAAGTGGCATTGGAACGATTTGGGATTTTCGAAAAAAGGGGTATTTACCGGTTTGAAATATGGCCTTGCTCTTGGCATAAGCACCTTTTTTCTTTCCTACGCTGTAGAATTTATTGTGCTGCTTGCAATGGGGAAACACCCGTCCCTGGGATTTTATATTACGAATTTTTCACTTGCACAGACACATACAAACGGCAGCTCCCTGCTGGCTGTGATTGTGTGCCTGATTGGCAACCTCGTGAACGTCTGGGCGGAAGAGGGTCTCTTTCGAGGACTGTTTTTTAAAATCGGCATGCAATATTATTCTCAAAAGACGGCTAATATCATACAAGCTCTGCTGTTTGGAATATGGCATATTACCAACGTCATAAATCCTCTCCTTGACGGTTCCATGAATCTTGCTATGGCAGTTTTCATGGGCATAGGATATATCCTGTTGTCCGGGATTTTAGCCTATGAGTGGGGTATGTGTGCGGCATTGTCTGGGACGCTCTGGATCGGTGCATCCGAACATTTATTTAATAATTTCATAAGCAATTCCTTACATACGGTGACCGAGACAGGGGCGGATGAATGGATGGTCATTCGGATAGCCTTATCAAATATTTTATCATTGCTATTTGTTTTGGTTTTCTCCCGAAAAAAGCTACACGGCAAATGACCTTTGCCCTTACTATTCCCTGTTCTGTTCCCCCCAGATGCAAAGCTGATCTAATATCTGCATCAGCGACTTCCCCTTATCGGACAAGCTGTACTCAACTTTAGGCGGTATCTGGGGGTATTCCTTTCGCAGAATAAGCTTATCCCTTTCTAATTCTTTCAGTGCATTGCTAAGGGTCTTATGTGAGATCGTGGGAATATATCGTTTTAATTCATTATAGCGGACAATTTCAAATTCCATCAGGCAGTACAGGATTACCATTTTATATTTGCCGCTAATCAGGGATAAGGTATAGCTGAATCCGGTATCTTCAAAATTGGAAGCTTCTATATAATTCTGAATCATTTTACACTCTCCTTTTGGTTAGTATCTAACATAAAAGTGCGTACTTTATTTTGGTTGTATTTGTTGCTATGATGATTCTAACATGATTTTTGGAGGTATGCCATATGAATAAAAAAGTTGTCATTCTTAACGGAAGCCCACGGGCAAAGGGAAATACAAAAAAGCTGATAGAGCATTTTATTGCCGGGGCCGAAACAGCGGGAAACGAAGTAATCTGCTTTGACCTGCAAAAAATGAATATCCACGGGTGCCTGGGATGCTGCGGCGGAGGAAAAAGTCAAGAAAGTCCATGTGTGCAAAAAGACGATATGCAACAAATTTATCCGGCTTATCAATCCGCCGACGTGATCGTACTTGCTTCTCCCATGTACTACTGGGGAATCAGCGGACAATTAAAATGTGCCTTTGACCGGCTGTTTGCAGTTGCGGAGCTGACCCCCAATTATGCCAATCCCAAAAAAGAGTGCGTTCTTCTTATGGCGGCAGAGGGGAATTCGGAAAGCAATTTTGCCCCGGTGAAAGCTTTCTACGAGGGGCTTATCTCCCATTTGGATTGGAAAAACTCAGGGATCGTATATGCCGGCGGCAATATGGACATTGGAGATATATTGAACAAGCCCGAACAGCTTAAGCAGGCGGAAGAATTGGGGAAATCATTATAAAAAAGCCGGGGATTCTCGTTTTTGAAAATGAAAATCACCCGGCTATATAGTTCTTGTGCTCTCCCTTATGTAAGTTATTCTTTCAGATTTTTGAGAGCGTCCGGATTATTGGAGATAACCTCGGCAAGCGTCTGGCATGCTTCCACATCCGGGCAGTCTCCGCATGTCGTCACGCCCTTTTTCAGTGCACACTGGCGGATCTCGCAAAAGTTCTCGCAATATACGGTTTTAACTCCGTCCACACGGCAGCCCTCGCAATTGATGTGCTCGGGTAAAATGGGGGCTTGATTTAACTCGGCCCATAATTTTGCGGTTTTTTCACGCAGGGCTTGATCGTCATGGATGGTTGCAAGGTATGCATCGCATTTTTCACAGTCCAGTCCGCAGTATGCTATCCTGTTTTTCATTGGTTTGTACCTCCTGGAAAATTTGGTTTCTATGCCTGATTATAAAATATTTGTCTGTGGTCCGCAACATGTTCCCGCTTTTCTTTCTCATACAGATCAAAATTACGAACCGCTTTCGGCCTGCCGCTTTCCTCTGCCTGCCGTTCGTCGGCCCCAACGAACTTTGCCGATTCATTTTTATTTGCCTTAAGTTCATTCGTGATTTCTTCTAACTTCTTTTCCAACAATTCGATATTTTCTTTTGAAGTCTCCCCGTTGCCGGAGGTTCCTTTCATAAGAAGCAGGGAATTCTGAATAAGCTGTTTTTCAGCTTCTAAGGCTTTTTGCTTTTTTTCCTCATCTTTCCTTGCTCCCGCCTTTAAATCCGTTGCCTGCCTGCTGCTTTTCATCATTGTCAGTGGGTTTACATAACCCACCCTAACTTGATTTACCATAAATCTCAGCCTCCATTTCATCTTATAATCGTAGTCCGTATTGGAAATTCTTGTGCGTATTTCCGATATGAACTGCCAGTAACTTCATATTCGTTACACTAGCTCTATCGGACAGAATCCAATTCCCACAAGCAGGTTCTCGCAAACGGTCATTTTGGCTTCGTAAACGGTAAGAGACACAGGAGTACGGACAGGCGGAAATGATTTTTACCTGTCTCGATATCCATAACTCCCTCATATTTTTCAACGACATGCTTTATATTGTTTAAACCGGTTCCGTATTCTACCGTATCATTTCCATGAGCGACAGTATTTACGACTTCCATAATCAAAAAATCGTGTCTCTGGCGGAGGGCAATTGCTATCTCCGGCTCCGCATTGTCTTCACCCACGCATGCCTGTATGGCATTATCCATCGCATTTGCCAAAAGAATGCACAAATCCATATCTTCCACAGTACAGTCCGGCGAAATCAGCACTTCCTGCTTCACCTCTATGTGGTTCAGCTTTGCAAAATTTATCTTTTCACTTAAAAGAACGTCTACAGCCGGATTGCCAGTCTCAATCCCCACAAGCAGCTTATCCGATGCCCTGTGCAATTTGCCCATATATTCTTCGGCTTCCTGAAATCTCTTTTCCCGAAGCAATCCCGATAACACCAGAAAATGATTATTGATATCATGCTGAAACATGCGGTACTGTTCATTTCTTTTTTTCGCTTCTTCCAAATATACATGCTGCTTTTTCATCTGATCCTGGAATGCCTTTTGCTCTGTCTCCTGTATGGACAGTGTAATAATCCTGCGAACCAGCCTTAAAATAATAAAAAATACGGCACAGGCTCCCAGGATCCACACAAGAGCCCACAAATCTGACTGTCCGCCAAACGATTGATCCATCCACATATCCAGTCCAAGGCCGCTGCGGATGACCCACACAATAAAGCCGCACGGTAAAAGCAGGGCGTACAGATAAGAAGCAATTTTTTGCTCTCCGGTATCTGCGTATTTTTTAGAGACAACTTGTAATGTCAGGATGAAACAGAGTGCCAGCACTCCGGATGTAAGTATCTGAAGTATCATCCCCATATTCCCGCCAATGCTCTTTTGTACAAGCCACCGCATAAAGATTGCCTGAAATCCCTCCATAAAGGAAGACAAGGTCAAAACAATCATTGCGGGAGCAATCGTATCTCTCCACCGCAGCTTTAACAAAAGCCTGGAAAAGCAAAGGAGCATTCCCATATGCAGAATCAGCCGGAATACACCCGGACTCTGAGCGTACATCATCCCCAATGTAAGCAAATCGCTTAACAAAACATAAGGCACCATATACTTCTTTTCCCGGCTCCCGGTAAAATTCCGTATAAAATGAAATTCCGCCAGATAGATGCAGCCATTCACAAACAGCCACCAGATATAAAATCCGGCAAAAAGAATCTGTGCCTGTTTCATACTATAACCTCTTTTTTCAAAAATTTTAACAGCCTTTCCATAAACTCCGATTGTTTTCTTCTTGATAAGAGTATCCTGTCTCCATTTGAGAGCATGACCATCCCCTTTTCCTGCCCGACAACAGAACTCATATTTACAAGAAAGCTTCTATGGCATCGAAAAAAACATTCATCCAATTCTTTCTCCAGCATATCCAGGGTTCCGGAATAATCGTATGTATTCTGTGTTGTATGGATACAGACCTGATGGTTGAATACTTCACAGTACAGAATATCCTGTATAGGAATGATTTGTGTTTTTCCTGCTTTTACAAGTGCGAATACGTTATCATTCCTTTGTTCCAATCGCTCAAATGCCCGGTCTAATGCCAGGGAAAGGCGTTCTTCCGTTACGGGCTTGAGCAGATAATGTACGGCATTCACATCAAATGCGGCTAAGGCATACTCCCCATAAGAGGTTATAAAAATGATACGGCTGTTATGTGTAAGCTGTTTTGCCACTTCCATTCCGTTCATGCCCGGAAGCTTCAGATCCAAAAGAACAATATCAAAAGCAATGTTTTCTTTTAACAGTTCCTCGCCGGATAGAAACGTTCGGACATTGGCATTTAAGTGTTTCTTCTTTATGTATTTTTCTGTCTTTTTACACAATTTTTCTAATATATATTCTTCGTCTTCACATATAGCAATTGCAAGCATTGTCTTTACCATCCGCTGTAATCCGCCTTTTATCAGACATTGTCTATCGGTTCCGTATAAAAAATAAGCTTGTCCAAGTGGACTTAGACAAACTCATTTTCCTTTGCTGCCCTCAGTGTACAAGGGGACCTATGTATTATTTATCAATTCCAAGCAATTTTAAATATTGCAGGTTGTTGGGGTCCTTTTCACACAAAATGGGGTTTTCCATTGTCAATAGAAATTTTTCCAGTCCTGCTTTTGTATCTAGCTCTTTCACCCTCGTAATTGTACTGTCTATGTAAGAAACAATCTCATCAAACAATTTCAATTCGATCCCATAAACATTAAAATTTTTTGGTCTAAAGCCAAGACTTAATACACCGTTTCGCTCCATATCCGATGTATTGATTGCAAAAAGGCTTGTCACAATTTCCAGATTTACCCATTCACCTCTTATGTTATGATGGGAGGACCAAAAACCGAATTTACACCAAAGGTTGTTCCCTTTCCACCGCAATTCTCTCTTTGATTTCACATATTGCAGTTCTTTCCCTTGATAGTACCGCCCAATATCATTACAGACCGCCTGAAAAATATCTTTTGGCGGGACATATGGAGATTTCGAATAGAGAATACTGTTCGTTTCCCATTTCCACATATCTTTTTTTCCAAAATATTTATGTTTCATCCTTACTACATACCTATCCGCCCTGCTAATTGCGTTATCAGTTCTATATGCACTTTGGTATTCACTTTATTTAAATTTTCAACCTTTTCACTACCACCCAACCCTAATAGTGGTACATAACCAAAACATTCATCCTGTTCTAGCTTTCCTAATCTCTTTACTGCTTCTTCATATTGTGGAATCTGCAAATACTTTTTTACAAAATAATCATCTGTGAGATTCTGAATAAAAAGGTCAAAACCATCTACGGCTATAATAAAATTTCCGTTTTTATACCTAACTATCCCTATATATTCGCCTTTTTCTAATGTAATAATATCACCAAAAGCTGTAGTCATTATTGGAATAGAAACTTTACCTCGAAAATATGTCTCAGTAAGTAATACTTGATATTCTTCCGGATTGATTACCCTTAGATAACCATCAAGTAAATTAGCCTGCCCATAATTTTCCCAAATTTCTAACAATTCCCCGGGTAATATTGATTCATATTTTTTTATCAAATCTTTTTCGATTTCGATACCCTTTTCGATTTCAATTTGTAACATCTCATTCCCCTTTATAAATCAATGATCCATTCCTAGGAATTTTAAATATTGTAACTGTTATTTTCCCCAAAATAATTATATCTGCATATCCACACCCTGCCGATAGCCGTCTAAAATACTGGTATCAAAGGGCTTTCCCCAGTCCCAGTTCGGATCGTACTGATGGACATACTCCCCCAGCCGGGCCGCCTCCCTGTGGAAGATCTCATTCAGCGTCCAGGATGCACTAAGCCTCTGCTCCGGTGCCAGTGACATGGTGTAATCCCGAATAACCTGACTGATGTCCTCGCCGTCACTCACTCCGAAGCCATTTTTCATGTGGTCAAAAGCTATCTGCCGGACCTGCTGTGCCACACCCTCGTCCACAGGAACAATTTTCCGATAATCGCCTGCATCGTTCAGGCTCATGCCGGGTGTGCCATAGGGATTGACATGGGGCTTGCTCTGGGTTCTCTGGGACATATCGCTCACCCGCTGCTGCTGTTGATTTTGCAATATCTGCGTAATAGTCATCGTATACCTCCTGTTCCCCGCCTGCCAACGGTCATAGATACGCCACTTGCCGGTTCCCTTTGAAACATTTTATTCTTATTACATACATCGGCATTTTATAACGGATGTTAAGGATTCAGCAAATATGCAAGCAGCTAATACTCAGCGGCAAAAACGACAGCTAATTAGATTTCCTCCGCCATACCCCAAACAGGCTTTTCTTATAATGCTTCAGTGCTTCTACCGCCGGGCCGTAATTTCCCGCCTTTTTCAGATACTCCACGCCTTTCTCAATGTTCTCCCACACACCGAGCCCCTCGGCATACATCATCCCCAGGCCATAGCTTTTATAAGGCGAATCCTCACTTCTCTCCAGGAATGCTTTTCCCTTTGCCAAGTCCTGTCTGCATCCATACCCCAGGAGATAACAGATTCCAAGCAGATCGTATTTGACATATTGCGGTTCCTCATCCCCCTCAAGCCATTGAACCGCCCGTGCATAGTCAGTTTCCGTACCCCACCCGTGGAAATACAAACGTCCCAGTTGGCGGCAGGCGTAGCTGTCGTTGCCATAGCTGGCAGTTTTTTCGTAGCACTCTATGGAATAGGGAAGATTACGCTCTACCGTCTTACCGTCCCAGTAAATATCCCCCACGATATGCCAGCCCCACAGGTGTCCGGCTTCGGCCGCTTTTTGTGCCCAGGGGAGGGCATCTTTGAAATTATCATCGGTGTAGGCCAGGTGGTTGGCGTAGGCGTACATCCACTCCGGATAGCCCCGTTCCGCACCCTGCCGCATAATCGGCACCGCCTTCTCCGGCTCCGGCAAAATGTAATCTCCCCGGCCATACTGATAATAATGGCAGTAATTCCGGCCCGCCAGAATCATGCCCCCGGAAAATGACTTTTCAAACCAGGGGATGCTCTGTTCCATCTGCAGCCGTTTCCAGGCGTTCCAGGCTTTCTTATTTGCAAAATCACTTTCCTTGTGCTCCTCGATCTCTATGATATCCAGAAAATAATAGGTGTTCCCGATCATGTACTGGCAGAATGCACAGCCCTTTTCGGCTTTTTCCAAAATTTCCTCCCAGGCTTCCCCAAGGCTGTCAAAGGGCATGATCTCCCGAAGCTTCGGCGTCAGCATATCCATACGCAACGCCCCCAGAACCGCAGCGGCACTCCCCAGGGAGATCGCCTGGTGGAGCATGGCATAGGCCGCCGCTTCGTTTTCTTCAAAGGGGTGGTATTCCCAACTGTAGCAGGAGCCGGAAAAGCAGCGGGAAAGAAAATAGCAGGCATCCCCATCGCCGTCCTTTGCCGCAGACAATAGTGCATCTGCGGCCGCTTTTGCCTTGTCGTTGTCGCAGCAATAATAGAGATCCTCAATGGCCTTATCCACTACATCGCTAAAATACATTCCCTTGCTTCTCCTCCTATTTTAGTTCCGTAATATCCTTTCAGTGCACCCTTATATAGATCGATTTCCAGCCACAAAAAGATGTGTCTGTAAATCGATCTGTGCACTGGCAGGATATTACTGATTCCAGTCCCGTAATATCCTGCCAGTTTGACATTTCTCATCTGGACTTTCTCTTTTCTTTTTCCATCCTGGCGGTTAGCTTTTCGATCTGGGCGGTGATGTCGGCCCAGCCGTTCATTTCTTCTAAAAAGCCGTGGTCCAGATAATTGACCATCCAGAATTTCACCTGCGTCACAGTTCCCTCTTTTGCCAGAAATCGGGTCTGCCCTTTTCCTGTGTTATTGGTACAAAAAATCACCATCAGGTCATTTTGCAGGCCGGGAAACAGATCAAAGGCGTTTGTTCCCCATTCCAGGAGTGCTTTTGTGTATTTTCCCTCATGGATACCCTCAATGGTCAGTTCCACATCCCGGGCGGAGAAAAACCTGTGTTCATCATGCCAGCTCTCTCCGAAAATAATCAGGTATTGACACCAGTTCCGCATTTGATTCTTCTGGTCTCTCTGAAGCTGATGCCAGAAAGCTTCCACGGTCTCTTCTGTGACTTCCACAGTCTCTTCTGCAACTTCCGGCATGTCTTCTGCTTCTTCAAAGCGGGGGGCTTCTTCCTCAAAATGGGAGTCCTTTTCGTCTAAACCAGTATCGGCTTTCCCAGAACCGGCATCCTCTTCCTCCCACGGCTGAATATTTTCCTTTTTCTTCCATCCCGAAAGATCCGCATTGCCAGACAGGAGTTTTTCAAACCAATTCTTTGTCTCGTCAAAATCCGCACTCTTATAGTACGATTCGTATCCGCCTTTGGATTCATCCAAAAATGCCGTCAACAGAAAGGTTTCCTGATACATACAAAAAATCTGGCTTATGTTCCCGATCTCCTCTGCGGCTAAAGGCGGCAGGAACTGGAGTGTGATAAGGCCCCCTTTCTCACTTTCCATCATGCTTTCCAACTGCTTATATAAAGTCTCCACCGTAACATTGGAGCTTCTGTTTCCGGATGTGTCCGTTAGAATAAACTGGCTCTTCGGTGCCTGTTCCGGCTTTTTATCCGGCCCCACCAGATCACGCACCCCGTCCCATATTCCAAGCAGCCCAAAGCCCGCCAGACCTATTCCTATGAGAAGCCGGACAACGCCTATCCCCTCGTTCATTTCGGAAAGACCTATGAGTACCAGGCCAAAGCCCAGATATGCTCCATATAGCCCCAATATGAGTGGTACAAACCGCAACCGTTTTCCGGTTTTGTTCTTTTTTCTCATTATCTGTCCCCTTGTCAGCTTTATCATTTTTCGTACAGCCAATCTATTTCTAAAATCCCACTTGAAAAGCCAGGCCGGTCTGTTCCTGAAGCTTTTCAAGAAGATCACGCCCGGCCGCCGCCTTAGTCAGCAGCATAAAAGAGACCGGCTCCTGTCCGAGAATCAGCAAAGCATCCTGATTTTTGTGGACATATGCCATCTGCAAAGGAAAATCGCCCAGTTCCATCAGTTCCGGATGATCGGAGAGGGGGTTAAAATCCTCCTTGATCCGGCGGGCTATGTTTTGGAAATACTCCGTTGAAAACTCTGCTGGAAAAAAATCACTGAACAGGCAGGTCGGTTCATCGGTATGTTCATGCCACGTCATTTCTTCCCACTCCCGAATGGCATGGAGCACCAGAAATAACCCATATCCGTCCAGGCTGCGGTTAAATCGGGGTTCATGTTCCAGTTTATGTACATTTAATGGAGCGTGAAGCAAAGGGATATTCCGCTTTTTCCAATAGTTCTGATAAGCAGCCACCGCTTTTTTCTTTCCCTCCTCGTTCCCCTCCTCACAGGCCGTTTCCAGTTCATCCTCATATTCCCAGGCCATTTCTTTTGGATCATTTTCTTCCCAAATGTATAAATCACCGGTAGCTTTGCCCCTTTGTATCCCGATGATATCGCTTTCTCCGGGAGCTAGAAAAAATCCCAGATATTTTCCCTCACAGTGCAGAAGCTCCAACGGACGCAGATAACCGCTTGTAACTAACAGGTCTGCCATGTACCGGTAAATATCCCGGATGGGACGGGGCAGCTTCACACGCATCCGTTTTTCTGCCTGGGAGATTTCATCCTCTGAATAGCATTTCCATTTTCCCAGGCTGTCCATATGCTGCGGACGGATGAACTGCCGGAGTATCTTTAGTTCCTTTTCGATTGCGTACATATTTTTCACCTTTTAAACAGGCCCGCCGCCTGCATTTCCTTTTCTTTTTCCTCCATCCGTTCCCGGCCCTGTCCATTCCAGGACCAGAACAGCATCCCGGTCTTTTTTTCCACCTGTTCGGCAAAGGAATAGGGAACCGGCTCCCTGGTGATCATCCCATATTTTTCCTGGGCACGAAAGGATAGGAGCAGCAGGATTTTCTCCGGGTCCGTATAAGCATAGACCACATAATCCTCCGGCCCTGCATTCTTTCTGGACAGTTCCACCCGTATAAGCTCCGCCTTTGACGAGATGGGGACCAGCCACTGCTCCATTCTCTGGCGGACTTTCCGCATTTCGTCCAATTTCTTTGGCAGGGAGCAGCCGATGTAAAAAGGAGACATTTCCTCTGTCATCCGGGTTTGGTGCTGATTCCACCAGTCCCACAAGACCTTATCCAGCACATGTTGGATAATAAAAAT
>CAOJBY010000006.1 GCA_948330435.1 uncultured Lachnoclostridium sp. | reverse complement strand
CTTTACTCTGCGATTACGGTACCGTGGACCTGTCCGCCGATTATTTCCGGTTTCCTGGTCGGCGGGTGGAGAAGTGCACTGCTCCAGGTGGTGATATTTATTATTTCTTTCTTTGTGTACCTGCCGTTCATCCGCAGAGTGGATAAGATGAACCTGAAGATGGAGGAAGAGGCTGCCAACGGAAATGACGAGGACGATGACTGGTAAAAAAGAAAGATAAAAGGATGGGTGAACCCTATGAGCGAAGAGTTAGTAATGTCATGTTTTCAATTAATTACATATGTGGGAACGGCACGTTCCTGTTATATCAATGCCATTCAGAAAGCCAAGGAGGGAAAGTATGATGAGGCGGAAGCCCTGATGAAGCAGGGGAGGGATGCCTTTGTCCAGGGGCATGACGGTCATGCGGATTTACTGGCTAAAGAGGCAAACGGAGAGCTGAACGAGAGCGGCCTGCTTCTGATTCATGCAGAGGACCAGCTGATGAGTGCAGAAGGCTTCCAGACCATTGCAGAGGAGTTTATTGCACTTTATAAGAGATTGGACGGAATGAAATAAGCTGTCAGGCAGAAAGCTGAACAGCCAAAGATTTATGAAAGTAAATAGATAAAGGCGATGAGACGGGAATCTGAAAATAAGATTCCCGACTCGCTTTTATACACACCAAAATAAAAGAAACAGGAGGATATAGGGATGGCAAAAGCTTGTTTATGCATGGATGTGGGCGGAAGTTCTATTAAATATGCGAAGCTGGATGAGAAAAGGACTCTGATGGACTATGGAAAGGTTCCTACGCCCCATGAGGGAACCCAAGAATATCTGTCACAGCTGCAAGAGATCTATCAGAAATTTGAAGGGAAGGTGGAGGGAATCTCCATGTCTGTGCCAGGAATCATCGACAGTACGAATGGGATCTGTATTACTGCTGGAGATTTGAGATTTGCGGCCGGGCTTCATCTGGTGGAGGAAATGGAACGGCACTGTAAGATACCGGTTGCAATTATGAATGACGCAAAATCTGCGGCCCTGGCCGAAGCTGCCTGGGGAGTACTGAAAGATTGTAAGGATGGCGTGGTTCTGGTTCTGGGAACCGGCGTGGGCGGAGCTCTGGTAAAGGATGGGGAGGTTCATCTGGGATCTCATTTTGCGGCAGGAGAATTCAGCTTTGCCATGCTGGGAGAATGGGTGGATCAGGAGGCTGGCCATTGGGGGCTTGTCAATGGGAATCCTCGCCTTTTGCAGATGGCGGCCAGAGCCAGACGAATCGATCCAGACACGATTAACGGAGAAGATATTTTCCGCTGGATCAACGAGGGGGATGAGGTCATGCTTGGGGTTCTGGATGAATTTACCAGACCTCTTGCCAGGATGATTATGAACCTGCAGTTTATCTATGATCCGGACCGATTTGCTATCGGAGGAGGAATCAGCAGGCAGCCGAAGCTCCTTGAGAGTATTCAGAAGAATCTGGATCATTTTTATGCAATCTATCCCGTAGATGCACCGCCGGTGGATCTGACAGTTTGTCAGTTCTTTAATGAGGCGAATCTTATGGGAGCTTATCGCAATTACCTGAGGACTTTTTGGGAAGAATGATTTGACAGGAATAGAGGAGATAAAATTATGGCATTTTCAAAAGAATTTTTATGGGGCGGAGCAGTAGCCGCCAATCAGTGTGAGGGAGCATATCTGGAGGACGGCAAGGCATTATCTGTGCCTGACATGCTTTTGGGCGGGGATGTGAGCACACCGCGGACATTTCTTCCGGTGACAGATCCCAAAGCTTTCTATCCAAGTCACGAAGCAATAGACTTCTACCATCATTATAAGGAAGATATTGCTCTGTTGGGAGAGATGGGATTCAAATGTTTTCGTCTGTCCATAAACTGGTCACGCATTTTTCCCAATGGAGATGATGAAACTCCCAATGAAGCAGGACTGAAGTTTTATGATGATGTTTTTGATGAGTGCAAGAAACACGGCATTGAGCCGCTGGTGACACTTTGCCATTATGAGATTCCGTGGAATATTGTTACAAAATACCACGGCTTTTTAAGCAGAAAGACCATCGAGCTGTTTGTAAAGTATGCGGTGACTTGTTTTGAACGCTATAAGGACAAGGTGAAATACTGGCTGACTTTCAATGAGATCAATATCGCCTGCATGGGTATGGGCAATGGGGGGATGGGTGCCCTCTACGGCCTGGGGCTTATGGAGGATGAGGATATACACTCAGAGGAACCTGTCAAGCTGTGCGATTTGAAAGGGAAGTCTCAGAAGGTTTTTGAGGCATTGCACAATGAATTTGTGGCAAGTGCTCTGGCAGTGCAGAAAGGTCATGAGATTTGTCCTGATTTTATGATCGGCAATATGATTGCACATACAACCCTGTATCCTCTGACACCAAATCCGGAGGATGTCTTTGCGTGTCTTCAGGAAGATGATTTTCAAAATAATTTTTGTGGAGATGTACAGGTTCGAGGGGAATATCCTACCTTTGCCTATAAGTTTTTTAAGGATCATGGAATTGATGCTTCGTTTATTACAGAGGAAGATAAGGAGATGCTAAAGAAAGGAACTGTGGACTATTATACCTTTTCTTACTATATGACAAACTGTGTGGCAAAGGACGGACAGGTAGAAAAGACGGCAGGAAATATGTCTGTCGGAGTAAAGAATCCATACCTTAAGGCATCTGACTGGGGCTGGCAGATTGATCCCCTGGGACTGCGCTATACGCTGAATGTACTGCATGGACGGTATCCGAATACACCTCTTATGGTGGTGGAAAATGGATTCGGTGCTTTTGATAAGGTGGAGGAAGACGGTTCGATTCATGACAATTACCGTATTGATTATTTCCGTGAGCATATTCGCTGCATGGGTGAGGCAATCGAGGACGGCGTGCCACTCATCGGTTACACTACCTGGGGACCCATTGATCTTGTTTCTGCCGGAACCGGCCAGTATGCAAAGCGTTATGGCTTTATCTATGTTGACCGTCATGATGACGGGACAGGAGATTTTTCAAGAAGACGCAAGGATTCTTTCTTCTGGTATAAAAAAGTCATTGAGAGTAACGGAGAGGATTTGGGATAATACATCTTGATATCCCCGTGATACTTCCCCACAGCTTTCAAGATGCTTTTTATTGCAAATCCGTGTCTGCGTTTATACGACTGAATGGAATTGTAATTATCATATTGTTGCTGGCACCTTTTATTTTTGAAGTGATATGTTTTAAATGTTTACAATATCCAAAAAATTACAAAAAAGGTTGAAAATTCCAAATTTTACAGTACAATCAAGTATAATGGAGGAAAGGAATCTATGGCAAAAACTTAAAATGGTATTAGAAGCATTTTCTGTGGAGAAAGCTACGTGTAAACAGGAGGTACAAGGAGCGCCTGTTCCAGTTGTCTGGAATGCAAAGCAGTACTTTTTAATATTAACCGGGGACACAATCGGGAGTTGATGGAAAAATGCAGGCGGTTATGGGAATGCTCAGAATTAAGAGTATCTATGAAGAGGGAGAAGAAATTATTGAGCGGATAAAAAATTTGCCTTAACAATTAGAAGAGCTAAGTAGAGAAAAGTCAGGGATTTTGGAATCAGGCATTTTTAAAATTTCTTGCCATTATCCATTATAAGAAATATAATAGTAGGAAATGTTTGTGGAAAAAGCGAATGGAAACATTCCAAAATCTGCAAAAGAAGGGATGCAAAGGGATATGCAGAATCAATTTGAAAGAACACAGCTTCTTTTAGGTGAAGATGCTATGAGACGGCTTGCGGCTTCAAGGGTGGCGGTGTTTGGTATCGGCGGCGTGGGAGGTTATGTATGCGAGGCCCTGGTAAGGAGTGGTGTGGGCACCTTTGACCTGGTTGACAATGACAGAGTCTGCCTTACAAACCTGAACCGGCAGATTATTGCAACAAGGAAAACCATCGGAAGATATAAAACAGAGGTTATGAAAGAGCGAATGCTGGAGATTAATCCAGATGCAGAGGTCACGGTGCACAACTGCTTTTTCCTGCCGGAAAATGCGGAGGAGTTTCCCTTTGATGAATATGATTATGTGGTTGATGCGGTGGATACGGTGACTGCCAAGATAGAGATTATCCTGCAGGCACAGAGGAAGTGTGTGCCGGTGATCAGCTGCATGGGAGCTGGCAATAAGCTGGATGCAAGCGGGTTCCGGGTGGCGGATATCTATAAGACCAAAATGTGTCCTCTGGCAAAGGTGATGAGACGGGAACTAAAAAAAAGAGGCGTGAGTAAGCTTAAGGTTGTATATTCTGAGGAGAAACCTGTATGTCCTCGAAAGGACAGTCCGGTGAACGGCGAAGCAAGCGGTGCCTGTTTGACGGAAACAGAGGATGCCTGTAAGGGACGCAGGAGTATCCCGGGGAGCGTGGCGTTTGTCCCGTCAGTAGCCGGGCTGATACTTGCCGGAGAAGTGGTAAAGGATTTGATTTGCACATGTAAGATATAAGATGATTTTGCAGAACTGGTAGAAAGATTCGGATGCCTATGGTATAATAGAAACCGTAGCAAAAGGAAAAAAGTAACATTTGCAGAGGTACTTTCATGGGAATTTATCTGAATCCGGGGAATGAGGGGGTTTGGAAATCGGTCCGTTCCAGGATCTATGTGGACAAGACGGAACTGATTGTGTTTACAAATATATAGAGAATTATTTTCAGAACAGGAAACAATTCTTGCTTCTGCCCTGGAGAAAATTTATGTAAAAACAGGAAAAAGTTTATCTTTTTGATTGATGAGTGGGACTGCGTCATGCGTGAACGCAGGAAATCAGAAGAATTGCAAAAGCAGTATTTTGATTTTCTGAGAAATCTTTTACTTCTTTGTGATACGCTCCGGTGTGATGAAAACACAGGTGCTTGAGGGGTATTCAGGGGAAGTCTTGTTGATTGGTTTCAATTATGACAAGGACGGTGAAGATAAACGGCATACTTGTGTAATAGAGAAGTTGAGCATTTAGAATCGGAATGATTCAATATAGAAATATAATAGAAAGAGGAATCACCATGGGAACAACCTTTGCGGCCTTGCTGATGCACAAATTCAGGACAAATTATCAGTACACCCTGGGCAATCTGGGAAAATGTCTGGAGACAGAGGGATATCTGCTGGTTAGCGATCCCAAAGAAGCGGAACTTAAATTTTCTCAGTATCTTTTCGGAGAACAGGGCTGGCAGATGGTGACGGGAGATATGGTGACTCTTTCCCGCATGGCGGAAAAGCTGGCAGAGAAAAATAAGGCGGAGACGCTTTTGGTATGCTGCTGTGACAGTGATTTTGTGGAGTTTGAGCTTTTCCACCCTGAGGCCGGAACGAGAACCCGTGCCCGTGCAGGAAGGAGTTATGACGAAAGCGATCCGCCTCAGGTAGAGCAGGAGAAGTGGCAGGCGGCAGGCCTGTGGAGGAAAGATGCGGACTTTGCAGAGATATTTGAAAAGGAGCGAGTATTTGCCGAGGAGGCTTTGGTAGATCTGGGAAATGTCCTGGGCTTTGACGGAGGGGCTGTGATTGAAGCAGCCTGTGGGGCAGGCGGGGAGCCGGACGGTGTAGTATATTTTGGCCGGAAGGATATGCCGCCCAAGCGGATTACGGAGGGAATGCCCTGTCTGGAAAGAAGGAGCTATTATGACAAGCCTATTCCGGTAGATGAACCATATCAGTGGTCTTTTATCAACCGGGGAGGCCCCTCCCTGGGAGTGGAACTGATGATCTACGGCCCCTTTGCGGAAGAAGACCGGATGACATTTACCGATGTATACCTACAGGCAAAGAGTGATCCGGAAAAGGAGGAAAGTGAGAGACTGCGCTATGATCCGGTCAGGCCAATTCAGAAGATTCGGCTGACCAACGGCTGGTATGCTTATCGTTACCGTTTTCCGAATCTTCCTCTGCGGCCGGGATTGAACTATGATTATATGCGGCTTCGGCCGGATTATGAACTTGCGGCGGCCTTGTCCGTGGATGTGTGCGTGACCGCCAGGGGAGATGCCCGCTACGGACTGGATGTTTATTTCAGCATTGTGCCCATGAACTGCCCGGAAAGAAATATGGGCTTTGCCTGGACTGTGTGCGGAGTGGAGAACCATGAGAAATGGATTGCCGAACACAATGCCTGGTATGAGCAGCATGGGGAGCAGCAGGAGTTTTTGCTGGACCCGAAAGATTTCGAGTATTAACTCACTCCTCCTCAGATATTTCCCGAAGATCCTGATTCACCGCAATCCGATCGCATTCCAGAAGCTTTCCCGTCTCTATCTTGGTCTCCAGATTCTTTTCATAGGAGAGGGAAAAGCAGGCGGAAAAGAGGATATCCAGAATAAACTGGATGGATTTTTCTGTGGCAAAGGTGGAGATTTTGCTGTACAGGCGTTCCCGGGAGGAGATGGAGAAGGTATAGGCCGCATGGCGGCGAAGCTTGTTGCTGCCGCAGCTTGTGATGGCGATAATGGGAACCTGGGCGGCTTCCAGAATGGGAATCAGGCTGGTAGGTTCCCGATTTCCTGTATTTCCGGAGTAGGAAATGAGAATGGCACAGTCTCCTTTTTTCAGGGAGGAAGCCAGAAGCCCCATATCTCCTAAGAGGGGCAGTTCCACGGACTTTTTGATCGTCATCATCCGGCGGTGGAACAATTCCCCAAGGAGCAGATTGGGATTCATGCCAAAGACGGCAACACGGTTGGACTTCATCAAAAGTTCGGCCGTTTTTTCGATCATGCGGGGGTCCAGAAGATCTGCGGTATCCAGAATGCTCTCAACCTGGAGACTGCTCATTTTCTGAATGATATCTCTGGTGGAATCTCCCTCAACAAAAGGGAAATTCGGGTCAATATCCGAGTAATGGCTCTCCTGGTAGTGCTGTTCGGCTGCAAATTCTTTGACAAATTCTTTCCATCCGCCGTAGCCTAAGGACTTGGCGAAACGTACCAGGGCGGCCTTGGAGGTGTAGGTCTCGTCGGCAATCTCCTGGATGGTGTATTCGTTCGGACATCCTTTTTTTCGCAGAATAAATTCCCCAATCACTTTTTTGGAGCTGTTTCCGTAGGTCATGGTCAATTCTTCTACTCTCTGCTGCAGAGTCATGGCGGCACCTCCTATTTTAATCGCTGCACGATAGCGCTAAAGGGTAAAGTCGCTGCGAGCAGTCAATTTTTCCTCTTTCAGTTTGTCACTGCTCATTGCTTTCGTGGATATTATACCAATTCATTTGAAAAAATGAAACAGAATGAAACATATTTCCTCTAAAAATCCCCTGCCTTTCTCCTTTTTTATGAAACAAGGTGAAACTGCGCACATTGAAAGGGAAAAAGATTCTTTGGTATAATTACCTCAACAAAGGAAATGGTCCGGAACATTTCTCGGGATATGACAGCGGCTTTCGAAAGAGGGCTGCGACCACAATCTATCAGAGGAGAGGAAATGTTTATGAGCAGGAAGTATGAAGCACTGGCACAGGACATTGTAAAGAATGTCGGAGGAAAACAGAATGTAAACGATGTATATCATTGCCAGACCAGATTGCGTTTTAAGCTGGCGGACGAGGGAAAAGCGGATAAGGATGCATTGGAAGCCATGGACGGTGTGGCGAAGGTTATCATCAATGCGGGGGTTTATCAGGTTGTGATTGGAACCCATGTGGCGGATGTATTTGAGGAAATCGAGAAGCTGGTGGACATCAAAAAGGATGGGGCAGATGAAGCGGCGGAAGAGAAGAAGGGTGTTCTCAATACGGTGATTGACTTTGTGGCAGGAACCTTTCAGCCCATTATTCCGGCCCTGTCCGGCGCAGGTATGGTGAAGGCGATTATGGCTCTTTTGGTGGTGTTCCATTTAATCAGTACGGATTCTCAGACCTATTATATGCTGAATGTCTTTGCGGACGGCGTGTTTTATTTTCTGCCTCTGCTGCTGGCGTTCTGTGAGGCTCAGAAGCTTCGGTGCAATCCCGTTCTGGCGGCGGGCGTGGCGGCTATGATGCTCCATCCAAACTGGCTGTCCCTGGTGACGGCGGCGGAGCCGGTGAATTTCTTCGGAGTGATTCCCTTTACGCTGACCGGCTATGCATCCAGTGTCATACCGATTATTTTTGTTGTCTTTGTCCAGTCCTATGTGGAAAAGCTTCTGAAAAAATGGATTCCAAAGGCAGTGGAACTGGTTTTTGTACCTATGTGTACCTTTCTGATTATGGAAACGCTGGCATTTAGCGTATTAGGGCCTATCGGAAGTATTATCGGAAATTATCTGGCAGTGTTCTTTGAGTTTTTGAGTGTCAATGCAAGCTGGCTTCCGGCGGTATTGATTGGCGGACTGCTTCCGGTGATGGTGATGTTTGGCCTGCACAACGGCGTGGCTCCCTTAGGTGTAATGCAGATGGCAAATCTGGGCTATGACAGCATTTTCGGACCGGGCTGTCTCTGCTCCAATATGGCCCAGGCTTCCGCTGGTCTGGTGGTGGCTCTGCGGACGAAGGATAAAAAGGAACGACAGACTGCAGCATCCGGTTCCATCACGGCTTACATGGGAATTACGGAACCGATTCTCTACGGGGTCAATCTGCCGAAGAAATATCCTTTGATTGCGGCTATGATTGGCGGCGGTATCGGGGGTGCTTATGCAGGCTTTACCCACACACATCGTTTTGCAACCGGATCATCGGGACTTCCGGCGGTACTGCTTTACATAGGTGATAATACCATGACATTTTTTATCAATATTATTATTGCGATTGCCATTAGTGCGGCGGTGTCGGCAGCACTGACCTATGTGCTCAGCCTGCGTTTTGAGATAAAAGCGGAGACTGCTTCAAAAGAGACGGAGGGAGCAGCGGAAGGTGCAGCAGCAAAGAGTGACGATATGAGCTTTATGGCTCCGGTGGTTGGAGAAGCATTTCCTATCTCAAAGGCAGAGGATGAAGCATTTGCCAGTGAGGCGCTGGGAAAGGGAGCCGTGATATTCCCTGCAGAAGGTGCGGTGTATGCGCCCTTTGACGGAACGGTTGAGGCGTTATTTCCCACCAAGCATGCCATTGGTTTTCGCTCGGACAGTGGGATTTGAGGTGCTCATTCATGTAGGAATTGATACAGTGAAGCTGGATGGAAAGTATTTTGAAGCTTTTACGGAGCAGGGCACTCATGTGGCGAAAGGGCAGAAATTGATATCCTTTGACCAGGCGGCGATTGAAAAAGAGGGGTATAAACCCAGGTAATGGTAGTTGTGAGTAACAGTGATGATTATAAGGAAATTGTGCTTGCGGCAGAGGGAAATGTGGATACGAAGAGTAGCTTGTTAGAGATTCAGTAAATTATATTAAGGAACTTTAAACAGCACCACTCTGTCAGTGCACAGAAGGATTTACAGGCACATGCATCTGTGACTGGAAATTCTTCTAGGTAAGGGTGTACTGAGAGAGTGGTGCGGAACTGGAATAGGAGGACAATATGTTTCATAAGGAAGTTAAGGGATTTCGGAAGGATTTTCTGTGGGGAGCATCCACATCAGCTTATCAGGTAGAGGGTGCTTATAATGAGGATGGAAAGGGACTGTCCGTACAGGACGTACATACGCCGCCGGAGGGAATTACGGATTTTAAGGTGGCAAGTGATCACTACCACCATATGAAGGAAGACGTGGCTCTTATGGCGGAACTGGGACTTAAGGCTTACCGCTTTTCCATTGCCTGGACCAGAGTGATCCCCGACGGGGACGGAGCAGTCAATGAAAAGGGACTGGAATTCTACGAAAATCTCATTGATGAGCTGAATGCAAAGGGCATTGAGCCGGTTGTCACCATGTACCACTTTGACCTGCCTATGGCTCTCCACGAAAAGGGCGGCTGGGCAAACCGGAACACGGTAGATGCCTTTGAACGGTATGCCAGAGTGTTGTTTGAACGGTTAGGAAAAAAGGTGCGGTACTGGCTCACCATCAACGAGCAGAATGTGATGATCAATCACCCCAATGCCATGAATCCGGGCCGCATTCCCTCCAAAAAGGAGCTTTATCAACAGTGCCACAATATGTTTATAGCCTCGGCCAAGGCAACCATCCTTTGCCATGAACTGTGTCCCGAGGGCAAGATCGGACCGGCACCCAATATCACCGCTATCTATCCGGAAACCTGCAGCCCGGCGGATGCCATTGCCGCAGATAACTGGGAGAGCATCCGCTGCTGGCTTTACTATGATGTGGCCGTTTATGGAAGATATACACCCCTTGTGTGGTCCTATCTGGAGGAAAAGGGCTATGCACCGGAGATAGAACCGGGAGACATGGAGCTTCTGGCACAGGCGAAGCCGGATTATCTGGGGCTGAATTATTATGCAACTGCAACCGTCAGTGCAGCCAAAAATGACGGAACGGACTGCCAGCCTAGAAATGGGGATCAGCAGGTGATGATCGGGGAAGAAGGAGTCTACCGGGCGGCGAAGAATCCCAATCTGGAGCAGACCATTTACGGATGGCTGATTGATCCAATCGGAATGCGTGTAACCCTGCACCGTGTTTATGACCGGTATCATCTTCCCATTCTGATTACGGAAAACGGACTGGGAACCAGGGATGTGCTGACCGAAGACGGGAAAGTCCATGACCAGTACCGAATTGACTATCTGGAAAGTCATTTTAAGCAGGCACAGCTTGCGGTAGCGGACGGCGTGGATCTGATTGGATACTGCCCCTGGGCTTTTCTGGATCTGGTGAGCACCCATCAGGGCTATGGAAAACGCTATGGCTTTGTCTATGTGGACCGGGAGGAGGATGATCTGAAAGAATTAAAGCGAATTAAGAAAGACAGCTTTTTCTGGTATCAGGACGTGATCCGTAAGAACAAAGTGGAGTAAGGAGTTTTAGGAGAAATCGTGGCTATAAAGATTTGATTGAAAGGCAGACATATTATTAAGAAGCTTCCGTTGTTGTTCTTGCAAAGAGATGAAATAGAACGTATAATAAAAAAATGGTTATATGAAAATTAGGTTTCATGCAAGAAATAAATGAGCAAGTTTACATAAAGGAAATGCACAAATATGAAGCTTCAATTGGAAAAGGCATCCGAATCTTATATCGTAGGTGTTCTTCTGGCCATCGCCGGCGGTTACCTGGATGTATACACCTATATCTGTCGGGGCGGCGTATTTGCCAATGCCCAGACGGGAAATATCGTCCTGCTGGGGATCAATGTGGCAGATCGGAACTGGTCTAAGATTTTATTTTATATGTACCCGATCGTGGCTTTTATGGCGGGAATTCTGATCACGGAGTATGTGAGAAGAAAGTTCCGTTATAATCCTGGTCTTCACTGGCGGCAGATTGTAATTGTGATTGAATTTGTGGTGCTGTGGGTGATTGCGTTCATTCCATCCGGGGTATGTGATGATGTGATTAACTCCGCAGTATCCTTTGTGTGTTCCATGCAGGTGGAGAGCTTCCGTCGCTTTAACGGAAGTGCCTATGCCACAACCATGTGTACCGGAAACCTCAGAAGTGCCACAGAACAGCTTTTTTATTATAATATCAATAAGGATAAAGAGGCCCGGAAGAAGAGCCTGCAATATTATGGGATTATTCTGTTTTTCATCTTTGGATCCGTTCTTGGAACAGCGATTACGCGGGTGTTTATGGAGACATCTGTGTTGATTGTCTGTCTGCTTTTGCTGGTCGTGTTTGTCATTATGTTTATTCCCCCGACTGTGGAAGAACAGCCGGAGAAGAAATAAGCGGAGGGATAGGAGGAACCATGGAGGACTACTCAGAGTTAATCATATTTATGATGGAAATTGTCGGAACCATTGCCTTTGCGTCTTCTGGGGCCATGTTAGCTATGCAAAAGAACATGGACTTGTTTGGGATCTGTGTGCTGGGTGTGGTAACCTCTGTGGGTGGCGGAGTGATACGTGATTTGATTTTGGGCTATACACCCCCGAATATGTTTCGCATGCCTGTCTACACCATAGTTGCACTTGTTGTTTCAATCTTACTTTTTGTACTTTTGTATATGCGACAGAACCTGCTTCAGGGGAAAATCGCAGTAGTTTATGATAAGATTATGACGTTTTTTGATGCGATTGGGCTGGGGATATTTACTGTTGTGGGAGTAAATACAGCCAGAAGCCTGGGATATGACCAGAACTTCCTGCTGATTTTTGTAGGTGTTATTACAGGTGTGGGAGGGGGCCTGCTGCGGGATGTGATGGCACAGGAGAAGCCTTATATCCTGACAAAACATATTTATGCCTGTGCCTCCATTGCCGGAGCCCTTGTCTGCGTGTATTCAGGCAGCAGGATTGGCAATCTGGTCTCCATGACAGCCGGGGCAGCGGTGGTCATAGTTGTGCGGCTGCTGGCAATGCATTACCGGTGGAATCTGCCTCGGATACAATAAAAAAATAATGTTGTTGAACAAGATGCGGGTATACAGCCTGCCTTTGATGGATAAGTAAATCAAAGGCAGGCTGTTTTTTGGATTTTTCAGAAAACAGGAAAAACCTGGAGTTTCATGGCAATTGACAGCATTTTGTCTGTAAGGTTATAATAAAATGAATTTTTTATAAATGATTCAGATTCCTGTTTTTTATGTGGAATATACCAGAAACAAAACGGTGGAAAGGAGGGAAAAACAGAATTGTTCAACAAGTTTTGTTTTGCACAAAGAATCCGGATATAGCAAAAACTTATGTAAGATCATATTGTTGAACAACTACTGAACAAATTTGAAAAAACTGATATAAAATATGCACAAATTACAGGGATAAAATTTGTGAAAAATCACAAAAAACATGAATAATGAGAAAAAGTTGTTGATAAGTTGTTCAATAAGTGTTATAAATACAACATAAGGTGTTGATCAACAGCAGAAATGAGGAGAAGGATGCCAAATAATAAAATAAGTTCAGGAGAATACATATTCGTCAAGCTGAAAGAAAAAATAAGAAATGGTGAATACCAGGCAGGCGATAAACTGCCTACGGAGATGGAATTGGTAGAGAAATATTCCGCCAGCAGGAATACTGTAAGGGCGGCATTAAACCGTCTGGCTGTTTTGGGGATGGTAGAATCTTTCCAGGGAAAAGGTACTTTTGTAAAGGAAACTAATTTTTCCAACAAAATTGAGAATATTATTCCCATGTTTTTTGCGGAAGACAGCGATTATCTTTCATTGATGAACTTAAGGGTGGCGGTGGAATCTCAGGCCACTTATCTGGCGGCACAAAAAGCAACCTATCGGGATATACGGGAATTACAGAAGATTTACGAGGATCTGAATGCCCATAAAGATGATTTGAAATATTGGGCAGAGAAAGATATACAGTTTCACTTGAAGATAGCGGAAATATCGGGAAATCATTTGTTTTCCATGCTGGTGGAGATGATAAGGGACATGCTGAAAGATGTTCTGGAAGATTTCATTCTGGACTTTGGAAATTATGAAAGCAAGATTGCCCATCATAATATTTTGGAGGGGATCATGGCAGCGGATCCGGAAACGGCAAGAAGTGCTATGCAGAGGCATTTGCAGACGGTGATTAACCGTTATATGGCAATACCGAAACAACAGGATAAAGAGTAAAGGTTTGAAGGAGGGTATCTTATGAGTAATCTGGTGGAATTTAAGCACATCACAAAACGATTCCCCGGAGTGGTGGCGCTGAATGACATCAACATGGAACTGAATGAGGGGGAGGTTCATGTGTTGATTGGTGAAAACGGAGCCGGAAAATCAACGTTGATGAAAATTCTTTCCGGTGCTTATGCACAGGACGAGGGAGAACTTCTGATTCATGGCCAGGTGATCAAAAAGAACTCTCCGATTCTATCCTCTTCCCTCGGAATCGGCATGATTTATCAGGAACTGAACCTGATTCCGGAATTGTCAATTATGAAAAATATTTTTCTGGGAAATGAGAAGAAAAAGGGAATATTTGATGATAAAGACTACATGTATAAAGAATCAAAGAAATATCTGGACATGCTCCATCTGGATATTGCTCCAGAGACCCTGGTAAAAGAACTGAGCACGGGAACTCAGCAGATGGTGGAAATTGCAAAGGCGATTTCGAAGAACTCCAGAGTCCTCGTTCTGGACGAGCCCACCAGCTCCCTTACAGAGGCTGAAATCAAAGAACTCTTTTCTATTATCCGTATGCTGAAAGAGCAGGGGGTGGGCATGTTTTATATTTCCCACCGATTGGAAGAACTCTATGAGATCGGAGACCGGGTAACCATCATGCGGGATGGAATAAAGGTTGGAACCTATAAGCTGGATGAGATAGAGATGAATGAAATGATTGAAAAAATCGCAGGCCGGAAGATTGAAAACCTTTATCCCAGAAACCCAATTGATAAGCCGGGTGAATGTGTTCTGGAGATCAAGGGCTGTTCCGGGGACGGATTTTCGGATATTCATATGAAAGTATATGCTGGTGAGATTGTAGGATTATCAGGCCTTATGGGGGCGGGACGGACGGAACTTGCAAGGGCGGTTTTCGGAATTGATGATTATTATGAGGGAGAGATCCTGCTTGGGGGAGAGAAATATAAAAAGAATAACCCAAAAGAAGCTGTAAAAGCAGGGATCGGGCTTCTCCCTGAGGACCGAAAGCTTCAGGGACTTGCCCTTAAGAAAAATATCCGTGAAAATATGGTGATTTCCGTATTGTCCAGTTTAAATAAAAACGGACTGATTAATACAAAGAAAGAAAAGGAAGTCTGTAACGGATATGTGGAAAGTCTGCAGATTGCAACGCCCACCATTGAAAAACTGGCAGGCTTTTTAAGTGGAGGAACCCAGCAGAAAGTCGTAATTGCAAAGTGGCTCATGGCGAATCTGAAGCTTTTCATTTTTGACGAGCCCACCAGAGGAATTGATGTGGGGGCCAAAAGCGAAATATACAAATTGATGGATGAACTGGTTCATCAGGGGGCCGCAGTACTGATGATTTCATCGGACCTGCCGGAGATTCTGGGAATGAGCGACCGGATTTATGTAATGGCCCAGGGGAAAATTACCGGAGAACTTTCCCGCGAAGAGGCGGATCAGGAGAGAGTGCTTACCTATGCGTACAAACAGGGAGGAGGGCAATGAGATGAAAGAGAAGAAGAGATCTTTAAAAGGAATGCTTTCCGGCCTGCCCAACTCTGCCTACATATTTGTAATCCTGCTGGTGGTTTTCGTTGCGGCCATACCGAATTTCGGATCCCCGGCCAATCTTTCCACACTGCTTGCCCAGGCTGCGATTTTGATGATTCTAAGTGCAGCTATGTCCTTGGCAATTATTACAGGAGGGATTGATCTTTCCGTAGGCGGCCTGGTGTCATTGATTGGAATTATTATTGCACAGTTGATCGGACACGGAGTAAATGAAGCAGTGGCGATTCTTTTGGGCCTGGGGGCTGCGGCAGTGTTTGGATGGTTGAATGGGCTGGTAATTGTAAAAATGAAAGTGGCACCCTTTATCGCCACATTCGGAATGATGGGTGTGGCCCAGGGACTTGCCAACACTCTGTCAGAGAGTCGGGCGGTATATCTACCCACGGAGAATACAACCATCATACCTTTTTTGCAGACCAATCTTTTAGAATGGATGTTTTCTTCTGGCAGTATTCTGACCATCAGCGTTCAGGTGCTGATAGCCCTGATTACACTGGCGGCACTGATTCTTTTGTTTCAGAAAACGGTTCTTGGGACTTATATTTATGCCCTGGGCGGCAATCGGGAGGCCGCAAAGCTTTCCAATATCCGCACCGATGCCTGGAATATCGGAGTCTATGTGATTACCGGATTTATGGCGGGAATTGCAGCACTACTCATGCTTCTGCGTCTGAACAGTGCACAACCCACTGCGGGAGACGGATTGGAATTTCAGGCAGTTGTGGCCGCTGTACTTGGAGGAAACCTGCTCTCAGGCGGAAAGGGGAGCATACCGGGAGCTATTATCGGGGCACTGGTGGTTTATACTGTGCGTAATGGTCTTTCCCTTGCAGGAGTAAATACAAATGCCATTATGGTTGTACTGGGAATTGTGCTTGTGTTGGGCATGATTATGAATGAACTGGCAGTAAAAGGGCTGAAAAGGAGGGGAGATAAGAATGAAAGATAAAAGCAGAGTTTACGATTTTTCTACATTTTTTATTTTGATTGCCATTACAGCATTCTTCTCCGTCTTCGGTAAAGGATTTTTAAAACCGGCGAACCTTTCCACGATTATTAACCAGGCTTCTTTTCTGGCCATTATTGGAGTGGCCCAGCTGGCTGTAATCCTGACAGGAGGAATCAACCTTTCTATTGGCTCTACCATGGCCCTTTCTACAGTACTCTGTGGACCTATGCTGTTAAGCGAATCCGCAGTTCCGGTGATTGTTCCTGTTCTACTGGTGGTTCTTTTCGGGGCGGGCGTGGGTGCCATAAATGGTCTTATGGTCACAAAGCTTAATATTCCGGCCTTTCTGGCTACTTTCGCCACCATGTATGTGGCCAGAGGAGCTGCCTGGCTCTATATCGGCAAGGGTGTATATTATGGGATTAATGAGAGTATCCGGTTCCTGGCTATGGGGGAGATTCTTAAGATTGGAAGCTTCCGGGTGACCATGCCTATGCTTATCGTTGTGATATTCCTGCTTGTTATGTGGTTTTGCTTTGAAAAAACCAATTTCGGGCGAAGAATATATTTTACAGGCTCCAATCCGCTGACAGCGGAGTTTTCCGGAGTGCCTACAAAATCTATTGTATTGCTGGTGCATATGCTGAGCGGACTGATTTCCGGATTTGCGGGAATTATGTATATCGCCCGCCTGAATGCCGCAGATGCAAATCTTGGAACTCAGTATCATTTTGATGCAATTTCCGTAGCACTTATCGGAGGTGCGGTAATGTCGGGAGGCGTGGGAAGTGTCTGGGGCGTGGCAGGGGGAGCACTTATTATTTCCGTGATTCAAAGCGGCATGAATAATATGCAGATACCTACAGAGATACAAAAGGCATTCCTTGGAGTCATTATCATTCTGGCAGTATTTTTTAACGCTTTTCTTCAGGATAAGAAAATGAAAGCCGGAAATGATAAGCCAACAAAAAAATAAAGCAGTAAATGCTTAAAAAAGGAGGATTTTACCATGTTAAAAAAGTTAACGGCACTTACACTCATTCTTACATTAGCAGCCACTTGTCTGTATGGATGCTCGAATGTGAAAGAGGGGGAGGGCACACAGCAGGCACCGGCACAGACCGAGGCACCAGGCAATGAGGGAGAAGCAGAAGCTCCGACAGCCGAGGCAAAGACACCCGGCGAAAAGTACAAAATAGCCTTTATTGTAAAAAGTCTCCAGTCTGCATTTTTCATCAATATGGTAGAGGCGGCAGAGCAGTGCGGCAGGGACTATGCAGACAAGATTGAGGTAGAGACTATGGCCCCACAGACACCTTTCAACATTGAAGAGCAGATTCAGCTTGTAGAACAGTGTATCACGAATCAGGTAGATGCGATTGTAATTGCTCCATGTGATTCGGAGGGAATCGTGCCTGCCATTGAGAAAGCCAATAATGCGGGAATTTTGGTTGTAACGGCCAATACCAAGGCAAACGGAGGGGACATTGTATCCTATGTAGGAGCACAAAATTATGACGTGGGCTATAGCCTTGCAGTTGCATTGTTTGAGAAGCTTGGCGGACAGGGCGATGTGGTATTGATTGAGGGAAAGGCAGGAAATTCAACCTCAGAGGAACGTACGGCAGGATTCAAGGCAGCTCTTGAGGAATATCCGGGAATCACGCTTCTGGCAAGCCAGCCGGCGGATTGGGACAGAGCCTCCGCTATGACTGTTGCGGAAAACTGTCTCCAGACTTATGACAAGATTGACGGAATGTTGACGTTGACAAAGGATATGGGACTTGGAGCCCTTGAAGCGATTAAGTCTGCCGGAAGAGAAGAGGAGATCGTTTCTATGACCTTTGATGTGGATGAGGATGTGAATGCAGCTCTTGCATCCGGTGCACTGTATGCTTCGGGCAATCAGAATGAACAGAGCCAGGCTTATATAGCCATTATGACGGCAGTTTTCGCACTGGACGGATATGCAGTAAGCAGCGAACAGATTATGCCCATCAGTGTAGTAACAGCAGAAGATTTGAATTAAAGAAACTATAAGGTGAGGAAAAAGACTATGAGTGACAAGGCAAAATGGATCATGACAGAAGAGCCGACAATTTTCTTTGAGGATAGCTCGGTCGGACAGATGAAAAAACAGGTGTGGGATGCGACGGAAGATGAGATTGACGGCATTCTGGAGGAATACGGAATTCCCTCACCCTCGGAACTGGGACAGGCGAACACCTATATTCAGACAACAAACCGTACAAAAGTGATTGAAAGGAGAAGAAAGAACGACATTGTCTTTGTTCCCATTGGGTGTACGGAAAACCACGGAAAACATGCCAACACCGGCCTGGACACTTTTATGGTGACGCAGATTCTGGAGGGCTTAAGAAGATATACTGCGAAACAGGGTCATGAATGCAGCATTGCGTTCCCGCCCCTTAACTATGGGGGACATCCCTATCACCATATTGCAATGCCGGGAACGGTGAACATGCCTCATGAGGTCGTTCAGGAGACCATCATTTATATGATGTTGGGACTGTGGAATGACGGATTCCGCAAAATCATTCTGGTGAACAATCACGGACATCTGTGGATGCTGGAAGCGGCCATACAGGAATTCTGCAAGAGATTTCAGCTTCCCGGCATTTTCCGGGTTATTGACTGGCACCGGGCGATTCGTGAATTCTTTATTCCCATAGATCGGGGAGACAGCTTTGAGACTACATTTATTCATGCAGACGAGATCGAGACTTCCATGGGGCTTTTACTGTTCCCGGAGATGCTGGATATGGATAAGGCGGAGGAAGCATGGCCTAAGTCTTATCTTCCGGGAGGCCATCTGGACGTGTCTGTGGATGCTTACAGAAGACCCTGTAAATGGAGTGAGGGCCAGGGACATCAGGCAATTGAACTGGCGGGAACGCCGGAGGGAATTGTAGGAAATCCAAAGCTGGCGTCCGTACGGAAAGCAAAGCGTCCCACGGCGGCGATTTTAAGATATCTGACACTGCTTCATGACGAGATCCTGGAAGCATTCCCGGCAGGCCAGGTGCCGCCGGTGGAAGAGGTGACACTGCGGACGGCAGAAGAGATGGAGCCGTACTTAAGAGAGCCGGGAAGCACAGGCTGGAAATCCGTATATGGAATTCCAAGAGTAGGTGTGTTTGAAAAGCTTTGATAGATTGTATGGGGGTGTTGCTGGTGATTTTCCAACACCCTCATAGTTTTTAGTACTGTTGTGCAGTGATTAAAATTAGGAGGAGTAAGATGAATTTGTTTGATTTAACAGGGAAGAGGGCGATTGTCACAGGAGCCTGTCAAGGGCTTGGACAACATATGGCTATTGGTCTTGCCGAAGCAGGGGCAAGGGTATGCATTATAGATTTAAACGGGGAAACCTCTGCAATCGCAGAGAGTATGTGTAGGGATGGCATGGAGTTTGTGGGGATTTCCGCAGATCTAACCAACCGGGAGGACCTGGCAAGGGGATTTTGGGAAGCAGTCGAGAAGCTGGGCGGCCTGGATATTCTCATTAATAATGCGGGAATGCAGGTGCGGGGAAATGCAGAGGAGATCGAGCTTTCCAGATGGGACAAGCTGGTAGAACTGAACATTACGGCTGTATTTGAGATGAGCCAGCTGGCGGCCCGCCATATGATACCCCAGGGAAGCGGTAAAATTATCAACGTAGCGTCCATGCTCAGCTTTTTTGGCGGCTATGTGTGCAGTCCTTATGCGGCATCAAAGGGTGCGGTAGCCCAGCTTACAAAGGCGTTTTCCAATGAGTGGGCAGGAAAGGGAATCAATGTAAATGCCATTGCTCCCGGCTACATGGATACCCCTTTGAATACAGCGATTATCAATGATCCGGTAAGAAATCACGAGATTACCCTTAGGATTCCCGCACACAGATGGGGATTACCGGAGGATCTGAAAGGAACGGTTATCTATCTTGCTTCTTCCGCTTCCGATTATGTATCCGGTGCAATCATTCCCATTGACGGCGGCTATCTGGGACGCTGATTTGTATGACACAGGAGGAAAAGGATGGAAGCTTCACAGGTTTTGGACAGTATCTGTCAGGAGAAAGCGGTTGCGATTGTCAGAGGCGTTTTGTCAAAGGATATGACAGAGGTAGTAAAGGCATTGAAACACGGAGGAATTACCAATGTGGAGGTGACCTTTAACCACAATTCGGATCAGGGGATGGCGAATACCCTGGAATCGATCCGCGGGATAAAGGAAGAATTCGGGGACAGTGTAAATGTAGGAGCAGGGACTGTGCTAAGTCCCCGGGAAGTAGAGCAGGCAGTGGGAGCAGGAGCAGAATATATCATTTCTCCCAATACCAATGTGGATGTAATCAAACGGACAAAGGAACTGGGAAAGATATCAATTCCTGGTGCCTTAAGCCCCTCGGAAGCATGTCTTGCATGGGAGAACGGAGCGGACATTGTGAAGATGTTTCCGGCAGGAGCACTGGGAGTATCCTATTTAAAGGCGGTATCTCACTCCCTTTCCCATATTCCGCTGTGTGCCGTAGGCGGGATTACGGTGGAGAATGTGGAAGACTTTCTGAAAGCAGGGATTCGCTGCTTTGGAATCGGCGGAAACCTTGTTTCTCCAGAGATTGTAAAAAACGGAGAATTTCAGAGGATTCAGGAAGAGGCCGGCAGGTACCGAAAGGTACTGGAACGATATTAGAAAGGCGGAAAAAGGCATATGAGTGCGGTAAATGATATGATCAAAGACATTCCACTGCCCAATATGGTGAAAATCCGGCAGGAATTTGATTCTACACAGATTGATGATGTGGAAGAAGAGGTAAAAAGGATACTGAATACCGAAAAGATCTGCGGGCGGATTCGGAAAGGAATGTCCGTAGCAGTGGCAGTGGGAAGTAGGGGAATCTCGAACCATGCCCTTATTGTAAAAACCACCATAGATTTTTTGAAAGACCAGGGGGCAATGCCTTTTCTTGTATCTGCCATGGGAAGCCATGGAGGAAATTCCATAGAGGGGCAGAAAGAGATTCTTACGGGTTATGGGATTACAGAGGAGTATTGCGGATGCCCGGTGAAAGTGGGAAGTAAGAGCGTGCGGATTGGGGTTACAGAGGACGGACGGCCCGTTTATATTGATAAGTATGCCAGTGAGGCAGATGGGATTGTCCTGATTAACCGCATCAAACCCCATACGGCTTTTCGCGGCCCCTATGAGTCCGGATTAATGAAAATGATGGCCATCGGACTGGGAAAACAAAAAGGGGCAGAGGTCTGTCACAGGGCGGGCTTTGCAAATATGGCGGATAATGTTCCCGGGTTTGGAAAAGCAGTCCTTGAACATGCCAATGTGCTTTTTGGTATTGCAATTCTGGAAAATGCCTATGACCAGACCAGGGAACTGGTGGCCCTCCCGGGAGAAGAAATAGGTGAAAAGGAGCCGGAACTTCTTGAAAGGGCCAGGGACTATATGCCCAGGATCCTCATTGATCATGTGGATCTGCTGATTGTAGGTCAGATTGGAAAGAACTTTTCGGGAGACGGTATGGACCCGAATATTTCCGGTACTTTCGCTACGAAATGTGCTGACGGAGGACTTGACACCCAGAGGGTGGCGGTTCTGGACATTTCTAAGGAGTCCCATGGGAATGGGGTTGGGTTTGGAATGGCGGACGTGTCTACCAGAAAGGCTTTTGAGAAATACGATTTTGAGATGAGCTATCCCAATGCACTTACCTGCCTGGTATCGGAGGTAGTGAAAGTGCCAATGATTCTCGACAATGATAAACTGTGCATTCAGGCAGGGATAAAGCTTTGTGCGGGCATTGATTATCAGAAAGCGAAAGTAATCTTGATTCCCAATACATTGAAGCTGGAGACGATTTATATATCGGACAATTTATCAGAGATTGCACAGGATACAAAAGGGGTATCCATTCTTGGTAAGGCGGAGCCAATGGCATTTGATTTGGACGACAATCTGATATGGAACTAAGGAGGTGTAAGTTTGGAACAGTATATTATTACCATTGATGGAGGCACTACAAATACCAGATGCATTTTGTGGGACAGCAGGCAAAATAAAGTGGGAGAAGAGGTTCGGGAGGTAGGAGTAAGAAATACGGCAATCGACGGCAACAACAGCCGGTTGAAGCAGGCGGTAAAGGAGTGTCTTGACAGATTGGTGGAAGCCCGGGGAATCACCTGGGACATGGTTTACCGGATTATTGCCAGCGGAATGATTACCTCCGATGTGGGGATTGTGGAGGTTCCCCATCTTACGTGTCCCGCAGGGATTGAGGAACTTCGGGAGGCAATGGTGTCCATTCTGCTCCCGGAGATCTGCCAAAAACCCATATGCTTTATTTCGGGAATAAAGAACTTTGGCGAAGAGATTACTTTGGAAAACTTCGAATCCATGGATATTATGCGGGGGGAAGAAGTGGAGAGTGTGGCGGTTATTGAGAGATACCACACAGGAAAGCCGATGCTTCTGATTCTGCCCGGTTCCCATAATAAGTTTGTGGCGGTGGATGAGAATAAAAGGATTACAGGCTGCCTTACTTCTATTTCGGGGGAACTTCTTGCTTCGATTACAAAGGACACGATTATCGCAAAATCCGTAGGCAAAGAATTTCTGGATTATGAGGATTATGACAGGGAGTGGCTTCTTGCAGGGTATGAGAATGCAAAAAAAACCGGGCTGGGAAGAGCCTGTTTTTCTGGAAGAATCCTGTACCTTTTTAAGGATAAACGGGTTGAAAAGATTCAAAACTATATTCTGGGGGCTGCACTGGCAGGAGATATGACGGCCATATTAAATTCCAGTGCAGTAAAGGCGGACAGAGGAACAATGGCTGTGGTATGCGGCAAGAATCCACTGCGGCAGGCCATGCTGGATATTTTTGAATATGAGAATCTATTTGCGGAAGTAAAGTCCTTTGTTCCGGAAAAAGGAATGTCCGCATCGGCGATTGGGGCTTATTTGATTGCAAAAGAAAGTCATGGATAACAGGGGGGGATTGAGATGAAAGCAGTTATTACAGATTACCAATATGATAATATTGATACAGAAAGAAGAATCATTACAGAAGCCGGTTTTGAACTTCTGGATTATCAGGAAAAGGATCCGAAGAATGTAATTCCGCTGGTGGAGGATGCGGATGCGATTATTACGCAGTATTCTGAGATTAACAGGGAAGTGATTGAGAGTCTCAAGCATTGCAAGATGATTATCAAGTATGGAATCGGCGTGAATAATATTGACTGTGAGGCGGCGGGAGAAAAGGGCATTTATGTGTGCAATGTGCCGGATTACGGTGTGGATGAGGTATCTGATCACGCAGTAACCATGCTTTTGTGTCTTGGCAGGAAGCTGGAAATTCTAAGGAGGGCTTTTCAAAAGGGAGACTGGGGATATACAAGCATCGTTCCTGTAAAGCGGCTTTCGGAATGTACGGCCGGACTTATAGGCTTCGGACGGATTCCCCAGATGGTTCTTCGAAAGATTCAGGCATTTGGCATGAAAGTCATGGTTTTTGACCCTTATGTGGGGGATGAGGTCATACGGGAAAAAGGAGGCATCCCCGGGGCCGTAGAAGAGATCTGTAAGGAAGCAGATTTTATTTCCGTTCATTGTCCCTTGACGAAAAGTACCTGGCACATGATAGGGGAAAAGGAAATTGCACTTATGAAGCCATCCTGCTGCCTTATCAATACGGCAAGAGGCGGGATTATTGATGAAAAGGCTTTGATTCAGGCACTTTTGGAAAAGCGGATTGCCGGAGCCGGAATTGATGTGTTTGAGGAAGAGCCGGTATCCCCGGAACATCCCCTTTTACATATGGAGAATGTAATCGCAACACCTCACAGTGCATGGTACAGCGAGACGGCCATCGCTGCTTTGCAGCAAAAAGCAGCAGAGGAAGTAGTTCGTGTCCTAAAGGGGAATGATCCCCTTAACTGTGTAAACAGGCAGTATCTGAAATGAATGGGAAAAGGTGGAATGTAGAAAAAGAAAATGTTCTGTGTCTGGTTTTTGGAGTGTTTCTTGATGCTTTTGCAGTGGCCCTCGTAACCAAGTCGGACTTTGGAATTTCCGCAGTATCTTCTGTGGCTTATGTGTTAAGTCAGGCGTTTCCTGATTTTGCTTTCGGAGTGTGGAGTTATTTGTTTCAGTTTATACTGTTTATTATTATGTGCATTTTGGTAAAGAAATGCAGCATCCCTTATCTGTGCTCTTTTTTTGTGGGAGTGATATTTGGATATACTCTGGATTTCTGCCGTTTTCTTATCAGACCCTTGCCGGACAGTCCTGGTTTTCGCATTGGATATTTTATATTTGGGACGCTGATATTGATGATCGGAGTGGCTCTGCTAATGATATCCCGGCTGCCGATTATGACCCAGGATTTGTTTACCAGGGAGATATCGGAATGTTATCATATTCCTTTTAAGAAAGTTAAAACAACCTTTGATGTGTCGTGTGTAACATTGAGCATTGTGATTGCTGTGACTATGACGGGAGGGGTAATCGGAATCGGTGCAGGGACCGTAATCAATGCCCTGATTATCGGAAAAGGTGTTGATAAGGTAAAGGGAATTCTTCTTTCAAAAAAGAAATATAAAATTTTCTTTTCCTAAGGCCGGATACATGCTATACTGTCCAAAAGATTTACAGTATGAAAACAGGAGCCTGTGGTATGGAAAATGCATTTGTACTGGAACTGTCCAAATCAAAATTTCAGGATTTGTATGTCTGCTTCTGCGGCTATGCCAGGTGTGAACCTCTTCATAGCTATGGCCCGGGAGTACGTTCCAATTATCTGATTCATTACATTGTAGACGGAAAGGGATCCTATCAATCGGGAGAGCAGAAGTATGAGCTGGAGGTGGGGGAGGGCTTCTTGATTGAGCCAAATGTGCTGACTTATTATCAGGCGGATAAAGAGGAACCCTGGAGTTATCTGTGGATCGGATTTTCGGGTAAGCGTGCGTTGGAATACCTGGAGGATCTGGGGCTTAACGGCAGACAGCTTACGTTCCGCTCGGATCAGGGCCGGAAATTAAAAGAGTTGGTACTTGAGATGATGAACTGTTCCGATGGCTCTGTTGTCAGCCAGTACCGGCAGCAGAGTCTTTTGTATGCTTTTTTTGCGGTTTTGGCTGAAAATGCAGTGGACCGGGGAAAGGGGGAACTTTCAAAGGAAAACTTCTATATGGAACGGGCGGTCACTTATATAAGAAACCGTTATTCCTCCAACATTGGGGTGGCGGACATTGCCGGTTATCTCTGTGTAAACCGCAGTTATCTCTACAAGCTATTTAAAAACACCTTAAATATGTCCCCGCAGGAATTTTTGACAGAGGTTCGGCTTTCCAGAGCAAGGGAGCTTCTGACCGCTACGAATCTGTCCGTTGAGCATGTGGCACTGTCCTGCGGTTACAGGGATGCCCTTGTATTTTCCAAAGCGTTTAAAAGGAATACGGGATGCGTCCCCAGGGAATACCGCAGGGAGAACCGGAAAGGGGTGAAAAAAGATCCCGAGGAAAACAGGGAGCTTTTGATGGAGCTTATGAGTGATGAAAGCCTGAAAAATTTATGGAAAAAGTAATAAGGTGGAAACATTTTGACTGTTTTTTGCAACAAAAAGGACTAACGAACTTTTTTGATAATTGCTATAATATACCCATTGGCAATGAGAAAACGTCAGAAAGTGAGGGATTGCAAAGCTATGGGAATCGTATATCATGAAAGCAGCAAAATATTTCATCTGTATAATGACACCATCAGTTATCTTATGATGGTGCTGAGAAATGGTCATCTGGGGCAGCTTTATTTTGGAAAACGGATTCAGGACAGAGAAGATTTTTCTTATTTACTGGAAACCAGCAGGCGGCCGATGACCTCTTATGTCTATGAAGGCGACAAAACCTTTTCACTGGAGCATATTCGCCAGGAATACCCGGTTTTTGGCACGACAGACTACCGTCATCCGGCTGTGGAGGTGCTTCAGGAAAACGGAAGCAGAATCTCGGATTTTCAGTATGAAAGTCATCGTATTGAAAAAGGAAAGCCAAAGCTTTCGGGGCTTCCGGCCACTTATACAGAATCAGGGGAGGAAGCACAGACCCTGATTGTGAGTTTAAAGGACCCTCTGACAAGCGTGCGGTTGGAGCTTCTGTATACGATATTTGCAGAGGGCGGAATCCTGACACGAAGTGCCCGGTTTTATCATGAGGGCGTTAAGCCAGTGCGTCTTGGACGGGCAATGAGCCTTTGCCTGGATCTTCCGGATCGGGATTACATATGGCAGCAGCTTTCCGGCTGCTGGGCCAGAGAGTGCCACATTCACTGCCGGAATCTGGAACCGGGGATCCAGGCAATCGGGAGCATGAGGGGGAATTCCTCCCACGAACACAATCCCTTTCTGGTACTGAGACGTCCTCATGCAGATGAGCGTCAGGGAGAGGTTATCGGACTTTCTCTTATTTACAGCGGCAATTTCCGTATTCAGGCAGAGGTGGATGCCCATGATACCCTGCGGATTCTGGCGGGAATCGATCCGGAGACCTTTGAGTGGAAATTGGAGGCGGGGGAGAGCTTTCAGACTCCGGAAGCTGTTCTGGTTTATACGGATCAGGGTATGAACCATATGAGTCAGACTTTCCACAAGCTGTACCAGAAACGGCTGGCAAGAGGGTACTGGCGTGATAAGCCGCGACCCATTCTCAATAACAACTGGGAAGCGACTTACTTTGACTTTACGGAGGAACGTTTGATTGAAATTGCATCCAGGGCAAAGGAGTGCGGTGTGGAGTTGTTTGTTCTGGATGACGGCTGGTTCGGTGCCAGAAGAAATGACCGTGCGGGACTGGGAGACTGGAAAGCGAACCGGGAACGCCTGCCGGGAGGAATCACGGGTATTGCAGAACGGATAGAGCAGCTTGGGATGAAGTTCGGTCTCTGGTTTGAGCCGGAGATGGTCAACAAGGATTCGGACCTTTATCGGCAGCATCCGGACTGGATTCTGGCAACGCCGGGGCGGCGGGAATCCCATGGAAGATGTCAGTATGTACTGGATTTTTCCAGAAAGGAAATAGTGGATGCCATTTATGAACAGATGGCTGAGATTCTTAAGAATGCGAAGGTTTCCTATATTAAATGGGACATGAATCGAAGCATTACAGAATGCTTTTCCAGAGCATGGCCGGCAGATCGGCAGGGGGAGATTTATCATCGGTATATTCTGGGGGTTTATGATTTATATGAACGGCTCACCTCGGAATTTCCTCATGTGCTTTTTGAGTCTTGCTCCAGCGGAGGCGGACGGTTTGATCCGGGGATGCTTTACTATGCACCCCAGGGCTGGCTCAGTGACGACAGCGATGCCATTGAGAGGCTGAAGATTCAATACGGAGCGTCCATATGCTACCCCATCAGCAGCATGGGTGCTCATGTGTCCGTCACCCCCAATCATCAGGTGTTCCGGAATACGCCTCTTCACACAAGGGCGAATGTAGCATGCTTTGGAACCTTTGGCTATGAGCTGGATCTGAACAAGCTGACAGAGGAAGAGGCAAAGGAGGTAAAGGAGCAGATTGCCTTTATGAAAAAGTATCGTCATCTGCTGCAATTTGGCACCTTTTACCGTCTGCAAAGTCCTTTTGAGGGAAATGAAGCGGCATGGATGGTGGTAAGCGAGGATCAGAAAACCGCATTGGTTGGCTGGTATCGGATCCTCAACAGGGTTAACGGCAATTATACCCGGCTGTGCCTGGAAGGGCTGAACCCAAAATATTGTTATCGAAATGACAGAAGCGGCTTAAGCCATTACGGTGATGAGCTTATGTATGCAGGGTTGATTACCAGTGACGTAACAGCGGGCCAGGGGCCGGATGGGGAGATAGCCTGCTCGGACTTTGATTCCAGGATATATATTTTGGAAGCAGAGTAATCAGAACATACAAATTATGGTTGACGCTCCAGACTGGAATATTATATAATTAATTTATTGTCCCATTTTTATCCAGTGGGCAATGTCTCTAAGAAGAAAGTAAGAAATTACGAAAATTACTCAAATAAAGAGAGGTGCAATAAAATGAGACAGTTTTACGGAAAAAGCCAGTATGGAGATTTGAAAGAGGCGGTCCGTGGGTTGAGCAATCCGCAATTTATTATGTTGTTTTCTACTAAAGAGTTGTTCGAAGCTCATGTGCAGGAACTTGAGAAGCTTTATCCCGGTGTTCCGAGTATAGGTTGTATAGGTATGTTCTATGACACCCGAGTGGTGGAAAATGGAGTGGGTGTTATTGCGTTTTCGGACGGAGTCCGGGCGGCGGTCAATGTGTTGGAGGAGGTATCCGTGATGCCGGTAAAATACATTGATCGTCTGATACAGGATGTAAGAAAGGTAAATGGTTCCAGTGAAGATACGATCTGTATCGATCTGTGTGCGGGAAATGATGCCTGTGCACTGACTACCATCTATTCTGTGTTAAAGGATAGAGGAATTTCCCTGGTTGGCGGAACCGGCGATGCAAATAAGGTGTCTGCGAACGGGAGGATTTATGAGGATGCCGTTGCCTATGGTCTGGTAAAGAATCAGAATGGACGGGTAAAGGCATATAAGGAAAACATTTACCATCAGATGAGGAATTATCGGTTTATTGCGTCCCAGACAGATAAATCCAAATATCTCATTGGTGCACTGAACGGACAGCCAGCCAGACGGGTTTATCGGGATATTTTACATATTACAGACGAGGAAGTTCAGAGTCAGACGTTCAAGAATCCTTTTGGTAAGTTGAGTGGAAATGATATCTGTATCGTATCGATCAAAGAAGTAGTAGGTGATGCCCTGACTTGTTACCGGCAGGTAAACGACTCAGATGTACTGGTCTTGCTTGAGTTGGGAGATTATAAGGCTGTTGTGAAGAATACGGTCCGTATGATTCAGCAGGATTTTCCCCGGATTTCAGGTGTGTTCTCTGTAAATTGCCTGTTTCGCTATTTGCTGTTCAGCCAAAATCATTATATGGAGGAATATCTGGGGGAAATGGGCACATTAGGTTGTCACGCAGGTCTGGTTGGGCTGGGGGAGCATTACAACAATCGATTTATCAACCAGTCTATGTCCTGCGTTGCATTTGAGTAAAGGGGGAGAAGTATGCTGTTTGGGAAGAATAGAACAAAAGCAAAAAGAATGCCGGCAAGGGAGTGCACATTAGATCCGGTATTGCATGTAATAGAGACTTTAAAGGATTATCGTACAGAACTAGTGCAGAAAGAAGTAAGTTCTCTAGAGGAATTGGACAAAATCGGTAATTCTTTTGGTGGTGTATTGAGAGAGGCAGAAAGCTTTGAGGAAAAGCTTCAGGATTTCGGACAGAATTTTACAAGTATCGAACAGGTGTCTGGTGAGTTTGTAACAGTTCGGGAGACAATAGCCAGGTCCGTGGCCCAGGCACAAAATGAGGTGGAGGAATTGAAGACCAGTTCCAGGCAGGTAGAAACCTATTTTGGTGAAATGGGAAGTACTTTTGCGGATTTGCAGGAGGCTGTGGTACGGATTAAGCAGTGTACCAGTAAAATTGTTTCTATTGCGGAGCAAACCAACCTTCTGGCAATTAATGCCTCTATTGAGGCGGCCAGGGCTGGTCAGCAGGGAAAAGGTTTTGCGGTGGTGGCTGTGGAGGTAAAGAAGCTTGCCGATGAAATCAAGGATTTGACTGGCGAGGTGGATACAGGTATCCATGAGGTGGAGAGAGGAACGGAGAAGCTTAGCAGCAGCATTGCCACTTCCAGGCAGGCTTTGGATGCGAGTCTTGAAAAGGTAAATGAGACCTATGAGATGTTTGATGATATTACGCGTTCTGCCGATAGTGCTACAACCGTACATACAGAGATTTCTGGCGTGATAGACAGTTCAAAAATGGCACTTCAGCGTCTATGCGACTTTTTCGTGCAGGTGAAAGGGCAATATCAGGTGGTAATAAAGCATATCAATCAGGCAAGCAAACTGGGAACAACTAAGAGTACCATGTTCGAAGATATTGATAATATGATGGCTCAGATTCCACCGATTATAAAGGAATATACTTCGAATGAGAAATAACATACCGTAGTTTATGCGTCCATGTGAGATTATTTCACATGGACGCTTTTTATCTGCGGTATGTTTTAAGATAAAATGTGGCAGAATAAAAAGACTTGACAAATATACCCCTGATAGGTATATTATAAGTAACAATACCCGCAGGGGGTATATAATTACGAGAATAAGGAGTGAGACATATGAACCGGGAAATTACATTGATTATAGAGGGAATGACTTGTGCATCCTGCAGTGCGGCGGTAGAGCGTGTAACGAAAAAGCTGCCCGGCGTTGAGAGCAGTCAGGTAAACCTCGCCACCAACCGTGCCAGGATTGTCTACGATCCGGAGCAGGTGGATGTAAAGATGCTGTGCGAGAAGATCGAGAAAGCAGGTTTCGGAGCCAGGGAGGAACAAAAGTCTTCTGCAAAAAACCAGGAAATCACCCTGAATATAGAGGGAATGACCTGTGCGTCCTGCAGTGCGGCAGTGGAGCGTGTGACAAGAAAGCTTCCCGGAGTAATCAGCAGTGAAGTTAATCTGACCACCAACAAAGCCCACATTGTCTACGATCCCTCTCAGGTGAAGCTTGCGGATATTAAGCTTAAGATCGAAAAGGCAGGCTTTGTACCGAAGGACGTAGAGAAAGAAGACCGGAACGCAGAACTGGATGAGCAGATGGAAAAACTTCGCAGGCAGAAGCAGAACCTGATTGTAACCATCTGCCTTGCCATTCCCCTGTTATATGTTTCCATGGGGCATATGATTCCCATTACACTGCCCCTGCCGGATTTTCTGCATATGCACAGCCATCCGCTGAACTTTGCTCTGGCACAGCTTATTTTGACCGTGTTCATCCTTTGGCATGGACGAAAGTTCTATATTGTGGGCTTTAAGACCTTATTCCGGGGCCATCCCAACATGGATTCTCTTGTGGCAATCGGAACGGGAAGTGCTTTTTTCTACAGTCTTGTGATGACCATTCAGATTCCTGGGAATCCGGCCAGTGTGGAGAATCTGTATTATGAGTCGGCGGCTGTTGTCGTAACACTGGTTATGCTGGGCAAATATCTGGAAGCAAGAAGCAAGGGAAAAACCTCCGAAGCCATCCGGAAGCTGATGGAACTGGCACCGGATACGGCAGTGCTTATGCGTGACGGTCAGGAAGTCGAGGTTCGGGTAGAAGAAGTGGTTCCGGGGGATATTCTGCTGGTAAAGCCGGGAAGCAAGGTTCCGCTGGACGGAACCGTTATCGGGGGTTCCAGCAGTGTAGATGAGTCCATGCTCACAGGAGAGAGTATTCCGGTGGAAAAGGAAGCCGGAGATACGGTTATTGGCGGCAGTATGAACTTTAACGGAGCTATGGAGGTAGAGGTGACCCATGTGGGTGCGGATACTACCCTTTCCAGAATCATTCAGATGATGGAGGATGCCCAGGGGAAGAAAGCCCCTATTTCCAAGCTGGCTGATACGGTGGCCGGGTATTTTGTTCCCACGGTTATGGGAATTGCTATTGTGTCAGCGATTATCTGGGCTTTACTGGGTCATGATGCGGCCTTTGTATTGACTATTTTCGTATCTGTTCTTGTAATAGCCTGCCCCTGTGCTCTGGGTCTGGCGACACCTACGGCTATTATGGTGGGAACAGGACTGGGTGCCAGCCATGGAATCCTGATTAAGAGTGGTGAGGCATTGGAGACCACCCACAAGGTTCAGGTAGTGGTACTGGATAAGACAGGAACCATCACTGAGGGAAAACCTAAGGTGGTAGATGTGGTTTCCCATGAGATGGAGACGGATGAACTTCTGCGGCTGGCGGCAAGCTGCGAGCGTTCCTCTGAGCATCCCCTTGGAGCAGCTATTGTGGAGGGAGCTTTAGACAAGGGTCTTAAGCTGGAGCAGACAAAAGGCTTTCAGAGCGTGACCGGAAAAGGAATCGAGGCAGTTCTTGACGGACATTATTTCCATATCGGAAACCGCCGGATGCTGGAGGGCAACCGTGTGGAACTGGGAGAGTATGAGGAAGCGGCAAAGGCGGCGGCAGGCAAAGGGCAGACTCCTATGTTTGTGGTAATGGACGGCAGGCTGTCCGGCATGATCTGCGTGGCGGATACCATCAAAGAAACCAGCAGGGAGGCCATTGCCCAGATGCGTAGCCTTGGAATCCGGGTAGTGATGCTCACAGGAGACAATCAATTGACGGCGGATTACATTGGAAGCCAGGTGGAGGTAGACGAGGTCATCGCCGAAGTGCTTCCCGGGGATAAGTCTCAGGTCGTGTCCCGTTACCAGAAAGAGGGCTTTTGCGTGATGATGGTGGGAGACGGCATCAACGACGCTCCGGCACTTGTACAGGCGGATGTGGGCGTGGCCATCGGAAGCGGAAGTGACATAGCTTTGGAATCCAGCGATATTGTACTGATGAAGTCAGACCTGAAAGATGTCTATAAAGCCGTTCGCTTAAGCCGGGCTACCATACGGAATATCAAGCAGAATCTTTTCTGGGCATTCTTTTATAACAGTTTGGGGCTTCCCATTGCGGCGGGATTGTTGTATGCTTTAGGTGGGCCCTTGCTGAATCCTATTTTTGGAGGACTGGCCATGTCCTTTAGTTCTGTGTCCGTAGTCAGCAATGCACTGAGACTAAAGAGTCTGAAGCTGTAATATAATCAATGAGGTTTGTAAAAGCAAATGGAAAATGAAAAGCGAAAAGAAAACTGCAGCTGCCAGGAGGGCTGCTGCATGAAGACCAAGCACCGGGACGGTGAGGAGTATAAGAGTCTGATTCACCGCCTGAACCGTATTGAGGGACAGGTGCGGGGGATTCGTACCATGCTGGAGGAGGAGCGTTACTGCGTGGACATTCTTACCCAGGTGTCTGCCATCCAGTCAGCTCTCAATGCCTTTAACAAGGAACTTTTGTCCAACCACATCAAAACCTGCGTGGTGGAGGACATCAAAAGCGGGGATGAGACAGTGGTAGATGAACTGTGCGACACCATCCGAAAGTTGATGAAGTAATAAATAATGCTAAATGCACATTGTCCCTGGACATTAGAAGACAAGGTGTATAGTATAGAAGTAACTCAAAAATAAAGGAGGAACAAAAAAATGACAGTATTAAAAGCAGAAGACATGCATTGCGAGAAATGTGTGGAGCGTATCACAAAGGCTCTTACCGGGGCAGGTCTGGACTTTAAGGTAAGCTTGGAGGATAAGACCGTAACCATTGACGGCTGTGAGAAATGTGTGGCAACGGCAAAGGAACTGATGGACGATCTGGGATTTGACACAGTAGAGGTATAATATATGGAGACAAAAGCGTATAAACTTAGAGAAAATTTTTATTGGGCAGGAATTTTGGACGATACTCTCCGGGTGTTTGATATTATCATGTATACGGAATTTGGAACCACCTATAATTCCTATGTATATCAGGCAGGGGACAAAACCATTCTTTTTGAGACGGCAAAGGCCAAATACTTTGACGCTTACTTAAAGGAACTGGAAGAGGTTGTTGATGTAAAGGCAATTGACTATCTGGTGGTGAACCACACAGAGCCGGATCACGCAGGAAGCGTGGAACGGCTTTTGGATCTGAATCCGGGGTTGAAGATTATAGCAACTCCTACAGCTATTTCATTTTTGCAAAATATCGTCAATCGGGATTTCTGCAGCATCCCTGTGAAAGACGAACAGGAGATGAAGATAGGAAACCTAACCTTACGATTCTTTCATGTGCCGAATCTTCACTGGCCGGATACCATGTACACTTATCTGGAGGAGGAGCAGGTTCTGGTGACCTGTGATTCCTTTGGATCTCATTATGCGTTTCCGGAGATCGTGTACAGCAAGGTGACAAATCAGGAAGACTACTGGAAAGCAACCCGTTATTATTTTGACTGCATTATCGGACCTTTTAAGCCCTTTATGTTGAAGGCTTTAGACAGGATCCGTGATCTGGACATTTCCATGATCTGTACGGGACACGGCCCTGTTCTTGATTCCGGCATTGACAGGATGCTGAACACCTACCGGGAGTGGTGTACCGTAGTCAACCCCAATCCGAAAAAAACAGTGGTGATCCCCTATGTGAGTGCCTATGGTTACACGGGAGAATTAGCAGAGCAGATCAGTAAGGGAATCAAAGACAGTGGAGACATTGATGTGCGAAGCTACGATCTGGTGACGGCAGATCAGGGGGAAGTGCTGGGTGAACTCGGGTTTGCGGACGGCATTTTGTTCGGAACTCCCACTATTGTAGGAGAAGCCTTAAAACCTATCTGGGATTTGACAACTTCCATCTTTGCCGGAACCCATGGAGGCAAGCTTGCAAGTGCTTTTGGAAGCTATGGCTGGAGCGGCGAGGGAGTTCCCCATATTATTGAACGGCTCCGTCAGTTGAATATGCGTGTGGTGGAGGGCTTCCGGGTGCGGTTTAAGCCCAGCGAGGTAGATCTGTTAAATGCTTATGAATACGGCTACAATTTCGGCTGCACTCTTTTGGATAAAGAGAATCCAAAGAAAGCAAAGGGGAAAACAAGCCTTGTTAAATGCCTTGTATGCGGAGAAATCTTTGACTCCTCTCTGGAGATTTGTCCGGTCTGCGGCGTAGGAAAGGAAAATTTTGTTCCTGTGGAGAGTGAAGATACGGAATACCGCAAGGATACCAACAATCTCTATGCGATTATCGGCAACGGAGCGGCAGGCCTGAATGCAGCCAAGGCGATTCGGGAACGGGATAAGACCGGAGGTGTATTTATTATTTCCAATGAAGAATATCCGGCTTACAACCGTCCTATGCTGACCAAGGCCTTAGTCTCCGGTCTTGACGGGGATCAGATAGCCATTCAGGATGCGTCCTGGTATGAGGAGAATAATATCGTTCAGATTCTTGGAAAACAGGTGAAAACCGTGGATACCAGGGAGCACGAGATTCTCACGGAGGACGGAGCAAAGTTCAAATATACAAAGCTCATCTATGCCCTTGGATCCGAATGCTTTGTTCCGCCCATTCCCGGTGCGGATAAGCCGGAGGCTATTGCTATCCGACGTCTTTCCGATACCCGCAAAGTGACAGAGTTTCTGCCTGATACAAAGGAAGCTGTCGTAATTGGCGGTGGCGTACTGGGACTGGAGGCCGCATGGGAGCTTAAAAAAGCTCATTGCAAAGTAACGGTTCTGGAGCTTGCACCCAGGCTTATGGGACGGCAGCTTGATGAGGGAGCCGGAGAGATGCTGAAAAGTATTATTGAGGCTCAGGGAATTGCAATTCATACAGGCGTGCAGATTTCTGCTATCGAGGGCGAGGGCCATGTAACGGGTGTCCGTTTAGGAGACGGGACATTGCTTCCGGCCCAGCTTGTGATTCTGTCCTGTGGTGTGCGTGCCAATATTGGGATCGCCAAAGAAGCGGGTCTTGACACGGATCGGGCCGTGGTTGTGGACAGTCATATGCTTACCAGCAAGGAAGATATCTATGCCTGCGGCGACTGTGCACAGTATGAGGGCGTTAACTACGCTATCTGGCCCCAGGCGGTAGAGCAGGGCAAGGTGGCAGGAGCAAATGCGGCAGGAGAAAGTCTCACATACACCACTGTTCCGGCAGCACTTACGTTCCATGGCATGAATACGGCACTGTTTTCCATTGGAGACAATGGTGGAAACCCGGATCTGGTTTACCGAACCGTGGAATTTAAGGATATGTCCCGGAAGCAATATGAGAAATACTACTTCCGCAACAATCGTCTCTGCGGAGTCATCCTCATTGGAGATGTGTCAAAAATGGGAGAGATGACCGACGCAGTTGGACGCAGAGCTTCCTTTAAGGAACTGTTTGGCAGATAAATAGCATAAGCTTATAAAAAACCTCTTTTTGGAGACAATGTAAGAATGTTACGGAACTTTCATGAGTGTTCTTTCGAATGAAAGTTCCTCTCATTACATGTGCATCGAAGTGACTTTACCCTTTAGTACTGTTGCGTAGCAACTCTAATTAGGAGGTTTTTTTTATGCTGATCCTTGGAGGCAGGATTTACACCATGGAAAATTCGGTCTATGATCCTGGCTATATTAAGATTAAAAATGAGAAAATACTAAACTTAGGACCGGAGAGCAAGGCACCAACACCGGAAGAGGGAGAGAAAGTGGCACTGATCCAATATCTACCCCTGTGTGCCGGGCTTGCGGTAAAATATGGGTTGCCTATGGAAGAAGGGTTAAAAGCCCTGACCATCAATCCGGCCCGAATTTGCCGAGTAGAAGAGAGAGTAGGGAGTTTAAAGCCGGGAAAGGATGCGGATATTGCTATATTTTCCGGAAATCCTATGGAGGTTTTTACGAAGACTCTTTATACCATTATAGACGGAGAAATCGTGTATGAAGATAGTGAGAACAAAAATAGTATGACAAAAATGCAAAAAGTAAAATGTTAGAAAATTATTGGACTCACATATAAATAAACTGTTTTTGATCATTAAAAACGCCTTTATAAGAAAAATAATTTTTTTTAAAAAAATGCTTGCCAAATAGGGAATTATATTATATACTAAGCAAGTCGGCAGGAAAAGCCAACATGGTTCCTTGGTCAAGCGGTTAAGACGCCGCCCTCTCACGGCGGAAACAGGGGTTCGATTCCCCTAGGGACTGTTAAGAAAACCTTGAAAGTTTTATCTTTCAAGGTTTTTTGCGTTATATGATAATTTAGTTTCCAAAACTTGTCCGGTGTGGAAGCAAGGATACTTTGCATAATAAAGAATAAGAACACGAAAATACCTTTCAGGTATCCAGGAAAGGAGCTTTTCATGTATAAGCGGTATGGATTTTATTCTTTATGTCTGATTCCTCTTTTGACTTTCCTTATGGCATCGGGCTTCCAATTAACAAGCACCAATTTTTCGGTTATCGGCAACCGGGGCGGACATCGCTTGGCTTTTCTTTTATGGGGTGCTTTGACAGGAAATTCCTTTTATCTATATACAGAAAAACTGATGGAACTGACAGACTGCCGGGATCGAATGGCAGAAGGCTTTCTTTTCAGTTCTTTGGTTTTTTTTGTTGTTGCAGTGGGAATCCCATATGTACCAGAGCGAGTGCCGGGAATGTCTCATTTACATGTGGAGATTTCATTCATGGCTCCTGTACTTCTGGGGCTATCTCAGATAAGATTTCTTTTGTTTCTTCAAAAGAAAATGAACGAAAGGTTTCTGACCCAGTGGCTTCTTTTGGCTTTTTTAGGATTTGGATCAGCCTTTCTTTTTCTGTCCATAGGCATTGTATCCAGCCTTCTGGAGATTTTTCTTATCCTTGGAATTTGCTTTTACCTATTGCTTTTACATCACAAATTAAAAAAAATGATGTGTTTTGTTTAAAATAATTGGAAAGAAATGTTTTACAAACCACAAGATCTTGTGCTATACTACCCCCAGTGGATAAAAACAGAACATCCATTCGGATGGATGTCATATAGGAACGAGGAAAGTAGAGATGGCGAAGAAAATCACCTATGACGCAGACAGTATTGCCGTTCTTGAGGGTCTGGAAGCAGTGCGAAAGCGCCCGGGCATGTACATCGGCAGTGTGTCACGAAAAGGACTAAACCATTTAATTTATGAGATTGTAGACAATTCCGTAGACGAGCATCTGGCAGGCTTTTGCTCTAAGATCTGGGTTACATTGGAGCGTGACGGCTCCTGTACTGTCAGCGATAACGGTCGGGGAATCCCGGTAGATCTTCACGCAAAGGGCGTATCCGCAGAACGTCTGGTATTCACCACCCTCCATGCAGGAGGAAAGTTTGACGATTCCGTCTACAAGACAAGCGGCGGTCTCCATGGAGTAGGATCCTCCGTAGTCAATGCCCTATCCACCTATCTGGACATTGAAGTAAGCCGTGACGGAGCCGTACACCATGATCACTATGAACGGGGAATTCCCACCATAGAGTTAAAAGACGGTCTCCTGCCTGTTTTACGCAAAACAAAAGAGACAGGAACCCGGATCAACTTTCTTCCGGACCCAGAGATATTTGAAAAGACAAGATTTCAGGCAGAGGAGGTCAAGAGCCGTCTTCATGAGACTGCTTATCTGAACCCGAAGCTAACTATATTTTTTGAAGATCGTAGAACAGAACCCATCGAGCAGGCAGAATTCCATGAAGAAAACGGAATCATTGGCTTTGTGGAGGATCTAAATAAGAAAAAAGAGAAGATTCACGATGTCATTTACTTTAAAGGTGAGTCAGAGGGAATCGTAGTAGAGGGAGCCTTTCAGTATGTAAACGAGTTCCACGAAAACGTCCTGGGCTTCTGCAACAACATCTACAACGCAGAGGGCGGAACTCACCTGACCGGCTTTAAAACCGTCTTCACTACTGTAATCAACAGCTATGCCAGAGAGCTTGGTATCTTAAAGGAAAAGGATGCCAACTTTACAGGGGCCGACGTGCGAAACGGAATGACGGCCGTAATCTCCATCAAGCATCCATCCCCCCGGTTTGAGGGTCAGACAAAGACGAAGCTGGACAATCAGGATGCCTCGAAAGCCACAGCAAAGGTGGCAGGAGATGAGATTGTCCGTTACTTTGACCGAAATTTGGAGACACTGAAAGGCGTTATCGGCTGTGCGGAAAAGGCGGCTAAAATACGGAAGACAGAGGAACGGGCCAAGACCAACTTTCTGACCAAACAAAAGTATTCTTTCGATTCCAACGGAAAGCTGGCGAACTGCGAGAGCCGGGATGCCTCCAAATGTGAGATTTTCATTGTAGAGGGAGATTCCGCCGGCGGCTCTGCCAAGACGGCCAGAGACAGAAATTTCCAGGCCATTCTTCCCATTAGGGGGAAAATACTGAACGTAGAAAAAGCCAGCATCGACAAGGTTCTGGCCAATGCGGAAATCAAGACCATGATCAATGCTTTCGGCTGCGGCTTTTCCGAGGGTTACGGCAACGACTTTGACATTACAAAGCTGCGTTACGACAAGATCATCATTATGGCAGATGCGGACGTAGACGGTGCACATATTTCTACACTGCTTTTGACCCTTTTTTACCGATTCATGCCGGATCTCATCTACGAGGGACACGTATACATTGCCATGCCGCCCCTCTATAAAGCCATGCCCTCAAGGGGAGAGGAAGAGTACCTCTATGATGACAAGGCATTAGAACGTTACCGCAAACGTCATAAAGGCAGCTTCACCCTCCAGCGTTACAAGGGCCTGGGAGAAATGGATGCCGATCAGCTCTGGGAGACTACTCTGAACCCGGCATCTCGAATCCTGAAACGGGTAGAGATCGAAGATGCCCGCATGGCCTCCAACATAACTGAAATGCTTATGGGAACGGAAGTCCCTCCCAGACGGGCCTTTATCTACGAGCATGCCTGCGATGCGGAGCTGGATGTCTAGAATAAGAAGTTAGGAGAAAACATAAACAATGGAAAAGCAGATAGAAGAACAAATTATCCGCACCGAGTACTCGGACTTAATGCAGAAATCCTACATTGATTATGCCATGAGCGTCATCATAGCAAGAGCCCTCCCGGACGTAAGAGATGGTCTAAAACCGGTACAGCGGAGAACTCTCTATGATATGTATGAACTGGGCATCCGCTTTGACCGCCCCTACCGGAAATGTGCCCGTATCGTAGGGGACACCATGGGTAAATATCACCCCCACGGCGACAGTTCCATCTACGAAGCCCTGGTAGTCATGTCCCAGGATTTCAAAAAGGGCCTGCCCTTAGTAGACGGCCATGGTAACTTTGGCTCTATCGAGGGAGATGGTGCCGCTGCCATGCGTTACACCGAGGCACGCTTGGAAAAAGTAACACAGGAAGCCTTTTTATCGGATCTGGACAAGAACGTAATAGATTTTGTTCCCAATTTTGACGAGACGGAGAAAGAACCCTCTGTACTGCCGGCAAAGCTTCCCAACCTGCTGGTCAACGGATCCGATGGAATCGCCGTAGGAATGGCTACCAGCATTCCGCCCCATAACCTGGGAGAAGTCATAGATGCCGCCAAGGCCTATCTGAAGAATCCGGAGATCTCCACGGAAGCACTCCTGAAGCTAATGCCGGGTCCGGATTTCCCCACAGGCGGAATCGTAGTAAACAAAGACGAGCTTCCCTCCATCTACAAGACAGGAATGGGTAAAATCAAAGTTCGTGGCCGCATACAAACAGAAAAGATCAAAGGGGGCAAAGAACAACTGGTCATCACGGAGATCCCCTATCCTATGATAGGAGCCAATATCGGGAAATTCCTAAACGACATTGCTGCCCTTGTAGAGTCAAAAAAGGCCCCCGAGATCGTAGACATTTCCAACCAATCCTCTAAAGAGGGCATCCGTATTGTGTTGGAGCTTCGAAAAGGAGCAGATACCGAGAACCTGAAAAACATGCTCTACAAAAAGACCCGTCTGGAAGATACTTTCGGTGTTAATATGCTGGCTGTGGCGGACGGAAGACCAGAGACTCTTGGCTTAAAACAGATCCTGGAATACTATATTGAATTCCAATACGAGCTGGCTACCAGAAAGTACCAGACCCTTCTGACCAAAGAGCAGGAAAAGCGAGAGATACAGGAGGGTCTTATAAGAGCCTGTGACGTAATCGATCTGATCATCGAAATCCTTCGGGGCAGCAAAAATGTCAAGGATGCCAAAGCCTGTCTCATTGAGGGAAAAACCGAAAACATCCGTTTCAAATCAGAAGCGTCCAGAAAACGGGCCGCCAAGCTGCGGTTCACAGAGCGTCAGGCCACCGCCATTCTGGAGATGCGTCTCTATCGTCTCATAGGTTTGGAGATCGAAGCTCTGGTGGCAGAAAACGCTCAGACTTTAAAAAATATCGCCACCTACGAAGACATCCTGGAAAATCATTCCAGCATGACGAAGGTCATTATAAAAGATATGGATGCCATCAAAAAGGCTTACGCAAGGCCCAGGCGGACCTCCATAGAAAATGCAGCGGAAATCGTCTTCGAAGAAAAGAAAGTGGAGGAAATGCCAGTTATGTTCCTGATGGATCGCTTCGGCTATGCCAAAACCATAGATTTGCCCACTTACGAGAGGAACAAAGACGCAGCAGACAGCGAAAACAAATACATCTTCTCCTGTATGAACACCGGCCGCATCTGCGTATTTACTGACACCGGTCGCATGCACACCATCAAAGTCCAGGACCTGCCATTTGGCCGGTTTCGGGACAAAGGCGTACCCATAGACAACTTCAGCAACTACAACAGCACCGAGGAGCAGCTGGTCGGAATCGGCAGCATGGAAACCCTGAAAAGCCAAAAGCTAATCTTTGCAACCAAGGACAGTATGCTAAAGGTTGTTGAGGGCAGTGAATTCGAAACCAACAAACGAACCGTAGCCGCCACCAAGCTAAACGAAAGCGACAAAGTCCTCTTGGCAGAACCCACAGACGGCAGCGAACAACTGGTTCTCCAAAGCAAAGAGGGCTACTTCCTGCGTTTTCCCGTATCTGAAGTCCCCGAAAAAAAGAAAGGTGCTGTAGGTGTCCGGGGCATGCGACTGAATGAGGGCGATCATCTGGAAGCCGCCTACCTCTACCAGGCAGGAAAAGAACAAACCATCACCTACAAAGAAAAACCTCTCATTCTGAACAAATTGAAATCCGGAAGCCGGGATACCAGGGGCGTAAAAATAAGAACATAATCTTGCCAACCCCACTTACCTATGGTATGATTTTCACAATTACAACAATGCACAGAACCATGTGCACCAGGAGGAAGTTATGGAGAACGAAGTAATCAGCAAAAATTTTATAGAGCAAATGATAGACAAAGATCTGGAAGAAGGTGTCTACGAGACTGTCCACACCCGTTTCCCGCCGGAACCCAACGGTTATCTGCATATCGGACATGCCAAATCAATCCTTTTAAACTATGGTCTGGCCCAAAAGTACAATGGTAAATTCAACATGCGTTTTGATGACACGAATCCAACCAAAGAGAAAGTTGAGTTCGTAGAATCCATCAAGGCCGACATCCAGTGGCTGGGGGCGGACTGGGAAGATCGTCTGTTTTTCGCTTCCGACTACTTTGAAGCCATGTACGAGGCGGCAGTCAAGCTCATCAAAAAAGGAAAAGCCTTTGTCTGCGATCTGACGGCAGAGGAGATCCGTTCTTACCGGGGAACCCTGACAGAGCCAGGCAAGGAAAGTCCTTACCGCAACCGAAGCGTGGAAGAAAATCTGGAGCTTTTTGAAGCCATGCGTGCCGGAAAATACGCAGACGGAGAAAAAGTGCTGCGAGCCAAGATAGACATGTCATCCCCCAACATCAACATGCGGGATCCGGTCATCTACCGAGTGGCACATATCTCCCATCACAACACAGGAGACAAATGGTGCATCTACCCCATGTATGACTTTGCTCATCCCATTGAAGATGCCATTGAGGGCATCACCCATTCCATCTGCACCCTGGAGTTTGAGGATCATCGTCCTTTATATGACTGGGTTGTAAGAGAACTGGAATATCCCGTTCCTCCCCGGCAGATCGAGTTTGCCAAGCTCTATCTGACCAACGTAGTGACGGGAAAACGCTATATTAAAAAGCTGGTAGAGGAAAGTATTGTAGACGGCTGGGATGATCCCCGTCTGGTATCCATTGCAGCCTTGAGAAGAAGAGGCTTTACACCGGAATCCATTCGCATGTTCGTAGACCTCTGTGGCATTTCCAAGAGCCAGTCCTCCGTAGACTATGCCATGCTGGAGTATTGTATCAGGGAGGACCTAAAGCTAAAGAAACCAAGGCTGATGGCAGTCTTAGACCCCATCAAGCTGATTATAGACAATTATCCCGAAGGACAGGTAGAGTATCTGGACGCAGCCAATAATCTGGAAAATGAAGAGCTCGGAAGCCGAAAGATTCCTTTCTGCCGGGAACTGTATATCGAGCGTGAGGACTTTATGGAGGAGCCGCCTAAAAAATACTTCCGTCTCTTTCCGGGCAATGAAGTGCGCCTGATGCACGCCTATTTTGTAAAATGCGAAAGCTTTGTAAAGGATGAGGACGGCCGGATTACAGAGATTCACTGTACCTATGATCCGGAGACAAAGGCGGGCAGTGGTTTCACGGGACGAAAAGTAAAGGGAACTATCCACTGGGTACCGGCACCCTATGCAATGACAGCCGAGGTACGTCTGTATGAGAATATCATTGATGAAGAAAAAGGCGTATACAATGAGGATGGAAGCCTGAACTTAAATCCCAATTCCCTGACAGTGGTAGAGCAGGCATATCTGGAGCCGGGATTTGAGGGGGCCAAGCCCTATGACAGCTATCAGTTTGTCCGCAATGGATTTTTCTGTGTGGATGCTAAGGACAGCACAGAGGAGAGATTGGTCTTTAACCGAATTGTGTCATTAAAGAGTTCCTTTAAGCTGCCAAAAGTGTGAAATGATATGCGTGAACTGACAATCAGTTTAAAACCTAAAAGCAAAACCCCTTTATATGAACAAATTTACAATTATATTAAGCATGATATCCAGAATGGTCGAATCAAAGCCAGGGAAAAACTTCCTTCCAGCCGTGCCCTTTCTGCCTATCTGGAGGTCAGCCGCAGCACTGTGGATTTAGCTTATGAGCAGCTGTTGTCAGAGGGCTACCTGGAATCTGTTCCCTGTAAGGGCTACTATGCCTGCCAGATAGAAGAATTGTATCATTTTTCACCTGACAGGTCGATGAAAGAAAAGTTGGTCTTTCAGGAGAAAAGTTCCTGCCAGTATGATTTTACACCCAGAGGGATCGATCTGGACAGCTTCCCCTATGGAGTGTGGAGGAAAATCACCAGAAACATTCTTCTGGATGATAAAAAAGAACTTTTCCAGCTGGGAGATCCCAGGGGAGAGTGGGAACTAAGAGAGACCATATGCAGCTACCTCCATCAGGCCCGGGGTGTAAACTGTTGTCCGGGGCAGATAATAATAGGGGCTGGAAACGATTACTTACTGCTCCTTTTATCAACGCTCCTGGGAAAAGAGCGAAGAATCGCAATGGAAACGCCAACCTATAAGCATGCATACAAAATTTTTGAGCAGCTGGGTTATTCTCTCTGTACCATCCCTATGGATGCCCGAGGCATGCAGGTATCAAAGCTTCAAGGTTCCGGAGTGGATATCGCATATGTAATGCCTTCCCACCAGTATCCATTGGGAATCGTAATGCCTATCAAACGTCGTCTGGAACTGCTTTCCTGGGCAGCCAATCAGGAAGGACGTTATATCATTGAAGATGACTATGACAGTGAATTCCGCTACAAAGGAAAGCCGATTCCGGCCCTGCAGGGTACGGATCAGAGGGACAGCGTGATTTATATTGGAACCTTTTCCAAATCCATCGCTCCGGCAATTCGGATTAGTTACATGGTGCTTCCGGATCGGCTTATGCAAAAATGCGAAAATCAGATTCTCCATTTTTCTTCCACAGTGTCCAGAATTGATCAGATGATCCTGAATCAATTTTTAAAAGACGGATATTATGAGCGTCATCTCAATCGGATGCGCATTATCTATGGAAAACGACATGATTTCCTTTTGAAAGAGTTAAAAAAGATTAAGGGTTGCCGTATTACAGGAGAGAATGCAGGTGTGCATCTTCTGGTAGAGTTTGTAAATGGAATGACTGAGGAAGAGGGAATTCGAAAAGCCAAAGAGGAAGGGGTAAAGGTATATCCTTTGTCCGAATATGAAATTAGAGGGCCGGAGGAAAACATAATCAGGGAGGAGAAAAAATCTACAGTAATACTGGGATATGCCACCCTTTCCGAGCCAGAGATTCTGGAAGCGGCCAGGAGACTTGGAAGAGCCTGGGGCAGTGGTTCAGATTTAAGCTGACAAATATGAAAGAGTGGTGTTAAAATAAAACGGAACAAGAACTATTTTGGGTGAAGGAGCAACCCTGTGATGGAACATTCCCTTTTAAAGCAGTTATCAGTTATCACAGAAGAAGAAAAAGAAATATTAGCGGGAAGAGACGGGATAAACAGAAGTCTTTATATGGCAGATAACTCCCATGAGATAGATCATGGCCTCCTGCTGGAAAAGGGAAAGCTGATTACCCTGCGTCCCCATACAAGATTTGTATACTTTCCAAAGCATACTCACAATTATATGGAAATGATTTATATGTGCAAGGGAAAGACAAGACATCGAATTAATGGGATTGATCTGCTTTTGCAGGAGGGAGAGATTCTACTTTTAAGTCAGAATGCAGTCCAGGAGGTATTTCCGGCGGGAGAAGATGACGTGGGAGTGAATTTTATTATCTGGCCGCAATTTTTTGACACAACCCTTAAGATACTGGGAGAAGAAGATAATCAGATACGTGATTTTCTGGTCAATTGTTTAAAGAGTAAAAATGCTGGAACTGGATATTTGCATTTTAAGGTATCGGATGTGCTGCCAATACAGAATCTGGTGGAAAATCTGATCTGGACATTGACAAGCGAAGGAGCCAATAAAAGAAGAATCAGCCAATGGACTATGGGATTGTTATTTTTACAACTTGTAAATCATACAGAGAATCTGTATACGGATCCCAGATTTTCCGAACAGCAACTGATGCTTCGGGTACTTCGCTATATAGAGGAACATTATTGTGATGGGGAACTTCGGGATCTGGCTGCGGAACTTCACTATGATATGACCTGGTTGAGCCGGGAGATAAAGAAGCAGTCCGGAAAGACATTTACGGAACTTATGCAGGACAGACGCATGAATCAGGCGGTGTTTCTACTGAAGACCACAAAAATGAATGTAGCAGAGATCAGTGAGAGTATTGGATATGAGAATTTCAGCTATTTTCATCAACTGTTTAAAAAACGGTATGGTACCTCCCCCCACAAGTACCGTCATGCAAATAACGACAGTTTTTTAATCAATCCACCCTCTTTTTTTCCTTAATACAAGTCTTATAATATAAGACAGAAAAATTAAAATGTATGCCGACAAGAAGACGGCGGAAGGGAGATTAACATGTTAGTTAGTACAAAAGCAAAGGTGGGCGTTTTTTCTATTGCATTAGGAGCGTACCTGCCCCAGTTTCCACAGCTTGTACCGGAATTTGAGAGCCAGTTTGAAGCATTTAAGAAGACGCTTCCAGATACGGTAGAAGTGATTGACGGCGGGATGGTGACTACAAAGGAGCAGTCACAGGCTGCGGGGGATTTGTTCCGGGCGGCAGATGTTGATCTGGTATTTTTGCAGTTGCTTACCTATGCTACATCTTATAATATGCTTCCGGCTGTAAAAGATCTGGATGTTCCGGTGGTTCTTGTGAATATCCAGAAGCTGAAAGCCCTTGATTATGATCACACGGATATTGCATCCTGGCTTGGTGAGGGGTATGCCTGCGGAGCCGTTGGCGAGATGGTAGCGGATCTTGAAAGATATGGCAAGAGACATGCGGTGATCACCGGGGTTGTTGAAGGGGGGGATCCGGGTGTACAGGCAGAGATTGAAGACTGGTGTAAGGCAGCTCAAACCAGAAGACGTTTCCGTGATACCAACCTTGCACAGGTAGGAAGACCTTATCCGGGCATGATGGATCTTTATATAGACGAATCCAACCTGTACAGACGAATGCATCTGTATACCAAGCAGTTCGACTGGGAGAAGATGTGGGTAATCGCAGATAATATTACAGATGAGGAAGCTATCCGTGCAAAAGCCCAGGATATTCTTGATACTTTTGATATCGAGGGCGGCGGAACCATTGAGAAAGTTTGGGATATGGCAAAATACGTAGTGGCCTTTGAGAAGTGGTGTGAGGACGAGAAGCTTGGACTGATTGCATCCCACTATGATGGCTTTGCGAAAGGTCAGGCAGGCGTTCTTGACAGTATGCTGATTCCCGCATTTTCCATGCTGATTAAGCAGGGTGTTGCCTGTGCCGTTGAGGGAGATATTAAGGTTGCCATGGCCATGAGTATTCTGAAGACTATTTCCGGAACCGGGCAGCTTGCCGAGATGTATTCCATAGACTTTAACGATGACATTGCCATCATCGGTCACAGCGGATCCGGAGATGCAGATATCTCTGATAAGAAGCCGACCATGAAGATTGTGGAAGTATTCCATGGAAAGACTGGTGGCGGTTACCTGACGCAATTCTACCCATATACCGGTCCGGTTACTTATCTTGCAATTACCCAGGATGGAGACGGTCACTTCAAGTTTATTGCTGCGGAAGGCGTTAATGAGGAGGGCAAGATTCTTTCCTTTGGAGATACCAATATGAGAACCCGCTTTACCTGTGGGGCGAGAGAGTTTGTGAATCGCTGGAGCGAATGTGGACCGACTCATCATTTTGCGGCAGCTACAGGTCGACATATTGATACCATTTTGAAAGTTGCCAAGATCTTTAATGTACCGGTAGAGATTGTTACCAGATAAAGAGTTACATGCATATGTGTTGAAAACCTTAAGCATGGAAAGAGTTATAAGGGCAAGCCTGGTTTTGTGCAAATAGCACAAAAACCGGGCTTTATTTTTTACATCTGAATCGAGTTGCACAATTATAAAAGTGATGAGTGAAATTAATTTCAAAAAACTCGGATATAATTGACGAAGTTTCAATTGTACTTTATGATGAACCTAACACGCGTGGAACAAACGAAATACTGAAAACAAAGAAAAGGGTTTACAGAGTACAAAAGAGTGCTCTACACAAGAAAGTAGGGAAGAGATGAATATTATAACAAACATTTGGAACGTGATGTTCAATAATATCCTATCGCAGCCGGCGATTTTTATCGGCCTTATCGTTGTTGTGGGATACATCCTGTTAAAAAGAAAATGGTACGAGGTTGCAGCCGGATTTATCAAAGCTGTGGTCGGATATCAGATCTTGCAGCTAGGTGCTTCTTCGTTGAAAAATACGGTAGATCCTCTTCTGAAGGGGATTCAGTTAAAATGGTCTGTGGAGGCGGTTGTAATTGATCCGAACTTTGGACTTACAGCTGCGAACAGTGCTTTGGAGAGCATCGGAGTTACCACCTCCTTTGCCATGATTACACTTTTGATTGCATTTATCTGGAACATTGTGCTGGTATTTTTCCGCAAGTATACAAAGGTGAGGACGCTGTTTACCACAGGTCATATTATGGTAAAACAGTCTGCGGTAGCTACCTGGATTGTCTTCTTACTGATTCCGGAGCTTCGGAATATGGGTGGAATTGTATTGATTGGACTGCTCTGCGGAACCTACTGGTCTGTATTCTCCAATCTGACCGTGGAAGCAACTCAGGAATTGACGGAGGGCTCAGGCTTTGCAGTGGGCCATCAGCAGATGCTTGGCGTATGGTTTGCTTACCGGTTCGGCGGGCTTTTTAAGGGAAAAGACAAAAAAGAGGAGCACAAGGAGCTGAAGCTTGGAGGTGCTTTAAAGGTATTGGATGACTATGTAGTTTCTACCACTTTGATTATGCTGTTATTCTTTGGCGTCATTATGGTTATTCTGGGACCGGAGATGATGCATGAAGTAGATGACGGGAACTTTGGAAAGCTGGCTTTCCCGGTCTATATTTTCCAGAGATGTACTTCTTTTGCCGTATCCCTGGTTGTACTGAAGACCGGTATCCGGATGTTCGTAGGAGAGATGGTAGAATCCTTTGAGGGAATTTCCGGTTCCATTTTGAAAGGATCACTTCCGGCAGTAGACTGTGCGGCAACCTATTCTTTCGGAGATCCCAATGCAGTTACCTTAGGGTTCCTCTTTGGTGCTGTAGGACAGATTATCGCCATTGCGGGCCTTTTGATATTCAAGTCCCCTCTCATGATTATTCCGGGCTTTGTGCCGCTGTTTTATGACAATGCCACCATTGGTCTGTATGCCAATATGAAAGGCGGCTTCAAGGCTTTGGTTGCCTGCTGTCTGGGTTCCGGTCTTCTCCAGGTGCTGGGAAGTGCCGTGGCGATTATGCTGTTCCAGATGGGGCCATTTGGCGGATATGTAGGAAACCTGGATTGGGCAACTCTGTGGCCTGCTATGGGAGCAATCATAAAGTATCTGACAGTTCCGGGGGCAGTGCTCTGCATAATCGGAATGCTTATCATTCCTCAGATACAATATCGGAAAAACAAAAAGGATTATTTTACCCTGGGTATGGATGAGTAAAAATGCAAATATTATAAGTTTAAACTAAGGAAGGAAGATAAAATTATGATTAAAGTATTAGTTGCATGTGGATGTGGAATGGGAAGCTCTCAGTTGTTGAAGAAAAATTGCTCTACGGTATTAAAAAATCTGGGTATTGAACATACCATTCATCATACCAGTATTGATGAAGCGAAGTCTACGGCACATGATTATGATTTGATTGTGGTAGGGGAAAACTTTGTGAGTCACTTGAAAGTAAAGGAAGGGACAACGGTAATTGGTCTTAAGAACCTGATGAACAAAAAGGAACTGGAGACAAAACTCAGAGAAAGTGGAATTGTAGAGAATTAAGAATTTGAAGTGGAGAAAGAACTATGAGGCAGATGGATGAAGAAGAGCTTGCCGTGATTGCGGAGATTGCAAGAATGTATTACATAGAGGAAATGTCCCAGCTGGACATTGCCAACATGCTCTTTTTTTCCAAGGCAAAGGTATCCCGGGCTCTTCGCATTGCACGGGAAGAACATATTGTAGAATTTCAGATTAATTATCCTCTGAAACGTTCTATAGCACTGGAGTCGGAACTCAGACGCAGATTCGGGCTAAAGGAAGCGCTGGTGGTCACAGATCTCTATGACAATCAGAACACGAATATTTCTATCAAACGGATTGGAGAAATGGCCGCCAGCTATCTGGATGAGACCCTGAAAGACGGAGACTCCATCGGTGTGTCATGGGGAAGAACCATGTACCAGACCGTGCGGCAGCTAAAGCCCTCCTCTTCCAGAAAAATTCAGGTACTACAGCTTATGGGTAACTGCATGGATGATTACAACCTGGATATTGATGTGACGACTCTGACGGAACGGATGGCCCAGGCTTTTCAGGGAACGGCGGTTCGGCTGTATGCACCCATGCATGTAAACAGTGATATTGTCAGAAAGGAACTTTTGCGGGAACCGATTATCCGGAAGACTATGGATAAGATACGTTCTGTAGATTATGCACTGACGGGAATTGCAGATGTGTCCTTAGACAGGCCGAGAAGTACCTGGGCGGGATATCTGACTGAGAATAAGAAACGGGAGCTCATAAGAAAAGGAGCTGTGGGCTATCTTTGCGGTTATTTTCTGGATAAGGATGGCAACAAGCTTTCTGATCCTATCAATGATAAAATCATCGGTATTTCCTTTGAGGATTTGAAGAAAATACCTCATGTGATTGCTGTGGCCGGAGGAATTGATAAAACCCATGCCATCTATGCCGCATTAAAAGGAAAATTAATTCATTGTTTAATTACAGACAGCCGGATAGCGGAAAAGCTGCTGGCTAAGAGGGACAGCTAAGACAAAGGCTGTCCGGAGAGGAGAATATATGACAGAAAGGATTTCTTATAACTTCTGTGAGAGCCTGCTGGCAAGGCAGGATGAGGCGGAACGTTCCATGCTGGATGCCTTTGCGGCAGATACCTATACCCTGGAGCATCCCTTTCTCAGAGTGAATCCTTATTTAATCAATCCGCTGTCAGCGGTGGTTGCCTTTCGAACGGAAGAGGAAACGGCGGTGACAGTTACCATATTCGGAAAAGAAGAGAGGGGAACGATTGTACATACTTTCCCGAAAGCCAGGGAGCATATCCTTCCGATTCTCGGTCTTTATGGGGATTATGCCAATCAGATAGAAATACGGCTGTATGGCGGAAGAGCCAATCGCCTTACGATTCAGACAGAACCCTTGGAAGAGCAGGTTCCAACGCTGCTTTCTATGAAAACAGAGCCGGAATATGCGGGGAAGGACTTCATCTTTGTGACACCGTCCCTCAATGCCTGTGCTACGGCTTTCGACTACAAGGGAGATGTGCGCTGGCATCTGACGGTTCCTGTTATTTTTGAAATGGCACGACTTCGAAACGGAAATTTTCTTATCGGAACAGAACGGGTTATGCAGATGCCATACTATATGTCCGGCCTTTATGAGATGACCTTGATGGGAAAGATTGTGAAAGAATATGCAATCCCCGGTGGGTATCATCACGATCAGTGTGAGATGGAGGATGGAAATATTCTGGTGCTCACAGAGGATCCGGGATATGAGACTGTGGAGGATGTAATCGTCCTTTTGGATCGGGAGACAGGCGAGATAAGAAAGACATGGGATCTGAAAGATTGCCTTGTACCGGGGGAAGGTCCCTCCGGCGGATATACGCCTAAGGACTGGTTCCACAACAATGCACTTTGGTATGATAAGCATACCAATTCCATCACTCTTTCCGGCAGGCATGTAGATGCCATCATTAATATTGATTATGATACCGGAAAGCTAAATTGGATTCTGGGTGATCCGGAGACCTGGCCTGAGGACAAGAGAAAGTATTTCTTTACCATAAAAGGAGAAGGTGATTTTGACTGGCCCTATGAGCAGCATGGCTGCCTGGTTACGCCAAACGGCGGGATCATGTGTTTTGACAACGGTCACTACCGTTCCAAAATACGTGAAAAATTCCTCCTAAACAGGGACAGCTTTTCCAGAGGTGTATTATATCAAATTGATCGGGAAACAATGACCATTGAGCAGCTCTGGCAATACGGCAAGGAGCGTGGAGAGGAGTTCTTTTCTTCCTATATTGGAAATGTAGAATGGTATGGGGAAGACCACTATCTGGTTCACTCCGGAGGAATCCAATATTATGGAGAGCATGCTTCCGAGAAGCCGGCGGCACTGCTACAAGGTGATCCCAATGTTCATGCGGAGAGTATTACGGTAGAGATTCTTCGGGGAAAAGCTATTATGGAGATGAAGATAGAAGGGAACTTCTATCGGGGAAAGAAAATGGCCCTTTATCATGAACAGGATAACCTGCCCCTTGGAAAGGGAATCTGTGTGGGGCACATGGGCATAACACCTGAATTTGACACCCTGATTCCCATGGAGCCCTGCGGGGAACTGCTGCCTTACCGTTATGAGGCGAAGCTTACGGAGGAAGCGGATCGATTCGTGTTCAAAGCTATTTTTGAGGGTGGCCAGCTTGTGATGCTGATGTTGGAAAATGAGCAGGAGGAGCATGGATACTTTATTTCCACCTCCAAAAATAAGTTTAATGCCTTGTGCTGCGGCACATTTATAGAGAAAGATCCCAGAAACATTACCTTAAATGTGAACAAAGCAGGACTTAAGGGGACTTTCGATGTGAGAGTAATTGTAGATGACAAGAAATATGAGACAGGCATTAAAATCACCTGTTAGATTCAGGAAGGGACAATAATAATGGCAGATTATGATTTGATTATTATAGGCAGCGGCCCCGCAGGGATGACGGCGGCTGTGTATGGAGCCAGAGCCAACCTGTCCGTTCTGATGCTGGACAGATTAGCGCCCGGCGGAAAGATAATCAACACCAGCGAGATTCAGAACTATACGGGGATGGGGACGGTGGAGGGAACCGATCTGGCAATCCGCATGTTCCAGCATACCCAGGAGTTAAACGTAGAGTTTGATTACAGGACCGTTCTTAAGATTCAGGACATGGGAAAGGAAAAACTCGTCATTTGTCAGGAGGAAGATAAGACTTATACGGCCCATGCAGTAATTTTAAGTACCGGAACCAGCCCCCGGATGCTGGGGGCAGAAGGGGAAGAACGCTATGTGGGAAACGGTATTAGCTGGTGTGCGATTTGTGACGGGGCAGGGTGCAGGGATAAGGATGTGGTGGTAATCGGCGGCGGAAATTCCGCCGTGGAAGAAGCAGTTTATCTGGCCGGATTTGCAAAATCCGTAACGGTTGTGGTTCGCTCCAGGCTGTCCGCAGATCCCATAGCCTGTGATAAACTCCTTAGTCAAAAAAACGTGAAGCTTTATGCCGGACATGACGTACTGGAATTTTGCGGTGAAAAAAAGCTGGAGGGTGTTCGCCTGCGTTCCAAAGAGACAAAAGAAGATTTCCGTGTAAACTGTGAGCAGGTTTTTGAGTATATTGGACAGATTCCGGCTACCGACTGTTTTCGGGAACTGGGCGTACTGGATGAGAAAGGCTATGTGGAGATAAACGAACGGATGGAAACGGCAGTTTCCGGAATCTTCGGGGCGGGAGATTGTATCACGAAGAACCTGCGCCAGGTGATTACTGCCTGTGCAGACGGAGCAATAGCAGCCCAGAGTGCAGCTCATTATATACAAAATTTGAAATAAACTATGTGATAGGAGAGAAGCTTATGTTAAAAGAAGTAATGGAAGAAGAGTTTCGACAGAGTGTAAAGGAAGGACTTGTTCTTGCGGATTTTTATTCTACTACCTGCGGTCCTTGCAAAATGCTTGCTTTTGTACTGGCTGATGTGGATAAGGCCTGTGGGGACAAGGTTCAGATCCTGAAAGTAGATTTTGATAAAAACAAGGCACTGGTGGAAGAGTATGGGGTATCCGGATATCCCACATTAATTCTTATAAAAGACGGAAAAGAATTAAAGCGGATGACGGGACTGCAACAGAAGCCGGCGATTATCAAAATGATTGAGGAAGTGTAGTAGAATAGCAAAATTGCATCAGAGATGCAAACGGAAAGAAGCAATTAGAAAAGGGGACTGTCAGGAAATAAGGCATCAGCTATTTCCAGACAGTCCTTTTAAAGAATTCTGTATCACACAGAAAGCTTATTCCTCAGCAGCTTCTTCCTGGGCAGTCTCTTTGGAAGCTTCCTCATGGGACTCTTCGCTTTCTTCAGTCTCTTTGGCAGTTTTCTCCTCAGAGGGGCTCAAAGACACGTAGCCTCTTTCTGCAATTTCTTCTTCTGAGGAATCCTCCTCAAAATCATCATCAAAGGGCCCCGGAGCAAAAAACTTCTTATAAGCGAAAATACCTCCGGCTACAGTTGCACAAAGTACAGCGGCAGAACATAAAAATTTCAAAAATTTCTTCATATCAGGTAAAACTCCTTTCTTTATATTTTCTGTAAATATTTTTTGCTTCCAAATTCATTGTTAGTCTGTCCATTTTCAGTGGGAAACATTTTCTCTATTGTAATACGAAACTATCAAAAAGAAAAGTAAAAAAAATGAAAAATTTTATTGTCAAGGGAAAAAATATATATTACTCTATATAAATAGAGAAAAAGAGGTGCAAAAGATGAAAAATAAAATTTCTAATGTTGTATGGGGCCTGCTTTTGATTCTGATAGGGATCGGATATGCAGGCGGTAACCTTGGTATCTGGGATTTCAATATATTCTTCCGGGGTTGGTGGACACTCTTTATTCTGGTCCCCTGTATCATAAATCTGATACAGTATGGGCCAAATGGAGGCAATATAGCGGGAATATGTGTAGGAGTTGTCCTGCTTCTTGGAGCTCAGGGAATCCTGGCATTTTCTATGATTCGAAAGCTTCTGGTTCCGGCAATCCTGATTCTCATAGGACTTAGTATTCTTTTAAGCAATACAAAGCGCAAGATTACGGATCAACAGGGGAATCAGATTCCCTTTGAGAAAACGGGAACAGGCGGCTCGGATGTATCCGGCGTTTTTGATGGAAGAAAGGTACAGTATGACGGGCAGCTCTTTGAGGGTGCTACAGTCAGTGCGGTGTTCGGCGGTGTCAACATGGATTTGCGTTCTGCTGTCATTGAACGGGATGTGAGGATTGATGCCACTGCGATTTTTGGCGGTGTTGAGATCTATGTTCCTTCTAATGTGGTAGTAAGAGTGATGTCCACGCCGGTTTTGGGCGGTGTATCCAACCGGGCACTGGCACCTACGGAGGTTCCCTGCCATACCTTGTATATTAATGCAACCTGTGTCTTTGGAGGAGTAGATATCAAATGACGAAAAAACTGATTTTAGCCTCTGCCTCACCCAGAAGAAAAGAGATTTTGGAACAGATGGGAATGAGCTTTTCTGTCTGTCCCGCCTGCGGGGAAGAGCACAGTACCTGTAAGGAGCCAGATGGAGTCGTCAAAGAACTTGCCCTGCAAAAAGCTATGGAGGTTGCGGAAAAGCTTAAGGAACATGCTTTAGTCATTGGATCTGATACAGTTGTGTCCTTTCGGGGGGAGATTATGGGTAAGCCTCTCAATGAGGAAGACGCTTTTCGGATGTTAAAGGAACTGGAAGGGGCTACTCATACGGTGTATACCGGGGTTGCGGTTGTAGATTCAGACACGAAAGAGGTGATTCTCAACTTTGTAGATGGGACAGAGGTTTCCATGTACCCTATGACAGATGAGTGGATTCGCCAATATATTCGCACAGGAGAACCTATGGACAAGGCAGGGGCCTATGCTATTCAGGGAGGTTGTGCTCTGTGGATTCGAAAGATTCAGGGATCCTACTCTACGGTTGTGGGGTTTCCGGCTGTGAGATTTTATCAGGAAATGCTGAAAATAGGGATCGATCTTTTTGCGTAAGCAGGAAGTGTATTATAATTGGGAAAGGATATAACAATGTATCAGGCTTGCATTTTTGATTTGGATGGAACTTTATGTGACAGTGTGGAATCGATGGCTTACTGTGCGAATCGGGCACTTCGGGAACTTGGTATGAAAGAGGCCTCTCTTGCAGATTATAAGATTTTCGTGGGGGATGGGGTGGATATGCTTGTGCACCGGCTTTTACATGTGAATGGGGATACTAGGGAACTTCATTTTGCTGTCCTCAAAGAAAAATATATGGAATATTTTCGGGAGGGATGCCTTTACCATGTAAAGCCTTATCCGGGAATTTTGGAGTCCATAAAGGAGTTAAAGAGACTTGGAGCCAGGCTTGGAGTAACCTCCAATAAGCCTCATGCCAATACGGTCAATGTGATTCAACGGGTATTTGGGGAAGAGGTCTTTGACTGGATTCAGGGACAGACAGAGGAGCTTCCCAGAAAGCCGGATCCGAAAGGAGCTCTTTATACGGCCCGGATGCTGAATGCAGACCCGGAAAATTGCCTTTATATAGGTGATACGGGAACGGACATGAAGACCGGAACAGCAGCAGGTATGTATACTGTAGGAGTCTTATGGGGATTTCGGGAAAGAGAGGAACTGGAAGCTACAGGAGCTATGGCTGTGATAGAAGATCCCATGACTTTGTGCGAAATTTACCAAAACAAATGAGATACAGAACAGCAGTACTTGAAAGATGCATAAAAAGGAGTAATTATGATTAAATTAGTTGCAAGTGATATTGACGGAACACTGCTTCCGGAGGGAACCGATCAGATTAATCCAGAGATATTCCCGGTGATTCGAAAGCTGAAAGAAAAAGATATTCTTTTTGCTGCTGCCAGTGGACGGCATTATTTCGGCATGTCCAGACTCTTTGCACCAGTAAAGGACGATATGATCTTTATTGCAGAAAATGGTGCTTATGTAAATTGCAGAGGATATACCATGTTGGATCAGGTACTGGACTGGAAAGATATTCAAGATTGGATACAGGAAGTACGTAAGATTCCGGGAGCCAGTTTTACAATGGATACGAAAGAAGGGTTTTTTACGGAAAGCCAGGATCCGGAATTTTTGGATCTGGTAAGGAAAGGTTATAAAAGCATCATTCATGTGGAAGAGGACGTATTGGTAAAGGAACGAATGGTTAATAAGATGGCCATTTATCATAAGACAGATATTTTAAAGATTGCAGATGATATGATTCAGCGATGGAGTGATCGGATGTACTGTACTCTGGCAGGAGAGATATGGCTGGATTTCCTGAATAGGGATGCCAGCAAAGGAAATGCTATACGCAGTATTCAAGAGACTTTGGGGATTTCTCCGGAAGAAACCATGGTATTTGGTGATAATTTTAATGATATCAAAATGTTTCACAGTGCGAAAGAAAGCTATGCGGTGGGAAATGCGGTGGAGGCTGTAAAGAAAGAAGCAAAATATGTGACAGACACCAATGTGAATGATGGGGTGTTGAAAGTATTGAAAACATTGTTATAGGATATTGCGGAACTAAAATAGGAGGCATTGGTATGAACGAGTATTCGGAGGAGTGTCTGGAAGTTTTTCTGAAAAAACAGGGTCAGCTTTTTGACGAGCCGGTTGCCGGGTCTTTGGAGGAGGCAGAGAACTTTCTGGAAGACTGTATGGCAGTAGTCGTGGATTCCATTAAAGAGGTTCGGGAATATTTTGAAGAAAGCGGTATGGATGTGTCCGGTTTGTCTTATGAGGAACTGGAAGAGATATCAGAAGTTTTCCCCTTGGGTGACGGGACTTATTTGATTGTAGAGGCATAGAATGAAAAAAAATGTGAAAAAGGGATTGGCTTTGTGTCTGGCGGCCTGCCTGTTGGCAGGGGGCCCGGTTGGGTGCGGCCATTTTAAAAATACAGAGATTGTTTTGACTACAGGTCTTACAGAGAATCAGCTTTTTAAAGTGGGGGACAGTGTGTGTACGCTGCCGGAAGCGATGATTTACGTAATGGATTATCAGGCTCAATATGAGAGTGTCTATGGGGTTGAGATGTGGGAGCATGATTTTGGTGGTATTACGCTGGAGGATTATGTGAAAAATATTATTGTTTCTCAGTTGGCTTCTATGAAAGCCGTTACGCTTCTGGCACAGGAGTATGAGGTGGAGTTGACGGAAGCAGAGCAGGAGAAAGTAAAAAAAGCAGCGGCGGAGTATTATAAGTCATTAAGTACAGAAGCAGTAAAGTACATGGGGCTTGAGGGGGAAGATGTAGAGAAACTCTATTCCGATCATGTGTTGTCCGGAAAAGTGTATCGGGAGATCACGAAAGATGTAAATACAGAGGTTAGCGATGATGAAGCCCGGATTATTACAGTACAGCAGATTAAAGTGGATTCTTTGGAAAGTGCCCAAAATATTTTGGGAGAGATAGAGGCGGGAAAGGAATTTTTAACTCTGGCATCTGTTTATAGTCAGGATAGCCAGCTTAGCTATACGTTTGGCAGGGGAGAAAAAGAAGCGGCTTATGAGGAGGCGGCATTTGCTCTTGAGAATGATGCAGTTAGTGGTATCATTGAAGGAGAGGATGGGTTCTATATCCTTAAATGTATTGACAATTTTGATCGGGAGGCTACGGAGGATAATAAGGTTACGATGGTAGAACGGCGTAGAGATGAGATTTTTAGCCGGATCTATGAGGAATTGATTGCAAGTACACCTTCGGAGTTTAATAATCGGATTTGGGAGCAGGTACATTTTGGAGATTGGGAGCAGGGGATTTCCGAGAGCTTTTTAGAGATCTATAATAAATATTTTGAGGAATAAACAGATGGGAGCGGTCTTTCTTGATCCGCTCCCTGGTTTTGGCTATAGAAGTTCTTTAAGACATGTTAACAGGGCATCATTCTGCTCTGGGGTCATGAAGCAGAAGCGGATGTAGCGATTGTCTAAGAAAGGGAAAGTGCAGCAGTTTCGGATCATCATTTTCTGCCGGATGGCGTGTTTGAAGAGATCTTCGGCTGTGATGCCCTTTTTTTCTATGCGGACCAGAATGAAGTTGGCATAGGAGTTATATGCTTTTACAGTTCCCCAGGAGGATAACCCCTGACTGATTCGGGTACGTTCTTTGGAGGTTAAGTCTTTGGTTTTGACGATATAATCTGTGTCTGAGAACATCAATTCTCCGGCTGCTGCAGCCAGACTGTTGATGGTCCATGGGTTTTTTATTGAGTTAATGCGTTTGATGAGATCTTCATTGCCGGTGATGGCATACCCTAAGCGCAGACCCGGAGAAGCGAAGAACTTGGATACGCCTCGCAGGATTACCAGGTTGTTGTAGTAACGGGTCAGAGGAACAGAGGTGATGGCCTGATAATCAGGAGCGAATTCTACATAAGTTTCGTCTACCATGACGCAGATATCATAACGCTTGCACTCGTCCAGAATTTTTCGCATAGTATGCTGCGATATGGCGGAAGAGGTGGGGTTGTTGGGATTGCAGATTACCAGCAGGTCCAGACTTTCATTCAGATGGGTGCGAAAGTCATCTACGTCCAGGGCGAAACCGACTTCTTCCTGTAACGGGTAGTAAAGGGAAGTGCCGCCTCCAAGAGATATTTCCCGTTCATATTCGGAATAGGTGGGACCCAGGATCAAAGCTTTTTCAGGGTGTTCCATCTGGATGAAGAGGGAAATCAGTTCTGTTGAACCGTTGCCCACTATGATGTGTTCCATGGGGGCACCAGTGTAGGCACCAATCTGACGACGCAGAGAGGTGTATTCTCTGTCCGGATATGAGGTGATGCAGTCGACCTGGTCTATAAGAGCAGAACGCATCACAGGTGAGATTCCCAGGGGGTTTACATTGGCACTGAAGCTGATAATCTCTTCTTTTTTGACTCCATAAACCTGTTCTATTTTTTCCAAATCACTGCCGTGAAAATGATCCACATGTTTTAACATTAGAAAGCCTCTTTTCTTGTACTTTATTTTAAAAAATGTTATACTGTAACAAATGGTATAAAAGGTAATTGAGGTTGCTTTGCTTCCTATCATTATAATGAAATTTAAAAAAATTGCAATCTTTAAATATAACAGGAATATTGCGGAACTATAAAATGAAAGGATAAAGGGCTTATGAGGGCTAAGATTGAACGGATAGCAGCAGGAAAATTTGAATATGAAAAAACGCCTGTGATTTTATCAGAGTCCTACATTCAGCTTCATTGCAGTCCGGGAGGACGCAAGGAGGGGAATTTTACAATCTCCTGCGGACGTTCTGTTAAAGGGATTGTCTACACTTCTTCCAGCCGTATGGGTTTGGAGAACCGAAGCTTTCATGGGCGAAACGCACGAATTACTTATATTTTTGACAGCCGGGGAATGTGGGGTGGTGAAGAGATAACGGGCGAATTCTGTATTGTTACAGAGGCTGGGGAATATAGTTTGCCTTATCGGGTTTTGGTGGAGGAGCACAGGGAGCCGGAGGAGGAGAGTTATGCCTATTTTATTTCAGCGGATCCCATTGAACCGCTTCCTCCGGAGAAAGAAAAAAAGCCTGATACGGTAGTTGAGATTGTGACAGATGATCCGGAGGAGATGACAGGGGAGGAGGCTCTGCGCCTTACAGAGTTGATTTTAAAGAGTCGACAGCCTACGGCCACTCAGTTTGCAAGACTTAAGAATGCCTATCATAAGTTTGGCGGACAGGAGATGTTAAGTGGGATCTGTTCCATTCTGATTAAAAGCGGCCGTACGGATGAGGAAAGCTTTTTCTGGTATCAGAGAGGCGTGCGGATGGAACTTAAGATTACCAACCTCTTTGAATACTTTATGATGTCCGTTCCGGAGAATTTTAAAGAGCAGCTTCCCAGAAACCTGCTTTTGTATTTTCGGATGGAGAATACTTTAAACAGCCGCCAGAAAGCTTTTCTGTATGCCAATATTATTCAGTATCAGGATCGGAATTCCGATATTTATCGTCAGTATGAAAAGGAAATGGAATCTTTCATGTTAGAGCAGCTCCTGGAACGGAAACTCAGTGTAGATTTGGCTGTTATTTATGAACGGTTTTTGGTGGAGAATCTTTTGACGATTGATTTTGCCGAGGCTCTGGCAGATATTATGTTTTTGCGGAAGCTTACCTGTACGGATCCCAGGATTCGTCAGGTTCAGGTACTTTATGAGCCTTTGCAGAGACGTATTACCGTGCCTTTGAGTGGGGGGGAAGCACTGGTTCCTGTTTATACGCCGGGAGCCGTGATTCTTTTGGTGGACGAGCAGGGGAATTGTTATAGTTCCAGCGTGCCTTATACCATACAGCGGCTTTTAAAAGAGCAAAGATATGTGGAACGCTGCAGGGAATTGCTTCGGTATCATCAGGGGCTCTATCTCCACCTGTGTGACGGAACCTCCCGCTATCATGTGATTACGGCGGAAAATGTGGAAAATTATAAGCGTATGCTGAAGATCAACGGATTGACAGCCAGGTATAAGCAGGAGGTCCGTCAGGAGATTTTGCAATTTTATTATGCCAATCATGAACTGGAGGAACTGGATCGGGAGTTCTTTATTACAGAGACTACCTATATGACCCCTAAGGATCGGGCACGGTTTACCGAGATTTTGATTCTGCGGGGGCTTTATGATGAGGCATGGAATCTGGTGAAAAAGCATGGCTACTCCATGGTTCGGGTGAAACTTCTCATTAAGCTTACAGCATGGGCCATTCGGGAGTTAGAATATGGGGAGGACGAATTTCTCTTAAAGCTTTGTCTGTTTGTATTTCAAAATCATAAGTATAATGAAAGCATTCTGGAATACCTGGCCGGATATTACTATGGTTCCTGTCAGGTGATGGAACAGATTTGGAGGGCGGGAGAGGAATTTGAACTGAACGTTTTTGAACTGGAGGAGCGTCTTTTAAGCCAGATGCTTTTTACAGGCCAATTTCTGGATTCGGCATTCGAGATCTTTCGAGACTACCATCGCTTGGGCGGGAAAGGAATTGTCAGTACGGCTTATCTGACCTGGCTGGCCCATGAGGATTTTGTGCTGGGAGAAAAGGTGCCGGAAAGAACGTATGATTATATTGAGCAGGGCATTGCCTGGGAGGAGAATCTAGCGGATATCTGTGGTCTGGCTTATTTGAAGTATTTATCATGCCAGTCTCAGCTTACAGAGCATCAAAGGATCCGGGCAGAGCAGATGACTATGGGGTATATACAACGCAGACTTCGTTTTGGATTTATGAAAGACTTGCTGGATCAGATTGGACGACCTCAGCTTTTGGAGGACAAGACTTTCGTGGAGTATCGAACGAATCCGTCCCATAAGGTAGTGATTCATTATGTGATTGAGACTCCCAGAGAGAAGCAGTGCAGCTATGTTGCGGAGAGGCTGTACCCTACAGAGGTTGGAGTGTTTGTAAAGGAGTTTACGCTCTTTTTCGGAGAACGCCTCACTTGGTTTGTAACAGAGACATTGGATGACGGAACAGAAAAATCCACGCCGGATTGTAGTATAATCGAGGGCCGGGATGAGGAACTTGTGACCGGAACCAAGTATGCGGCCATTTACGAGATGGCCCGTTCCATGGAGGAACGGGATATGCTGCTTTTGGAACGCCAGCTTGAGCAGTATGGTCGCAAGCAATTTTTAGTAGAGAGATTCTTTTCATTAAAATAAAAATTCTTGAGAAATATTTCTACTGGATGATAAAGTCGTAAAGACGCTTTACCCTTTAGTACTGTTGCGTAGCAACTTAAAGCAGTAATATCCTGTTCGTGCACAAATCAATTTGCAGACGCATGTACCTGCGGCTGAAAATTGATTTGTGCACGGACAGGATATTACGGAACTTTTAATAGGAGGAACAGGATGGGGCAGTTTGTAGTAGGCTTTGATTTGGGAAAAGAATATTCCCAGATTTGCTGTTGGAATGGAACTTCCAATGGGCCGGTATCCATATCCGTAGTGCCAGGAGCAGAGAAATATCGGATTCCTACGGAAAATTTGGGACTGTTTTTAAAAAAGGCTCTGCGGCTTATTAAGCCCTATGGAAAGATTCATGAAGCAGCGGCCGTTGTGTTTTCCGTGGAAACCCTGGAGGAAGGCATGGTGGAGCAGATTAAACGCACAGCCATGCAGATGATAGGTGTTCCGGAAAGCCGGATCTATATCCAGACCCGGCAGGAAAGCTTTTGTGCCTATGTGCTGAATCAGCCAAAAGAGATCTGGCGGCATCAGGCGGTTCTCTTTGATTATGAGGGGGAGCTGCTTCGGGGTATGGTTTTGAATGTAAACCCTCACACCACCCCCTATTTAGCCAGGGTGGAATGTGAAGAAAAGTGGGAGAAGCCCCTTTCCGGCTTGCAGCAACCGGAGAAAAATGAAGCATTTCAGGAACTGATTCGGGAGATTTTTTCCAGCCGCCCCGTTACGGCAGTTTATCTGGTAGGGGAGGGCTTTGAGGAAAAATGGTATGAAGATTCCTTAAAGCTTCTTTGCAATGGACGCAGGGTATTTGCCGGAAATAACCTCTATGCAAAAGGAGCCTGCTACAGGGCGGCACAGATGGCAAATCGGGTAATGACGGCTGCTTACGTATTTCTTGGTGCAGATAAGATCTCCTATAATGTGTGTCTTAGGACACCGGGAGCAGGAAAGAACAGCATGTACACGCTTCTGAATGCAGGGGAGAGCTGGTATGAGGCAAAAGCCTGGTGTGAGGCACTTCTCTATGATGAGCCGGTAGTGGAATTTCTCTTTCAGCCGATGCAGGGAGCGGAGGGGTTTAAGGAAAGCTTATCTTTGGAGGGCTTGCCAGATCGGCCGTCCCGGGCCACACGTCTTCACATAGAGGTAGAGTTCCTCCGTGTGGATCGCCTGCGGCTGGAGGTGCGTGATATGGGATTTGGAGAACTATTTCCTTCGTCGGATTTATGCTGGACAGAGGAAGTGGAGCTGACTTAAGATAAGAGGTGTGATATGGGAGCGGTATTACTGTGTAATCAGGAGCAGGCAAAGACTCCTTACTATATTGAGAGTATGGGAATTCGCCTTTACTCTATGGAGGAGTTGGCATATTTTCTGTACCAGAATATTTATCTGGTGGACAAGCGAATGCTGGGAGTGCGTTTGTGGGACTGGATTCGCACGGAGGTTGGAAACGGGGAACTGGCGGATCGTCTGAAAAAGGGAGCGGAGGCCGGAAGCAGTCTGCAGAATATGGTATTGACCATTTTGCGGAGTGTGAATTATCATACTTCCGAGGAATTGGAGCAGCTGTCCTCCAAAATGAAGATTTTGAATACTTACCAGGAGCAGGAACGGTTAAAGCTGCGGGCGGATGAATATTTTATCAACGGAAATTATCAGGCGGCGGTTTATGAGTATGAGAAGATTCTGAATATCCGCCAGAGTGAGCGTCTGGGAGTGGAATTCTATGCCCATGTGTGGAATAATCTGGGTGTTTGCTGCTGCCGGCTGTTTCTTTTCGGCAGGGCGGCAAAGGCATTTCGTACCTCCTATCAGTATCAAAAGGATCCGGAGGTGTTAAAAGAGTACGTGTGTGCCATGCGTATGGGGCTTTCGGAGGAGGACTTTGAGGAGGCCATGGAGCTTCAGAGGATCCGGGGCGAACAGCTTGAATCCCTGACAGAGGAGTATGACCGCCTGATGGAGGAGTCATGGGAGCACCTGGAGACCCCGAAGGATTTGAAAGAGAGACTCTATGAGCTGGAGCGGGAGTACGACAAGAATATGCGATATGCATAAGAATGTAGGAGTTCAGGCAGACAGCCGGATGAATTATCCACATTTTGAAAGCTTTCGTCTGTATGCAGCGGCAAAGTAAAAATTTACTCATTGACAGCTTTCCGATCCTGTGCTAGAATACAACGGTAACTTTATCATGGTACAGTGACCAATTGGTAGAGAAAAAAAGCAAAGACCTGTAGAACAGGGACGGGAGGAAACTATGAAAAAAAGAGTATTGAGTTTATTACTGTGCGGCTGTATGGCAGTATCTCTGCTGGCAGGCTGCGGTTCTAAGGACGTACCGGCAGCAGATGCACCGGCTGAGACGGAAGAAGATGGAGAGGCTCCGGCAGAGGAGAACAGCGAGGATGCTGAGTCTCCGGCAGAAGCTGATGGAGAAAGTGATAAGGCATATGTTCAGGGAAAAGGCACCCTGGTAGTCGGCATTACTGATTTTGAGCCCATGGATTATAAGGATGAGAACGGCGAGTGGATCGGCTTTGACGCAGATATGGCGAAAGCTTTCGGAGAGAGCCTGGGTGTTGAGGTAGAGTTTGTAGAGATTGACTGGGACAACAAGGTTCTGGAGCTGGACAGCAAAACCATTGACTGTGTATGGAACGGCATGACCCTGACAGACGAGGTGAAGAGTGCTATGGAGTGCTCCAATGCATACTGCAACAATGCACAGATCGTGATTGTTCCAGCGGACAAGGCAGATCAGTACCAGGATACGGACAGCTTGAAGGATTTGAACTTTGCTGTTGAGGCAGGCAGTGCAGGCGAGAAAGAGGTAACGAATCTTGGCTTAAGCTGCACTCCGGTTAAGGCACAGTCCGATGCACTTCTTGAGGTTGCTTCCGGTACTTCTGATGCAGCGGTTATTGACTCTCTGATGGCAGCAGCTATGGTAGGAGAGGGAACGGGCTATGCAGATTTGACCTACACGGTTCAGCTTAACAGTGAGGAGTATGGAGTAGGCTTCCGTAAGGGTTCCGATCTGGCAGCGGCTTTGAATGATTTCTTTATGGCAGGATATGTGGACGGAAGCGTAAAGGCATGTGCAGAGACCTACAATATACAGGCAGCTTTGATTGACGCTGAGTTGGTTGAGGAGTAAGAAGCTGCATAAATATAAAAGAATTTTCCGGAGAATTTTTCCGGACAGATAAAAGATGCTTGCGACCTGGGGTCCGGCCTTTCAAAGGTGGGGCTACGGGCCGCATCTTTTGCTGTGTTTGGCGGAGGGCAGGAATGACCGAAAGGACTTGATGCCGGGGCAGAATACGGCGGTGGAATTTTAATCACACAGGAAAGCAGGATACATACATGGAGCAGATATTGGAGCAGTTTCCGATTGTAGTACAATCGCTGAATATTGGCTTTTTACAAACGTTGAAATTATTTATTGTAACACTTTTGGGAGCGGTTCCTTTGGGACTCATCATAGCCTTTGGCTCCATGTCCCGCTTTCGCCCTCTAAGTTGGTTTACGAAGATTGTAGTTTGGATTATTCGGGGAACGCCCCTTATGATTCAGCTTTTGATTATCTTTTATTTTCCAGGCCTGGTACTTGGAAAGCAGATCTGGGGAGGCGGAGAGACAGGACGCTTTGCAGCTTCCGCCGTGGCCTTTATCTTCAACTATGCCTGCTACTTTTCCGAGATTTACCGGGGCGGAATCCAGAGCATTCCGGTAGGACAGGAGGAAGCCGGGCTGGTATTGGGTATGACCAAAAGGCAGATATTTTTCAAGGTTACACTGCTGCAGATGATCAAGCGTATTGTGCCGCCCATGTCCAATGAGGTAATTACGCTGGTAAAGGATACGTCTCTTGCACGTATCATTGCTCTTCAGGAGATTATCTGGGCAGGACAGGCTTTCTTAAAAGGTTCTCAGGGGATTTCCGGTCAGATTTGGCCGCTGTTTTTCACGGCTGTTTATTATCTGATTTTCAGCGGTGTGCTGACCGTATTGCTTGGACGCTTAGAGAAGAAGCTGGATTATTTTCGATAAGGGGGAGAATGCAATGGCGATTTTGGAAGTGGAACACTTAAGCAAGACTTTTGAGCGTACGGAGGTGCTTAAGGATATTAATTTTTCCCTGGATAAGGGGCAGGTGGTTTCTCTGATTGGTTCATCGGGAAGCGGTAAGACTACGTGCCTGCGGTGCCTGAATTTTCTGGAACGGCCAGATACGGGAGTGATCCGGGTTAATGGTGAGACTCTTTTTGATGCCAATGATCCGGTGACGACCCAGGAGGCGGCTATTCGGAAGAAACGGCTGCATTTTGGGTTAGTGTTTCAGTCTTTTAATCTGTTTCCGCAGTATACGGCTCTTGGGAATGTGATGCTGGCCAGTGAGCTTTTGGCGAAGGAACGGTCGGATTATAAGGTGAATAAGAAAGCGATTCATGAGGAGATTGAGCATAAGGCACAGGTGCTGCTGGTTCAGATGGGGCTTGGGGAGCGGATGAATAATTATCCGCATCAGCTTTCCGGGGGGCAATGTCAGCGGGTGGCTATTGCGAGGGCTCTTGCTTTGACGCCGGATATTCTTTGCTTTGATGAGCCTACTTCGGCACTTGATCCGGAGCTTACCGGGGAGGTGCTGAAAGTGATTCGGGAGTTGGCGGAGCAGAAGACTACGATGATTATTGTGACGCATGAGATGGCTTTTGCACGTGATGTGTCTAACCATGTGATTTTTATGGATGATGGAAGGATTTTGGAGGAGGGGACGCCGGAGGAGGTGTTTGGGAATCCGAGGGAGCTTCGGACGCAGCAGTTTTTGGGGCATTATGTGCAATAGAGGTTGAAATTCGGAGGGGTTGCGGTTATACTTATAGGGCGAAGACGGACGGGCTACCCTAAACGAAGCCCTGATAGTGATAATTACTGGATGAAGAAAGGATAGGGGATATTTTCATGGAAAAGAAAGAACTTTTGTATGAGGGAAAGGCTAAGAAGGTTTATACGACGGAGGATCCGGATGTTTTAATTGTCGATTATAAGGATGATGCTACGGCTTTTAATGGCTTGAAGAAAGGGACGATCCAGGGTAAGGGCGTTATCAATAACCGCATGAGCAATCGGGTGTTTCAGCTTCTGGAAAAGGAAGGGATTCCGACTCACTATATTGAGGAGCTTAGTGATCGGGAGACTGCTGTTAAGAAAGTGGAGATTGTTCCTCTGGAGGTTATTATTCGAAATGTGGCGGCCGGAAGTTTTTCCAAGCGTCTTGGTGTGGAGGAGGGGACAAGGTTTGCGGCTCCTACTCTGGAGTTTAGCTATAAGAATGATGACTTGGGCGATCCCTTGATTAATGATTATTTTGCAATTGCTTTGGGACTGGCTACCAGGGAAGAGATTGATACTATTACAAAGTATGCTTTTAAGATAAATGAGGTTTATAAGGCATACTTTGCCAATGCTGGTATTGAGCTGATTGACTTTAAGATTGAGTTTGGTCGTTATAAGGGACAGATTATTCTGGCAGATGAGACTTCGCCGGATACCTGCCGTCTGTGGGATATCAATACCCATGAAAAGCTGGACAAGGATCGCTTCCGCAGGGATTTGGGGAATGTGGAGGAAGCTTACAATGAGGTGTTTAAGCGCCTTGGACTGTAAGGAGAGATTATTACGGAATTTTTAATAGGAGAATATGATGAGCACAGATAGATATGTAAGTCCTTTATCCGAGCGTTACGCAAGCAAGGAAATGCAGTATATTTTTTCTCCGGATAAGAAGTTTCGGACCTGGAGAAGGCTTTGGATTGCTCTGGCGGAGACTGAGAAAGAGCTGGGGTTAAATATTACCCAGGAACAGATCAATGAGCTGAAAGCCCATCAGGACGACATTAATTATGATGTGGCAAAGGCACGGGAAAAAGAAGTGCGTCATGATGTTATGTCCCATGTATATGCTTACGGGCAGCAGTGTCCTAAGGCAAAGGGGATCATTCATTTGGGAGCGACCTCTTGTTATGTAGGGGATAATACGGATATTATTGTAATGACGGAGGCTTTGAAGCTGGTCAGGAAAAAGCTGGTGAATGTGATTGGGGAATTGGCTCATTTTGCAGAGGAGTACAAGGCTCTGCCTACATTGGCTTTTACACATTTTCAGCCGGCTCAGCCGACTACGGTGGGAAAGAGAGCGACTCTGTGGATGCAGGAGTTTTGTCTGGACCTGGAGGACTTGAATCATGTGATTTCCACTATGAAGCTTCTGGGATCCAAGGGAACCACAGGAACTCAGGCCAGTTTTTTGGAATTATTTGACGGGGATCAGGAGACCATCGATAAGATTGATCCTATGATTGCAAAAAAGATGGGATTTTCTGAGTGTTATCCCGTATCCGGACAGACCTATTCCCGCAAGGTGGATACCAGAGTGCTGAATGTTCTGGCTGGTATTGCGGCCAGTGCTCATAAGATGTCCAACGATATCCGGCTTTTGCAGCATTTAAAGGAGGTGGAGGAACCCTTTGAAAAGTCACAGATTGGTTCTTCTGCTATGGCGTATAAGCGAAATCCCATGCGGAGCGAGCGAATTGCGTCCTTGTCCCGGTATGTGATGGTGGATGCTTTGAATCCGGCTATTACTTCCGCAACTCAGTGGTTTGAGAGAACTTTGGATGATTCGGCCAATAAGCGGTTAAGCGTTCCGGAAGGCTTTTTGGCTGTGGACGGAATTTTGGATCTGTGTCTCAATGTGGTGGATGGATTGGTAGTATATCCTAAGGTGATTGAGAAGCGGCTTATGTCCGAGTTGCCCTTTATGGCTACGGAGAATATTATGATGGATGCGGTGAAGGCGGGCGGAGACCGTCAGGAGCTTCATGAGCGTATTCGGGAGCTTTCCATGGAAGCCGGGAAGAATGTGAAGGTGAATGGCGGCGAGAATAATCTTCTTGAGCTGATTGCTGCGGATCCGGCTTTTAATCTGTCCCTGGAGGATCTGAAGAAGACTATGGAGCCTTCCCGGTATGTGGGACGGGCGAAGGAGCAGGTGGATGCGTTCTTAAGTCAGGTGGTACGGCCCATTCTGGATGAGAATAAGGAACTGCTTGGTGTGAAGGCGGAGATTAATGTTTAGAGCACCTGCGGGATGGGGTGGACTTCGTCCGTTAAGGTATACCCTGCGGGCATCCCGTAATACATATCCCTTTGGGATAGTTAGACTTCGTCTGTCAAGGTATGAATAAGAGAAAAAAAGGAAAGACTTTTACAGGAAATCGAAGTAAAAGTCTTTTCTGTGTACAGGAGAAACAAATGATATTGTCCATAATACTTTTGATTATAGGATTTATGCTGCTGGTAAAGGGTGCAGATTTTTTTGTGGAGGGTGCATCGGATATAGCGAGGAAGCTAGGGATCCCGTCTATTGTCATTGGCCTTACAATTGTTGCACTGGGAACTTCTCTGCCGGAGCTGGCAGTAAGCGTAACGGCGGCACTAAAGGGCAGCAATGACATTGCTTTGGGTAATGTGACGGGTTCCAACATTATGAATCTTTTGGTGGTGGTAGGCTTGGCGGCGGTCATTCAGCCCGTGGCTGTAAAGCGTTCTGTCTTAAGACGTGACTATGTGACGATGCTTCTCATAACCCTGTTAATGCTGGGAGCTGTGGCGGAAAGCTTTTGGAATAATGGTGATGGTGCGATTTCAAGACTGGACGGGGCGGTGCTCCTTGGAGTAACTGCCGGATATATGTACCGTCTTATCCGCACGGCAGTACGGGATCGGGTGGCAGAGCAATTCGGTATCACCCGTCCGCTTCCTTTAAGCCTTTTGCTTTGTGCAGGAGGAGCAGCGGCTATCATTGGCGGAGGGCAGATGGTGGTGAATTCTGCAACGGATCTTGCCTACCGGATTGGGATGAGCGAGTCGCTGGTGGGGCTTACCATTGTGGCCATTGGAACTTCACTGCCAGAACTGGTGACCTCTGTAGTGGCGGCTAAAAAGGGCGAAAGTGAGATTGCCCTGGGCAATGTGCTGGGCTCTAATATATTGAATATTGGCTTTATTTTGGGAACCTCCGGGGTGATTCATCCCATTGGAGTCGGTATGGAAAATATATATGATATCCTGATTCTGATTGGGCTGACGGCAATATTCTTCGTTCCCCTTTGGAGGAAAGAACAGGTAAGCCGTATGACAGGCGGCATGATGCTGGGATGCTATCTGGGGTATATGATTTATATTATTTTACGGTAGGGAGCGGCAGCATTTTATGAGACAGAAGAAAAGGGCGGTCAAAAAAGAAAGAAATTATTCCATCTGGTTCACAGGAATTATCTTGATTCTGGTGTATGTGATTCTTATGAATGATATGTCGGAAGAAAAAAACGGTGCATGCAAAAGTGTTTTAAAGGAGCAGATACTAAAATTGGATAATTCTTGCGATTTTTCCAAATTAATGCTACAATAGCAACAATGGTTGTTAAAAGATTTTAATTGCGTGAGCAGGCATAAGTCATCTTTATTGCTCACGAAATAAACTAAGGAAGTACAAGGATGCCAGGAATTTGGGCGATAGTGCCTGAGTTACGGCATCCTTGTGGATTTGGAGGCCGTTTGGAAATGATAGCAATTTTGCTGATTATAACAGGCTTGCTTGCGGGTCTGTGCATTCTGATTACATACATGACTTATCGGGAAGTGTTTTATGCCATACCAAAAGCGGATGATGATCCATACGCTCTGCCCGGAGGGGAACAGTATAAAAAAGAGGGAGAGAGAATGCATTCCCTGATTCGGGAGATGGAACGTCTTCCCTATGAACTCATTTTTATCCAGGCATGGGACGGGGCCCGGCTTGTGGCGAGGTATTATCACGTTCAGGATGGGGCACCCTTTCACATACAGTTTCACGGATACCGGGGAGTGGCATTACGTGATTTCTGTGGAGGTAATAAGCTGGTGCGGGAGATGGGCCATAATACCCTGGTGGTTGATGAGAGAGCCCATGGAAGAAGCAGCAGCCGTACTATTACGTTCGGCATAAAAGAGCACAAGGACTGTTTAAGCTGGATCAACTATGTTTGTGAGCACTTTGGCAGTGATACCCCTATCTTTCTTTCCGGAGTCTCTATGGGTGCGGCGGCCGTATTGATGGCTTCCAGCCTCGATTTGCCGGAAAATGTGGCAGGTATTATTGCTGACAGTTCTTATTCATCACCAACCGCCATTATCCGTAAGGTCTTAAAGGATAGAGGACTGCCCCTTTCCCTGATGCTTCCTGTTATCCGCTTGGGGGCAAAATGGTTCGGACACTTTGATCTGGAGGAGACAGATCCTATAAAAGCGGTCCGCCGAACACGAATTCCTATTTTGCTGATTCATGGGGAGGATGACCGCTTCGTTCCCTGTCGTATGAGTCAGGAGATCTGGTCGGCCTGCGGTGGAATCAGAACGCTCAAAACCTTTCCGGGGGCAGGCCATGGTCTTAGCTATCTGGTGGATACCAAGCGATATGAGAGGTTGGTCCGACAGTTTGTGGAGGAATGTCTCCAGAGAAAAAAGTACAAATGATGCAATTATGATGTTTTCCTGACGCTTTCTTGACGCTTTGATATTGTAATTTAATTGTAACAGCAATATCAAAGAACAAAAGAGGTGCACAGGTATGAAAAGAAGAAAGAGATGGCTTTATGGAATCTTTGCAGGTATTGTTTTGCTCGTATCCTGCCCGGTGACGGTCCATGCCGCCAAAGAGCAGTCCGAGCAGGATGAGGATGTAACTCTTGCCCCTTATTTTCTGGTAGAGGGCGCGGATCCGTCTCTTGAGCAATTTCCTTTAAAGGGAACGGAAGTCACAGCAAATGTAAACGGAACCATTGCCGAGATTCATGTGACTCAGAAATATGCCAATGAGGGAGAGCAGCCCATCAATGCAAAATATGTATTTCCCGCATCCACCCGGGTGGTGGTTCATGGAATGACCATGACCGTGGGAAATCAGAGGGTACGTGCCCAGATCAAGGAGAAAGAGGAAGCCAAGGAGGTATACGAGGAGGCTAAGAGCGAGGGGAAGAATACTGCCCTCTTGGAGCAGCAGCGATCCAATGTATTTACCATGGATGTGGCAAATCTCATGCCCGGAGACGAGATCATCATTGAGCTTACCTACACGGAGCTTATTGAGCCGGAAGAGGGAGTCTATCAATTCGTATTTCCCACCGTGGTAGGTCCCCGCTACAGCGGTCAGGTAACGGAGCAGGAAGCGGCGGATGACAGTTGGGTGGCCAGCCCCTATCTGGATGAAGAGACACCCACGGAGAGCACCTATGACATTACAGTCAACCTTTCCATGGGAGTACCCATTACCGATCTGGCCTGCAGTTCTCACAAAATAAACATTGATCAGGAGCAGGATGGCAGGGCAAAAGTGACCCTGGATGATAAGAGTACCTTTGCAGGAGACAGAGACTTCATTCTGGAGTACCGGCTGACCGGAGAATCCATGAATTCGGGTGTGATGCTTTATGAGGGAGAAAATGCCAACTTCTTTCAGTTGACGGTACAGCCCCCCGAGAGGTATCAGCCTGAGGATATTCCCCCCAGAGAATACATATTTGCCTTAGACGTATCCGGTTCTATGGACGGCTACGCTCTGGATACGGCTAAGAAACTGATAAACGACCTGGTATCCAACCTCAAAGAAACCGACCATTTTAATGTGATCCTCTTTTCTGATACAGTGTGGACCCTGGCACCCAACTCACTGGATGCAACAAAGACCAACATTGACAGTGCCCTGCAATTAATCGAGGATCAAAAAGGCGGAGGAGGAACGGAATTACTGTCAGCTCTTCTGACGGCAGTTCACATTCCAAAGGATGAGGATACGGCAAGAACCGTAGTCATCATCACAGACGGGTACATTTCCGATGAGAAAGAGATCTTTGATCACATCAGGGAAAATTTAGGAGATGCCAGCTATTTTGCATTTGGAATCGGAAGCTCTGTGAACCGGTATCTGACAGAGGGAATCGCAGCCACAGGCATGGGCGAGGACTTTGTTGTGACAGAGGAATCAGAAGCCAAAGAAGCGGCAGAGCGTTTCCGCACTTACATAGAAGCCCCCCTTTTGACCAATGTAGAAGTAGCCTACGACGGATTCGAGACCTATGATACAGAGCCCTCCAGCATCCCGACACTCTATGCTGAACGCCCCATTGTCCTCTATGGAAAATGGCGGGGAGAGTCCTCAGGAACCATCCGCATAACCGGAAAGCGGGGAGGAGAGGACTACGTAGAGGAAATTCCCGTCTCCAGAGAAAGCATTTCCCAGGAAAACGAAGCAATTCAATATCTGTGGGCCAGAAAAAGGGTAGAAATGCTGACCGATTACAGCTCCAGGTCCGGAAGCCAGGTAAAGAAAGAAGTCACCTCCATAGGCCTGAAATACAATATGGTGACCCCCTACACCTCATTCGTGGCCGTGATGGAGGAAGTGCGGAATCCCGAGGGAGACAGTAAGGACGTAGATCAGCCCCAGACCAAGCCCTTTGGCGTATCCGGCCTTGCAATCGGAGGTTATATGGTAGGAGCAGAGCCGGACGGAACACTGCTGATACTACTGTTTGTCCCAGTGCTGATATTCAAATATATCAGGAAAAGACGTATTGCTTTACACGGAGGGGACTATGAGAGATAAAAAATGTTTCCTCCCCTATCTTCTGGGCTTACTGATGGTCATAAGTCTTAAATTGTACTCCGACCAGGCAGGAAGTGATGAACTGATCTGGATCCTGCGTCCCACCGCATGGTGGACAAGCACCTTAAGCGGATTTCCCTTTACCTACCAACAGGGAGTGGGCTATATAAACCACTCCCTGCGGTTCATCATAGCCCCGGCCTGTGCAGGGCTTCGCTTCTTAATGATAGCCTGCCTGATGCTTATCTGGTCATTCGTCCACCGCATAGACGGCAGAAAAAAGCAGCTATACTGGACACTGCTTAGTCTACCTGCATCCTGTGCGGTCACCATATTCGTAAATGGCATCCGTATCACATTATCAATCATACTGCCGCCATACCTGCAGAACCCAGAGCATCTTACAGGAAGAATCACCTCCGGACAGCTACACACAGCCATCGGAACACTGGTATACTTCCTGTCACTGTTAGTTCTATATCAAGCAGGAGACAAACTTTCCGAAAAAATAGGCAGCAAAAAACCAAGCAATCCGCAAAAAGAGCGATCTCCATGGACAAAGCTTCTCCCTATCCTCTGGTATCTGGGCCCGGTCCTGGGACTGCCCATCCTAAGCCGGATATATTACAAAGACTACAAAAACCTTACAAGCTATGAGCTACCCGTCCTTGCAGTCTGCGGAAACCTGCTTATCTTTCTTAGCCTGATACCCTTAGGAAAAAAGCTAATATTACGGCATCGAACAGCAAAATAAGGCGGCAGACTTTTCCGATATCATGTGTACGTGAACTGTCCGAACACGGATATGGAAAAGTCTGCCGCCTTATTTTGCGTCCGTTACCACCACCTACATTTTGTGCCTATTTCATACCGTATAAAACATCGGCAGCCCCGGCGGACTAAAAGTAAAAGAAAAAAAGCAAATCACAAGAAGAAGCAAAAGAGCATAATTCGCCAAAAGCGGCAAATGCATACTCGGGCACTGCACCTCAAAATATCGGGAAGTCAAAAAAGTAACCAAAACACTAAACACAAAAATCAAAATATCCGCCACCAAATAATCTTTCCCACTAATCCCCGTATAAGTAAAAAAACCCGCCACAATAAAAAACATCCCAAGGAGCACCCCGCAAATCCGTGAAGTCAAAAAACGTCCGGAAGTCTTAAAAAGCACAATCACCTCAAAAAGAGTATACAAAAAAACCGGAAAAAACAGCATCTTCAAATGCTCCCAAACAGACTCATTAACCGGAGCAAATAGAGCCACAAAAGGATTCTCCATGCTCCATTCATATGCAAAATGCAGCAGAACTCCTGCAATTAATGTAAAAAGAATACCAATAATCAGATTGGTGCCTTCTCTAATTTTCATAGTGACCTCCTGCTATTTTAAGTTGCTACGCAACAGAATATATTTCGAAAATATTAAGTAGTACATCCTTAAATGTAACACATTTGCAATTATTATATGCAGCTTAGAACCAGAAAAGGTTCTAAATTTTGTCTGATATTATGAAAAAATTTATGTAAAAATACAAGAATAAATGCACAAATGGTAAAAAATGGAATAAATTTACAAAAAGAGTAATGAAATTCCGGATGTCCGGTTGACGGACAGGAGGAAGATTTTTATAATAATGTATTATGAATAAGTTAAGAGATTGTGCAATTGTGTTAGGATTGGCAGGAGCTATTCTGATGGTAACTGCCGATACGAAAGAGGTAGAAGCAACCAGTAAAATCTCTTACAAAAGCGAAACAGTCACCTGCAGCGTCTTTCAGTCGCCGGGAGACCAGTGGTTAGAAGAAGCAGATACAGAGCTTACAAGAATCCGTAAGGAACAGGAAATAGAAGAACAAGAGCGGCAAAAAGCCGCAGCAGAAAAGGCAAAAAGAGAGAGAGAAGAGGCAGAACAAAGAGCTGCAGAAGAAGCGGCAAAGGAGGAAGAAGAACAAAACCAGTGGATCTATGAGGTGTCAGAAGCAGATTATATGGCTCTCCTTAAAATTGTAGAGGCAGAAGCTTCGGGAGAAGATCTGACAGGAAGGCTTTTGGTGGCCAATGTAGTACTGAACCGGGTAAAAAGTTCCAAATTTCCGGATACCATAGAGGGGGTTGTTTACCAGAGGGCAGGAGGAAAGGCTCAGTTTTCACCTGTATCCACCGGAAAGATTGAACGGGTACGGGTATCGGAGGAGACCATCGAGGCGGTAGAGCGTGCCCTTTGTGGCGAAGACCCGTCGGAGGGTGCTTTATATTTTGTAGCACCGGCTCATGCCAACCCGTCAAACCTGCAATGGTTCCGAAATAGCCTTACCAAGCTGTTTGATTACCATGGTCATGAATTTTACACTTGACATCACAATTTTTTTTTGATATCCTTTGTAAAGTGATATAGAGAAATGCAAGGATGAGGAGTAGTACATTTCCCTTGGCGTTCAGAGAACTGCTGGCTGGTGTGAAGCAGTGGAAGAGAGAATTGGAACTGACCTCTAAGCGGCTGTCCCAAATCTTCATCGTTATGGAGAGAGTAGATGCAGACGGAGCCCAACCGTTACAGTGGGGAGGATATAAGGTTCAGGGAGTTCCCATATAACCCGTATCTGATGAGCGTGTGAGCATTCACAAACCAGAGTGGTACCGCGTAAGGCAGGACTTTAAGCCTTTCGTCTCTGAATACAGCAGAAGCTGTAGAAGAGACGGAAGGCTTCTATTTTTTTATATCATATTTTGAAAATAAAAGGAGAGAGAAAAACCATGATGAATCACAACAAGTATCAAAGACAGTATTACATGCCCCCATGCAGATGTATGAAATGGGCGGAAAAGGACTATGTGGACAAAGCTCCCGTATGGTGCAGCGTGGATTTGAGAGATGGCAACCAGGCATTGGTAGTGCCTATGACATTAGATCAGAAAGTGGGCTTTTTCAAGCTTCTCTGCAAGGTAGGCTTTAAGGAGATCGAGGTGGGTTTTCCGGCAGCTTCTGAGACGGAGTATACCTTTTTACGTACCCTGATTGAGCAGGATCTCATTCCGGAGGATGTGACCATCCAGGTATTGACTCAGGCCAGAGAGCACATCATCCGCAAAACCTTTGAAGCCCTGGAGGGTGCAAAAAAGGCAGTGGTTCACGTATATAATTCAACTTCCGTAGCTCAGCGTGAGCAGGTATTCCATAAGTCCAGGGAGGAGATCTTAAAGATTGCCGTGGACGGTGCGGCCTTGCTTAAGAAGCTGACCGACGAGACGGGAGGAAATTATCTCTTTGAATACAGTCCTGAGAGCTTTACCGGAACAGAGCCGGAATATGCCTTAGAGGTGTGCAATGCAGTGTTGGATGTGTGGAAGCCTACCCCAGACAGAAAGGCCATTATCAATCTACCTGTTACCGTACAGCATTCCATGCCCCACGTCTATGCAAGCCAGATTGAGTACATGAGCGAAAATATGAAATATCGGGACAGTGTTGTGCTTTCCCTACATCCCCACAACGATCGGGGCTGTGGCGTGGCGGACACAGAGATGGGGCTTCTGGCCGGTGCTGACCGTGTTGAGGGTACCCTTTTTGGAAACGGAGAACGTACTGGTAATGTGGATATCGTGACCCTGGCCATGAACATGTACTCCCAGGGGGTAGATCCGGAGCTTGATTTCAGCAACATGCCTGAGGTCTGTGAGGCTTATGAGAAGTTTACGGGCATGAAGATCAATGAGAGAAGCCCCTACTCCGGAGCATTGGTATTTGCCGCATTCTCAGGCTCCCATCAGGATGCCATTGCCAAGGGCATGCACTACCGTGAGGATAATAACTGCGAACAGTGGACCGTTCCCTACCTGCCCATTGATCCCAGAGATATCAACCGCAATTATGATGCGGATGTGATTCGAATCAACAGCCAGTCCGGAAAGGGCGGCGTAGGCTACATCCTGGAACAGAACTTCGGCCTGAATCTGCCGCCCAAGATGCGGGAGGCCATGGGCTATGCGGCTAAGGAAGAGTCCGATCACAAGAACAAAGAATTGATGCCGGAAGAGATCTTCGAACTGTTCAAGCGGAAGTTCGAGAGCCTGACCCATCCCTACAATATCACAGAAGTGCACTTTAAGCAGGTAAACGGCATTACTGCAGAGGTTCACACAGAGTATCAGGGGGAGAAGAAAGTTACTTATGCAGAGGGAAACGGACGTCTCAATGCAGTCAGCAATGCTCTCAAAAAATGCTTTGGATTGCAATACAATCTGGTAACCTACCAGGAGCATGCCCTGGAGCAGAGCTCCAGTTCCCGGGCGATTGCCTATGTGGGAATTCAGATGCCGGACGGAAAGCTCTACTGGGGTGCGGCAGTAGATCCGGATATTATCCGTGCTTCCATAGATGCATTACTGACAGCCATTAACAATTCGGCACTGTAAGGACAGTCAAAGACCCCGCAGCTTGCTGCAGGGTCTTTGACTCTTGCGGCAGTCGCCAAATGGACATGCCAGCATGTCCGCTTGGCTCGTTGCCCGCAGAAATAAAAGATAGACGGGACGGGCTCTTTATGTTACACTACAAAATATGAGCTTCAAAAGAGTGCTCACAAGAAAATTCGGGAGTTATAGGAAAGAGGATAGAGTTATGGAGTTATTCTATAAGAGTACAAGAGATTCCGGTGTGCGTGTAACGGCATCCCAGGCGATTCTTCAGGGCCTGTCAGAGGATGGAGGGTTGTTTGTGCCAGAGACCGTTCCGTCATTCGATGTAAGTATGAAAGAACTAGCAGAGATGACCTACCAGGAGACGGCCTACGCAGTGATGAGCCGTTTTCTCACGGATTTTACGGAGGAGGAACTGAAAGAGTGCATTGAAAAGGCTTACGACAGCAAATTTGATTTGCCGCAGATTGCTCCGCTGGTGAAAGCGGAGGGGGCCTATTATCTGGAACTGTTTCATGGTGCGACCATAGCGTTTAAGGATATGGCACTTTCGATTCTCCCACACCTGATGACGGTTTCCGCACGGAAAAATCAGGTGAAAAAGGAGATCGTAATTCTCACGGCGACCTCCGGGGATACAGGAAAGGCGGCCCTGGCAGGCTTTGCGGACGTTCCGGGAACGAAAATCATTGTGTTTTACCCAAAGGATGGAGTCAGCCCCATTCAGGAAAAGCAGATGGTAACCCAAAAAGGGGACAATACTTTTGTAGTGGGAATCCGTGGTAACTTTGATGATGCTCAGAGCGGCGTGAAGGCTATTTTCGGAGATATGGCCTTAAAGGAAGAACTGGCAGCGGCAGGTTATCAGTTTTCATCAGCCAATTCGATTAATATCGGCCGGTTGGTTCCTCAGATTGTGTATTATGTCTATGCATATGCAAAGCTGTTTGCAGATGGAGAGATTGAGGAGAATGAGCCTGTCAACGTGGTAGTTCCCACAGGGAATTTCGGTAATATTCTGGCGGCTTACTATGCAAAGCAGATGGGGCTTCCCATTCAGAAGCTTATCTGTGCATCCAATGAGAACAAGGTATTGTATGATTTCTTCCAAACCGGGTGCTATAATAAGAATCGGGAGTTTCTGTTAACCAGTTCCCCGTCTATGGATATTTTGGTTTCCAGTAATCTGGAGCGGCTCATTTACCAGATCGCAGAACAGGATGATGAGACGGCATGCAGGCTTATGGAAGACCTGGCTAAAAACGGTAAATATGAAATCACACCGGCTATGGAGAAAAAGCTTGGGAATTTCTATGGAGGTTATGCCAGCGAGGAAGAGACGGCCGCAGCGATTCGAAGCTTGTATCAGTCCGTGGGATATGTGATAGATACTCATACGGCGGTAGCCTCCTGTGTTTATAATAAATATCAAAAAGAGACAGGGGATGCCATCAAAACGGTCATAGCTTCTACGGCCAGTCCCTATAAATTTACGAAAAGTGTCATGGAAGCCATGGGAGAGGCTGTGGACGGAGCAGATGATTTTGAGCTTGCCGACAGGCTCTCTGCATTGTCCGGCGTGCCGGTGCCGAAAGCGGTGGAGGAGATCCGCAGTGCGAACGTGCTTCATAACACGGTAGTGGATGCAGATGAGATGAAGCGGACTGTAAAAGAGTTTCTGACAAAACAGTAGAAAGGAAAGCTATGGACAATATTTGGAATATTATGGATCTGATTTTCGCTGGAGCAGGCATCTATGTCCTCTACGCATATGTTCTTTTGAAGACGAAAGGAGAGCTTATAACCTCGATCCTGCTGAGCAAGGACGTGGATATTCGTAAATGCAAGGATATTGAGGGATATAAACGTTTTGTGATGCCTAAAATTCTTGTTTTCGGAATCATAACGGTATTTCATGGTGTACTTGGCCTGGTCAATTCCTATGTGGTTCCCATACCTGGTGCTGTTTATGGAGTATCAATGGCAGTATTCTTCGTAATCCTTATCTGGTATACGATTCAGACAAAAAAGGCGATGCAGCTTTTTTGGTAAAAGAAACGGGCATGGAAATATCAGGGGAATTCGGACACATGGATATCATAATTATCAAGAGGGCTGACAGGAAATAAGACGTCAGCCTTTTCTATATCCTGTGTTCGGACGATTTGCGTACATTCTGTCTGCTCTGTACGGACATCGCCAAAGCGATATCCGTACATATCAAACAGCCTGTACGCAAATAGCCGGACACTGGATATCAGAAAAGTCTTCGGTCTTATTTCCTGTCAGCCCCCTTTCAGTCTGCCTATCGGCAGTTCAACTTCACATATTTCTTCTTCTTAGCCACGCTCTTGTAGGCCGGACGAATAATCTTTCCATTATTAGCCAATTCCTCAATCCGGTGGGCACTCCAGCCCACAATACGGGCCATGGCAAAGAGGGGGGTATAAAGCTCCAAAGGCAGATCCAGCATGCTGTATACAAAACCGCTGTAGAAGTCTACGTTGGCACTGACGCCCTTATAGATCTGGCGTTCCTCGGCAATCACCTGGGGGGCTAAGTGCTCAACCATGGAATATAGTTGAAACTCATCCATACGTCCCTTTTCTTTGGAAAGACTTTCCACAAAGGATTTAAAGATATTGGCACGGGGATCGGATAGTGAGTATACTGCATGGCCCATACCATAGATAAGACCCGCATGATCAAAAGCATCCCGGTTCAAAAGAGCTTTCAGGTAAGTTCTCACTTCCGCTTCATCATTCCAGTTTTTGATTTCCTTTTTCATATCTTCAAACATGCGGACTACTTTAATGTTAGCTCCTCCATGCTTGGGTCCTTTCAGGGATCCAAGGGAAGCAGCCACAGAAGAATAAGTATCCGTACCGGAGGAGGAGACTACATGGGTGGTAAAGGTAGAGTTGTTACCACCACCATGCTCCATATGAAGTACCAGGGCAATATCCAAAATAGTGGCTTCTAATTCCGTATAAGAACTGTCCGGCCGGAGAATATGAAGAATATTTTCCGCCGTGGAAAGCTCCGGCTGAGGAGAGTGGATATAAAGACTTTTTCCGTCATGATAATGGCTGTAAGCCTGGTAAGCGTAAACGGCCATCATAGGCATAAGAGCGATCAACTGGAGAGATTGACGCAGTACATTCGGAATCGTAGTATCATCTGCACGCTCATCATAAGAATATAGAGTCAGAACACTCCGGGCAAGAGTATTCATCATATCCTTGCTGGGAGCTTTCATAATAATATCCCGTACAAAATGAGTGGGCAGGGAACGGTAAGAACTTAAAAGTTCAGAGAAAGAAGAAAGTTCTGTCTTGTCTGGCAGTTCACCGAAAAGCAGAAGATACGAAATTTCCTCAAAACCAAAACGCTTCTCCGATACAAATCCATGAACCAGGTCCTCGATGTCCACACCCCGATAGAAAAGCTTACCCTCACAGGGAACCATCTCATCATCCACAATCGTGTAGGAACGAATCTCTCCAATTTCGGTAAGCCCGGCCAGAACACCCTTGCCGCTGATATCACGAAGTCCCCGTTTGACTTCATATTTTTTATAAAGTTCGGAACTAATCTGACTGACTCTTTCACTCATTTTAGCAAGATTCAGAATTTCAGGTGTTACTTCCGAAAATGTGTTAGTCTGCATATACATCGACTCCTTTCTTTGATCTGTATTTATTTTGTACATAAGGGGATGTCCGAAAGAGATTTCCTTGATGAAAGGTATTTCCTCAAACAAAAAATAAATTTCAACTAGCATAACATAAAATCAGGGAAAAAGGAAAGAAAAAATGAAAAATTCACAGTAATTTAATAATTTTTTTTGTTTCAGGTGCAAGGAACGCAGTATGATACATAAAAGTGAATGGAACAAAGAGTCTTGTACTGAAAACGCAGGCATTGGGGGATCGGTTTTATGCAGAGTAAGAGAAAACGAATCGGAATCCTGGCACGCCATTTCCAAAAACCCCATTTATAATTTACAAAAATTTGTGAAGAATTTTTATTGATTTTATCATTTTATTATGTATAATATGATAGTGAACGTTACAATGCCTTTTTTCAGGGAGGACTTTTAAAGCCCTGCATACACAGGCAAATATTGAAGAAGAGAGGAAAAGCAAGATGGCAGAAATCAATTTGAGCAAGTATGGTATTACGGGAACTACGGAAATTGTTCATAACCCCTCTTATGAGATGTTATTTGAGGAGGAGACAAAGCCGGGTCTGGAGGGCTTTGAAGTAGGACAGGTAAGTGAACTTGGTGCAGTGAACGTAATGACTGGTATCTATACGGGCCGTTCCCCTAAGGATAAGTTTATCGTTATGGATGAGAATTCCAAGGATACCGTATGGTGGACCTCTGATGAATACAAGAATGACAATCATCCGGCAACCAAGGAAGCATGGGCAGAAGTGAAGAAGATCGCTCTGGGTCAGCTTTCCGGCAAGAGACTTTTCGTAGTAGACGCATTCTGCGGAACCAACAAGGATACCCGTATGGCTATCCGTTTCATCATGGAGGTTGCATGGCAGGCACACTTCGTAAAGAATATGTTCATCCAGCCTACCGATGAGGAACTGGCCAACTTTGAGCCGGATTTCGTTGTATTTAACGCTTCCAAGGCAAAGGCAGAGAACTACAAGGAGTTGGGCTTAAATTCCGAGACCGTAGCTATGTTCAATATTACAAGCCGTGAGCAGGTTATCCTGAACACCTGGTACGGCGGAGAGATGAAGAAGGGCATGTTCTCTATGATGAACTACTATCTGCCCCTCAAGGGCATTGCTTCCATGCACTGTTCTGCAAACACAGATATGAACGGCGAGAACACCGCAATCTTCTTCGGACTTTCAGGAACAGGCAAGACCACCCTTTCTACAGACCCGAAGCGTCTGCTGATTGGTGATGACGAGCACGGCTGGGATGACAACGGTGTGTTCAACTTTGAGGGCGGCTGCTATGCAAAGGTTATCAACCTGGACAAGGAATCCGAGCCGGATATCTACAATGCAATCAAGCGTAACGCACTTCTTGAGAATGTGACGCTGGATGCAGAGGGCAAGATTGATTTCGACGATAAGAGCGTAACCGAGAATACTCGTGTATCTTATCCCATTAACCATATTAAGAATATTGTGCGTCCTGTTTCCGCAGCACCGGCAGCAAAGGAAGTTATCTTCCTGTCTGCAGATGCATTCGGCGTACTTCCTCCGGTATCCATTCTGACTCCGGAGCAGACACAGTACTACTTCCTGTCTGGCTTTACCGCAAAGCTTGCAGGCACGGAGCGTGGAATTACCGAACCCACACCGACGTTCTCCGCATGCTTTGGCCAGGCTTTCCTGGAGCTTCATCCCACCAAGTACGGCGAGGAGCTTGTTAAGAGAATGGAAGCAAACGGTGCAAAGGCATATCTGGTAAATACCGGATGGAACGGCACAGGAAAGCGTATCACCATCAAGGATACCCGTGGAATCATCGATGCGATCCTCAACGGCGATATTCTGAAAGCACCCACAAAGAAGATTCCGTACTTCAATCTTGAGGTTCCCACAGAACTTCCGGGCGTAGATACCAATATCCTGGATCCTCGGAACACCTACAGCGATGCTGCTGAGTGGGAGACCAAGGCAAAGGATCTGGCAGGCAGATTCATTAAGAACTTTGCCAAGTATGAGGGCAACGAAGCAGGCAAGGCTTTGGTTGCTGCCGGTCCTCAGTTATAAGAAAAACTGCAAAGTGTTTTTAAAAACATGTAAAAAGACACTTCTTGCCGCCGGGTAAGGAGCTTAAGCGTCAGACTTTCTATTGTTGAGTCTTTGAAAATAGAAAGTTCTGACGCTATTTTTGTAATTTCAGTAACAATTTTCTAGTTGCCAAGAGGAATAGAATAGGTTATAATAACAAAAGATAAAAAAGTAAATCCTGGGGTGTTCGTCAAGCCGCTATTTTGAACCTACATTTACGTTCATGGGATTCCAATATCTCAGTCCGGATGTCAGGCCTCCGTTTGCAGTGGAAGACAGAAAGGCTGTTGAGGTTACCCACCTAGCTCTGCTAGGCGTCAAAATTGCGGTGACGGCATTTTGGGTTTACTACAGAGAAAAGCAGCCGTGAAACGGCTGCTTTTTGAGTACTGATTTTAGTTCTGAATGGGATCCATTTGGAATAAAGTAAAAGATAAGAATGCTTTTCAGGGACAGGTTAAGATGAGAAGAGAAATAGACCCAATGTTAAAGACGAAGCTGTATCTCCTGGCGATCGGTGTGTTAATTCTTGCCTTGCTTCTGATACGGACAAAATCAGAGCCGGAGGTTGCAGAGGATAAGGGGAATGAAACGGCTCCGGAACCGGAGGTTGCGGAGGAGCTGCCCGCAGAGGAAGAAGAGCAGGTGATTCCTGTACCGGTTTACAATGGAAATATCCGGGTGCTTTTAAAGACGGATGGGTTTGCGGGGGACATCCATGAGAGCGTAAGCCTTTCCTCTGACCATGAGCTTGCTGTAAAGGGAACGAGGATACAGGAGGACCAGGAGTTGGAAGAAGACTACGAGGGCGGAATAGAGCTTTCCTTTACATGGGAGGGGGAGCAGCTGCTTTTCAATGGAGAAGTGCTGGCGGAGGTTCCCACGTATTTCCGGATCCGGAATCAGGAGGGGCAGGAGGCCCCGATTTCCGTAGAAAGCTTAAACAGGGGAGATGGGATTCCCTCTTATGAGGGAACCCTGGAGATCTGGCCGGTAGAGCAGGGCTTTGTTCTGGTCAATGAACTGCCCTTAGAGACGTATTTGAATTATGTGGTACCCAGTGAGATGCCCTCCCGCTATGAGAAAGAAGCTCTGAAAGCCCAGGCGGTCTGTGCCAGAACCTATGCATATAAGCATCTTCAATCCTACGGCTATCCGGAATATATGGCCCATGTGGACGACAGCGTCCGCTATCAGGTCTACAACAATACCGGGGCCGTGGACAGCACCAATCAGGCGGTAGCTGAAACGGCGGATCAGATTCTTACCTGTGAGGGGCAGCCGATTACAGCCTACTATTTTTCCACCTCCTGCGGCTATACGGGGAATGAAGAGGTCTGGTGGGAGGGGGCGGTAGAACTGACCCCGTACCTGAGAGGAAAGACCATAAATGAGACGGGAGAACTTCGAAATATGGCAGATGAAGAAACCTTTACGGCTTTTATTTTGGATAAGGATGAGAGTTGTTATGATTCTTCCGTAAGCTGGTATCGGTGGGAGACGGAGATGGATTTGGATACCTTGTCTCAGAATTTAAATGAAGTTCTTAAGAGCCGTTATGAAGCGAATCCGGAAGCCATTCGGACAAAACGGGGAAGAAATTATATAAGCAAGCCCATAGATAGCATAGGTACAATAGAGGGAATTGATGTCCTGGAGCGTAATGAGGGGGGAGCAATTCAAAGACTGTGCATTCGGGGAAGCCGCCGTACCATAGAGATAGAGACAGAATATAATGTGCGTGCCCTTTTGAATCCAAAAGGAGGAGCGATCATCCGACAGGATGGAAGTATGGTGGAGGGCGGAAGTCTTTTGCCAAGTGCTTATTTTATTATTACTCCCATATTTGGCGAGGAGGGAGAACTTTCGGGATTCCGGTTTCAGGGAGGAGGCTACGGACATGGCGTGGGGATGAGCCAAAATGGTGCTAATGGTATGGCAAAGCAGGGAAAAAGCTATGAGGAAGTTCTTCATTTCTTTTATACAGATGTGGAATTGACGGCGATTCCTGATTTATGATAAGATACCCACAGTGTATAGAAGACAAGTGTCTCTTTGTATGCTGAGGGTAACCACGCAGGTAAGATACCACAGGTATTGTCAGAGGAAAGCAGAATGAAGCTGGTAAATAAGACGATTAAATTAATACGAGGATTTTTAAGGGCCATGAATGAGGATCACGTAGGTGCTTATGCAGCACAGAGTGCCTACTTTATTATGCTGTCCTTTATTCCCTTTATCATTCTTTTGCTGACACTGATTCAATATACCACACTGACACGGGCAGATATCTATGGGGCGGCCCAGGTGATCTTTCCGGACAGTATGAACGGATTTGTGATTGATATTATCAATGAGGTCTACAGCAAGACGGCGGTGACCGTCTCATTGTCTGCGATTACGGCGGCCTGGTCTGCGGGAAAAGGCTTCCTGGCTCTGATGCGGGGCATGAACTCCGTGTATGACGTGGAGGAACAGCGGAATTACATTATTCTGCGGTTTCGATCCGCCATTTATACAATTGTGTTTGTGGTTTCCATTATTCTGTCTCTGGTTGTTCTGGTATTCGGCAATTCCATCCACCGGGCGGCGGTGGTACATATGCCGTTTCTGGCCGTAATCACCGGTATGATTTTAAAGCTGAAAGACGTGGTTGCCATTGCCTTTTTCACCTTGGTGTTTATGCTGCTTTATAAATTTGTGCCAAACCGGAAAGCAAGACTGTTGAGCCAGGCACCGGGAGCCGTATTTTCCTCCGTCTGCTGGTATCTCTTTTCCATCGGATTTTCCCTGTATGTGACTTATACGCCGGGACTCAGCAATATGTACGGAAGCCTGACCACCATCATTCTGGTGATGCTGTGGCTCTATTTCTGCATGTATATCATTCTCCTGGGGGCGGAGATTAATTCTTACTTTGAAGAGCAGTTCCGTATGGTCAGCCATTACCGAAGCCTGCTGAAAGGGAACAAAAAATAACATCGACAGTCAAACAGTCAAATGGCATCCAAAAAGGTCCGAATAAACGGAATTGCCGCTCCGCTGCCGCACGTCTGAACTGTAACGCGTATAAAGTTACCGCAGGATATAAGTGCGGAAAACACTTGACAATTCCGGAATATCTGTTATAAAATAAATCCCGATAGCAAAACAAAGCAAAATGCAGTGAAAGTGTTAAGTAGATGGTTTATCTTCTTCCAGAGAGGGATTGTCACCGGCTGAAAGCAGTCCTAAGTTCAGAGAATCATTGAATTTCCCACCGGAGCAGCGTCGCTGAAAGCAGAGTAGGCGGCGACGGATGTACACGTTACGTATGGAATGAGAGCCTGCACATAGCAGGAATCTGGGTGGTACCGCGGAACTAATTTCGTCCCTTTAGAGGGGCGTATTTTATTTTTGCGGTATTTTTGATACCCGGAAGATATACCTTTATGCACAAAAATATGTGCAGATTAAAGAAACACCCTGCGGGTATACTTTTATGCACAAAGAGCATGTGCAAATTAAAGAAAGGAAGAGCGATATGAAAGAGAAATTGCAGAAAATCCGTGAACAGGCCATAGCACAGATTCAGTCGGCGGAAAATCTGAATAAACTGAATGATGTGCGTGTGGCGATTCTCGGGAAAAAAGGAGAATTAACCAGTGTCCTTAAGGGAATGAAAGACGTAGCCCCGGAGGAACGGCCCAAGGTCGGCCAGCTTGTAAATGAGACTCGTGAGGAGATTGAACGGGTTCTGGAGGAAGCCAGGAAGAAGATGGAGGCTTTTGTCCGTGAGGAAAAGTTAAAGGCCGAGGTGATTGACGTAACACTCCCGGCGAAAAAGAACCGTGTAGGCCACCGCCATCCCAACACCATTGCTTTGGAGGAAGTAGAGCGAATCTTCATTGGTATGGGGTATGAGGTGGTAGAGGGCCCGGAGATTGAATACGATCTCTATAACTTTGAAAAGCTGAATATTCCGGAGGGCCATCCGGCCAAGGATGAGCAGGACACATTCTATATCAACAAAGAGATCCTGCTGCGTACCCAGACTTCACCCTGTCAGGCCCGTGTGATGGAGCAGGGAAAGCTTCCCATCCGCATGATTGCACCGGGACGGGTATTCCGTTCCGACGAAGTGGACGCAACCCATTCCCCCTCTTTCCATCAGGTTGAGGGCCTGGTAGTAGATAAGAATATTACCTTTGCGGATTTGAAAGGCACCCTGGAGGAATTTGCAAAGGAATTGTTCGGGCCGGATACGAAAACCAAGTTCCGTCCCCATCATTTCCCGTTCACAGAGCCAAGTGCCGAGGTAGATGTGAGCTGCTTCAAATGCGGCGGCAAGGGCTGCCGGTTCTGTAAGGGAAGCGGCTGGATCGAGATCCTGGGCTGCGGCATGGTACATCCCCATGTGCTGGAGATGTGCGGCATCGATCCGGAGCAGTACACAGGCTTTGCTTTCGGCGTAGGACTGGAGCGTATCGCTCTGCTGAAATACGAGATTGATGATATGAGGCTGCTGTATGAGAACGACATTCGGTTTTTGGGACAATTTTGATACAATTCAGCCATGCATAAAGGCAGAGAAGCAGACCATGCAGATATTATCTGCAATGGGCTGGTTATCTGACTTTATATAGGGCGTTTGGCCCAAGCGAGACAGAGCGAAGCGAAGTCGAGCGTGCATGGCGTACGGACTAGATGTAAAATAGGAGGAAAATATGGATACATCATTATCATGGATTAAAGCATACGTGCCCGACCTTGATGTAACGGCACAGGAATATACGGATGCAATGACCCTGTCCGGAACAAAGGTGGAGGGTTATACGGCTCTGGATGCGGATTTGGAGAATATTATCATTGGACAGATTTTGAAAATTGAGCGTCACCCGGACGCAGATAAGCTGGTGGTTTGTCAGGTAGACGTAGGAGGGGAAGCCCCCGTTCAGATCGTAACAGGTGCCCCCAATGTAGAGGAGGGGCAGAAGATTCCGGTAGTCTTAGACGGCGGCCGTGTGGCAGGCGGTCACGATGGCAAGCTGACTCCGGGCGGCATCCGAATCAAAAAAGGCAAGCTCCGGGGCGTGGAATCAAACGGCATGATGTGCTCTATTGAGGAGCTGGGACAGACCAGAGAGATGTACCCGGAAGCTCCCGAAAACGGAATCTACATCTTTCCGGAGGATGCCGGCGTAAAGGTGGGCGAGAGTGCCATCAAAGCCCTGGGTCTTGATGATGTGATTTTTGAATATGAGATCACTTCCAATCGTGTGGATTGCTACAGCGTCATCGGAATTGCAAGAGAAGCGGCGGCAACTTTCCGCAAGAAATTTATCCTGCCGGAGGTAAAGGTAAAGGGAAGCGGCGGCGATGTGAATGATTATATCCGGGTAGACGTAAAGGATGCGGATCTCTGCCCCCGTTACTGTGCGAGGGTGGTAAAAAATATCAAGCTGGGACCCTCACCAAAGTGGATGCAGCGTCGCCTTGCAGTAAACGGAATCCGTCCCATTAACAATATCGTAGACATTACCAACTACGTGATGGAGGAATACGGCCAGCCCATGCACGCCTACGATTTGGACACCATTGCGGGCAGTCAAATCCTGGTACGCCGTGCGGAAAAGAATGAAAAGTTCGTCACACTGGACGGGCAGGAGCGTACTATGGATGATTCCGTACTGATGATTTGCGACGGAGAGAAAGCCATTGGTATCGCCGGAATCATGGGCGGAGAAAATTCCATGATCACGGACAATGTAAAAACCATGCTTTTTGAGGCAGCCTGCTTTGACGGTGTCAACATTCGGCTTTCCGCAAAGAAAGTAGGACTTCGCACCGAGGCTTCCGGAAAATTCGAGAAAGGGCTGGATCCAAACAACGCACAGGCTGCCATCGATCGAGCCTGCCAGCTTATTGAGGAGCTGGGAGCCGGGGAAGTGGTAGACGGCATGGTGGATGTGTATACCGGAATTAAGGAACCTATCCGGGTGCCCTTTGATGCAGATAAGATCAATGCCCTTTTGGGAACAGATATCACAAAAGAGCAGATGCTTTCCTACCTCCACATGGTAGAACTGGAGTATGACGAGCATACAGGGGAGATTCTGGTACCCACTTTCCGCCAGGATGTCCTGCGTCTGGCAGATCTGGCAGAGGAGGTAGCCCGGTTCTACGGCTATGACAACATTCCAACAACCCTGCCTACCGGAGAGGCAACCACCGGAAAGCTGCCCTTTAAGCTTCGGGTAGAAGCAGTAGCCAGGGATATTGCGGAATTCTGCGGTTTCTCTCAGGGAATGACCTATTCCTTTGAGAGTCCCAAGGTTTTCGACAAGCTGCTTCTTGAGGAGGAGAATCCCCTGCGTCGTGCCATTACCATTTCCAATCCCTTAGGAGAGGATTTCAGCATTATGCGGACCACCTCCCTGAACGGGATGCTTACTTCTTTGGCTACCAACTACAACCGGAGAAACAAAAACGTCCGTCTCTATGAGCTGGGAAATATTTATATTGCGGAGGAGCTTCCCCTGACCGGACTTCCCGACGAGCGGATGCAGTTTACCCTGGGTATGTACGGAGAGGGAGACTTCTACACCATGAAAGGTGTGGTGGAAGAGTTCTTTGACAAAATCGGCCTGTACAAAAAGGAGGTCTACGATCCCAAGTCGGGCAAGCCGTTCCTGCATCCCGGCCGTCAGGCGAATATCATTTACTGTGGCAAGGTAGTAGGCTATCTGGGAGAGGTACATCCCACTGTGGCTGACACTTATGGAATCGGAGAGAGAGCTTATGTGGCAGTGCTCGATATGCCCGCCATAGAGCCATTTGCCACTTTTGATCGGAAATACGAGGGGATTGCAAAATACCCGGCGGTAAACCGAGATATTTCTATGGTAATCCCCAAGTCTGTTTTGGCCGGACAGATTGAGGAGGTCATTGAAAATAAGGGTGGAAGCTATCTGGAGAGTTATCAGCTCTTTGATGTGTACGAGGGATCCCAGATTAAGCAGGGTTATAAATCTATGGCTTATTCTATTGTATTCCGGGCCAAGGATAAGACATTGGAGGAAGCGGACGTGGCTTCGGCTATGAAGAGGATTTTAAAAGGTCTGGAGTCACTGAATGCGGAGTTGAGACAGTAGAATAAAAGAAAACAAACTGCCAAGTCAGGATGAAATGCTTTGGAGCATGGAACCCTTGATTTGGCAGTTTCTCTATTTTTTATCACGCTTTCTTTTTCTCATTTCCGCTCTTGAAATAACTTCTATTTCATCCCATTTGATGCGGGCGTTCCATCCGTTTAAAAAGGTAAAGAGGGCCGCATGGATCATAAACAGCATAACGGTTAAGGGGATCATAGGATTGTCAAACCATCCCAGCCAGAAGTATGCGGTGATGCATGCACCATACCATACCGCAAGGACAGCCGTTACGCAGTAATCAATCAGGCCCAGAATCGATAAGCGGGAAGGGTACTGATTCACAAAATACCGGTTATAGAGTAAAGGAATATTAGTGCGTACATAGTTGTTGTACCCGATATACTTTGGAATCAAAAGTCCTGCCAGGCGTGGGTTGGAAATCGTAATGTATTTTTGAATTCGGTTTTCTTTATTCCACCATGCACTGTAACGGCAGGTGAAAATGCCCAAAAACCAGATAACGCCAACTAAGAAGAGCAGCCAGAGTCCGAGAATAAGAAAAAGATATACAATAAACATCCGTTTTTCCTCCTGTTGCGGATAGGTGATAGACAAGTTTATTTTATCACGCTGTCATAGCTGTAGCAAGTATTTGGGAAAATTCAAAGGCTTATAATCCTATATATGCTTACAAATTTGACCGGCTGGTTGAAAAAGAATCTGTGAACTGGTAGAATTTTAGGAAGAGTAACAGATCTGGATTCATTAAGATATGCCAAACAATGAGTGGAAGGTGAAGAAATGCTAAGAATAGCAATCTGCGACGACGAGCAGGAGGCAGTAGAGGCCCACAGGCAAGCTGTGGAGGAGGCCCTTAGGACCTACCGGGCGGTAGGAGAAATAGTTACATACACCAGAAGCGACAATCTGTTCTGTGACATTGTGGAGGACGGTTTTCATTTTGATCTGATTCTCCTGGACATTGAGATGCCGGGAAAGACGGGGATGGAGCTGGCAGAGGAGTTTCGGCCGGTGCTTCCCCATGTGAAGATTATTTTTATCACTTCCCATGTGGAATACGCCATTGATGCCTATGAATTATCCATCTTCCGCTATGTGCCCAAAAATGATGAGGGTAAAAAGCTTTCTTTCGCCCTGTCAGATGCCATTCGGCTTCTGATGCTGGAGGACGGCAAGGTCTATACCATCCAAACCAGCAGCCGTCTGGAGAAAATCCCATATCGGGAGATTTACTTTATCGAGCGTGACGGGAAGAATGCCAGTATTACTTGGGAAAAGGGCACTTCCAGGGTTCGGGGCAGCCTGCAGCAGATTTATGAGGAACTGGCATCAGAGGAATTTATCTTTATTGACCGGGGATGCATCGTCAACCTGATTCATGTCATGCAGGTGAAAAACAGCATGGTCCTCCTGGAAAACGGAGCTTCGCTTCCCATCAGCCGTTCTCACCTGCAGGACGTGAAAGAACAAATTAACACCTATTGGGGGATGCACATATGACACGGGGATTGATTTTGGCTTCCGTATTTCTGGCAGGATGTTTCCGTTATTGGCTCTATCTTCTTCTGGCAGCCCGGGTTTTGGCGAAAAAAGAAACGGTGGAAAAACAGAGGATTCTTTTAGGTGGGGCAGGTACAGGAGGATTCGCAGTGCAGATATTCCTGCTGCCGGTTCCGGAATATGGGCAGATGCTTTTGGAAGCTTTATGGCTTGGGGGCTGTGGAGCATATATATTGAGAACAGATCGGCGAATGGGACTCTTTTTGGGTGCCTTTTATGAATTGGCCTATGGACTCTGGCAGTTTCTTTTTGCATCCGGGCTTGGTCTTCTGTTTCAAACAGATTCCTCCCTGAATTTTTTGAGCCTGAGAGTACAGGCAGGAGCATGGCTGGCGATTGTTTTTTTTGGCATTTTGGCTGTTTATGGGGCGAATCATCCGGATATGACAGAGCAGGAAAACTTTCGTCTGATTTCTCTTCCGGTCTTAAGTGGATTTCTAGGGATTATCACCCTTTCCGGACAAAAGTGCTCTTTTCTTTCGGAGGATGTGATTGACGTATGGGTAATGCTTTCTTTGATTCTGCTCATAGGTCTTTTGGTATTTCATATGAACCGGCAGTATCAGATGGAGCAGGAGCTGGCAAGGCTTAAGGCAGAGCAGGCGGAACTTCTGGAAAGGGACTATCAGACCCTGAATCACTCCTATGGAGTGAATGCCAGACTGTTTCACGATGTTCACCGCCATTTGGAGGCACTTCGCAGGCTGCTTGTTCAGGAAAAATATGAAAAAGCAATCGAATATCTGAATGATTTGCAGGAACCGGTTCGGGAATTGGCGGAAACGGTCTATACGGGAGACGAAGCGGTGGATTATCTTCTGAACAGCCGGGCTTCCATGGCGGAAAGAGAGGGGATTTCTCTGGAACTGCAGATAGAATTTCCCCGCCGCACCAACTTTCACAGTGCGGATCTGTGTGCGATTCTGGGCAATCTTCTGGACAATGCCCTGGAAGCGGCAGGAAAGGTGACGGAACCAAAGGAACGCCAGGTAAGGCTTATTATCCGCCGCATCCATCAGATGCTTGTGATTAAGGTGGAAAATACTTTCGCAGAGGTGCTAAAAGAAGCGGATGGAGAGCTGAAAACCACAAAAACAGATGGAGGTCTTCACGGCTTTGGCCTGAAAAGTGTACGGGTTGCAGCCCAAAAGTATGAGGGAACCCTCCAGACCTCCTGTGAGGGAGATTGGTTCCGGGCGGTGGTGACGCTTTTTTATGAGGGAGTTTAATTTGAAGAGACAGGAAATGAAAAAATGTAAATATTGTGGAGAACCGATAGATGACAATTTGGAATTTTGTCGTGATGAGTGTAAAAACAATTACATGAGGATGCTTGAAAAGGACAGCTCGAAAATAAAATATTTCATATTAGGAATCGTTATTGGATTCTTCGTAATGTTCTGGGGCATTATTTCAGGCAGCAGCTTAAAAACAGGATTTGGAATTGTGTTGATGGGGATAACGGTTACATTATTGCCCTTTACAACGCCGGAAACAACAGCTATCCTGGGATATGAAAGGGCAAAGTTAGTCGGAAGATTATTAGGCGTTTTACTTATTATTGTTGGAGTCTGGACAGGATGTCAGCAAATGGAAAGCAAAATCAATCACACACCTTTAAACTGTGTGACAGATCATTGTGGAGATATTGCTTTACGTGAAAATAAGCCAAACGAGGAGCAACCAAACGAAGATCAGGATGTTGACACTCTAAAAGAAGATATAGACGTAAGCGATATAGAGTTACTGAAAAAAATTCATAAAATTAAGATAGAGGAACAATCATTTGAGTTTAAATTAGGGGACTGGGGAGAGGTGACGTTTGTATCCTGTATGCCACATTTCGATGATAATACCGATCCCCTTACGGATGTTTCATTTTATTTGATAAAGGATGAAAAATTTTTATACCATTTTCCGGATGTGGAAGAGAACAATATTCGGCCATCCGGTTTCTGCGAGGGGGGTATCATTTGTCCTTTTTGAGGATATAGATGAGGACAATTGGGAAGATGTCATAATAGGCGTATCCTATATATCAGGAGCCGGACCTCAGGGGATGATTCCATACACAGAAATTCGGATATATGAAGAGGATTATGGCAGAAAATTTGTTTACAATAAACATTTATGCGATGAGCTTAATAAGAGACTGCCTCAGGAGGCTGATGCGGAATATGTGAAAGATATGATATTAGAATTTAAACAGGAAGAAGCAGATACTATAGGTGTTGAATACAAAGAAAAACCTGCGGAACCTAAAATTGATCCGGATTTGGGAGAGGTTGTCTTCGAACGGCCGGAATTCGTATTGTATCGTGATACCACGGAAGACAGTCCTTATACCTGTCGGATTTATAATGGGGATGGGATACTGGTAAAGCAGAAAACGTTGAGTTCTTTGATGATGCCATATCTGGAATTGGTAACAGATGATATTGTGCTTATACTTACAAATGCGGGAACCAATCTCGGGTTTTATACGTATTATGACAGAAAAAATGATATAGAAACAGAGACATTTTTGAATGTAGAAGCACAGGAGGGACGCCTAATCGCATATATGGAGAAAGTGGCAGAAGAGGAAGAGGTATGCCTGATTATACGTGATATGTTTGACAAGGAAGTGTATTATAGGGAGATAAAAAGAAATTTTACGCCCCATATTTCAATAGACATGATGATAAATTCAGTTGTATTTTTAGGAGAGGGTGTAATACAAATTGAATACCGTGATAAAGACAGTCAAGAACTGGTAAGGGAAATGATTGATTTATAATAAATTTTCTCAGTTTCTCCCTTATTTACTTATCGGCTATGAATATAGCCGTCTGTAAAAACGGCACCCTCATGGATTCATAGTTATGAGGCAGTGCCGTTTGTTCTTATAGCATATTTTATCGTTATATTTCATTGTATCACTTAACAATCATTTTTTAATCCTGTCAAGCTCTGTCAGATTCACACCGGAAGAAGAAAGGATTACTTTTAATTCTCATCCATTTGTGGTCATAAACCGACCGATTATGGACATTTGGGCAGAGGTCCTTTTTTTGAGTTATCCTAAGAAACATAGAAAGCAGCAAAAATTTACGGAACTTTAAAAGGAGGATTTTTTGATATGCGTCATATTTGGATTCGTGGTATTTTGGCTTTGGTTTGGCTGGCAGCGGCTATTGTAAGCGGAGGTGCTCTGTATGTGGTAATGGGACTTGTATTTCTTGTTTCCGCTTATTCCGGATGGAGGAAAGGGCAAAATGGGAAAGGAGATGAGTAGAATGGAGGGAGGGTTATCCATTCAAAATCTGAATGCCTGGTATGTACCGGGAAAACCGGTGTTGTCAGGGCTTTCCCTGGAACTGAAAAAGAATGAGGTTCTGGGACTTATGGGGCTTAATGGAGCCGGAAAGACTACCTTTTTGAATATTCTTTCCGGGCTTCACAAGGGTTTTACGACGGATGCTTTTACGGTAGAGGGAAAGCCCCTGGCACTTCGGGAGGAAAGCTTTAAAAAACGCCGTTATACCGTATTTGCGGAGGATCATTCTTTTGCTTATTTTACGTTTCGAGAATATTTTTCCTATGTGTTCCAGGCTTACGGAAAGCAGGAGCCAAAGGCGGAGGAATTGATTCAGGGCTTTGGCTTTGAAGCCTGGGAAAATAAGCTTTTGGGAGATTTGTCTATGGGAAACCGGAAGAAAGCTTTTCTGATTACTGCTTTTGCCCTAAAGCCGGAATTCCTTTTTCTGGATGAGCCGGTGAACGGGCTGGATTTTTCCGGAACGGAGTTTTTGTATCAGCAGATGAAAACGTATGGCCGTTATGGGACGCTGCTGTTTTCTTCTCATATACTGGAGAGTATCACCTTGACGGCGGACCGGGTTTTGATTCTGGAAAATGGATCTATCGGGCAGAGCTTTCAGGGAAAAGAAATGGATGCAGGACAGATCCGTGATGCATTGAGGGTGGGGACAGATGTTTAAAGGATTTATGCGGTATTTATTTGGAACACATTATGAGAAAGCGGCAAAGGGAGTCTTCGTTTGTCTGCTGGTATTTTTCAGTCTGCGTGAAGCGGGAATTTCAATTCCAATTGCACCTGCCATTATGTATCTGATGACAGGAACCGTTACATTTGGATCCATGTGGCAGGATCTTACCGCAAAGAATCAAATGCTTGCAGGAAAGAATCTTTTTATGCTGCCTTTTTCAGAGTGGAGATTAAAGGCTTCCTATGTGGGGGCACTGGGAAGTTATACCTTTCTTATGCGGACCGGGTTTTTGCTGTCGGTGCTCCTGGCTGTTTCTACTTGGAGAATGGCAGAGCTTGCAGGTTGTCTTCTCTGTACTCTTTATGGTATTCTTATATCCTCGTGGCTCTATGGAGAGCAGAAGTGCCGGAAAAACCGTCTGCTTTGGATCGGGAGTACAAGTATTGTAGCTTTGTGGCTGAGTGGTACATGGATTTTTTATGCCGTATTGATTATAAATAGCTTTTTAGCCGTATTTGCTCTAAAAAGGATGGATGCCTATATATTTTATGAAGATACCCTCGGTGTACAACGGGCAAGTGTCCCCTTGCAAACTAAGGGAAAGGATACAAAACGGATCTTAATCTGGAAGTATTTTTTTCGGTATTTGTGGTGTCACAAAAATTATTTAATCAATATCCTTATTTTGTGGGGAGCAGCCGCAGGGCTTCCCCTCTGCTTTGGACGGATAGAGAGAGACTTTGTGCTTCCCATAGGCTGTGCTCTACTTACCATCAATACGCCTGTCTGTATTCTTCTTTCCGGGGACCCGGATCTGGAACAGGCTGTTCGGACATTGCCGGGGCAGAAGAGGGGCTTTTTGTTTCCCTACGGTTTTTTCCTGTTTCTCTGTAACCTGACAGGGGCTTTGATTTTTCTGTGCAGTCTTTGGGTGCAGAGAGGGTGGGCCTGTGCTGGCGATGTGGGGATAGCTTTAACTTTTGCGGGCTTGGGGGCGGAAGGCTCTGTGGCTTTGGAGTGGTATTTCCCGATACACGGCTGGAAAACCCAAAGTGATCTGTGGCATCATCCCAGAAAGTATGTGGTTCCCGGAAGTCTGCTGTTGTTGTCTGGAATTCTGGTCAAGTTATTTTATTAAACTTTCCAAAAGTTAATATTTATAGTATAGTTAAAAGAAACTGAACTTTATGCTGATAAGAGGTATTTGATGAAACAGGGGAAAATTACAGGAAAAAGTATACTTGCGGCCGCTTTTGGAGTGATGCTTGTAGGTGTGGGTGTGTCTTTTAACAATTGTGCGGGATTCGGCAATGATCCTATAGGCATCGTGTATGATGGAATACGAAGCGTCAGCGGCATGAATCAGACTCAGCTTGGAATGGCTTCCAACATAGTGAATATAGCCCTTTTGGTATTTCTCCTTTTTACAGGAAAGCGTTATGTGAGTGTTGGAACATTGGTTTATTTGGTTCCCTATGGTTTCTGTGTGAATATTGGTAATTATCTGTATGGACAGCTTGTATTTTCTGATAGTTTCTTTTTGCGGATAGTGTTTAGTGTTATTGGCTGTATGCTTCTGTGCCTTGGGGTGGCTATTTATATTACGGTAGATATTGGAGTGGATCCGTTTACAGGTGTTGTGCTGGTTCTTACAGATGTACTTAAGAAAGAATACCGTTATGTAAAGATGGGATTTGACTTTACAATGGTAATTCTGGGTACGGTTCTGGGAGGAAAACTTGGAGTGGTTACTGTGCTTACTGCATTGCTTGTTGGGCCTGTAATTCAGTTTTTTATGAATATTTTGAAGAAATATTGGCTAAAAAGGACTTAGAATCTATTGGCTTTTGCCAAGTGAGTGTAACGATTATAGAGGGAGGAATTTTATGATAACCATTTTTAACCGCAGGGAGCTTATGATTACCCGATCAATGGAAGAACAGGCCCAAGTGCGGAATAAACTGAATGAAGCCGGAATTGATTATACGGTTAAAGTGAATGGTGGTCATCCTGGTGCGACTGCCAGCAGGAGAGCATACACGGGAAGCTTTGGAGAAAGGCAAGATGTTATGTATGAGTACCGTATTTTTGTAAAGAAAGTGGATTATGAGCAGGCAAGGCATCTGATTTAAGAGAAAGAATGTGGGATTTTGAATGAAAAAGCAAAAGAGAATTTTTCTGTGTAGTATGGCATGCCTTTTCCTGATGGCATGTGGGAAAGGCGATGCACAAACGATTCCAAATGACAAGATGAAAGAGAAGCAGCCGCAAAGCAGTCATACGAAAGCAGAAGACAGTTCAGATAGTGGGGAAGCTGCAAAAACAGGGGCCAACAGGACGGATTCTTTTGATATGGAGCCCTGGGAACAGGCATATCTTGAATATTTGGATGAATTTGGAATGGGTAATTCCTGTACTTACAGCCTGATTTTTGTGGATGAGGATGAGATTCCCGAGCTTGTGATAGATTCCGGAGTAGAGGCAGGGGGCTGCCAGATCCTGACTTGGCATGAGGGAGTTTTGGATGTACTTCAGACCTCCAGGCTCTATTTTACTTATGTCGAGAAAGGGAATCTTCTCTGCAACTCTGAGGGGAATATGGGATATTATTACGATAACGTATATACCCTGAAAGACGGAATGTGGGAGTTTGTTGGCGGCGGAACCTATTCCGATCCTCCGGACGGGCCAAAATTTGATGAAAATGATGATTACATTTTTGAATATTATTGGCTGGAGCAGCCGGTAGAAAAATCAGAATATGAACAAAAGTTCCATGCCATCTACCCGGAAAAGGAGGCAAAAACACCCGAAGCGTATTATATTAAGGATGAAATGTACTCCATTTTAAAAACAGGGGAAACGACCTCCGTAAGCCATCGCTATGAACTGGTTGTAGAAGATCTTACATGGACAGAGGCTTGCAGGGCCTGTGAGGAAAAGGGAGGTTATCTGGCGACCCTCACTTCAAGGGAAGAATTTGAACGGGTTCAGGAACAGATTATTTCAGAGGAAAAAAAGGCAGTTACCTTTTTTGTGGGTGCTAACAGAGTAGACAGGTTTGGATTTGGCTGGCTGGAGCCCGGAAAGCCGGAGGGGTACTCCATGTTAGATCTGTATAATGCCCTGTTTGCCGATTTCTGGCTGGAGGGTGAGCCAAGCTATGAGGGAGTTACCGAGGATGGGAGATCGGTAAAAGAGGAGTATGTATCCATCCTTTATCGCTCGTTCGATGAAAGGTGCTACCTCAATGATGTGCCAGAGGACATCTTATCGGCTTCACCCTCCTATGGGGGACGAATCGGTTATATTTGTGAGTATGATGAGTGAAGCGGAGAGATCATGTTTGTGAGTATTGAGACAAATATAGAGATTTTGGAAGTTCGCAACTTTTTTTACATGATGCGGGCTTCCTTTTTTTGTATCATATGGTTGTAACAGGAAAGCATATGAAACTTAAAATCAGTAATATTCTGCCAGTGCACAAATCGATTTAGACTGGGGTGTACTGGAAGAAAATTACGGAACTTAAAATGGGAGGTGTGTATCATGTTCGTGTTACAAAAAGAGCCTGGGAATTATCCCTTAAAAGTATGGCTGGAGAGTGAAAAGGATTTGGAAAATACTTGTATGGAGCAGGCATATCATTTGATGCAGCTTCCTTTTCTACATAAGTGGGTCTGCCTGATGCCGGACACCCACGCAGGCATGGGGATGCCCATCGGTGGCGTGATTGCTACAAAAGGCGTGGTGATTCCAAATGCGGTAGGCGTGGACATTGGCTGCGGCATGGCTTATGTGGGAACGAATATTCCTGTAAAGGTATTAAAAGAGACCATGACGGGAAACGGCAATCTGGTACAGGGAATGGTAGGAGATATCTTACGGAACATTCCGGTGGGTTTTGCCCATCATAAAACACCGATGCCCTGCTATACCATGGATCTGGCTATGGAGGAGTTGTCCAGGTATGAGAAAAATGAAGAGCTTCTGGGACAATTGGAGGCAGGTTATTTCCAGATTGGGACCTTAGGGGGCGGAAATCATTTTATTGAGCTTCAGGAGGATGACAGAGGGTATCTGTCCGTCATGCTTCACTCCGGAAGCCGCCATTTCGGAAAATCGGTCTGCGATTATTTTCATCAGAGGGCAAGAGAGCTAAACGCACGCTGGTACAGCAAAGTGCCCGATGAATATCGTCTGGCATTTCTGCCGGTGGAAACAAAAGAGGGGCGTGAGTATCTGGACTGGATGAATCTGTCCATGGCCTTTGCCCGGGAGAATCGGGAGAAAATGATGCTGGCCGTAAAGGCTGTTTTGGAGAAATGGATTGGGAAATATACGGATCTGACTTTGGAATATCAGGATGAGATTAACTGTCATCACAACTATGCGGCCCTGGAAAATCATTATGGGGAAAATGTCTGGGTACACCGCAAGGGTGCAGTCCGTGCAAGAAACGGAGAGCTGACGGTGATCCCGGGAGCTATGGGTTCCTACAGCTATGTGGTCATGGGGCTTGGCAATCCGGAAAGCTTCTGTTCCTCCTCCCATGGTGCAGGCCGTGCTTACTCCCGCAAAGGGGCCATGGCTGCCTTTACCTGCGAGGAGGTTATGGTAGACTTAAAAGATCAGGGCGTGATTCTTGGAAAGAAGAACAAACGGGACGTGGCTGAGGAAAGCAGGTTTGCCTACAAGGATATCGATCAGGTGATGGCAAATCAAACAGATCTGGTGACACCTGTGAAGCGTTTGCGGACAATTGGGGTGGTGAAAGGGTAGATTCCCGTGTATTGGTATCTTCCGGTAAAAGCCGGTTTGATATAAAGGCGTCCATTTCCCATGGCTTTCAGGCCTTTGCCCGGGCGGTGCAGCGGTTTTCTAAACCGACGGTATTCCGGAATGGATGCGAAAAGACGATGTTCGGAGGTTCGAATCCTCCCCCATGTGAGAATGGGTTGCTAAGTGGTTAAAGCGATCGTAGATTTGTTTGCAACTTTAAATTGCAAAACCAGAAGATGGAAGAAAGGTGATTTGCTTTTCCCTGGGATCTTATGAAGCGGGCGATTTGGAACGTTCCATTTCTCCGGTTGAGTAAGACTTCCGACCGCTAAAAGGCAGTATGGCTTTGGATACCGAAAGCAGTTCAAAAAGGACAATCGGATCCGGCAGGAGATCTGCTCCTCCTGGCTGAACTCTTTCTTAAGGAGCTGTCCCCATTTTGGCGGTGGGAAAAGCAGGCACACTTCCAAACAGAAAATTGGAGCGAAATCAGAAATTGATGCTAATACATGGAAGAACAAGGAGGTAAGACATGAAGTATTTGATTAAGGAACAGGAATGTGGATATTTGCTGAAGAACGGAATTCTGGAGGGACTCCTGTTTGCAGGAAAGCATCAGATTTTCCCGTTTCTTGGGTATGAGCTTCGGATTGTATCCATGATGGGAAAGGTGGATACGAAGAAGCTTCCGGTGGAACTTCTGATGCGGCAGCCGGAGTTTGCAAAGCGTGTGGTGCGGGTGCGAATTCCGGATCACTGTATCGGCATACATATGGTGGACGGCATTTATAAGCAGGTTTTGATGGACGGGGAAGCCCTCTACTGGAACGTGTTTGAGAAAAATGAGGTTCGGCTGGTGGATGTGACCGGTACGGAGATGACCGAGGAGCAGGTTCCCAGCATGTACCGCCATTTGATTCCTGCACGGCTTTATAAGAAAGTAGTCATTGGCGAGGGAGAAACAGGGCTTTTGTACATAGACGGACATTATGACAGGGAGCTTACCTGCGGAACCTATTATTACTGGAATTATGCCCATGAGGTGTCCTGCAAGATCTTCAATCTGAAAGTGCAGCAGCTTGATATCTCCGGCCAGGAGATTTTGACAGCGGATAAAGTGGGAATCAGGCTCAACATTCTGTGCAGCTATCGGATTACAAAGCCCTTGGAACTGGTGAAGAAGATGGAGGGTGTCTCCAAGCTTTTGTACACCCGGGTACAGCTTGCGGCCAGGGAGTATGTAGGGCAGTTTCGTCTGGATGAACTTTTGGCTGAGAAAGAGGAGATTGGCCGCATGTTGGGGCAGAAGCTTCTGGAGGTGCAGGAGGAGTACTGTGTAGAGGTATTGGATGTGGGGATTAAGGATATTATTCTGCCGGGAGAGATTCGGGATATTATGAATACGGTTCTGGTGGCGGAGAAGAAAGCCCAGGCCAATGTGATTATGCGTCGGGAGGAGGTGGCTTCTACCAGAAGCCTTTTGAATACGGCGAAGCTCATGGAGGAGAATCCGGTGCTGTACCGGCTGAAAGAGCTGGAGTATCTGGAGAGGATCTGTGATAAGGTGGGATCCATCTCTGTAAATGGAGGTGGAAATATTCTGGAACAGCTCTCCGGAATGGTGGTACCTGAAAGGCAGAGAGGGTGAATTCCATAAAAACAGTGATAGACACAATTGTCCGGTACAAAATCAGCGGCATTTCTCGCTTTGTGTCCTGTTCCTCGGTGCCGGAAAAAGATAGTCTGTATGTGAAAGGAGGAAAGATTTGTGAATCCAAAAGAGATTGGAGCTTTTTTGAAACAGCTTCGCAATGAGAAAGGAATTACGCAGGAGCAGTTGGCGGAGATTCTGGGTGTTTCCGGAAGAACTGTTTCCAGATGGGAAACGGGAGCAAATTTGCCTGACCTTAGTATTTTGGTGCAGATTTCTGAATACTACGGTGTGGAAATCAAAGAGATTCTAAATGGAGAAAGGAAAAGCGAGAATATGGATAACGAATTAAAAGAAACATTATTAAAGGTTGCCGACTACAATGAACTGGAAAGGAGGAGAGCCACAAAAGCCGGAAATCTTTCGTTCAGCGTCATGTTTTTGGTATGTGCCGTGACCATTGTAGTACAAATGCTTATGGAGGGTAGCTTTCCCCTGATTATCGGGGAAACCGTAGCTCTGCTTGCCGGAGGGGTGATTTATCTGTTCTTTCTTGTAAAAGATGGAGCATGGAACGGAGCAGCGACAAAAAGTACGCCAAAGAGAGATTTGATGATCAGTTTGATATGTGTAGGAATATTCAGTATAGTATTTTATGTGATAATCAAGAAAAATGTGGCTGCTTTGCAGGCCATTGGATTATCCGTTTGCTTTTTTGCCATTCTTTCGGCATTCTCATATGCCTTGAACAGGGGACTTTCACGGCTCTCCCAGAGAAAGTCTGACAAATTGAAAGACGGGGATGCTATGTAGTATCTTATAGAAAACGAATTATAACACTCCAAAAGGATCTTTGTTCGTTTGGCGAGGGCCTGCCCCGCTTTATCGGGCACAGCTGCGAGGGTCAAATACCTTGCAGCTTGCTGCTGGGTATTTGACGGAATTCTGTTGATAACCAAAGGATTTTGGGATAAAATAGAAAATGACTTTAAGGTGAAAGAGATAGAAAGCCGGCGGTTTTCTTACAGATGCCAAAAGGAAGTGATATGGAATGAACAAAGATCCTTTTAAAGAATATATCAAAGAGTCCGAGCCAGGCAAACGGGACAAAGGTTATGCATGGCATACGGCCATTGGCCTGCAGGCGGTTGACGGACTGAAAACATCCGAATATCTGGTGCAGACGGCTGTTCGCAATATCGAGGGTGAGATATCCTTTGAAGAAGTAAATACACTTTTGCAGAACTATTATGAAGAGAATCCTGCCTGTGATGTGGAAGAGCGTACCGAAGAAGCGGATAAGGTTTCGGCCAGAATTGCAGCACTCCTTTCTGAGAGAGCCTTTAGCCTTACGCCAAACGAATATCTTTCCATTCACAGAAAGCTGTTCACGGGTATCTATGCTCATGCAGGGTGCATTCGGGATTACAACATCACGAAAAAGGAATGGGTGCTTGACGGGGCGACCGTTCTTTATGGCAGTGCGACAGAACTGCGTGCAACTCTGAATTATGACATCTCAGAAGAGAAAAACTTCTCCTACCGGAATCTTTCAATGGATGAGACCATCCATCACCTTGCGGTATTCGTTTCGAGACTGTGGCAGATCCATGTATTTGGAGAGGGCAACACCAGAACGACGGCGGTGTTCTTTATCAAATATCTGCAGACCCTTGGCTTTGAGGTGACGAATGATATTTTTGCCGAAAATGCATGGTATTTTCGCAACTCCCTTGTCCGGGCCAACTATAATGATCTGAAAAACGGGATCCACGAGACAACGGAGTTTCTGGAACTGTTTTTAAGAAATCTTTTGCTGAACGAACATCACCCGCTTCATAACCGGACATTGCACATCAGCGGTGCTTTTAAAGAAAGGGAAGAACTATGGCCTTAGAAAATAAACTTGGCATCAAGGATTCAGCCGAATTGGCAAGGATGGAAGAAAAAATAAGCAAAAAGAGAGCCATAGAATTGTTCGAAAGCAGCCATTTAAAGGATTACGAAGCCGGGACGTTTCGTATGCTTGCTGCAATTCACAGGTATTTATTTGAGGAGATCTATGATTTTGCGGGAAAAGTGAGAGAGGTTAATCTTGCAAAAGGCAATTTTCGATTTGCACCTGTTATGTACCTGCAGGCAGCGATCGAAAATATTGAGAAAATGCCCCAGTCAACATTTGATGAGATAATAGAGAAGTATGTGGAGATGAATATTGCACATCCGTTCCGTGAGGGGAATGGCCGCAGTACAAGAATCTGGCTTGATTTCATGCTGAAAAAGGAATTGAAGCTTGTGGTTGACTGGAGCCTGGTTGACAAGGATGATTATCTCCTGGCGATGGAAAGAAGTCCCATAAAAGATATTGAAATAAAGCATGTTTTAGAACGGGCATTGACGGATAAAATTGATGACAGAGAGATTTATATGAAAGGTATTGACTATAGCTACTACTATGAGGGATATGCCGTATATAAAACGGAAGATTTATAGAGGCACCAGAGATTTGCCTGCATCAACAGCAGAAGCATCCTTATTCCTCGATTGTCAGTCTCCGTTGACATTTTTCCACGGATATCTGGTGGCAATGCAACGGCTGTTTCTGATAGAATGCTCCTATCAATGATAGATTGGGAGGGACAAAGATTATATGAACATAGCAGACAGAATACAGACATTGAGAAAGGCAAAGGGAATGTCCCAGGAGGGTCTGGCGGATCAGATTGGCGTGGCAAGGCAGACGGTATCAAAGTGGGAGAGTGAGCAGAGCTTGCCGGACTTGGAAAAGATTATTCTTCTAAGCGAATGCTTTGAGGTGACAACCGATTATCTTCTAAAAGGAATTGAACCTAAACCGGACGATCCTGTGGAGAAGCAGGATGCCAGGGTTTTCACGGCAGCGGGAACGGCTCTTAACTTTGTCGGCCTGGTTGCGGCGATTATCATATGGGTGGAGAAGCAGATACCAGGGGCGGTTGCCATTGGACTGATTATCATGGCTATGGGATGCATGATTACTGCGGTGGGGCAGTTTGTGGGAGAACACAGAAAAAGTGCCCTCAGATGGTTTGGGGTAATCAACGTATGGATTCTGGCTTTGATTCCCATTTCCTGTGTGTTTAATTGCATACAGGGGATTTTGGGTGGTTTTGGCTGGATGCTGATGCCGATTCCTGACCTGGGAAATTCTTATATAGCTTTTTGTTTATGTTGGCTGGTGTATCTGGCTGTTTGCATTTGTACGGATCTCATTTTATTAAAAGGGAAAAGATGAGCTTTTTGTGTTTATAAACCGCAGAAAGCTAAGATTTTCTGCGGTTATAAGAAAAAGTAACCCTGTTTGCGTCTGTGGAGTGTGTACTTCCGGTCTGGGAAATCTGTTGGTTGAAAGACCTGGAATTACCGGATATGAAAACAGGCACAATGCAGATGGGGCAGGTGCCGTCTTCCTTAATTCTGGAACCGCACATCGAACAGAATTTATCCTCGGCTTCCGCAGTTAACTGGCCGATCTTACTCGTTGCAGCTTCGGAAGATAGCTGAGCATCCATGTCAACAGGGCTGCCTGTAGGCATGGAATTTTTTTTCATGGAATTGTAAAATACGGAAGCAAAAGAACGTCCGAGTTTTGAAGCAGACAAAACAGGCTGATTGGACTTGGATATGGCAAAAATATTTGATAAATCAATTCTTTCCGAAATCATATAGAATCCTCACTTTCTCGACTGTGTGTCCTTGCTAAGAGGTGGTACAGGTTCAGCATAGGGCAAGTTTGCCTGTTTGTCAATAAATAATGCGGGGTGACTAATATTATTGAATTTATGCTGAGGTTTATTGAACAGTTCAGACGGGCAGCGGCAAAGCGGGCGGACAGGTTTTTTCATATCGGTGTTCGGACGGTTCATCGTACACTCCGTATGCTATGAACGTACATTATCTATATAGGATTTTCATAGCTGTAGGCTATCTTGATAATGTTCGTTCCTATCATACGGAGCGTTCATGAACAGCCGGACACCTGATATTGGAAAAACCTGTCCGCCCACTTTACCGCTGCCCGTCTGAACTGATATACGCTATTCCGTTTGCAAATACCCTTTAAACTTGTAAATGCAATTCTGAAATCCATCTTATGACAGGTGTTAAGCTTGTGAATTTTGGGTTAATTTTATGACAGCTATTTTCATTCGCTCATTGAAAGCAGTCGTATTTTGATATATAATATGTTTGGTGTTTTTACACACATGAATGCCTAATCTTCGTTAGCATGTCAGGCTGCTATTTGCAGCACTTATTAACGGAGGTGTAGATATGCGAAACGACAAAACGAAAAGAGCAACGATTGAGACCTTGGATGTAATGATTCAAAATGTCGCTCAAGGTGCGTCCGGCTTTTGGGTGGAGGATCATGAGGGTTGCGGCAATCCTAAGATTTTTCCTGAATTTGAAGAGGGATTAAAGCGAGGACGATTGGTACAAAAGGAACATTATTTATGTCCATGGAATACCGCTGTTTTGTATGGCAAAGGCTATGGCAACATAAACACTGGTTGTTACCACAGTTGTTCAATTGACAAAGCTCGGTTCCTTTCAGAAAAGATGATGAAAGATGTTCTTCTTCGATTCAGAAAACGTCTGCTGCAAGGAGTGTATGATTGCAAAGAGGATGTGTTGCCGTTATTGACATCAAATGAAATTAATTTCATTGAAAATGCAATTGAAAAGGCAAGGCAATCAGAGGAAAGAAAATGTAACAAAGAACACAGTGCTCGTTTGAAAAAGGCTGCTGCTTTGATTGCTCAATATCCAAACGAGGAAACCTTGCTTGCTGCATATTACGGCGAAAAGAATTGCGTAAGCAGTGAAAATGGTATTGTGTTTTTCGATCCCGATTCTCAGAAAGATGTTGTCGGTGCGGAGAAAATGTCTTATGATGAATATCTTGGTGTTCAGCTTGCATCTTTGGGTCGCGATTGTCGTTCGGGTTTTGCTAGTGGGTTCTTTCATTATCTATTAGAGTTCAAAGGACAGATTGAGAAAGTTAATGCAAAGCACATTTGTTTCAAACGGATTTTCATCAGTGGAATGTATCCCGATGGCATTTGTTTTGATGACAAGGAAGATCACGTTTGGATGGACAAGACCGGATTTGAAGAATTAGATGTTGGAGACAGTGTTTCTTTCAGTGCTGATGTCTATCGATATATAAAGACTGGAAATGGTAAGCTAATTGATTATGGCTTGCGTAATCCGATAGGTATTAAAAAAATTGAGAAATACCAGCTCCCAAGTGATGATGAGTTGCGTATGCAGATGATTAGAGAAATCATCTGTGAAACTTGCTATTTGAGCGAGCATTGCAACAGAGTATCATGTATTCTCTCCAAAGGGGCGAAATAATTGCGTTTTTAGTACACGAAGAGGATGATTATTATGTCAAAATGGTGTTTTAATTATGAAACTGGAAACTATGAAGATATTGACCGTGATGGTTACAGTTGGACAACCGGAGAATATACTTATAACTGGGATGACAGCGAATATCAACGTGAAGAGGAAGAAGATGATTGGTAAATAATTAGATGTTTGCCGCTTGATTTTTAAAAAGAGAATCAAGCGGCTGTTTCTATACTCAAAACCGCAAACTATATTGTATATCTACTCCCGAGAAAAATATTCAAAAATTTGTGAATTCTACAGAGAATACAAAAGGATTTGCAATGAAGAAAGAGACAATTTCTTGTTTGCCTGGAAGTTGTAGCGAATATAAAATCAGAATTTGAAAGGATAAATGATATGAACAAACAGGAGATTTATGATTATTTAAGACAGGAAAATATCTGGCACGAGATAACCGAGCACGAAGCAGTTTACAATATGGCCGAGCTTTCCAACATTGAAGTGCCATATCCTGAGTATGATGCAAAAAATCTCTTTGTCCGGGATGATAAGAAGCGAAACTATTACCTCATTACTGTCAAAGGTGATAAGCGGGTCAACTTGAAAGAATTTAGAAAAATTAATAACACACGGCCATTGTCTTTTGCTTCTGCCGAAGATTTAATGGAGAAAATGAACTTGATTCCGGGGGCTGTAACACCACTTGGTCTGCTAAACGATGCCGAATGTAAAGTAACGTTGTTTTTAGATAAGGAGTTTCTGGATGATAAGGGCTTGATCGGTGTTCACCCCAATGACAACACTGCAACCGTTTGGCTTAAAGTAAGCGATCTGGTGAAGCTTATTCAGCAGCATGGAAATACGGTGAATGTTGTTCGAATATAAGTAGTAGGCAAATTGAACGTTTAGATGAATGCATTTTGTGATTTTTCCACAGAAAAAGAGCCTGACTTGTAAATGGCTGACTAAAATTCATTAGTGTTTCGCAACCACAATTCTATTAACTATATTAAGTCCAATTTTAACGAAAACTCAACACTTGAAAATGAAAAACGCTTAATCTCAATCGTTGCTGTCAGGACAATACTTTAAATCTAAAACGATATGTCTTGTTCTGACAGCCGTCATAGAGCTTCTTTTTTACAATCTTGGCAAAATTCTTATTTTGAGGTATTCTGGCAACATACTATCCCAGTGTATTCGGTACAAAATCTGCTAATTATAATCCTATCATATTTTCATATTTATAAAATTTCACATTAAATCACACTTATGACGTATGGTGGATTTATGACATCCATATTGAATTATGTTGATAACAAAAGGGTTTTGGGATAAAATAGAAGATGAAAAATTTAAGGAAAGAAGACTGATATGACAATGATTACTCCCGATAAATTACAAGAACAATTAAAAAATGAGGAAAACACAAAACGTCTACACATTACCCCCATAATCGAAGAAAGGTGGGGAAAGAACACTGACAATATTGTTATGGAATATTATTTTACAGCAGGAAGAGTTAATATCAATGGTGATAAGGTTTCCAGGGGGGAACAGAAAAAAGCAGATTATATGCTTTTATACCACAATTATATTCCCCTTGCTCTTGTTGAAGCTAAAGGTTTAGAACATGCTGCAATGGAGGGCTATCAACAAGTGATTGACTATGCAGCAATTCTTGATATACCATTCGCATATGCAACTAATGGCATGGATTTGATTGAGCAGGATATGATTACCGGATTAAACAATTCAACTATGAAAATGAGTGACTTTCCATATCCGGAAGATTTGTGGAACAGGTATATGAAAGAAAAAAAGCTGACAACAGATGAAATAAAACTGATTAGTCAGCCATATTATATTGATACATCAAAAGCAAATCCTAAAAAGCCGAGATATTATCAAAGAATAGCTATTAATAAAATAATAGAAGCAATCGCTCAAAATAAGACAAGACTTCTTTTGGTTATGGCAACAGGAACAGGAAAAACATATACGGCTTTTCAAATTGTCTGGAGACTTTGGAAATCAAAAACAAAAAAGAAAATTCTCTATTTGGTTGACCGAAATGCATTGGCAGACCAGACGATGCAAAAAGACTTTAAACCTTTTGTTGACGCAGGCGTAATGGTGAAAATGAAATCGGAAACAATCAAAAAAGATACGGCATATGAGGTTTATACAGCTCTTTACCAACAATTAAAGAGTAAAGAGAAAGATTACTATAAAGAACTCCCGCCAGATTTTTTTGATCTGATCATTATAGATGAGTGCCATAGAGGGTCTGCATCAGAAGATAGCGTATGGCATGAGATTTTGGAATACTTTAGTTTTGCCACACAGCTTGGGTTGACAGCAACGCCTAAGGAGACAGAAGATGTCTCAAATATAGGATATTTCTGTTCCGAAACAGACGGAAAACCTGTTTATACATATTCATTAAAACAGGGAATTGAAGATGGATTTTTAGCACCCTACAGAGTGATTTCTGTAGAGCTTGATATTGATGAAAAAGGATATATACCGAAACCGGGTGAAGTAGATATACATGGAATACCGCTTGAAAACAGGATATATGAACAAAAAGAGTTTGACAGGACAATAGCAATAGATTCCCGAAGAGAAGCTGTTGCAAAAAGAATTACAGATTATATGATAGATAATGAATGTAGATATGCAAAAACAATTGTTTTTTGTGAAAATATTGAACATGTAGATGCTATGGTTTTAAAATTAAAAAATTTGAATGGTGATCTTGTGGCTGAAAATCCAAAATACATTATGAAAATAACCGGTGATGATGAAATTGGAAAAGCGGAACTGGAAAACTTTACGAATCCGAATACAAAATATCCCGTTATTGCTGTAACCAGTAAACTGATGTCTACAGGTGTTGATAGTGAAACTTGCGAAATAATTGTATTGGACAAAACAATTGGTTCCATAACAGAGTTTAAACAAACAATAGGACGTGGCACAAGAATAAATGAGAATTTTACGATTGGTGATGAAAAGAAAAGCAAATTACATTTTACAATCTTAGATTTTAGAAAGAATTATAAAAAGTTTGAAGATCCGGGATTTGATGGAGAACCTGTAGCGATTGCAAATGTGAATGGTACTGGGAAATTTCCGAAAGGGAGTCCTCAAGAAATCACTACTGGTGGTGGAACAATCAGGCATTTTGAAAAAGCTTTTGTAAAGGGGCAGGCGGTCAAGATTGAAGATGAGGTTATTCAGTATCGTGATGAAAACGGGAATTTAGTCAGGGAAAACATTGACAGTTGCGTGAAAAATAATATTTTAGATCAATATCCAACATATGAGGAGTTTTATACTGCATTTATGGCGGAAAATGATAAAAATAAATTTTTAGATGATTTATTATTATCTAATGAATTTGTGAAAAAGATGCAGGAACAGATAGGATATCATATTGATAAGTTTGATATCGCAGCATTTGTTGGGTATAAGATTCCCCCTGTTTCAAAAGAAGAACGTTTGGAAAGGCTTAGAACGGTTCATATTATACAAGAATTGGATAGTGAAAAGAGGATAATTATTGAAGTAATTTTGAATGAATATAAGACACAAGATTTTTCTGATTTGTTAGAGAAAAACGTGTTTAAACTTCCCGTATTACAAAGCATGGGCTATACGCCATTGATGATTCATAAAATTTTTGATGGAAGATTCGAAGCTTATTTGGAAGTGATGAAAAAATTAGAGATGAATTTGTATAAAAGGAGTTGAGATATGGCTTTATTAGCTTTAATTAAAAGACTTCAAGACATTATGCGAAATGACGCAGGAGTTGGTGGAGATGAGCAGAGATTATCTCAGATTATTTGGATACTGTTTTTAAAAGTATTTGATGATAAAGAAAAGGAATGGGAATTCACAAAAGAGGACTATAAGACAGTTATCCCCAAAGGATACAGGTGGAGAGATTGGGCGACCTCCATTTCTGTAAAGGATCAGATGACGGGAGAAGAACTTATTGATTTCATAAATAATAAACTCTTTAAAGTATTGTCAGGTGATGCAATAAAAAATGAAAAGAATGAGGATGTCTATCTTTTTACAAATACAACCGGACCGGCTTTGCTTGTTAAGGAGTTTATGAAAGAATCATCCAATTTTATGAAAAATGGAGTTCTTTTAAGACAGGTTATCAATGAGTTTGATGAAATTGATTTTAATGACGGCAGTGATCGCCACTCCTTTAATGATGTATATGAAACGCTGTTAAAAGGATTGCAGAAAAACAATGGAGAATTTTTCACACCAAGAGCAATTACTACTTTTGTTACAGATAAAGTTGATCCCAGAATCGGAGATAAAGTAGCAGATTTTGCATGTGGTACAGGGGGGTTTTTGGTAGATGCTTTGGAGCATATGAAGAAGCAAAATCCTACCGTGGAACAACTGGATATTATGCAAAAATCTTTTTATGGTGTAGAAAAAAAGCAGCTCCCATACATGCTGTGTGCAACAAATATGATGCTTCATGATATAGAGGAACCAGACATTATACATGGTAATTCCCTGGAACAAAATGTTAGAAAATATACAGACGATGAAAAGTTTGATGTGATTTTGATGAATCCGCCTTATGGTGGATCAGAACTTGAAATTGTACAAAAAAATTTCCCACCTGAACTTAGAAATTCAGAAACAGCGGATTTGTTTTTAATTGAAATTATGTACCGTTTGAACAAAAACGGAAGATGCGGGGTGGTTCTGCCGGACGGAATTATGTTTGGAAGTGATAACAGTAAGACGGCGATTAAAAAGAAATTGGTAGAAGAATTTAATTTGCATACGGTGATACGCCTGCCAGAATCCTGTTTTGCACCTTATACAAGTATTACTACAAATCTTTTGTTTTTCGATAATAACGGGGTAACAACGGAAACATGGTTTTATCGTTTTGATTTACCGGATGGGCAGAAATTTTCCATGAAAAAGAATCCTATTAAAAGAGAGGATTTTTCTGTTATTGATGAGTGGTGGGATAATAAGACAGAGATTAAGGATGAAAAAGAAGATAACTCTCTGACAGAAACATGGAAAGCAAGAAAAGTACCTGTATCTGAAATTATTGACAGTGGCTATAGTTTTGATTTTTGTGGATTTCCAAATGAAGAAAAAGTGATTCTTTCTCCGGAGGAAACGATTGTCAGATTCAAGACTGAGAGAGAAAGGCTGAACCGTCTCATGGACGAAAAATTACAGGCAATTTTAGAACTGCTGGAGGTGTAGCAATGGTATTGGCACAAGATTTAAGAAATGCTGTGTTACAGGCAGCTTTACAAGGAAAGTTGACAAAACAGCTTGAAAAGGATAGTTCCGTTGATGAGATGCTAAAAGCTATTTTGGAAGATAAAAACGCCAGAATAGAAAAAAAAGAAATAAAAAGAGATAAACTTTTATTTCCTGAAAATAAGACAGAAGTTCCCTTTGCTATTCCGCCGGCATGGAAATGGATAACTTTAGGAAGCCTGGTATATAAATTAACGGATGGGACGCATAAAACACCTAAATATACGGAGAGTGGTGTGAAGTTTGTTTCTGTGAAAGATATGAGTACAGGACGATTGTTTTTAGATAATACAAAATATATTAGTCAAAAAAAACATGAAGAATTGTATGAAAGATGTGATCCTGAAAAGGGAGATATTCTTTTGTCAAAGGTTGGAACAACTGGTGTTCCTGCTATTGTTGATACAGATGAACAATTTAGCCTTTTTGTAAGTGTAGCTCTTTTAAAATTTAATCATAAATATATAAACCCCAATTTTTTTTATTACATGATTTATAGTCCCTTAGTTCAGCAACAGGCAATTAAAAATACGAAAGGTATTGGAAATAAAAATTGGGTATTAGATAAGATAGCTAATACTTTGGTAGTACTTCCACCTATTGAAGAACAACAACGTATTGTTGATAGAGTTGATGACCTTATGGAAAAAATTGACGATTATGAGAAAGTGGAAAAAGAGTTGGTGGATCTTGAAAATAAATTTTCCAATGATATGAAAAATGCTTTTTTACATGCAGCAATGCAAGGTAAGTTAACAGAACGATTAGAAAATGATAGTTCGGTCGAAGAGATGCTGAATGCTACTAAGGAGGAAAAAAAGCAACTTATAAAAGAACAAAAAATTAGAAAAGAAAAGATATTGCCACCTATTGAAAGGAACGAGATACCATTTGAGATTCCTGAGAACTGGAAATGGGTAAGATTAAGAGATATTGTATATAATAGAGGGCAGAAAAAACCAGATAAATGTTTTTCTTATATAGATATAGGCTCAATTGATAATATTCATCAAAAATTGAATGACGGCGAGAATATTATTGAAGCAAGTGAAGCACCCTCAAGAGCAAGAAAAATTGTAAATTATGGGGATGTTTTATATGCGACAGTTAGACCTTACCTGCATAATATGTGCATTGTTGATAAAAAATTTGAAAAAGAACCAATTGCAAGTACAGGGTTCGCAGTAATGACTTGCTGTATAGGGGTAGTAAATAAATTTCTGCTATATTATATGCTGTCACCCGAATTTGATAACTATGTGAATTCTACAGAAAATGCAAAAGGAGTAGCTTATCCAGCTATCAATGATGACAGATTTTATAGAGCTTTGGTTCCCGTTCCATCATTTGAAGAACAAGAACGAATAGTAGAAAGATTGGAACAGCTGATTCCACTGTGTGAAACGTTATAGTGGGCGTTGTATAATACAGGAAAAGAAAAAGGGTAAAATGTAAAAATGACAAGCAAAAAATCAACAGTTATTATTTCTGTAGTTTTAACGATTTTGGGAGTAATAACATTTACATTCTTACAGTTTAGGATGTATAGATATTTGAACCTGTTTGAGGATTTTAAGAATAGGGAATTATTATCTTTATGGAAACAATATGGATTAACTATCTCAAGTGGTATATTTACAAGTGCATTTGTAACTTTCTTAATTGCCAGAGGAGATTATCTATATGAACGGCGAAAATCTCTTGAGAATATGTATTTGGAATCGGAAGAATTGCAAAGAGCATTTATGAAAATAAAATACATATTTCCAGATGAACCAAAAGAATTGGTGCGAAATCTGCTTGGAGAATTAGATTGTAATGAAAATGCCAAAAGACATAACAAGCATCTTTTGAAGCAATTAAAAAATGTAGAAGACGCTGGCGTAACACAAGAAATTTGTGACTTGTTTTTAGACAAAATCACACATGATGCAGAAATAAGATTTAAGGAATATCTTTGGGAACGGACAGATGATGATGTAAAAAAAATTTTCACTACTTCTAAAGCGAAGAAAAAATATTTGAATGAAGAATTAAAAAAGAAAATAGAAAAATATAACCAGGAATTAGAAGATGCAATGAAATCATATATTGCATTTAATGATGTTAGAACAAGAGAGCTGAGTTCAACATATGGTAATTTGAATTTTATCTTTGCTAATAAATCAATACGTCAACATATATTTTATAATCTTTATCAGAAGCAGACGAAACAGATAAAGGCAATAAAAAATAAGATTTATCATTTCAATTTATACTTTAAAGGACATGGAGCAAATAAATCACTTTTATTTGATTGGGTCTGGGAATTGCAGGAGTCTTTAACTAGTGAAGATGAAAATGCATATTATCGGCAATATCAATATGATGTCGATTATGAAATAACTCAGGTATTAGTGTATGCTTATGGAAAGGTGAATAAAAACGAATTTCCCAATAAGCAAAACTATCTTATAACAACAAAACATGGTTGGATAGAAAGAGTAAAGCCAACAGAAAAATAGAGAGGAATTTATGAAAGAAGAAGTTTTTCAAATACATAGGTATTCAGTCGGACATAAGATCGATAGACAATTGTTGTTAAGTTTGGAAGATGTATTTACACAATATAATGAAAATTCCATTTTAAAAATTATTGCAGAGTGTACAAATAGTACGAAATGTACATTTGGTAGTATTGATGAATGCTTTGAATATTTTGATAAAAAACCGTATCGAATTGTTAAGATGGAAATTGATATTAGACTAGGGAAAGAATATGATAGTAATAAAATTACCATGGTATTTGATAATAGTGAACAGGCGTCCACTGAAATAAAATTTTGTTTTAACAATGGTGATGATTATTTGTTATTAAAAAATAAAATAGAGCTATGCTTAAAAAATTTCAGGTTAAATTATCGAGTATTATCGACGCTGCCAATTATGTTGATACTATTAACTTTTGCGTTCATAATGATATGCGTGTATACCAATGAGAGAGAAATAATTTTTCCAATAATGATTCAGTATCTAATAATAGGTATATGGTTGGGTGGAAGTTTTCTGATTTGTATACTGCCTCCTTTTGTCAGATGGAAAAGAAATCTGTTTCCATGCACAGAATTTAGAGTGGGACAGAATGAATTAATAGAGAAGAAAAACGAAGTGATAAGAAAGTTTTTGATAGGTACGGTTGCTATTGGTACGGTTTTAGGCGTTATATGTAATTACATAAGTGATTTTCTATTTTAAGGAATTTTTAATAGTCAGGCTTGTCAAATTTTTATGTAAGTTTTATGCAGTAGGAACATGATAGTAAGCTTTTTAGAAAGATAATATGTCAAAAAGCAGAAATTTGAAGATTGCTCGTATGCATTTTCGTTTACCTGGAAAATCTTATTATATCGTAGCAGCAAAAACCTTATGGAGGTAAAACAATGCTATACCATTACACAGACTTTGCAGCCTTTGACGGCATCATCCGCTGTGCGGAATTGCGGCTGAATAATATTCTGAATATGAATGACACTTCGGAAATGCGATTTTTTATGAACGGCTTGTGCCGTGCCGTTATGGAACGGTTACAGGCAGACGGTGAGGAAGAGAAAAGCCAGGTGATAGAGGAGCTTTTCCGGGGGGAGTTAGAAGAAAAATTCCACTATTCCGCCTATGCGGCCTGCTTTTCCAAATACAGGGATGATGCCGCCCAGTGGGAGAGGTACGGCCATCTGGGCCAGGGTGTCTGCATTGCCTTTCATGAAAATCTGCTACAGAAGATGACGGGAGGAGCAGTATCCCTGCAGACCGTGTATTATCAGAAAGATATGCGGGAGCACCGGCTTGTGGGAGAATTTTATCAGCTTATGATGGAGGAAAGGGAATCGCCCGACATACAGCAAAGGCTGCGGGAGCTTATGAATGATGCATGGATACAGTCGGCGGCTTTTAAGCACCCCTCCTTTGCAAGAGAGAAAGAACGCAGGCTGGTGATCTCTCCGTTTATCTTAAATGAATTTGCCGTGGAACCAAAATACCACGTATCAGCGGGGCGGATTAAGAAGTATTATCCTCTTGACCTGAACCGGATGTGCGGAAGACTGGGGCTTCATATGTCGGAATTGTTCGGGGAGATCATTATTGGTCCCACATCCTCCCAGTCCATACCAATCCTCCAGGACTATCTGGTGGACTGCGGGCTGAATACATTGAAGAACAAGATCAGCATGTCGGACTGTCCTCTTAGAAAGCCCACCTCCTAGTACAACATTGTACCAGGAGCTTTGAAAAAGCAGGAAACAGGAGAAACCTGATTTTAGCCCTTTAGTATAACGAATATTAAGTTATTGGTAGTTTGACTTGCCTATTTTCCTGATAGCACTACTCCCCAAGCCTCGCCGTAGCCCCGCTACGCCTGCGTTTGTGAAGTAGCACTCTCAGAAAAATATTCTGCGTCAAACTATCCAAAACTTAATTTTCGTTATACTAGCTCCGAATACAACAGCTCATGCTGCCGCCGCATCCTTTTACGCACTTCTGTAAGGAATGACTCCGGACCAAGGATTCGTATCACAGGCCCAAAGGATAAAAGCTCAATCAAAAGCTCCGTCTCATCAGCGGGATCGTAGTAGATAGAGCAAAGCCAGGTATTGGTTTCCGGCTCATAGACCGTCTGCTTTTCATAGTGGGCAAATCGCAGCATACACCGTTCCAAAGCATTACGTTCATTATGAATCCGAATCCGGACCGGTTCCGGTGCCTGCGTTACAAAACGGGAGATGTCCCAGTCAAAGTCTTTCGGAACAGGAGTCTTGGAGATATGGCAGGCCTGTATCCTTGCCACATTCATAACATGAAACTCCCGGGGACGGCCATGATTCAGGGAAACGCAGAGCAGGCGAAACCTGTCATTCTTCCCGGAATACTGAAAACGGCAGGGCAGAACCTCAAAGGTGCCTGCTTTCCCTTTCTGGCTTTCGTAAGCGGTGTATACAGGACATCGATCGGTCATAGCCCTTAAAAGTGTCTGAAAGATCCTGCGGTAAGCGGGATCCTCATAAGGGTCGCCGTCCAGATACCGATCAAAATAGTGAAAATCCAGAGGATCATACAGTGCCGGAACGTCACGAAATGCTTCTTCCAGCCGCACCAGGGAATCGTCCGGAAAAAAGAGCCGAAAACGGGGATCCGAAAGCAGTGCCTTTATCCAGGATTGCTGCAATTTGGTGAGGGGAAGCTTTAAAAGGCTTTCATCTCCCAATGCACAGGCAAAGCGTCCGTCGCCCGCAGGGGTAAGAAGCGGACTCCAGGCACCGGAAAGAAGCTTGGGAAGAATCACAAGAGTGCTCTCTAAGGAGGACACGCTTAAGATATCCGTCTCCATTTCTTTCCGGTTAAGGGGCCGGACCTTTGCATCCAATAATATTTTTCTTACGGCCTGAAAATAAGAACCATAGATTTCTTCAAATAATTCCATTGCCTATTCTCCATACATTTCATACATGGTTTCCAGATCATCCGTCACCTTTTTTAAAACAGCTTCATTGGAGCACTGCAGATCCAGGATTCTTCCGGTAAAGGATTTTACCCAAGAGAGCATTTCATTGGTGTCAAAAAATGCACCCGTATACAAAAACACATTTTCCCGGACTTTCAGGATCTCTCCGCCCCGTCCCTCCCGCTTTAGCCGTTCCAGGATATAAGGCTCCCGATTTTCATCAATGGACAGCTTCATACAGAGGGTTTCATTCCGGCTGTACCCGCCAAAGGACACACCCCAGCAGGAACGTAAGTTTTTTTGAAGCTTTGCTTTATGCAGCTCATATTCCGGACAGACATCCAAAAGCCGGACCCCGGAGATACAGTCCAGCCGCAGGCAGTTGAACCGCTGCTTTGGAAAAAAGTAAAGGCAGAGATACCGCCGCCCTGTCTGGGTGCTGACAAAAATCTCTAAAGGAAGCCCGGTAATCTGGGTGCGGTTTCCGGAACGGGTGCTGTGATTCTCAAAGGTAATGATTCGCTGCTCCCGCATCCCCTCAAGGATATCCAAAAGGACCTGATCCTCTAAGGTATGTACAAGAAAATAGTGCTTCCAGGAAAAAAGATCATTGTGAAGAAATTCCCGATCCAAAAGGGTGCTTCCCACAAAGCCAAAGGGCATGGCTTCGGAACAGAACTTAACCGCCTGCATCAAATCCGCATAAAGGGGATTCTCCTCAATAGCAAGAGGAGGGGTGAGACGGTAAGCGTAGGCTTTCCCGGTCTTTTCCGATTTCAGGATTCCAAGGCGTTCATATTCCCGGCACTTATTTCGCACGGTCTGAAGATCCGGCACCGTCTCCATGCGTTCCGCCAGGAGATTGCAGAGGGCCGGAACGGTGAGAGACTGCCCGTTTCCCAGAAGATCCAGAAGAAAGAAATGAAGCAGCAGATCATTGTCCGTAAAGCTTTTGGATTTCCAGGCTGCATAAAGGGGATTGGAGGAAACCTGCTTGCTGTCCATGTGCACGGAGACCTGTTTTCCACGGGAGGTGTAGTCGGCATGGATATATCCGTTCAGATAGCTTTCAATCCGCCGTCGTTCGTTGTCATAGGTCCGCCCGCTTTTCTCCCCGAATTCACTTCTAACCTTAAAACCATAGAGGAAAAACTGCCGCATATAATCCCGAATCCGTTCAAAATTTTTAATAAGTTCTTGAAAGTCAGACATAGAATACCTTTCTTAAGAGTGCTTTTTTCATAAGAGCATTATACTATTTATAGGAAAACAGGGCAACTTTCTTTCCTAAATATAAATTTCATGAAAAAGAAATATTAAAAATCAGAAAAATGCGTTATAATGAGTAAGATACTTACAGCAAGGAGGACGTACAATGTTCAAATTCAATAAAAAATATATTTTGCCGATCCTTTTACTGGCGGCCCTTTTATCCGGATGTTCAGGTAAGAAAGCAGCGGAAACTCCGGCACCTGAAGCGGCGGAGGAGACGGCGGAAAATGAAAGTTCGGATGCGTTGACCTTTGAGGGTCAGGATATGGAGGGGAATACCGTTTCCCAGGAGGTATTGGCAAATTCCAGGCTTACCATGATTAACGTGTGGGCGACTTATTGCAATCCCTGCTTAAATGAAATGCCGGAGCTTGGAGAACTGGCAGCGGAGTATGATGCAAAGGACTTTCAGCTCATCGGCATTATCAGCGATGTGCAGGAGGGACAGGATGAGGAAAGCATTGCATATGCAGCCGGCTTGATAGAGGAAACCGGGGCGGACTATCCCCATTTGCTTTTGAATGAGTCCCTCTATTACGGACTTCTTCAAGAGGTAACGGCAGTGCCAACAACCTTTTTCTTAAATGAAAAGGGAGAGGTTCTGGACGTGGTGGTAGGAGCTATGGACAAATCTCGGTGGGAGGAGAAGATCGATGGGCTTCTGGAAGAAATGTAGACAAAAATCCTGGCTTTTGGGGACGCTCATGGGTGTGGCGTTTTTATGCCTTGGAGCTTTCCAGGGACAGCTTGGAACTGTTTGGAAAAAGGCAGTGATGATCTGCCTTGAATGCATAGGGATCGGGTGAGAGGGAATGCCGCAAAACAGGCCGGCATTCCCTGTTAGGAGACTAGCTATGAGAAAAAATTTACGGCTTAAGGTACAGCTTCTTTTTACCATTGTGACCAACGGATACGCTTATGGATTCCTGAATGGTAAGATCTATCAGGGATCCTTAAAGTATGCCTGTGTTCCGGGCTTGAACTGCTATTCCTGTCCCGGTGCCCTGGCATCCTGCCCCATAGGGGCTTTGCAGGCATTGTTAAATCAACGGGGATTTCAGATTCCCTTTGGAGTTCTGGGATTTTTCTTCCTGTTTGGAAGTATTTTGGGAAGATTTGTCTGCGGGTGGCTGTGTCCCTTTGGACTGATTCAGGATCTGCTTCATAAGATCCCCCTGTTTCAGAAAAGAAAGCGGCTTCCCTTTCATTCTGTATTGAAATATGGAAAATATGTAGTTTTGATCTTCCTGGTATGCATTGGCTCTATGTTTCTCTTTGGGGGCTTTGCAAAGGTTCCGGCCTTTTGTAAATACCTTTGCCCCTCGGGAACCTTGTTTGGAGCACTGCCGTTGCTTACAGTCAATAAATTGCTGCGTAGTCAGGCGGGAGGACTGTTTTTCTGGAAACTGGGAGTTTTACTGTTTCTTTTGATTGCTTCTGTGAAGATTTACCGCCCCTTTTGCCAGTATTTATGTCCCCTGGGGGCTGTCTATGGCTGGTTCAACCGCTTTAGTCTGGTGCAGATTCATTGGGATAAGGAAGAGTGCATTTCCTGCCTTTCCTGTGAGGAAGCCTGTCCGGTGGGGCTTTCGCTTCATGAGATATCCCGTTCTTCGGAGTGCATCCGCTGTGGCAGATGCGTGAGGGCCTGTCCGGAGAAATGTCTGTGTTTTAAAGGCTGAAAGAGGATTTGACAGAATTTCTTGCAGAATGTATCATGATATTATACCATGAGAAAGAAAACGGGACGCTGACAGAGAACGCACGCAATGACATAGCGGAACTTTTATACAAAGCGTGCGAGCATCTGCTGCAGGGCGAACCGGAGCTACTTGAGGAGGTGTATGAAGCAATGGAACCGGCAATCAAGTTAAATCGGGAAATTATAAAAGAACTGCAAGATGATAAAGCTCAACTTCAACAAGACAAAACCCAACTAAACATTCAGCTTCACAGCAAAGACCAGATATTAGAAAACGGAATCATAAAACTAATCCAAAGAATCAAAGAAGAGGGAAAGACAATCTCAGAGGCGGAGCAGGCCCTGACAGATATATTCTTACTAAACAAAAAAGAAGCCCATGACAAAGTAACCCTCCACTGGGAAAAAAGATAATATAACCGAACCTTACCCTTTCCGCACCGCATGCTCCTGAAACCGAAAATAATCGGGCCGGTGCCGGGACTGGGTAAACTCAAACATCACCCCGTCCCCGTTATAAGTATAGCTGGTAACCACCGCCATACAATTGTAATCTTCCACATTCAGTTCCAGATATTTTTCATCAATCTCCGTAATCTTCTCCACCGTCATAATCCGTCGGCTGTTCACGATTGACATCCGAAGCGTTCCCTCCAGGTATTCATAAATAGACCCCTCCGCAATCTCTTTCGTTAACCCGGGCGTACATTCCTTTAAAAAATAGTTATGATTCAAAATCAAGGGCTTTTCATCCAGAAAATGAAGTCTCTGGAGATAATAGATATCAGCCCCCACAGGAAACCCTGTCTTAGCGGCCAGGACTTCGTCCGCACAAAGATCCATAAAAAGCAGGACCTGGGTGCGGTAAGACTGTCCGTTTCGAAGAGCCGATTCCCGAAAACTCTCAATCTCGCCTATGGTAAACGCCGTCTTCCCCACAGGGCGGTAGATATTGCGTACTCCTTTTCCCTGCATGGTCTGTACATATCCGTCTGTCACCAGACGGCTGATTGCACGGCGAACCGTATTCCGGGAGCAGTCATAGGTGTGAATCAAGGTGTTTTCAGAGGGAAGAAGCTCCCGGTAGGCAAATTCGTTCGATTCAATTCTTTGTTTCAGGTCCTTGTAAATAGATTCATAGATGCTTTTCGGCATAAGTGTCTCCTTATAAAGAAATCCTGGGGCTGTGGCAAAATAAGACATCAGCCACCTTTGGCTTTTACTTTTTGTAGTCCTGCTTCTTATTATAAAACGGCTTATCCAAAAGTTCAAGGAAAAACTTTAAACTTGTTTAAACAAATTTTCAAAAATCTATTGACATGTTTAAACAAGTTAAACGGAACTTAAAACAGTAATATCTCCGAAGTGCACAAATCAATTTATGGACACATGTATTTTGTGGCCGGAAATTCATCTCCGATACCTGCGTGCTACATGGGGATATACGGAACTCAAAATAGGAGGATAAGGGAATGGGTAAGTATGCACAGGATGCAAAAGAACTTCTCGGTCTGGTAGGCGGCAGAGAGAACATCGCAGCAGTATCACACTGTATGACCAGAATGCGTTTCGTACTGGCAGATCCGTCCAAGGCGGATGTCCCTGGCATTGAAGCAATGAAAGTGGTGAAAGGAAGCTTCACGCAGTCGGGCCAGTTCCAGGTCATTATCGGAAATACCGTAGCAGATTTTTACAACGACTTTATCGCAGTGGCAGGCATAGAGGGCGTGTCCAAGGATGCGGTCAAGCAGGCCGCCAAGCAGAACCAGAACGCACTGCAGCGAATCGTAACCGCACTGGCGGAGATCTTTGCACCGCTGATTCCGGCCATTATTACCGGCGGTCTGATCCTGGGCTTCCGCAACTGCATCGACAGCCTGTACCTCTTTGAGAACGGAACCAAAACCCTATGCGACATCAGCCAGTTCTGGACCGGCATCGACAGCTTTCTGTGGCTGATTGGAGAAGCGGTATTCCACATGCTTCCCGTAGGCATCTGCTGGTCCGTGACAAAAAAGATGGGAACCACGCAGATGCTGGGAATCGTCCTGGGACTGACTCTGGTATCCGGTCAGCTTTTAAATGCCTATGCGGTGGCAGGAACGGCGGCGGCCGATATCCCCAAGTGGAACTTTGGATTCATAGAGGTCAATATGATCGGCTACCAGGCCCAGGTGATTCCGGCCATCCTAGCGGCATTTACCCTGGTATACCTGGAAAAATTCTTCCGAAAGATAACGCCCCAGGTAGTGTCCATGATTGTAGTACCTTTCTGCAGCTTACTGTTGGCAGTTATGGCATCCCATTTTGTCCTTGGACCCATCGGATGGAAGATAGGTTCCGTTATCTCCTCGGTGGTGTATGCCGGAATTACAGGCTCCTTTAAGGTATTGTTTGGAGCAGTCTTCGGATTTGTCTATGCACCCCTTGTTATAACCGGACTTCATCACATGAGCAATGCCATTGACCTGCAGCTCATAGCGGACTACGAGATGACCATGCTCTGGCCCATGATTGCATTGTCCAACATTGCACAGGGCTCCGCAGTACTGGGAATGATACTGCTCCAGAAGAAAAATGCGGAAGCTCAGGAGGTCAACGTACCGGCCTGCATTTCCTGTTACTTAGGTGTTACGGAGCCTGCCATCTTTGGCGTAAACCTGAAAAAAGGCTTCCCCTTTATATGCGGAATGATTGGCTCTGCCCTGGCCGGCATCGTCTGCGTGGCGACGGGAACGGCGGCCAATGCCATCGGCGTAGGCGGACTTCCGGGAATCCTGTCCATCCGGCCCGAATGCATGGGAAGCTTTGCAATCTGTATGGTAATAGCGGTGGCGGTTCCCATGATACTTACAATGGCAGCCGGAAAGAAAAAGCTGACTGCTTCGGAAAGAGGTACGGCAGCAGTGGCAGAGGAAAATGAGACAGCGAAGCATGTGGATGCACCAAAGGAACTTAGGGCATTTTTGTCCGGAAAGGTGATTCCCTTAAAAGAAGTAAATGACGGCGTATTTTCAAAGGGAGTGATGGGCGAGGGCCTTGCGGTCATTCCCGAAAGCGAAGTGTTGTACGCACCTGCGGATGCCGAAGTAACCGTGGTGATGGAGGATTCCCGCCACGCCTGCGGACTTAAGCTGGATAACGGGATGGAGGTTCTGTTACATATCGGCCTGGACACCGTAGATATGAACGGGAACGGCTTTACCTATGAGGTAGCTGCCGGTCAGAGAGTGAAAGCGGGAGATGCACTGATTCGGTTCAGCAGGAAGAAAATCAAAGAAGCGGGCCATCCGGACGTGACCGTATGCGTCATCACAGATCCGGGAAATGCAGAAGCCATCCAGTTCCACACGGGAATGGATGCCAAAGAGAAAGAAACCGTCCTTGTAACCTTTGCATAGATAATAACAGCCGGACGGTAAAGTCGGGGAGACGCACGAGAGGAACTTTCAGTCGTGCCTTACCGAATGAAAGTTTCTCTCATTACAGGTGTGTCGAAGTGACTTTACCCTTCAGTACCATTGCGTAGCAATTTTAAAATAAGAAAGGAGAGACTTCCATGTTAGATCTCGGAAAACAGACAGTATATCAGATTTATCCCAAATCCTTTCGGGATTCGGACGGCGACGGCCTGGGGGATTTACGGGGAATCATAGAAAAGCTGGACTATTTACAGGACCTGGGGGTGGATTATCTGTGGCTGACGCCGGTATTTCCCTCGCCCCAGAACGACAACGGCTACGACGTAGCGGATTACTGCGGCATTGATCCCAGATTCGGCACCATGGCAGATATGGAAGAACTGATTTCCCAGAGCGAAAAGCGAGGACTTAAGGTGATGCTTGACATGGTATTTAACCACACCTCCACCTTTCATGAATGGTTCCAAAAAGCCCTGGCCGGGGATAAGCAATACCAGGACTACTATATTTTCAGGGAGGGAAGCGAAGAAAAGCCCCCTACCAACTGGCAGTCCAAGTTCGGTGGTCCGGCCTGGGAGTACGTCCCCTCCCTTGGAAAATGGTATCTGCATCTCTATGACGTGACCCAGGCGGATCTCAACTGGGATAATCCCCGTGTCCGGGAGGAATTGAAAGGTGTGATCCGCTTCTGGAAAGAAAAGGGTGTCAGGGGCTTCCGGTTTGACGTGGTAAATCTCATCTCCAAGCCGGAGCATCTGGAGGACGATTTCCAGGGAGACGGGCGGCGGTTTTATTCGGACGGACCTCACGTTCACGAATATCTGAAAGAGCTTGTCCGTGACACGGGCATTGAGGAAATGATGACTGTAGGGGAAATGTCCTCCACCCATTTAAAGGACTGCATCCGCTACTCAAATCCTCAGGAACGGGAACTGTCCATGTGTTTCAATTTCCATCATCTGAAAGTGGATTATAAGAACGGGGAGAAATGGAGCCTGATGGAGCCGGACCGGATGGAGCTGAAAAGGCTTTTCGAGGAGTGGCAGACGGGAATGCAGCGGGAGCACGGATGGAATGCCCTTTTCTGGTGCAACCACGATCAGCCCCGGATTGTGTCAAGATTTGGGGATGAGGGGCAGTACTGGAAGCAGTCGGCCAAGATGCTGGCAGCTTCGATACATCTGATGCAGGGAACGCCCTATATTTACCAGGGGGAGGAGCTTGGCATGACCAATCCCCATTTCCGTGAGATCGGCCAGTACCGGGATGTGGAGAGCCGGAACTACTATGAGATTCTTGTCGGCCAGGGAAAGACCGAGGAAGAAGCGTTAAAGATTCTCTCCGCACGCTCCCGGGACAACAGCCGGACACCCATGCAGTGGTCCGGGGAGACGAACGGGGGATTTACGAAAGGAACGCCCTGGATCGAGCCTGCGGGGAACTATGGGGAAATCAATGTGCGGCGGCAGGCAAAAGATGAGGATTCCATACTTCATTTTTACAAAATGCTCATCCGGCTTCGGAAAGAAAAGGCTCTGATTTCTGAGGGGAGCATCGCATTTCTGATGCAGGACAATCCGGATGTGCTGGCTTATGTCCGGGCATACCGGGAGGAAGAGCTGATCGTCCTGAACAATCTGACGGGCCGGGAGATCACCATACCGGCAGACCTGGCCCTAGGTGGGTATGAGAAGCTAGTGGGAAATTATGAGGGGTGCCGGTTGGAGGGCGGAAACATCGTACTGCGGCCCTTTGAGACAATGGCCTTGGAGAAAAAATGAGTCCCTTTTCAGAATTGCGTGTCTGTTAAAAGCATGGTATCATGGAACTGTTATACTAGATACGGAAAGGAGAAAAAGAAATGGGATATGCCCGCATTCTTCAAGATGGAAATGGAAACAAGTCTGGCTATCGTGAATGCGACGGTGAGGTTGCTTTTATGCCGGAGCAACAGTCCTATGAGAATATTTTCCGCCGGGTGAAGATAGACATGGCCACAATGGAAGTGCTAAACCATGATTTTATAAAAGACAAACAGCGTGTTTATCGGTGCGGGATGCTGCTGCGTGGCATTACTCCGGAGGATTTTCATGTTTACAATGCAGTTTATATCGGAAACCACCAGGTCATCTACACCCCCTATGGAAATGGGAAAATTGCACACCCGGAGACCTTTGAAGTGCTGGACGATTGGAAGCGGGACAGCATTTTTCCCTATAGCTTTGGCAGGGATGAAGAATTTGTATATTTTTTTACCGGCTCCACGGACACGCAATATGCGGTTAAATTAAAGGCGTGTAAAAATCCCGCTGCATTCTGCGTGCTGTCTTACAAATATGCAAAAGATGACGAACATGTATACTATGAGCATACCGTACTGAAAAAGGCAAATCCGGAAACCTTTGTTGTGTTAGATGATCTCTATGCCCGTGATGACAAGCATGTGTATCTGGGAAACCGCATGTTTGAAGCAGATGCAAAGACGTTTGTGGTACTGGGAAACGGATACGCAAAGGACAGGAAGCACTTATATCTTCATGGCTTTGTAGAAAAAGAAGAATAAATCATCCATGCCATCCGTGTACAAGGGGGCACACGGTATTTGACCAATTTTACATTTGGAGATGCACAGAATGGACGAACAATTACTTAAAATATTGAAAAAAGTGTACTATAAGAAAAAATACATCAAAGACGAAAAAGGGCATCAAACTACAGTGGAAACCGGCGACCTGTACGACTGCAAAACCGGGACAACAATGTATTCAACAGATAATCTTTCGTCCAAAGAATTATTATGCTTAACCCAGTGCGGCTACCCATTCAACAAGATCACCCAGGGATCACATGATGAAACAATCCATAAATTAAAAGAAATAATAAAACACCCCAATCTGTCGCTGGATAATCTGTTATCCGCATATATTGCGGGATTTGGGAGTTTTCCCAGAGGGAGACAGCCGATCTTAAGCTATCTGTTTGCAAGGGCTGTTCCCGTCCATACTTTTTGCAACTCCCATGAGGGAGTTGTCTGTGAAGTTTGCAGCTTACAAAAAGAATTCTGGCTTGAAAAAGGAAAAGAACTGTTTCGGAACTACTGGGGATATTCCTGGAATGAAAGGATTGCTGCTTTTTATCTTGATTTAGAGGAGTTTTCCCAGTTAAATCCGGTTGCTCCAACCAAAGATGATTTACATATTTTTTATACGGTCATTGATTTCATACGAAATGCACCAAAGGATGAAACAGTTGGGAAATTAGAGCAGAGAATAAAGAAGTCAAACATCATTCCACATTGCGAGAAATACAGGCTGCGGGGGCAGCTTATTACCCTGGCAGAACTCGGCGTTATGCCGAATCCCTTTATTCCTCCTTTGTTTGACAAATTTACAGATTTTATGACCCAATGTGATATTGGCAGGAAGATTCCCGGAAGCTCTCGCTCGGACGTGGTACTTCCGTTAGCAGGATGGCATGGGGAAAACGGCACAGGACAGAGATATCTTTACGGAAAATGTCTGTCCGGCCAAAGTCTTTTTTTGTCAGATATTTTCCTGGCAAATGAGTAGTAAATTCTTTGCAATTATGGTATCTTGTTGTTATAGAAATTGAGGTATGAGTTTTTATTTTTTTTGGAGGATACAAAGCTTTGAAAATTTATCTTGATATGTGCTGTTATAACAGACCATACGATGATCAAACGCAATTAAAAGTTGCAATGGAAACACAGTCAAAATTATATATTCAAGCCTTAATAAAAGAAAGTAGATTAGAATTGATTGTGTCTTATATGCTAAGATATGAATGCGGTAATAATCCATTTGAGATGCGACGTAAGGCAATTTTTGATTTTATGCATCAAAATGCTCATGAATATGTAGGTATCGAACATAAAGCAGAGATTGAAACAAAAGCAGCAGAAATAATGCGGACAGGAGTTAAATTTAAAGATGCCTGTCATGTTGCTGCTGCTCTGTATGCAAAATGCGATTACTTTATATCTACAGATAATCGTTTGCTGAAATATCAGACGGACCAAATAAAAATGGTTACGCCAATTGAATTTGTAATGGAAATGGAGGGTGATTAAAATGATTACAAGCACTACAGAGATTATGAATAAAGGTATGAAATGCCTGATTGATCAAATGGGAATTATAGAAGCGGAGAGATTCATTTCTATTATCATTCGGGAAAAGTTTGATTATACAAAGTGGCAAAGAGAATACTTCGATGCAAAGACACCGGAGGAAATCAGCCAGGAAGCATCCGAGTATGAGAAGCTGCATCCCTTTACCGGTCAGGCGATCAGGCTCTGAAAGACATAATTTTCTCATTGCCGGATACAAAATACAGATATCCATATCCATAATGACAACTGTAACTGCTTTTTATGAAAGAATACGAGGGGATGAAAGGCAGGGGGCGGTCATCCCCTCTAATCCCCCGGCCCGTTGTCGGCGACGCACACGGACAGTGCCTGCTCGGTATGGCCAAGTGTGATGCGGATGGTTCCGCCTGTCGGGACAAACTTTACGGCATTTCCCAGGAGATTCTGCCATACACGTGCCAGCAAATCCTTATTCATAATACACTTTCTTCTTTCCAAAATTCCAATTATGATTTGATGATTTTTTAAAAAAATGTTAAAAGTTCTTGACATTTTCCGATTGAGATATATAATTGGAAATGTAAAGAACTTTTGACATTTTGAAAGGTCTTCAAATCATAGCGGAGGTACAAATTCATGAAAAAAATGGACGAAATGGACAGGAACATTCAACTGCGTTCCGAAGAATGGGGCTACAGGTCAGCCTTACTGGCTTTGGCGGTATGGACACTTTTTAATTGCTGCCAAACTCTTATAAATGGAGCAAAATATAGTCCTCTGCCGGGGTTTATTCTATGTTTTGCTGTGTGCGTTCAGGGCTTTTCTCAGTTGGCGATAAAACAAAAAATGATTGCCGGCGATGAAGAATACAAAGAACCTAATAAACTTTTTTGGACGGTCATTGCGGCTGTTGCAATCGTCGCTGTCATAGCGTCTGTGGGAACCTGCTTCATAATGAAAGTGTAAATGGAATGAAAAATATGATAAAACAACTTCGAAAAGAAGCGGGGTTCCGACAAGAGGATATGGCAAAAAAATTAGGCGTAAGCAGGCAGACGATAATAGCGATTGAGAACGACAAATACAACCCAACCCTTGAACTTGCAATGAAAATCGCTAAATTGTTGGATCGCCATGTGGAAGATATTTTCTTTTTAGAAGATTGAGTATAACAAAAGACGGACGATTTTTATTGAATTGGAGGAAGAAGAAGTAAAAGAAACTATTTTCGCCATATTCGGTCTGTACAGTAACCCTCGTTGAGAAAAATTCAAGTATTTTCAGATTGTCTCTCGAAAAATATTGTGATAAGATGATATAACTAGAGAAACTATTTTTGGTACATATTTGGAGGCTTCCCTATGGAGAGAAAGAAAACGCTGCAGGAAATTACTTATGTTCTGGTTCTATTGGTGGCCATTATTGTTTTATTTTTCTGGTATACCTCGCAGAACAGCAAACGCATGGAGGAACGGAATAAGAATTATGCGGCAGATTCTGCCAGATTAAAAGCCGAGCAGATTGATGAAGAACTGAGCAATGGTTTGGATATCATAAATGCCTACAGCTACTTTATTGAAAAAAGCCTGACGGAACCGGAGGTTACGGCATCTATGCTAAAAGAGATGGAAGAGAAATCCGGCTTTGACACCCTGCTTTTTACGGCTGCGGACGGCACGGACTATGTCTCGGACGGGCGGGTGGCTGATGTGACAGAGCGTGAGTTTTATCAGGAGGGAATCAAAGGAGAGAGCAATATCTCCTTTGTAGAGGATCCCCATTTTTTTGATGAAACCATGGTATGCTTTTACACACCGCTTCGTTATCAGGGCAGGATTATCGGTGTGCTGCGGGGTGCATATCTGGCAGAGGAGCATTTGCGGGATATACTTGCCACGACTTATTTTGGGGAAAAGGCGGATGTATTTTTATGTGCACCGGACGGAGAGGTGATTGCCGGTTCCAACGGTTCAGATTATAAGGGAAGTCTGGCTGATGAGCTGATGAAGTCCGGAGTGATTGACGAAGATACGGCATCCGGTGTAAAAGGTATTTTTGAAAATGGAGGAGAGGGCACGTTCCTTTGTAATTCTGACAGTAAAACGGACAATATTTGTGTCATGTATCTTCCGGAGAATGATTTTGTCCTAGTTCAGGCATATCCAAAAACAGTTACCGAAAGCATGATTAAGGCGGAAAACCTGGTAGGAATTCGGCTGGAAATAATCATGATAGGACTGTTTCTTATCTATGTCGTACTGCTGATTGTACGGGCGAATAAGCGTGAGAAGCATCTGGAGCAGGAAAATCAGGAGATGGGATATATCATCAGTGGTGTCAATACGCTGTTTTCCCGCTTTGCCATGGTTGACTTCGAGACGGACACCTATCATTATCTGTCAGGAACAAGGCCGGAGGACGGGGAGCTGGAACTTGTGGGAAAATATCCCGATTTGGTAAAGTATTTTTGCTCGATTATTATGGATGAGCAAGAGCACGAGGAGTTTACTGCCTTACTGGAAAAGGAGTCCCTCGTTAGGTCCCTGGATGAGCAAAATGATCTGCGGTTTGAGTGCCATGTGGTGCAAAATGGAGTTCCCAAATGGAAGCACATGAATGTTATTTGCCTGGAACGAAAAAATGGCAGGGCGGTAAAGGTTTTATTTACCAGACAGAACATTACAGAGGTTAAGGAGAAAGAGCTTAAGATTCAGGCAGAGATGTCCCTTGCGAACCGCAAGGAACGTCAGTATCGGATTGCCATTGTATCCAACTCTTTCTGCACCTTTGAGTTTAATTTGACAAAAGATCTCATTGAACAGGATATTGTGCGTACCATGAATGGTCATTCTGTATCCATACTTGAGAGTGCAGGCCTGTCGGCACCCTGTAAGGCATCGGAATGTTTTGAAAAATGGAAACCATTTATTTTGGAAGAGTCCATGGAGGAGTATTCGGCCGTCGTTAATGTGGAGAATTTGAAGCGGCGTTTTGAGCAGGGAGAAGCAGAGGTAGTTGCCGATTATTGGGGATGGGGTTCCAAGGAGGAACAGATATGTGTCCGCCAGTCCTTTGTAATGACCCAGGATAATGATACCGACGATATTATGGTTATGGTTGTGTCAAAGGACATTACGAATCAGGTTCGGCAGCAGAGAGAGCAGACCCAGGCTTTGCAGGATGCCCTGATGCAGGCACAGCATGCAAATCGTGCAAAGACAACGTTCCTTTCCAATATGTCTCATGATATCCGGACACCTATGAATGCGATTATCGGATTTGCAACCATTGCAGTGAGCCATATTGATAACAAGGAACGGGTTCGGGATTGTCTACAGAAAGTTCTTTCTTCCAGCAATCATCTTTTGAGCCTGATTAATGATATTCTGGATATGAGCCGGATTGAGAGTGGAAAAGTTCAGATTAAGGAGCAGGACTGCAATATTTCCGAGTTGATGCATAATCTGGTGAATATTATTCAGCCTCAGGTCAAGGCCAAGCAGCTGGATCTTTTTATTGATACCTTTGAGGTTGCCAACGAGGATGTGGTGGCGGATGCCCTGAAGCTGAATCAGGTGTTTATCAATCTTTTGAGCAATGCCGTGAAGTATACGCCTGCGGGTGGAACCGTCACGTTTCGGATTATGCAGAAAACCACGTTCCGTCACGGATATGGAGATTATATTTTTATTGTTAAGGATAACGGCATTGGCATGTCCCCGGAGTTTGTGGAGCATATCTTTGAACCCTTTGAACGGGAGTCCACGACAACTCAGAACGGAATTCAGGGAACGGGACTTGGCATGGCTATTACCAAGAATATTGTGGAAATGATGAATGGCACCATAGAGGTTCAGAGCGAACAGGGCAGGGGAAGTACCTTTACTGTGGAGCTTGGTCTGAAGCTTCAGGATGTGGCGAAAAATGCGGAGCAGATGAAAGAACTGGAGGGTCTGCGTATTCTGGTTGTGGATGACGACTTTAATACCTGTGACAGTGTGAGTAAGATGCTCAAACAGATTGGACTTCGGTCTGAGTGGACCACTTCCGGCAGAGAAGCCGTATATCGTGCCAGAAGTGCCCATGATGAGGGAGATCCTTACCATACCTTTATTATTGACTGGCAGATGCCAGAGACCAGCGGAATTGAGACAACAAGAAGGATACGTAAGGTCGTGGGAGAGGATGCTCCGATCATTATTCTGACAGCCTATGACTGGTCGGATGTTGAGGAGGATGCGAAAGAAGCCGGAGTGACTGCTTTCTGTGCAAAACCTCTGTTCCTTTCGGATTTGAAATCGGTGCTTCTTGCTACTCATAATCTTATTGAGCAGGAACAACAGCAGGCGGCGGAATGGACCCTGGCGGATTTCGGAGGAAAGCGGATTCTCCTGGTGGAAGATATTGAATTAAATCGAGAGATTGCAGAAGTGATTCTGGAGGAAGCGGGCTTCCAGGTGGAGTCGGCACCGGATGGAACAGATGCGGTGTCTATGGTGGAGAAATCGGAGGAGTATTATTACGATGCCATTTTGATGGATGTGCAGATGCCGATTATGGATGGGTATGAAGCAACCCGGACCATACGGAATCTTCCGCGGAAAGATGTGAAGACGCTTCCGATCATTGCCATGACAGCCAATGCCCTGGAGGAAGATAAGGAAGCTGCTGTGAAGAATGGAATGAATGCTCACATTTCCAAGCCTTTGGATATGGATGTATTTATATCGGTGCTGAAAGCGTATATTCCGGATAAAAGGTAAGGGGGAAAACAGGTTAGGTGTGTAGAAGCGGAGGGGGCAGACTGACTTTTCCATATCGGTGTTCGGACGGTTCACGTACACTCCGTATGCTATGAACGTACATTATCTATATAGGATTCCTATAGTTGTAAGTTATTTTGATAATGTTCGTTCCTATCATACGGAGCGTTCGTGAACAGCCGGACACCCTGATATTGGAAAAGTCAGTCTGCCCCCTCCGCTGCTGAACGTTTTGGCGGGTACAAGTGGGGTGTACGGGTAGGGCGATAGAAGATTGTTTTGCCATGTGTGTTTGCCAGATATTTTGTCTTGACAAATTGGTCGGTATGTTATAGACTTTTAGTATGAGGTCTATAATTTACCGACCTGTTTTACTGATGGGGACTTTACCCTTTCGTACTGTTGCGTAGCAACTTTAATCAGTAAGTGCCTTTGTGTGTACAAATCAATTTACAGACGCATCTTTTTGTGGCTGGAAATTGATTTAGATAAGGGTGTACTGACAGAATATTACGGAACTTTAAATAGGAGGAAACGAGATGTATCAAATGACAGAAGCGGAAGAGAGGTTTGCGGATTTTGTATGGGAGAATGAGCCTGTTGGATCGGGGGAGCTGGTAAAGCTCTGCGGGGAAGCGTTCGGATGGAAGAAGTCTACCACCTACACTTTTATAAAAAAGCTCTGCGAACAGGGGATTCTAAAAAATGAAAAAGCTATCGTAACTTCCCTGATATCTAAGGAGGAATATCTTCAGGGACAGGGGGAGGCTTTTGTGGAAAAGGCTTTTCGGGGCTCTTTGCCTAAAATGATCGCCGCCTTTATGGAGCGAAAGCGGCTGACATCGGAGCAGGTGGCGGAGATTGAGCAGATGATTGAGGACTATAAGGAGGGAAAGCTGTGATTGCATTGTTTCGAACGGTTTTGTATATGAGCCTTGCAGGCTCTTATGTGTTTTTGCTTGTGCTTCTGGCACGGCTGCTTTTCCTGAAATGCCCCAGGAAGTATGCTTACTTTTTGTGGTTTCTTGTATTTTTACGCTTTGCATGTCCGGTGTTCCCGGAGGGACCATTCAGCCTGCTTCCGGCATCAGATATCCGCATAAAGGCAGAGAATGGCATGGATCGGGCCTTGTCACAGGGTAGAGCCTTTGGAATCGAAAATGCTTCAAAGGGATCGGCAGACTACACGGAAGTGCAGGGAGAAGAAACAGGGGAAGAGGTGTTTTATTCGGAGAGCTTTGATGATGCAATTTTCTATTCAGAGGAAGTTATAGGAGAACAAGTTGTGAATACTTCCTGGAATTTCCGGAGCTTTCTTTCAGAGCTGTGGTTGTGGCTGCCCTTTTTGTGGGCCTTTGGAGCAGCGGCATTTCTTCTGTATCATGTCTTTTCCTATATTCGGTTAAAGCGGCAGCTTTCCGGGGCCATGGAGGTTGAACCCGGCGTGTATGAGCTTCCGGGAGAACATATATCCTTTGCGGCAGGTTTTTTCCGCCCGGCTGTCTATATCTCCGGGCATCTTGAGCCGGAAGCCCGGCGTATCATTCTCTGCCATGAGTGTGTGCATGTAAGGCGAAAGGATTACCTGATAAAGCCGCTGGCCCTTGTGATTTCCTGCATTCACTGGTTCAATCCTTTTGTGTGGCTGGCATTTCGTCTGATGAATCAGGACATGGAGATTTCCTGTGATGAACAGGTGTTAGAGGAACTGGGAGAGGGGAGGAAAGAAATTTACTCCAGGGCACTATTGGAAGCGGCAAAGAGCGAAAGGCCTGTAAATGGTCTGAGGGAAAGCAGGTGTTCGCTCCTGTCCTTTGGGGAAAACAGTGTAAAGAACCGGATTCGTCATATGTTAAAATACCGGGGCACGTCTTTCTGGGTGACCCTCTCTGCGGCAGCGGTTCTTCTGGTTTTAACCCTGGGTCTTCTGATGAATCCGAAAAACAAAGGACTTTCCGAGGAGGATTTCATACAGATTGTCCAAAGGGCCGGAGACTACAGGGAGGACGCAGAAGTAAGCTGCTTTGCCAGAGATTACGATGGAGATGGAAAACCGGAAGCCTATGTGGAGATGGGAAGCTTAGAGGAGGAATATATCCGGGGAGAGCTTTGGTTCGTATCCAGCCAGGGAAGACCTCAGCAGCTTCGGGAGGACATCCTGATGCAAAGGGAGCAGGAATATTTTGAACAGGATGGGGATGTATCCCTTTTAATGAGCTACGTAGACGGGAATCCTTTGCTGACGGATGTGTACGGTGTGTGGGAGGGAAGCTATGTGCTTTGCGGATTTCCCAGCCCGGAACAGAAATACGCAGCGGATGGACAGCTGATGTGTATGGTTTCCGATTATGACATGGACTACGATATGGAAATGGAGGTATTTACAGGGCACACCCAGAAGCCCTATCCCTTTTATTATGAAAATGACGGGGACGGAGGTTATTGGGGTCAATATGAGACAAGGGCAATTACACGGGAGGATGTAAAAAAGTATGAGAATGGACAGGAGATCCTTTGGGCCATTGAGGAAGCGAATCCCGGCTGCCTGTATGAATATATTCTTTGTGACAATGGAGTGGTGTATATCAATCGGGCACAGGTTATGGAGGATTATATAAGATTTGCCTACACCACCTGCCAGATTAAGGACAATCGTATAACGCTTCAGGATAAGGGGGACGGCTGCTACCGGAAGATCCTGTATTCCAGTATAGATGAACCCAGTGAGGAAGAGCAGAAAAGCTTTGTGGACAGGGTGGCGGAGAAATATACCGATAAGATGCGGGACCCCAAAGAGGGAGAATACCGAAGCTTTGCGGAGGAGGTACGCCATTGTCTGGAGCGTGATGACGTGGACGGGCTTTATGAAAAGATGACAGAGTATCTTCTTTTTACCGGGGATAAGGCCTTGAGAGAAATTTTCTATAGGGAGTTCGGTTCTGAGGATGTGGATGACATAGGTTTTCATATATCGGGCAGGGATTCTTTTCACTCTCTCTATGAGGAAATCTTTACTCCGGAGGTGAAAGAAGCCCTCTTCCAGTCAGATTTTAATGATATTTTTGTAAATATGGATGGAGCGTGGCTCGGCACAGGGGAGCATGTTTTGCAGTTTCGTCCCGTGGAGGGGGAAGATGGGAAATATGAGATTGTGAGGATAAGCATAGAGTAGGTGTGGCGATGCCGCAAAATAAGGGGGACTTTTCCGATATCTGGTGTCCGGCTGTTCACGAACATTTTGTCTGATATGGGCGGATATTGCGTTTGCAATGTCCGAACAGAGCAGACAAAGTGTACGTCGAACCGTCCGAACACAGGATATGGAAAAGTCCCCCTTATTTTGCGGCATCCCCTTTGGCTGGCCAAACGTGATGAAATTGTGCTATAATGGGTAAGTGACAACCCCTCAAATGCCAGGAGGGCAAAAAATTTATGTGAAATTTGCGGAGGAAATATTATGCTTGAAACAATACCATCCCAGTCAATTATGACGGAATTACTTGGACAATCTCTGTATGAAGTTTGGCAGGCGTTATGCTTGGCTATTGATGAGAGATACGATATGGAACGCTTATGGAATACCGGCGGCAAGAATTGGGCTTACGAGTATAAGTATCGCAGAGGTGGAAAAACCCTCTGCAGCTTATACGCAAAAGCTAATTGTGTTGGTTTCATGATTATTTTTGGGAAAGATGAAAGGGTGAAATTTGAGACCATAAGGGATACTCTTTCTGATGCTGTTTGCAGGCAATATGATGAAGCCAAAACCTATCACGATGGAAAATGGGTAATGTTTGAACCGACGGATACGACGGAATTTGACGACTACATGAAATTGCTGGCTATTAAAAGAAAACCCAATCGGAAATAGCAATTCCAGTTTGATGGGGGTGTCGTAAAATAAGACATCTCCATCTTTGGATTATTCGTATTTTTTTCCAACCAGATACATCGGAAGAAAGAAACCGAAAAGAAATATAACTAAGAATATAAAGTTTCCAATCGTGGCCCATAGATTCCCCATGGTATGACCCATAACAAGGTTGATAATTGGAAACAGGATCAGAAACAGGCACATGCTTATCTGGACGATTTCTATGATATGCGGCCAGTTACGGTTATTAAAATGTACTCCTGGCAGATTCATATGGAATGCACCATCATAGAAAATGCCTACCTTGTTCTTGTCATAGAATGCCGGTAACTTTGTCTGTACAAAGCAGCAAAAATACGATCCGAATACAACGCATAACAGCATAATTGTCGCCAAGGCTTCGAAACACGGCTGTATTGTCATATAGTTCAGAAATATGCCAATACAGCCTATGAACAGCGATAATCCATAAAAAGCAATCCACTTGCTTTTCACCTGATAGATCCGTTCGGGATTTGCGTCTGCAAAAGTAATTGCCGTTTTAACAAGATCTTCTACTTTGTTTGCTTCTAAGGTATTGTTCATGGTCATTCTCTCGCACATTAAAAGCTCTGTGACAGAAACTCCCAATAAATCGGCCAGAGGAATCAACAATGTGGTATCTGGTAAACTGCTTCCAGTTTCCCATTTGCTAATCGCTTTATCCGATATGAATAACTGACTGGCAAGTTCTTTTTGCGTTAAATGATTTTCCTTGCGAAGTTCGGCTACAAACAGGCCGAATTTTTTCTTGTCAATTTCAAACATATTTACCACCTCCATGTCAATTCTAATTGGTAAGCGTTTCATTTACAACCGAACGGTGGTAGAATTCATTGTTTTTGAAGAAATCGTAACAGCCTGTCTGCTGTTGCCCGTCCGAACTGTTATGGGAAATTGCATGTAGACATTTATCCAATCTTGTATTCCCTCTGAAAATTCGATATACTAAAACAAGTAAAATGAACGGCAAAAATATTGCCGAAATACGGGGAGTGAAAAAATGGTTATCTATTTAATACGCCATGGAGAGACGGATTGGAACACCAGACGCTTATTGCAGGGAGCTACGGACATCCCTTTGAACCAGAATGGGATCGAGGTGGCAAGGCTTACGGCAATCGGTCTTAAGGATGTGAATTTTGATCTGATCTTTACAAGTCCTTTGAAACGGGCAAAGGAGACGGCTGAAATTATTCGGGGGGATCGCAATATCCCGATTATAGAAGAGGAGCGTTTGAAAGAGATCTCCTTTGGGCCTTATGAGGGACTTTGTTGTCAGAAAGAGGGCTGGAACATTCCGGATCCGGATTTTGTGAATTTTTTCGCCAATCCAGGGGAGTATGTTCCGCCAAAAGGGGGAGAATCCATTCTCCATCTCTGTGAACGGACAACAGAATTTTTGCAGGAGCTGGTGCGTCATCCGGACTATCAGGACAAAACAATCCTGCTGTCCGGCCATGGTGCTGTGGTGAAAGGTCTTTTGAGCAGCTTTACTATTACGGAAATGAAAGATTTCTGGAACGGAGGTGTGCATAAAAACTGTGCAGTCTCCATTCTGGATGTGGAACAAGGAGTCATTACCTTAAGACAGGAGAATGTGATCTATTATGACGAAGCCAGAAGCAGCAACTATTTTGAGTAAAAAGAAATCCATGGTTCAGACTCCCGTAGGTGAACTGGAATTGATGGAGGATGGGAAAGGTATCTGCAGCCTTTCTTTTGGGGCATCTTTTGAGAGTGCGGATGTTTTGGAGGAAGAGACTCCTTTGCTGGCAGAAGCGAAAAAGCAGCTTTGGGAGTATTTTGCCGGGAAACGGAAAGCTTTTGAACTGCCGTTGTCGCTGCATGGAACAGAGTTTCAGATGAGAGACTGGGAGGAGCTTCTTCGGATTCCCTACGGGGAGACCAGAAGCTATGGAGAGATGGCCAGAGCCATTGGCTGCCCCAAGGGAAGCCGGGCGGTGGGAATGGCCAATCGGAACAATCCCATTGCGATTATTGTGCCCTGTCATCGTGTGATTGGTGCCAATGGAAGTCTGACAGGGTATGCGGGAAAAAATAAGGCTTTGGATATTAAGGAGTATTTGCTGAAGCTGGAGGGTGTGAAGCTGAAATAACTTTACCCTTTAGTACTTACGGAACTGGAATAGGAGGAACACAAATGAGTATGACAAAAGAATCTATAAGGGAACGCCTTAATGAGCTTTCGGATCCAAAATATAAGGAATTTCAGGGCAAGCTTTTGCCGGGAATTGATAATATCTTAGGGGTACGGGTTCCAAAGCTTCGAAATCTGGCAAAGGAAATAGCCAGAGGGGACTGGGAGACCTTTCTTGCGGAAAATGATCGGCAATGGTACGAGAATGATATGCTTCAGGGGCTTGTGATTGGCTGTGCAAAGATGGATTTTGAAAAACGGCTTACTCTTACCCGGGAGTTTGTTCCACGTATCAATAACTGGGCAGTCTGTGATGTGTTCTGTGGTTCTCTAAAAGATACAAAGAAACACAAGGAGAGAATGTGGGAATTTCTGCAGCCGTATTTGAAATCGGATCAAGAGTATGAGATTCGTTTTGGCGTGGTGATGCTTCTGAGCCATTTTGTGGAGAAAGATTACCTGGAGCGAGCCTTTGGGGCATTTGATGGAATTACCAGTGAAGCTTATTATGTGCGGATGGCTGTGGCGTGGGCCGTATCCGTTTATTTTGTGCATTTTCCGGAGGAAAGTATGGCTTATCTTGAGCATAATCGGCTGGATGGCTGGACTTACAACAAGGCTCTCCAGAAGATTACGGAGTCCTATCGGGTGGATGGGGAGACGAAGGTGAAGATTCGGAGTATGAAGCGGAAATTGGTATAGGAAAGAGCAGTACAATATCATGAATAAAATTTTAATTATAGATGATGATAAAGAACTTTGTGATTTGATCAAACGGAGTATATTGCCGGAGAATATAGAAGCGGACTGTTGCACCTCCGGAAGAACCGGCTTAAAAATGCTTATGGAACACCCATACCAGCTTGTGATATTAGATGTTATGATGCCTGGATATGACGGCTTTGAAACACTGGAGAGGATCCGTAAGGAAAGCAGTCTGCCGATCCTGATGCTCACAGCAAAAAGTGACAGCCTTTCCAAGGTACGGGGGTTACGAACGGGTGCAGATGATTATCTGACAAAGCCCTTTGATATGGATGAACTGACGGCTCGTATTATATCATTGATCAGACGCTACACTCGTTTTAACAAAGGGGAGGGACAGCCCTTTACGTTTGACGGGCTTACCATTGATCCGGATAACCGATGTGTTCTTTCGGAAAAGGGGACTTATGAGCTGCCTCCAAAAGAGTTTGATTTGCTTTTGTTTCTTGCAAGGAATCAGGGGAAAATACTGACGAAGCAGCGGATTTATGAGGAAGTGTGGGGAGAAGCCTATGTGTATGATGACAGTAATATTATGGCTATTATAAGCCGGCTTCGGAAAAAGATCGAAGAAAATCCCGGAAGTCCCAGATATATTCAGACGGTTAAGGGGATAGGGTATCGCTTTAATAAGGAGGTGTGACCTTTTGCTTGCTGAAACTTTTGCGGGGATTTTTTTGGCCGTGGCTCTGGCGGCTGTCTTGGCAGCGGCTGCTATGATCCGGCGTGCAAAAAAGCAGATTGCGGAAATGGCTGAGGTGCTTAAGGATATTAAGAATGGAAATGGTAATCGGCGTATTCTGGCAGAAACACATGAGCTTGCTGCACCGATTGCTTATGAGATTAATGGGATTGTCCGGTCTTATGAGGATAGGATTTTTGCTTACCGCCAGACGGAGGAGACGAATAAGCAGCTGATGACGAGTCTTTCTCATGACGTCAGGACGCCGCTTACTACGCTGATTGGGTATTTGGATGCGGTGCATAAGGGGATTGTTACGGGCAGGGAACGGGATGAGTATGTTGAAATTGCATGGCAGAAGGCTCATGATCTGAAAGAGTATATTGATGTGCTTTTTGATTGGTTTAAGCTGGGGTCGGATGAGTTTTCTATGAATATGGTTACGGTGGATCTGACGGAGCTGACACGGGATATTTTGATTGACTGGGTTCCGATTTTTGAGGATAAGGAGCTGGAGTATGGGGTTGAGATTCCGGAAATGGCTTTTATGGTGAGGGTGGATTCGGATGGGTATATGCGGGTGATGAATAATCTGATTCAGAATGTGATTGCTCACAGCAGGGCAAAAAGGATTGAGGTTTCTCTCTCCAGGCAGGGGAGGGAGGTTGTTTTGTGTGTGAGGGATAATGGCGTTGGGATTGATAAGGGGGATTTGAAGTATATTTTTGAACGGTTGTATAAGTGTGATCGGGGACGCTCGCAAAAGGGGAGCGGACTTGGACTTGCTATTGTGAGACAGCTTGTGGAGAAGATGGAGGGGAGGGTTTTTGTGGAAAGTGAGGTTGGGGAGGGGACGGTATTTTCGGTGGCTTTTCCCTTGGTTGTGGAATAAATTGTGAGATGGACAGAAAGAATTGCCGCAAAAGAGGCCGGTTGGTTTCTTTTGTGGCAGTTCTTTCCTGGTTTTTGAATTTGCAAGGTTAATGCAAGGTTGCGGCAAGGTTCCTGCAAGGTAAGGGTGGTAGAATGGGATTTGACAGATGATAATCTGTGGAACTTAAAAATATTATGAAACTATTAATCAGGAGGTTTTGATGTGAGCAAGTATGTGATTGAAACGAAGAATCTTACAAAGCAGTATGGGGAGCAAAAGAGTGTGGCGAATCTCAATATTCATGTGCAAAAGGGCCGGATTTATGGGCTTTTGGGGCGGAATGGGGCTGGGAAGACTACGACGATGAAGATGCTGCTTGGACTTACACGCCCTACCTCCGGCAAAGTGACGATTTTGGGGAAATCTTTGGCTGGGAATGAGAGGAAGCTGCTTCCACGGATTGGAAGTCTGATTGAGTCTCCAGGTTTTTACCCCAATTTGACTGCTACGGAGAATTTGCGTATTTTTGCTACCCTCAGGGGTGTGCCCGGTTGGCATGCGATTAAGGATGCTTTGGATTTGGTGGGGCTGCCTTATAAGGATAAGAAGCTGTTTTCTCAGTATTCTCTTGGTATGAAGCAGAGACTGGCCATTGCGTTGGCGGTGATGCATGATCCGGAGCTTCTGATTCTGGATGAACCGATCAATGGTCTTGACCCCATTGGGATTGCGGAAGTGCGGTCGTTTATTCGGGAGCTGTGTGATGCCCGGGGGAAGACGATTTTGATTTCCAGTCATATTTTGTCGGAAATCGCTCTTTTGGCGGATGATATTGGGATTATTGATCATGGAGTGCTTCTGGAGGAGGAAAGCTTTGCGGAGTTGGAGAAGAAAAACAGTAAATATGTTCATTTTGCAGTTTCGGATACGGGGCAGGCGGCACGGATTTTGGAACGCAGATTTAAGGAACATAATTTTACCATACAGGATGACCATAATCTACGGCTTATGAATCTGGCTCTGCCGGTGGGAGATATGGTTGCCGCTTTTGTGGAAAATGGATTGTCGGTGTCGGAGGCCCATACCTGTGAGGAGAGTCTTGAGGATTACTTCAAGCGTGTAACGGGAGGTGAGGGGATTGCTTAAATTGGTTTACTGTGAGTTTTTGAAGCTTCGGAGGAAGCCGCTGGTGTTTGTTTCTGCATTGATGTCGGTTGTGATTCCTTTTGGTATGTCTTTTTTGCCGTCTAACGCTGAGACCGGAGCAGAGGCTGTGGAGGAGATGATGTCATGCCTGTTCCAGTTGAGTGCTTATCTTTTGCTGATACCGATTGTGATTGTGCTGTCTGCCAATCTGCTGTTTGAGGAACAGGATAATGATACGCTGAAGAATCTTATGGTCGTTCCGGTGGATAAGGGGAAACTGGCTGTTGCGAAAATGCTGGTGCTGCTGATTTTTTCCGTGTTGTTTATGGCGGCGGGAGGTTTCTTGTGTGCCGGGCTGGTGATGCTTCAGGGATGGAAGATCGAGGGATTCTGGCCGCTGTTTTTTGTGGGGCTTGGGGAAAGCCTGATTATGTGGACGGGGGCACTTCCCTGTGTGCTGTTGGTGGTTGCGTTTAATAAAAGTTATATTGTGTCGGTGATTATTACGTTTTTTTATACGATGGTCAATTATATTTTTTCTACCAATACGCCTTTGCTGACGCAGCCTTTTGGGCTGAATCCCGGAACGTTGCTGCCAGGGCCACTGGCATTTCGGTGGTTTTTTCAGTTTTATGATCACGGGAATCCGGGGGAAGAGCTGACGGCTTTGCTTGAGCAGATCAGTCCTTATTTTTTGAGCCATGTGCAGGCGTTTGGAGTAACTGTGATAGAAGCCGCCGTATTCCTTGGACTGATTGTGTTTGTTTATAAGCGGCAGGAAGTGCAGTAGTTTTGAAAATTGATAACGGAGGTGTGGAAAATGTGGAATTTGATACAGGCCGAGTGGCTGAAGGTACGCCGCTGCCAGATTCTTCTGGTGGGGATTGTGGCACTGGCGGTGTGTCCGGTGGTCCAGTATGGAAGCCAGTTGATACTGGCACCAGAATATCGTGATCTGAATTATGATTTTGTCCATTTGTTTGCAAATGTGGTATGGGGAAATTCTCAGGTTTTTCTGCCTATCTCTCTGGTGATGATTGGGGGATGGTTTATTGATCGGGAGGCGGCCCATGATACTTTGAAGAATATTATCACGGTACCTGTGCCTATGCATAAGCTGCTGGGTGCGAAACTGGTGGTTACGGGGCTGCTTTCGGTTGTGTTTGGGGTGTACAGCGTATGTGTGACCCTGCTGACCGGGGTGGTCGTGGGGCTTGGCGGGCTGACACCCACAAGGATAGCTTCCTGCGGCGGGCAGGTGGTGGCTGCGGCCTTTATGACTTATCTTGTGTGTATGCCTATGATTTTGATTTTCGGGCAGATGCGGGGGGCTTATCTGGGAGGTTCGATTCTTACTTTTTTTCTTGGGTATTGTATGTTGTTTTTTAAAGGCGGTTTTCTGCTCAGTGCCTATCCCTTTTCGGCGGCACTCATTTTGGCCGGGTTTGATATGACGGAGTATAACGGTGCTACTTCGTCGCCGAATTATCTGTTGGCGGCAGTCGGAATTGGGGCTGTGCTTCTGCTGACCGGGGCTTTGCTGGCGGCTTCGAATGGGAAGAGGGAGATGAAAGCGGGGAAGAGGAAGAAAGCAAGAGGAAGAGTGCGGGGGCGGAGACGATAGATGGGGGTCTGAAATACAAAACGAAATTCGGCTCATCCATATCTAAATCAAATGTTATGCTTTAAAAAGCAAAATCAGGGCGGGTAATGGCATTCATACCTGCCCTGACTTTTTATAAGACGTAAAATATGGGGATTCTGATATGGAAAAGCGTCGCTGCCAAGAAAAGGTTCAGTCTATTTCAATCTTGTATTCATATGGATAAGCATGAGCGAATAGGCAGATTTGGATTCTTTGCCAAATTGTCTTATAACGCTTTCATCACATGCCAGCTCAATATCACAGTTAGTATCAAAACGAGAAATATGCACATATTCATGCGAGAAAATATATTGTAACTGCTCGATGTTCTTCCAATCCGTTTGCTTTGGCATTAAAATAACAGGATGTAAAATGCCACACATCAGGGGTGTGGAAACTCAATCCGGCAACGCAGATAAGACACCGTGAAAAATGCGGGCATGGGCAGGCTGTGGTTCACAAGTGTATAGATGCTAAAAGCGAACGGAATGGTAAAAGGAATAATCAGCCTTAAAAGCACCATTTCCCACAAAACAAGAAACCTGCAGAAAGTTTTTTCCTGCCGAGCAGGGCGGCAAACAGCTTGTCCGCAGAACCGTCATATATTTTGTTAATCAGTTCGTTTGTCTCGGCTTCCTGTACCTCTTCCTTGGGAATCAGTGCATGGCACATGAAATTAGGTTCTGAACGTTCAATGGCTCCCTTTTTTATGCAACGCTTAATAAGCGTATAGGTGGTGTTTTTATTCCAGCCCAATGCTTTTGTAAGAACATCTGCAACATGCCTTGCCGGTAGATCACCCTTTTTCCAAAGAATGTCCATAACTTTTAATTCGGAATCGAAAAGCCTTACGGTTTCTTTATCCATGCAGGATACACTCCTTTCAAATCTAATAAGACTGTAGTAGTCTTATTAAAAAGTCAATAGATGATACTTTGTTTATATTTCCAGATTCTCATCCCCCCACCGCTTCATATGCTCAAAGACGGGAATAAAGCTTTTTCCCAGGTCCGTAAGGTTATATTCCACATGGGGAGGGACTTCTTTAAAATCATGGCGGGTGATGAATCCGTCTGCTTCCAATTCCCGAAGCTGCTTTGTCAGACTTGATTCCGTGATGTCGCCGATATGCCTGCGAAGCTCCCCGAAACGGTGGATATCCTGAAAGGCGATGTAATAGATGATCTCAATTTTCCATTTGCCGCCTAAGATCTTTTGTATGGTAGAAACTGTCTTGCAGCGTTCAACAGCCAAGGTGCTTTTTTTCATTCCGGCTACTTCTCCTTTTTGAAACAGTGTAACACATGTTTCTTTAAAATTCAATGTACCACTTAAACAGATGTACTACAAAAAAGTACAGTACTTGTAAAAACATTGTACTAAAATATAATGAGTGTAGACTATGGAAAACACCCTACGGGTATACCATTATGGCAAAAAACATGCCAACAATGAGGAAACACCCTACGGGTATACCCATATGCCCAAAAACATGGGCAGATTAAGGAAAGGAGATGTATTTATGCATTACACAGGAACCATTTGGCGGCCGCCCTATGAAGCGGAATCACTTTTATTGGAGGTAACGGCAGGCTGTACCCATCACAAATGCAAATTTTGTACCCTGTATCACGATTTGCCGTTTAAATTCAGAATGTCTCCTCTGGAGGATATTGAGAGTGATTTACAGGAGGTACAAAGAGCGACGAAAGGTTGGAGCAGTGTCTGTATTGACCGGGTATTTTTGACGGGAGCGAACCCATTTGTTTTATCTTATGACAAATTAACTGCGATTGCAGAGCGAATCTACAAATATCTCCCGTCAGTGAAATCCATCGGCTCATTTGCCAGGATTACAGATGTTACTCCTAAAGCCGACGAGGAGCTTGCCAGGCTGCGGGCTTTGGGGTATGATGGTCTGACAATCGGAATCGAAACGGGAGATGATGAAGCCCTGGGGTTTATGAACAAGGGATACACCTCGGCGGACATCATAGAACAATGCCAGAGACTGGATGCGGCAGGCATCCATTACAGTTTCTTTTACCTGGTAAGTATTTCCGGGGCGGGCCGTGGAGAAACCGGGGCAAAGCTGACGGCTGATGTATGCAACCAGATACACCCGACGCTCATCGGGGCAAATATGCTTACGATTTATCCCGATTCTGAACTTTATGCTGAAATACAGCGTGGGAACTGGCAGGAGGAAAGCGAGCTGGAAAAATACAGGGAGGTACGGACACTCGTGGAAAATTTGCGGATACCGACGATCTTTGCGGCAATGGGGGCATCTAATGCATACCAGTTTCGTGGACAACTGCCAGAAGACAGGGAAAAACTGTTAGGGTTTCTCGATGAAATCATTGAAAATGTCAGTGAAGAAGAATTACAGCGGTATAGGAAAAGCGTTCACCATCTGTAAGTGAAACACCTTGCGGGGATACCTTTTTGCACAAAGGGCTGTGTGAAAGAAAGGAGGGACAAGCATGCATTTTACAGGAAGAACCTGGAAGCAAAAGTAGATGAATAATCACTACTGGAGCAATGGCTCCGTTTTTTCTGTCTAGAAACAGAAAGGCAGACCCCAAAGAGCCTGCCATCCGTGGTATAATAAGATATGTCAAGTAAATTGAAATATCATAAAAATTATACCGAATTTGGCAAGACTTATCAACTGGTTTTGCCATTAAGTTTGGAAGGGTTACTGTCAAGTAATCATTGGCAACTCTTTTCATACAGATTTTTGATGCCGC
>CAOJBY010000005.1 GCA_948330435.1 uncultured Lachnoclostridium sp. | reverse complement strand
ACACCTGATATTGGAAAAGTCTGCCCGTCCTGCCGCTGCCCGTCTGAACTGTCTGCTGCGATACAAAAAGGATTATTTCTAAAAAAATCATAAACCGACTTGACAAACAGGAAGCATAGTGATATTTTTATGTTAGCACTCAAAAGGGCCGAGTGCTAATAGCAAAAATGAAGTGTAAAAGAGGTGAGGAAGTGGCACTGGATGAAAGAAAACTGAAAATCCTACAGGCAATTATCCGCAATTATATGGAAACGGGAGAGCCGGTGGGCTCCAGAACCATTTCCAAGTATTCTGATTTGAACCTAAGTTCTGCAACCATTCGCAATGAGATGTCTGACCTGGAGGAGATGGGCTACATCCTGCAGCCTCATACTTCGGCCGGGAGGATTCCCTCAGACAAGGGATATCGTCTCTATGTAGATCGCATGATGGAGGAAAAGGAACGGGAAGTCAATGAACTGAAAGAGTTGATGATTGAACGGACTGATAAGATGGAACGGGTGCTTAAGCAGGTGGTGAAAGTTCTGGCGGCCAATACCAATTATGCAACGATGGTGTCGGCACCTACGTATCATCAGAAGAAGCTTAAGTTCATTCAGCTTTCCAAGGTAAGCTCTACACAGATTCTCACCGTCATTATGATGGAAGGCAACCTGGTACGAAACAAGGTGATCCCTGTAACGGAGGAACTTGACCAGGAGACCGTTCTCAAGCTGAACATCCTGTTGAACAGTGTTCTGAATGGGCTGGCTATTGAGGAGATTAATCTGGCCATGATTAAGAGCCTGAAAGAACAGGCGGGAATTCACAGCGAATTGGTAGCTGATGTGATTGATGCAGTGGCTGAGGTGATTCACTCAGAAGAGGAGGTAGAGATTTATACCTCCGGAACCACCAATATTTTCCGTTATCCGGAGTTGTCCGAGAATGGAAAGGCCAGTGAGATTCTGAGTACTTTCGAGGAAAAGCAGGAACTGACCGATCTGGTAAACCGGACTTTGGAGGACGGTACGAATCAGGGAATACAGGTGTATATCGGGCAGGAGCTTCCGGTGCAGGCTATGAAGGACTGCAGCGTGGTGACAGCCACCTACGAACTGGGAGACGGACTGCGGGGGACCATCGGCATTATAGGACCGAAGCGAATGGACTACGAAAATGTAGTGAATACTTTAAAAACCCTCACGGATCAGCTGGATGAGATATATAACAGAAAGCAGGAATAAGGAAACAGAAAGGGGTAAAGACCCGTGGAAAAGGAAATGAATCAGGAAGAAGTTATTCAGGAGGAAGAACTCCAAAAAGAAGCCACCGAGACGGCACAGGAACAGCAGGAGGCGGAGACGGCAGAAGAAGCAGTGGAAGAAGAAACTGGCGAAGAAACTGCGGAGGAGCCCAAAGAAAAGAAAGAAAAATCTTTTTTGGGAAAAAAGAAAAAGAAAAAGGACCCCAAGGATGAAAAGATAGAAGAGCTTGAGGACCGGGTAAAGCGTCAGATGGCGGAGTTTGATAATTTCCGTAAGCGTACTGAGAAAGAAAAGTCTCATATGTATGAAGTTGGAGCCCGGGATGTGATTGAGAAAATTCTCCCGGTAGTGGATAATTTCGAGAGAGGTTTGGCGGCCGTTCCGGAGGAGGAACGGACCAATCCTGTCATTGAGGGAATGGATAAGATCTATAAGCAGCTTATGACAGTGCTGACAGACCTGGGTGTGGCTCCTATCGAAGCGGCAGGTCAGGAATTTGATCCCAATCTTCATAATGCGGTGATGCACATAGAGGATGAAGAACTGGGAGAAAATATTGTAGCAGAAGAATTTCAGAAAGGTTATACCTACAAAGAAAGCGTTATTCGCCACAGCATGGTGAAGGTGGCTAATTAACCAATCAAATAAATGAGGAGGTCTCTATTATGAGCAAGATTATTGGAATTGACTTAGGAACAACAAATAGCTGTGTAGCGGTTATGGAGGGCGGAAAGCCAGTGGTAATCGCCAATACAGAGGGGGCAAGAACCACACCATCCGTAGTAGCATTCACGAAAACCGGGGAGCGTCTGGTAGGTGAACCTGCAAAGCGTCAGGCAGTAACCAACTCCGAAAAAACCATTTCCTCTATTAAGAGAGACATGGGTACGGATCACAGGGTAACCATTGATGACAAGAAGTACTCTCCCCAGGAGATATCTGCTATGATTCTCCAGAAGCTGAAAGCGGATGCGGAGAATTACTTGGGTGAGAAGGTAACGGAAGCCGTTATTACGGTTCCGGCCTACTTTAATGATGCACAGAGACAGGCGACCAAGGATGCGGGCAAGATTGCGGGCTTAGATGTAAAGCGTATCATCAACGAGCCCACAGCCGCAGCACTGGCTTACGGCCTGGACAATGAAAAAGAGCAGAAAATCATGGTATACGACCTGGGCGGCGGTACTTTCGATGTGTCCATTATCGAGATTGGTGACGGCGTTATTGAGGTTCTGGCAACAGCCGGCGACAACCGTCTGGGCGGTGATGATTTTGACCAGAAGATTACGGACTATATGCTTGCAGAGTTCAAGCGTACCGAGGGTGTAGACCTTTCCGGTGATAAGATGGCTCTTCAGAGATTAAAGGAAGCAGCAGAGAAAGCAAAGAAAGAGTTATCAAGTGCAACCACCACGAATATCAACCTGCCTTTCATTACGGCTACCTCTGAGGGACCCAAGCACTTTGATATGAACCTGACAAGAGCAAAATTCGACGAATTGACTCATGATCTGGTAGAGCGTACCGCAAATCCCGTTCAGGCAGCTTTAAAAGATGCGGGTATTACGGCTTCTGAACTTGGCAAGGTGCTGCTGGTTGGCGGTTCCACCCGTGTCCCGGCTGTACAGGATAAGGTTAAGCAGCTCACCGGGCATGAGCCCAGTAAGTCTCTGAACCCTGATGAGTGTGTGGCACTTGGAGCTTCCATCCAGGGCGGCAAGCTGGCAGGCGATGCGGGTGCAGGCGATATTCTTCTTCTGGATGTAACCCCATTGTCTCTGTCCATCGAGACTCAGGGAGGTATTGCTACCCGGCTTATTGAGCGTAATACAACCATTCCTACAAAGAAGAGCCAGATCTTCTCCACGGCAGCAGATAATCAAACGGCCGTAGATATTAACGTAGTACAGGGCGAGCGTCAGTTTGCAAGAGACAACAAGTCTCTGGGACAGTTCCGTCTGGATGGAATTCCTCCTGCAAGACGTGGCATGCCGCAGATTGAGGTTACCTTTGATATTGATGCAAATGGCATTGTAAATGTTTCCGCAAAGGATCTGGGCACAGGCAAGGAGCAGCATATTACCATTACCGCAGGCTCCAATATGTCTGACAGCGATATTGAAAAGGCAGTAAAGGAAGCGGCAGAGTTTGAGGCACAGGATAAGAAGCGTAAAGAGGGCATTGATGCCAGAAATGACGCAGATGCCATGGTATTCCAGACCGAGAAGGCTCTGGAGGAAGTGGGAGAGCAGATTGACGCTGCCGATAAATCCGCTGTAGAAGCAGAACTTACCTCCTTAAAGGCAGTTCTGGAGAGAACCAAGGATCAGCAGGAACTTTCTGATTCTGAACTTGATGAGTTAAAATCAGGCAAAGAAAAGTTGATGAATGCTGCTCAAAAGGTATTTGAGAAAGTATATGCTCAGGCACAGGCGGCACAGGGTCAGGCAGGACCGGGACCGGATATGGGTGCAGGTGCAGGACCGACCGACGACGTGGTTGACGGAGATTACCGAGAGGTATAAAATCAGATTCCAAGGAAAGTGAACCAAAATGCTGTCCGCTTTCCTTGGAATTTGGCTGTGTTGACAGGAGCGGAAAGTTAAGAGTATTGGAATAAAGAGGAAGATAAAAGAATGGCAGAGCAGAAAAGAGACTACTACGAGGTCCTGGGCGTAGATAAGAATGCGGATGACGCCGCAATTAAAAAAGCATACCGGCAACTGGCAAAGAAGTATCATCCGGATATGAATCCCGGTGATCAGGAGGCAGAGAAGAAATTCAAAGAAGCTTCCGAGGCTTATGCAGTATTGAGCGATCCGGATAAACGCCGCCAGTACGATCAGTTTGGGCATGCGGCCTTTGAGGGCGGTGCCGGTGGAGGCGGATTTGGAGGTTTTGATTTCAACAGTGCCGATATGGGAGATATTTTTGGAGATATCTTTGGAGATCTGTTTGGTGGCGGTCGCAGCCGGAGAGCCAACAATGGACCCATGCAGGGAGCAAATATCAGAGCACAGATTCGTGTCACTTTTGAGGAGGCCGTATTTGGCTGTGATAAGGAGATCGAGCTGACTCTGAAAGATGAGTGTGAGAAGTGTCATGGCACAGGAGCAAAGCCGGGGACCTCTCCCATTACTTGTTCCAAGTGTGGAGGAAAGGGTCAGGTGGTTTATACCCAGCAGTCTCTCTTTGGTATGGTGCAGAATGTGCGTACCTGTCCCGAATGTAATGGAACAGGTAAAGTAATTAAGGAAAAATGTTCCGATTGTTATGGAACCGGATACATCTCAAATAAGAAAAAGATTGCAGTAACCGTACCGGCAGGAATTGATAATGGACAGAGCATTCGTATCCGGGGCAAGGGAGAGCCGGGAGTAAACGGCGGACCCAGGGGAGATCTTCTGGTGGAGGTTCTGGTAAGCAGACATCCTATTTTCCAGCGTCAGGATACGAGTATTTATTCTACAGCCCCCATCAGCTTTGTAACAGCTGCCCTTGGAGGTACTGTGCGGATTAAGACAGTAGATGGGGAAGTAGAGTATGATGTAAAGGCGGGGACTCAGACTGATACACGTGTGAGGTTAAAAGGCAAAGGTGTGCCGTCTCTGAGAAATAAAAACGTGCGGGGAGATCATTATGTAACCCTGGTGGTACAGGTGCCTACAGATCTGAGTAAGGATGCCAAGGAGGCTTTGCGTGCCTATGATGATGTAGTGAATGGTATATCTACCTCGGGAAAAAGCGGGAAAGGGAAGAAGCGCTTTATGGATAAGGTGAAAGAAGCCCTGGATGAATAGATTTTCAAAAAGGCAGGCAGTGGAAAAACAAGGGGCTGTCCGTCGTAAAATACGATATAATAAATAACTAATATCGTATTTTCCGACGGACAGCCCCTTGTTCTGTGACATTCCTGTTTATTGATTCGAATTACATACGATTGACAAACTCTTCTACAGAACGTATCTGTCGTGCGAGAAGAAACCAACGGTCTAACTGAAAAAAACTTGTCTGGTGCAAGATTCTTTCCTGGACCCCAAGAGGAACTTTTCCATAATCTGATAATGTATCCAGAATACATCCGGCTTTGCCGTTCGCTACGCCTTTCATCCAGAGTAAAGCTGGCTCACTGGCAGGAACGGGCCACAGGGGTTGAGAGTTGCTTGTTTCCAAGGGAAACCTCCTTTCTTCTTGTGAGGGTATATTTATGGCGAAATGCCAGATAATAAGATATGTACCCTTTGTTCACTGAGGGTATGAATGCAGTATAGCAAAGGATATTTACAAAATCAATGAAAAGCAGGCAAATGAATGATTTTGTATGAAAACGTCGGAAAGAAGAGTCTGTTGCTGTCTGTCTGAACTGCTACTGAGTTAGAGCTTTGTACAGTAAAAAGTACAACAATTGAAATGGACAATTTAAGGGGGATATGTTAAAATAATCTACATATGGGATACTTGTATGTATCCCCCAATGCGTACCTGGGAATGACTGACCGGGGCGAAACAATTTAAGGAGGAAAAGACAAAATGGCTAGAAAAATGAAGACCATGGATGGTAATCATGCAGCGGCACATGTATCCTATGCATATTCTGATGTAGCTGCAATCTATCCTATCACACCGTCATCCGTCATGGCTGAGGCTACGGATGAGTGGGCAACACAGGGAAGAACAAATATCTTTGGACAGACTGTACAGGTGACAGAGATGCAGTCCGAGGCAGGTGCGGCAGGTGCGGTACACGGTTCTCTGGCAGCAGGTGCACTTACTACAACTTTTACGGCTTCCCAGGGTCTGCTTTTGATGATCCCCAACCTTTACAAAGTAGCTGGCGAGCAGCTTCCTGGCGTGTTCAATGTATCTGCACGTGCTCTTGCAAGCCATGCATTATCCATTTTCGGAGATCATTCCGACGTATATGCATGCCGTCAGACTGGTGCGGCTATGCTTTGCGAGTCCAGTGTACAGGAGGTTATGGACTTAACACCCGTTGCTCATTGTGCGGCTATTAAGGGCAAGATTCCGTTCATCAACTTCTTTGACGGCTTCCGGACTTCTCATGAGATTCAGAAGATTGAGACTTGGGATTATGAGGACCTGAAAGATATGGTTGATATGGATGCTATTGATGCGTTCCGTAAGAATGCTTTGAATCCCAACCATCCCTGCCAGAGAGGTTCCGCTCAGAACCCGGATATTTTCTTCCAGGCCAGAGAGGCATGCAACCCCTACTACGATGCTCTTCCGGCAATCGTTCAGGAGTATATGGACAAGGTGAATGCAAAGATTGGAACAGACTACAAGCTGTTTAACTACTATGGTGCAGCGGATGCGGAGCATGTGATCGTGGCTATGGGCTCTGTATGCGATACCATTGAGGAGACCATCGATTATCTGGTAGCAGCAGGAGAGAAAGTGGGCGTTGTAAAGGTACGTCTGTACCGCCCATTCAGTGCGCAAGCTCTGGTGGCTGCGATTCCGGACAGCGTTAAGAAGATCAGCGTGCTTGACAGAACCAAAGAGCCAGGTGCTCTGGGCGAGCCTTTGTATCTGGACGTAGTAGCAGCTTTGAAGGGTACCAAGTTCAACGATACTCCGATCTTTACCGGCCGTTACGGACTTGGTTCCAAGGATACCACACCGGCTCAGATCGCAGCCGTATACAAGAATGCAGACAAGCAGAAGTTCACCATCGGCATTGTTGATGATGTAACCAACCTGTCTCTTGATCCGGGAACTCCTCTGGTAACCACACCGGAAGGGACTATCAACTGCAAGTTCTGGGGTCTTGGTGCTGACGGTACTGTTGGTGCAAATAAGAACTCCATTAAGATCATCGGCGATAACACAGATATGTATGCACAGGCTTACTTTGACTATGATTCCAAGAAGTCCGGCGGCGTAACCATGTCCCACCTGCGTTTCGGTAAGAGCCCCATTAAGTCTACTTACCTGATTCACAAGGCAAACTTCGTAGCCTGCCACAACCCGTCCTATGTACGCAAGTACAACATGGTACAGGAGCTGGTGGACGGAGGTACTTTTCTTCTGAACTGCCCCTGGGATATGGATGGCATTGAGAAGCATCTTCCCGGACAGGTAAAGAGCTTTATTGCAAATCATGGTATTAAGTTTTACGTAATTGACGGTATTAAGATTGGCAAGGAGATCGGACTTGGCGGACGTATTAACACCGTACTCCAGTCTGCATTCTTCAAGCTGGCCAATATTATTCCTGAGGAGCAGGCTATTGATCTGATGAAAGCTGCTGCAAAGGCAACTTACGGACGTAAGGGCGATGCTATCGTTCAGATGAACTATGACGCTATTGATGCAGGTGCAAAGCAGGTAGTGGAGATTCAGGTTCCCGAAAGCTGGAAGAGTGCGGCAGACGAAGGTCTGACCACCACCCATGCAGAGGGCGGAAGAACAGATGTTGTAAACTTTGTAAATGATATTCAGGCAAAGGTAAATGCCCAGGAAGGTAATTCCTTACCTGTATCTGCATTTAAGGATTATGTAGACGGAACTACCCCCAGTGGTTCTGCAGCTTATGAGAAGCGTGGCATTGCCGTAGATATCCCTGTATGGCAGCCGGAGAACTGTATCCAGTGTAACAGATGTTCTTATGTCTGCCCCCATGCAGTTATCCGTCCCATTGCTATGACTGCGGAGGAAGCAGCAGCAGCACCGGAAGGCACCAAGATGCTGGATATGACCGGAATGCCAGAGTACAAGTTCGTTATGGCTATCTCCGCACTTGATTGTACGGGCTGCGGTTCCTGTGCAAATGTCTGCCCTGGCAAGAAAGGTGCAAAGGCACTTGCTATGGAGAACATGGAAGCCAATATTGCTTCCCAGAAGGTATTCGATTATGCCGTAACTCTGCCGGAGAAAGCAGATGTTATTGCTAAGTTTAAGGAAGCCACTGTAAAGGGCAGCCAGTTCAAGAAGCCGCTTCTTGAATTCTCCGGAGCATGTGCAGGCTGTGGTGAGACGCCTTATGCGAAGCTGATCACTCAGCTTTTCGGTGACAGAATGTATATTGCAAATGCAACAGGATGTTCCTCCATCTGGGGTAACTCTTCACCCTCCACACCTTATACCGTAAATCAAAAGGGACAGGGTCCTGCATGGTCCAATTCTCTGTTTGAGGATGCGGCTGAGTTTGGTTATGGTATGAGTCTGGCACAGCGTGCAATCCGTACCGGCCTTAAGACAAAGGTTGAGGCTCTGCTGACCTGCGGATGCTGCGGCGAGGATGTGAAGTCTGCGGCTCAGGAATGGCTGGATACCTACAATGTAGGTGCTGCCAATGGTGCAGCTACTGACAAACTGGTTGCAGCTTGTGAGGCCTGCGGATGTGATGAGTGCAAGGCTGTTCTGAAGGATAAGGACTTCCTGGCTAAGAAGTCTCAGTGGATCTTCGGTGGTGACGGCTGGGCTTACGACATTGGCTTCGGCGGCGTTGACCATGTGCTGGCAAGCGGGCAGGATGTAAATGTAATGGTATTCGATACCGAGGTTTACTCCAATACCGGCGGACAGTCCTCCAAGGCAACACCCACCGGTGCTATCGCACAGTTTGCAGCAGGCGGCAAGGATGTGAAGAAGAAGGATCTGGCTTCCATCGCTATGAGCTACGGCTATGTATACGTTGCACAGATTGCCATGGGTGCTGACTTCAATCAGTGCGTAAAGGCAATCGCAGAGGCAGAGGCATATCCAGGACCGTCCCTCATCATTGCTTACGCTCCCTGTATCAATCATGGTATTAAGAAAGGTATGAGCAAGGCTCAGACTGAGGAAGAACTGGCTGTTAAGGCTGGTTACTGGCACTGCTTCCGGTTCAATCCGGCTGCAGCGGCAGAGGGCAAGGATGCTTTTACTTTGGACAGTAAGGAGCCCACAGGAGATTACAAGGAGTTCCTGGACGGCGAGGTTCGCTACAATGCTCTGAAGCGTGCGAATCCGGAAAGAGCTGCGGATCTGTTTGACAAGGCAGAAGCAACGGCTAAGGCAAGATATGAGTATCTGAAGAAGCTTGGGGATCTGTATAAAGCTGAGTAAGATATGAGATAGAGAAAGAAAAGGATACCACCATGCAGAGGAAAGTTCTGCATGGTGGTATTTTTTCGGATTGGAGACAAATGATTATTTAGAAACCCGATTGATCCTGGAAAGGATATTACCCATATGTACAGACATATAGTGGGCAGCCGTATCCGGGTCCCGATTGATTAGGGCTCTGTAAATTTCCTGATGGCAGTTGGCCCCTTCTTCTGCCAGTTCCTCATTAAAATACTGGCGGATAGCACTGAAGCAGTACTGCTTGATTACATTGAGGGACTGGATCAAAAGTTCATTCTTAGAAGCCAGTGCAATGGAACAGTGGAACTCCAGATCGTAGGAAGGATAAATCTCTGTGTTATGTCGTGTGGAATTGCAGGTACGCAGCTTTTCCCCGATCATATCTAAATCTTCATCGGTAGCACGAATGGCAGCATACCGTGCAGCAGAGATCTCTATGCTTTCACGGAACTCTATGATTTGGGATACATTTGAGTTGTTGATCATAAGATAAGGGATCAGAAAATCAATGTACAATCCGATCCCAGTAGCTTTTACATAATTACCGTCTCCCCGCCGCGTTTCCAGAATTCCCAGCATATTTAAATTGGCGATAGCAGAGCGAATTGTGTGACGGCTTACCATTAGTGAGTTTTTTAATTCATTTTCAGAGGGGATTTTTTCGCCCTCCTTCCATGTGCCATCCATAATATTATGAAATAGAATGTCAAAAGTAGTTTTTGTGACGTTAACTTTGGGTACTTTTTGAATTGTATCAAGAGTTTCTGCCATAATGTTCTCCTGTATTATTTAGTTACATATTTATCCATCCTCTAATTTACATATACTTGAAAGTAATGTCAAGGGATAAATAACCGGAATTACTGGTTAAAGTGAAAGAAAGGAGAAAGATTAAAAAAGATTTTGTGTATTGTGCACACAAGATAACCGTTTTTTTTGTCTATATAGTATATTTACAATAATTTATACGACTGCTATAATTAACTTGTTGGACAAGTGACAAGTAACAAGTATTGCCGCAGAAAAATAGGATAAAGAGGGGATGGGGCGTGGATAAGAAAAAGATTTATATCCTATCATTGATGCTTTCTGTGGTTGCGAATGAAACGGCGCAGAGCGTTGATTCATAAAATAAACAAAAGAAAGAAGGAGAAAAAATGAGAAAAAGAAACTTAATGAAGCAGATAATTGCTGTTGCATGTGCTGCAGCTATGATGACAGGTCTGATAGCTTGCACAAGCAAGCCTGCTGAGCAAGAGACCCCGGAAACAGCCACAGAGGAAGAAAACCCGGCTGAAGAGAAAGAAACTCCTGTTGCTGCCGGAGAGGTCGTAATGGTAGGAGAGGACGGAGCAATGTCCGCAGAAGAATTTGGCATGGATGCAACTGCTGCAAAAAAATATACCATTGCGGTTGTTGTAAAGAATGCAGCCCTGCCTGTATGGGAAGCTCATATCACAGCAGCTCAGAAAGCCGGGGAAGCACTTGGTGTGGAGGTTATTGATTACTCCCCTACAAAGGCGGACAATGTAGAAGAGCAGAAGAGAATTTTAGAGGATTTGATTACTACTGGCGTGGATGCGGTTATACTGGCTCCGGCTAATACAGAAGCCGTTAAGGGGCCGGTTCAGGATTTGATTGATGCCGGAATACCTGTTATCTATGACAACACAATGGGGCCATCTGATGTGGATTATCTGACTTATGTGGGTATTGATAATTATGAAGCCGGCGTGATGATTGCGGAAGCCATGGCTGAGAAGATAGGAGAAGAGGGAAATGTTCTCGTTATGGAAGGTGTTCCGGGACAGTCTACCTCTGACATTCGTACAGAAGCTGTTATGGATACACTGGCCAATTATCCTAATATTACGGCAGAACGAGGTGTTACCAATTGGATGACAGATGAAGGACGTAAGATGACAGAGGATTATATTACCAAATGGGGTGAAGATCTGAAAGCATGTATTTCTGTAGGAGGCAATCAGGCAGAAGGAGCCGTAGAGGCAATCAAGGCGGCAGGTATGGAAGGAAAGATTTTGGTAAATGGCTTTGATGTACAGGAGCCTCAGGTTGCGGCAGTCGAGAGTGGAGATGAAGTATTCACGGTATCTCAGGGAGTATATTATCAGTCCTATATGAGTGTTGTTGCGGCAGTGCGGGCATTAAATGGCGAGAGTGTTCCCCGTCAGATCAATTGCCCAATCACGATTGTAGATCAGGACAACCTGGAAGAAATGGATGAGCGGCCGGAAGCATTTAAGGCTCGCTAAGTGAGGTCTGTTTATGAAAAATAGGGAAAATGAATATCTGGTTGAGATGCGGCATATTACCAAGGTATTCCCAGGGGTAAAAGCACTGGACGACGTAAGCTTTGATTTAAAGCCAGGCGAGGTACATATTTTAATGGGCGAAAATGGTGCAGGAAAATCCACGCTGATGAAAGTATTGGCCGGTGCTTACATTCCCGATAACGGAGAACTGTATATTTCCGGAGAAAAAATTACAAAATTTGATCCGGTGTCTTTGCAGGAAAAAGGTATTGGGATTATTTATCAAGAGTTTAACCTCATTCCCTATCTCAATGTGGCTGAAAATATTTTCATCGATCATATGCCGGGAAAAGGACTGTTGATCGATCGGAAAGGGATGCATGCCAAGGCACAGGAACTTTTATCTGATATGAAAATGAAAGTAGATACCCATGCCTTGGCAAGCACAATTCCGGTAGCACAGCAGCAGATGGTTGAGGTGGCCAAGGCTCTGACCCATGATCTGAAAGTTTTGATTATGGATGAGCCTACGGCTGCCCTGTCAGGTGTGGAAATTGAACAGTTATTTTCGATTATACATTCTTTAAAAGAAAAGGGAATCGGAATCATATATATTTCCCATAGAATGCAGGAAATTCCCCAGATTGGCGACAGAGTAACCATTATGCGTGACGGGCAGTATATTGCAACCGAGGATGTTGACAAGATTAGCACAGACGAGATAGTGAGCCTGATGGTAGGACGAAAAATTGGTAATTTATATCAGAGGAGTGCTCATTCCAGAGGAGACACTATATTGAAAGTGGAGCACCTGTATTCCAGAAAGGAAAAGCTTGAGGATATATGCATGGAGGTACATAGGGGTGAGATTGTAGGCTTATCCGGTCTGGTAGGAGCAGGCCGCACAGAACTTGCCAGGGCAATATTCCATGTGGATCCGTATGAGAAAGGTACAATCATCTTAAAGGATGAGGAAATCAGACAAAAAGCAACCGTAGAGGAGCTGATCGAAAAGGGTGTATCTTTGATTCCGGAGGATCGAAAGCACCAGGGATTGTCTTTGATTCTGTCTGTGTCACAGAATATTGTAATGGCAAGCCTGGGGAGAATCAGTAAAAAGGGGTGGCTTAACAAACAAAAAGAAAATGAGATTGTGGAACAATATATCAAAGAATTGAATATCTCTACACCATCGTCGGAACAAAAGGCGAATAACCTGTCAGGGGGTAATCAGCAAAAGGTCGTTTTGGCCAAGTGGCTGTCAACCAGAGCTGATGTGATTATTTTTGATGAGCCCACCCGGGGTATTGATGTAGGAGCCAAAAAGGAAGTTTATTCTTTTATGGATAACCTGGCTAAGGAGGGAAAGGCGATTATCATGATCTCCTCGGACATGCCGGAGATTATTGGTATGAGTGATCGAATATATGTTATGCGGGACAGAAAGATAGTGAAAGAACTGGATGCATCTGACGTGACTCAGGAGACGATTCTTTCCTATGCTTTAGAGGGTGCAAGAACGGAGGAGCAAGATGAAAAAAATTAAGCAAGTATTACACAAAATTCCTCTGCTCGTCTGGTTTATTTTAATACTGATCATTATTTTTAGTATGCGTTCCAATCAGTATCTGACATACCGGAATCTCTTAATTCTGCTACAGCAGGGGTCGGTGCTTCTGATCGTGGCATCTGCAGCAACCTTTGTGATTATCAGCGGGGGCCTGGATCTTTCATTAGGGGCCACATTGACATTGGGCGGCATTACAGCTGCTTTGGCCGTGACAGGGGGAGTGCCGATTCCTCTCGTATTTGTTGTGGGAGCTGTAACGGGGGCGGCCTGTGGAGCAATCAATGGATTTTTTATTTCTTATTGCAATTTGCCTCCGTTTATTACAACGCTGGGGACACAGGGAATTTTTTATGGAATCGCATTGGTTTTAACCAATAAAGAAGGAATTGTCATCTATGATGAAGCATTTTTGAAAATCGGAGCAACATTAAACAAGAAAGTTCCCATGGCGTTTATCTGCTGCCTTCTGCTTTATATAATTATTATTTTGATTCAGGACAGAACACGTTTTGGACGCTACCTCTATGCAATCGGAGGAAATGCAGAGGGAGCCAGACTGTCAGGTGTGCACACTCGCCTCTGGAAATTCATGATCTATGTTTTTGCAGGACTGGTAACGGGCCTTGCGGCGGTTATTCTGACATCCAGGCTGGAGGTTGCGGATCCGATTGTGGGAAAAAAATGGGAGTTCGAGGCTATTTGCTGTGCGATTCTGGGCGGAACAAGCATGAATATCGGAAAGGGCGATGTAAAAGGAACGATCCTGGGGGTAGCACTGCTGACAATCATACGCAGTGGAATGAATGTAATACGGATTCCGTCTATCTGGCAGCCGGCAATCCTGGGAACCGTCCTGATTCTGTCTATTGTGTTTGAAGTGAGAGCGTCAATGAAGGAGGAGAAAGGATGAGCAGAAAATTAACAGGCAGCAATCTGTTGCCAGCCATGAGTCGTTTTGCAATTCTGCTGGTAATTATTATTTTGGGATGTATCATTGATCCCTCTTTCCTGAGTCTCCGCAATATTGGCAATAATCTGGCAAATGCAAGTATTCTGATTATTTTGGGTGTAGGAGAGACCCTGGCGATTGTGACGAATGGTCCGGATCTGTCCGCAGGCTCCATTATGACTATGGGCGGTGTTGTTACGGCAATTCTAATGAAGTCTTATAACATGAATTTTGTGTTGGCCATTTTGATAGGTCTTTTGGCAGGCTGTCTTCTTGGGGCTTTAAATGGTTATATGATTGCTTATGTAAAGATACCGGCATTTATTTCAACATATGGTCTTCAATGGGCAGTATTGGGATTTGCCTATGTTATCTTGAACGGATATATTTTATATTCTTTTCATGATGACTTTCGCTTTATCGGAAATGGATTGGTTTTCAATTATATTTCCATGGCAACTGTTTGCATGGTTGTGATAGTGATTATCGGAATTCTGTTGATGAAGAAGACAACTTTCGGCCGAAAATGTTATTCTGTAGGTTCTAATCCTACACAGGCTATGATGTCCGGAATTGATGCCAAGAAAGTAATTATGAAAGCCTTTATTATCAGTGGCTTTACATCTGCTGCGGCAGGAATTCTTTATGTGGCCCGAATGAATTCCGTGCAGTCGGATATTGGAAGCCCTTATCTTCTGAATGTTCTGGCTGCCGTTTATATGGGCGGAACCAGTGCGTCAGGAGGAGAGGGAGGTATCCCGGGAACAATTGTAGGAGCACTGGCAATGACAATGGTAGTGAACTGCATGAATCTTTTGGCAGTGCCCAGTGAACTGAGGGATGCGGTAATAGGTGTGTTGATTATAGGAACCGTACTCCTTGATACGGTGATTCGCAAGCAGATAACAAAGAGGAAGGTTTAATCTTATGAAATTTATTATGGCGGAGGAAGGAAAGATATATACACCGGCCGGACATGACGCATCGGTAATGTCTCGTAGCATTTATAAAGGCGAGGTAGATATCCATGTGACTTCTTTTCCGGCCGGAGCCGGAATGGAGGAAGAACTTCATGAGGATTTGAGTCATGTGTTCCTGATGCTGAAAGGGAGTATGGAGGTATTACAAAAAGGCGAATTAATAAAAAGGCTGAAAGCAAATGACGCCGTATACATACCGGCAGGCGAATTGCATGAGATTCAAAATAATGAAGAGGAAGAGGCTGTATTTTTGGCAGTTACTTTTCCCAACAGATAAGCAGAGAAAACAACATCGAAGTAGTAGGAGGAAATTACGAGCATGAAAAAAGTATTAAATCCATTCAAATTTAACCAGATGAATACGCCAAAGGATTTTGAGGATGTCATGAAAGCGGCGGGAATGCCTTTTCCGGTAGACGAAAATGTGGACATTTTGTTTGAGCCTATTCAGATTGGTGACAAGACGGTACCAAATAGAATTTGCCTTCAGCCTTGTGAGGGATTTGACGGGAATCCGGACGGAAGTCCTTCTGAACTTGATTTTCGAAGATATAAAAGATATGCCGGGGGAGGTGCAGGAATGCTTTGGTATGAGTCCATAGCTATATCTGAGGATGGACGCTGCAATCCTCTTCAGATGGTGATCCGTCCCTCTACGGTTGCAGAGATTAAACGTATGGTGGATGAGGCAAATGCAGTTGCCGTAGAGAATTTTGGCCGTCGTCCTTATAATATTTTGCAGCTGACCCATTCCGGCCGCCGCAGCAATGACAAGAACTGGCAGTCTACTCCTCTTGCAGTGTGTGAGAATCCGTATATGGACGATCACAACAGTATTGACGGAAGCAGCGGAAAGATTACCATTGCAACAGATGATAAAATTGAAGAAATTATCCGTGGATTTATTGACGGGGCAATCCTGGCACATCAGGCAGGCTTTGATGCCGTTGACGTGAAAGTATGTCATGAATATATCCTTCGGGAGTTGCTGTCTGCGTTTACCCGTCCCGGTAAGTTTGGCGGAAGCTTTGAAAACCGGACAAGGGCATTGTTTATGATTATTGACGGTATTCGCAAAAATCTGGGAAATGCAATAGATATCTGTGTGCGTCTGAATGCCTATGACTGTGTGCCGTATCCTTATGGCTGGGGAATGAAGAAAGAAGAGGGTGTTATGGAGCCGGATTTGACGGAGCCGATCAAGCTTTGCCAAATGCTTGTAGAGCGAGATGTGCGTCTTATTGATCTGTCCACTATGATGCCCAGATATCAGCCTTATGGACGGGGACTTATGGCAGAACATGAAGATGGGCCAGAGGCAGAGATTAACCCGTATAAGGGAACCTTTGATCTGCTGAAAGCTACAAAAGAGATTAAAGAGGCGGTTCCGGGCGGTATTTTCGTATGCACTGGTCTTACATGGCTTGAGCAGTTTGGCGGAAATGTAACAGCAGGAGGAATTAATCAGGGATGGTTTGACCTGGGAGGCTTTGGACGTCAGGGATTTGCATATCCTGATTTTGTACGGGATCTGAAAGAGCATAAGACCATGTTCCGCAATAAATGCTGTATGCTTTGCGACAAGTGTTATGATTTGATTCAAATCGGCCATTGTCAGACCGGCTGTGTGATGCGTGATCAGGAGATCTATCTATCTCTTTATCGGGAAAAGGTACAGCACAAAGATACAAAATGATTTTTATGGAGAGGAGAGTTGCAGCATGGGAATGACAGAACAAAACTATCGGATTGCAAAAGAAATTTATGCAGAAGCCGGTGTAGATACAGATAAGGCACTGGAATTAATGAGCAAAATTCCGGTCAGCATTCATTGCTGGCAGATTGATGACCTTTCCGGATTTGAGAGTCCGAAACGGGGACTTTCGGGAGGTATACAGGCCACGGGAAGTGATCCCAGCAAGGCTCGTACCAGAGAAGAGTTTATGACGAATCTGACCAAAGCTTTAAGTGTGGTGCCGGGAAAGAATAAATTAGCTCTTCATGCAATTTATCTGGATAATCTGGGAAAATTTGTGGACAGGGATGCCATTGCTCCGGAAAATTTTACTTCTTGGGTAGAATATGCCAAAGAGCATGAGCTGGGATTGGATTTTAACCCTACTTATTTTAGTCATGATAAAGCGGAAAGCAATTTTACTTTGTCAAGCTATGATCCGGCGATTCGGGAATTCTGGGTGGAGCATGGAAAAAGATGCCGTAAGATCAGTGAGTATTTTGGCAGAGAGCTGGGACGGATTTGTATTAATAACCATTGGATTCCGGACGGCTATAAAGATTATACCATTGATAAGCTGAAACATCGGGAACTTTTAATGGAGAGCATGGATGAGATCCTGAAAGAAAAGCTTGACTGGAAGTATGTCATAGATTCTTTTGAGAGCAAGCTGTTTGGACTGGGTCTTGAGAGTTATACGGTAGGATCCCATGAATTTTATTCCAATTATGCGGCAATACGGAATAATTGTATTGTCTGCATGGATATGGGACATTTTCATCCTACAGAAGCAGTGTCGGCGAAGCTTGCCAGTTATCTGGTATTTGATCGTCAGGTTCAGCTTCATGTGAGCCGTCCGGTCCGCTGGGACAGCGATCATGTGGTAATATTGGATGATGAATTAAAAGAGGTTATGCTGGAGATCAAGCGCCAGAATGCCTTTGATAAGGTGCATATCGGAACGGACTATTTTGACGGTTCGATTAATCGCATTGCAGCTCAGGCCCTTGGAGCACGCAGCGTGAAAAAAGCTCTTCTGTATGCACTTTTGGAGCCCACGGATAAGCTGAAAGAATATGAAGAGACAGACGATCTGGTACGCCGTCTTGTATACAGTGAAGAGCATAAGGCTCTGCCTTTCGGTCTGGTATGGGAACAGTTTTGTGATATGAACAGTGTGCCGGGAAGCGACTGGCTGGAGAAAGTACTATAAAAGAAGAAAGGAAGAAACAACATGGAAAAGAGAATATTGATACCCAATACTGAGCTTTCAGTATATCCGATTGGACTTGGAACCGTAGATGCAGGACTTTGCTGGGATGGGGCAGATGCGGATCGGATTTTTGATACTTACTTGGCACAGGGGGGAAATATGATTGACTGTGCACATGTGTATTCCGACTGGGTTTCCGGTGAAAAAGCCCGTGCAGAGCGTGTTCTGGGGGATTGGCTGACAAGAAGCGGGAAGCGTAATGAGGTAATTATTATTACAAAAGGCGGTCATCCGGATATGACCGGAGAAAATCCGGACACTCATAAAAGCCGTATGACACATGCGGATATGGTGCAGGATCTGGATGAATCCTTAAAGCAGCTGCGGACGGAACATATTGACATTTATTTTTATCACAGAGACAATCGGGAGCAGTCAGTGGAAGAAGAAATTGAAACTATGGAGGAATTTGTGAAAGCAGGTAAAATCCGCTATTATGGCTGCTCCAACTGGGATGTAGATCGTATGAAAGCGGCGGATACCTATTGTAAGGTAAAGGGGTATCGTGGATTTGTAGCAGATCAGAGCCTTTTGAATCTGGGAATGAAGTATATGAATCCCTTGGAGGATGACACACTTAGGTATACAAAAGGGGACGCTTTTGAATATCATGTGATGACACCAACCAATCTGGAGATGCCCTATATGGGAAATTGCAGCGGCTTTTTCCACATTTTTGACAAGGAAGGAGAAGAGGGCGTAAAAGGGAATCCTTATTATACGCCGGGAAATGTAAGAGTGGCCCGGCGGGTGAAGGAATTAAAGGAGAAATATGGATGTACCATAACACAGGTGGTTCTGGGATTCTTTTTCCATCAACCATTCATTTGTGTTCCTCTATATGGCCCCGCATGTCCGGAGCATGTAGAAGATGCCTGCAAGACACTGGAGGTTCCATTTACTGCTGAAGATTACCAGTATGTTCTTAAAGATAACTAATTGATAGGTACGAACTTTAAAAGTTATTTGTCAGACGATTTAAAATGTAAAGCCCCCATTTGGCCAATAGAGCAAAGTGAGCAGACAGACTTTTTCATATCTGTCTGCTCACTTTGTTGTTGAAGGATTTGAACTGTTACGACTCCGGCAATAAATAAGTGCGATTCTATCCTGAATTCTTGACTTTAAAGACTGTAAAATGTATCCTAGAGATAGAAAAACAGAACGAAAAGTGGAGGCGGAAGAATGGAAAAACGAATCATAATACCAAATACAGAGCTTTCCCTGTATCCGATTGGACTTGGAACCGTAGATGCCGGATTACGTTGGGACGGAGAGGAAGCGGATCGGATTATGGGGACCTACCTGGAACAGGGAGGAAATTTGATTGATACGGCACATGTGTATTCCGATTGGATACCGGGGGAGAAAGCCCGTTCCGAACGGGTGGTAGGGGACTGGCTGGCACGCAGCGGTAAGCGTTGTCAGATTGTGCTGATTACTAAGGGTGGACATCCGGATATGACAAGCTCCACTCCGGATTTACATGAAAGTCGGATGACATACAAGGATATGAAAGAAGATTTGGATGGTTCCTTAAAGCAGCTTCGCACGGATTACATAGATCTTTATTTTTATCATAGAGATAACAGAAATCAGTCTGTGGAGGAAGAGATTGAGGTTATGGAGGAATTTGTGAAAGCAGGGAAGATCCGCTATTATGGTTGTTCAAATTGGGATGCCGAACGAATGAAGGCTGCGGATGATTATTGTGCAAAAAAGGGATATCGGGGCTTTGTGGCGGATCAGAATCTTCTAAACCTGGGAATGAAATATATGAAACCTCTTGCGGATGATACATTGGGCTATATCAGAGGTGAGACTTTTCAGTATCATGTAGCCAACCCCAGCAATCTGGCAATGCCGTATATGGGAAATTGCAGTGGATTTTTCCATATTCTTGCGGCGAAAGGCAAGGATGGGGTTCGGGAGAATTCTTACTATACGCCAGGGAATATGAAAGTTGCCCATAGAATTAAGGAACTTCAAACGAAGTATGAATGCACCCTTACGCAGGTGATCCTGGGATTCTTCTTTTGCCAGCCCTTTCACTGTGTTCCTTTGTATGGCTCGTCCAATCCGGAGCGTGTGATCGATGCCTGCAAAACGTTGGAGATACCATTTACGGAAGAAGATTACAGGAAGCTGTTAGAGGAGTAAAACAGACATTTCGAAAAATTTTCACCAAAATGTCAACAAAAAAGACCTATAAAAACAAAAAGAAATGTGTTAAACTATACAAAGAGAAAAAAATTTGTGGAACATGAGATAGGTGATAATCATGCTGGCCATTGAACGGAAAAATGAAATTCTTGCGATTTTGCAAAAAGAACAGAGGGTTTTGGTATCAGAGCTGAGTAAGCGGTATGATGTGACGGATGAGACCATCCGACGGGATCTGGAAAAGCTTGAGAGTGAAGGCTATGTAAAGAAAACCTATGGCGGTGCTGTCCTGAATAAAAATACGAAAGTGGATATGCCTCTTCGCATTCGGGAGAAGACAAACCGCAGCGAGAAGCAGATTATTGCCAGGCTGGTGTCGGCTCTGATTGAGGAGGGCGATCGGATTATGCTGGATGCATCTTCCACATCCCTGATGATTGCCAAAGAATTGAAGAATAAGAGTAAGCTGACCGTGATTACCAATTCCGTAGAGGTATTGATTGAATTGGCGGGCCATGATGGAATTCAGGTTATTTCTACGGGAGGCAACCTAAATGAAACTTCTTTGTCGCTGGTTGGAAATGCGGCCCAGAAAGTGCTAAACGGCTATCATGTTGACAAGGCTGTCCTCTCCTGCAAAGGAATTGACATTCACAACGGCCTGACAGATTCCAATGAACTGGACAGCGATATTAAGAATGTCATGTATTCCTGTGCAGATACGGCAGTTTTAGCCGTGGACAGCAGCAAGTTTGAACATGTTTCATTTGTGAAAACCATGCAGATGAAACGGGGAGACATTCTGGTGACAGACAAAAATCTCTCAGAGGAATGGCTGTCATTTCTGGCAGAACGGGGAGTACGTCTGGTTGTACCGGAGGAATAAGTGCGGAACTAAAAACAGTAATATCCCTGAGGGAATATTACGGAATTAAAACAGCAAAATTCCGACAGAGCCAGAACAATTTACAGGCACAAGCATTTGTGGCTGGGAATTGTTCTAGACAAGGGGCTCTGGAGAGAATTTTGCGGAACTTATAATAGAAAGGAAATGTATCATGGGAGAGGTTTTTTACAATCTGGCGTTTGACTTTGGAGCATCCAGCGGAAGAATGATTCTCTGCAAGCTGGAGGATGGAAAGCTGGAATTGGAGGAGCTGCACCGTTTTCCGAACAATGAGGTGCGGATCGGGGGACATATTTACTGGGATTTGTTCCGGCTGTATCATGAGATGAAGCAGGGCCTTAAAAAGGCTGCTGCGAAAAAGGTGCCGATTCAAAGTCTGGCTGTAGATACCTGGGGGGTGGACTACGGCTTATTTGACAAGGACGGCAATCTCATCGGCAATCCGGTTAATTATCGGGATTCCAGAACAGACGGAGTCATGGAGCAGATCGGGAAAATCATTCCTTTGGAGGAACTTTACAATCGGACAGGAATTGAGTTTATGTATTTTAACTCTATCTTCCAGCTTTATGCGGAAAAGGGTATGCGTCCGGTGATTATGGATAATGCGAAACGGCTGCTCTTTATGCCGGAGCTGTTTGGATATTTTTTGACAGGTATTATGTATACAGAATATACCTTTGCCAGCACTTCCCAGCTGTTGGATGCCAGAAAACGGGAGTGGGATTTTGATTTGATTGAGAAGCTGGGGTTAAATAAGGAACTGTTCGGTGATATCGTGATGCCGGGAACTGTTATTGGAGATCTGCTTCCGGATGTAGAGGAAGAGACAGGACTTTCCGGTGTGAAAGTGATCGCCGTAGGAAGCCATGATACGGCTTCTGCTGTGGCAGGTGCACCGTTAGAATCTCAGGATGCGGCATTCTTAAGCTGCGGTACCTGGTCTTTGCTTGGAATTGTTCTGGATGAACCTATTTTAAATGAGGCTTCTTATAAGTATAATTACACCAATGAGGGAAGCATTGATGGCAAGATTCAGTTTATGAAGAATATTAACGGCCTTTGGATTATGCAGAATCTCAGAAAGAACTGGTGCGAATTTGAGGAGGAGGTATCCTTTCCGGATATTATTAAGGCGGCTAGGACAGCTAAGCGTCAGGACTTTATCATCGATCCCAAGGATCCGAGATTTACGGCTCCTTTGAATATGATGAAAGAGATTGTGGCTTACTGTGAGGAAAAGGGCCAGGGCAGACCAGAGGGCTTGGGCGAAATGGCTATGGCTATTTACAATGGCCTGACGGAGGAATATCGGAAGTCGATTGAGGGTATGGAGGAGATCACCGGAAAAACCATTCCCTGCATCAATATGGTGGGCGGAGGCATTCAGGATGAACTGCTCTGTGAACTGACGGCGAAAGCTACCGGCAAACGTGTAGTGGCAGGACCAACAGAAGGTTCTGTACTTGGAAACAGTATCGTACAGTTTGTAGCCACAGGAGCTATAGAGAGCATCGCCGAAGGGCGTGAGATTATTAAGAATTCATTTGAACTGAAATTTTATGAGCCATAGGAAATGGGTATACCTTTATGCACAAAAAACGTATGCAACTTAAGGAAACACCCTACGGGTATACCTTTATGCACAAAAAACGTGTGCAACTTAAGGAAAGGAGGCAGGCTTTATGGAGACACGTATGTACAAGATTCCGGCACAGGCGGATCGGGAGGTGCTGCTTCGAGTCATTCCCGGCCACTTTGCAACCAATCACTCTCATATCAATTATTATATTGATTTGGCAATGCTGAAGACAAGGCAAAAAGAAGCACAGGCAGCAGCGAGGATACTGGCACAATATTGTAACTACACGGTGGTGGATACCATTGTCTGCGTGGAGGGCTGTGCGGTAATCGGAGCTTATCTGGCTGAGGAACTGACCAATGCAGGGATTATGTCCATGAACCGGCATAAGACCATCTACATAGCAAGTCCTGAGTCTCACACGGATGGCCAGATTATTTTCCGTGATAATATGCAGATGATGATTCGGGATAAGAATGTATTGCTTCTGCTGGCTACGGCAACCACCGGAAAGACTTTGGAGCAGAACCTGAAGTGCATTGAGTATTATGGAGGAAGAATACAGGGAATCAATGCGATTTTCAGTGCGGTGAATAAGGCCCGGTCCATTGAAGTAAAGTCTATTTTTACGCAGAAAGATATTCCGGACTACCATACCTATGAATTCCATAACTGTCCTATGTGTAAGAATAATCAGAAGGTAGATGCCATTGTGAATACCTTTGGATACAGCAAGATTGAGTAAAGAATAGTTACCCTAAGTGAGCATGTGATAGAGAGAAAGACCTTTCGGATAATGTCGGAGAGCAGCCGGGAGGTCTTTTTTGGCATCTTTTTTGCATCATTTTTTTCAGTTGTTTTTGCTTTGTTGAATTTACTTTGGCAATGTGATAAAGTATACGTTGACAGATACGGTCTGCTTTAGAGGATACCCTCAGTGTACAAGGGTACCGTTATGCAGGACTACAAAGGATAGTGCAGCCAGGAGGAGATTCATGATGGTACGGGAATATCTGGAGCAGAATGTATATGAAGCTCTTAGAAAACGGCTGAAATTTATTTTCGAGGAATTTGATAATATCTATGTTTCCTTTTCTGGGGGCAAGGACAGCGGACTTTTGCTGAATCTGGTATTAGATTACCGAAAAGAACATTTTCCCGAGAAACGGATCGGTGTATTTCACCAGGATTTTGAAGCACAGTATACAGTGACAACAGAATATGTGAAGCGAACTTTTGAACATTTGAAAAAAGAATCAGGGATGGAACTGTACTGGGTATGCCTTCCCATGGCCACCCGGACGGCTGTGGGAAGTTATGAGATGTACTGGTATCCCTGGGATGACAAAAAACAGGAAAGCTGGGTTCGGGAACTTCCCAAAGGGAAGTATGTGATACATATGGGTAATAATCCCATCTCCACCTATCAGTATCGGATGCATCAAGAGGACCTGGCCAAACAGTTCGGTCGCTGGTATCGAATGTCCCATGAAAACAAAAAGACAGTATGTCTTCTTGGGATACGGGCCAATGAATCCCTTCAGAGATACAGCGGATTTCTAAATAAAAAGTATGGTTATCATGGGGAATGCTGGATCAGCAGAACTTTTAAGGACGTATGGTGTGCCTCTCCTATATATGACTGGTCTTTGGAGGATGTATGGCATGCCAACTGCATTTTTGACTATGATTACAATCATCTGTATGACCTGTATTATAAAGCGGGTTTAAAGGTATCCCAGATGCGGGTGGCTTCACCCTTTAACGACTATTCCAAGGATTCCCTAAACCTTTATCGGGTGATTGATCCGGAGATTTGGGTAAAGCTGGTGGGCCGTGTACAGGGAGCCAATTTTGCCGCTATTTATGGAAAAACCAAGGCCATGGGATACCGGAATGTTACCCTGCCGGAGGGACACACCTGGAAGTCTTATACCCAGTTTCTTCTGGATACCCTGCCAGCCAGGCTTCGGAATAATTATGTTAAAAAGTTCAATACCTCCATCAAATTCTGGCATGAGACGGGAGGGGGACTGGATGAAGAGACGATTCAGGAGCTTTTAGAGCATGGATATCATATTCGCCGTAATGGGATTTCCAATTATACCCTGAACCGAAAGTCACGGATTGTATTTATAGGAAAGATTCCGGATCATACGGACGATATCAAATCGACCAAAGATATTCCAAGTTGGAAGCGGATGTGTTACTGCATTTTGAAAAATGATCATACCTGCCGGTTTATGGGCTTTGGAATCAGCCGCCAGCAGCAGAAGCAGATAGATGCCATTCGCAGCAAATACAAAAGTTTAGAGGAAATATAATATGAAATTTAATAGTCCTGTTTACCAGGTTATATCGGTGCCAATCGGAAAGATTGAGCCAAATACTTACAATCCCAATACAGTGGCACTGCCGGAGATGAAGCTGCTCTATGACAGCATTCGGGAGGATGGGTATACCATGCCCATTGTATGCTACTATGATAAGACAAGAGATATGTATATTATTGTGGATGGATTTCACCGCTATCGGGTGATGCTGGATTATCCGGATATCTATGAGAGGGAAGAGGGAAGGCTTCCCGTATCCGTGATTGATAAGCCTATTGATCAGCGGATGGCAAGCACCATTCGGCACAACCGGGCAAGAGGAAGCCATGATGTGGATCTGATGAGCAACATTGTGAAAGAGCTACATGATTTGGGCCGTTCCGATGCCTGGATCTCCAAGCATCTGGGAATGGATCGGGATGAAATTCTAAGATTAAAGCAGATTACAGGTCTTGCTGCCCTGTTTCAGGATGTAAAGTTTGGACAGGCATGGAGACCTTCTGAGGAGGAATGGGAACAACCATGAACTGGAGATGGGAGAAAAGAGGGAGGAGAAAAATAAAAAAGAGATTGGAATGTATGGTCTTGTTCTTTGTGGTACTTTTTTCTCCGATTCTTACCGGAAAAGCAGCCGGAGAGGAGGATGAACTTCTAAAAGAGTATCATGCTTATGAAGAACGGTTTGCTTCTATTGAACATATGGAGGAACTGGAAGAAAACCAGTATGAGATCATGGAAGAACAGATATTTCCCGTGACTCTGGAATCCATTCGTTCGGAGGAGTTAATGCTGGTTCCGGCCATTGATCGCAGCTTAAACCGGCTGGCCCTGTTTTTTCTGGATGAGGATGGAAATGTTGTGTATCGGTATAACAGGCTTGAGGCTAACTACCGGATCCCCGGAGAAGTCAGGCAGGCAGTAAAAGATGTGAGTGGGGTTGCCTTTTCAGATGTAAACGGAGATGGACTTAAGGATATTATTTTAATCAGCAGATGCGAAAACCTTTCGGGGAACTATGCCGGGATTCCTTACAAGGTGGGAGATGTGCTCTTCCAGGGAGAGGGTAAACTCTATCGTGACTGGCGGATTTCTGATAAAATCAATCGATTCAGCATGAATAAAAGCACAAACCAGATTCTCTTTTTTGTCAGGGATGGGGTTTCTACGGAGTTTCTGTATACGGCAACCACCCTGGAAGAATTGAAAGAGCATGGATTTTCTGTTTTCGAGGATCAGAAGTATACCCGGGAGTTTGAACGGCTGGGGCGGCTGCAGGTGGTACCAGGTGTGTTTCGGATGGCCTGGTATGATTTTTTTCTTGTATACCTGGTAAACGAACAGGGAGAGATTGTCTGGAGTCTTCAGCCCATGCTGGATTATGACGGCTTGTATTCTCTTAAGGGGATCAATGGAAGAGATGTGGACGGAGACGGCATGAAAGATCTGGTGGTGCTGGCCCGTTACAGCCGTGAGGATGAAACGGGAGAGCAGATTGTGGAAAATGTTTGTTCCATTTATTACCAGAGAACCAGTGGATTTGAGGCAGATACAGGGTTTGAGAATTACTATCAGTATACGGAAGAGGATACCATGGAAGACATGATACAGAAGATCCGGGCATATTGGGGATGGCAGGTAGAGACGAATGATTAAGATTTTAATTGTAGATGATGAAAAGCCTATTTGTGACCTGATTGACATTAATTTGTCAGCAGCAGGGTATCAGTGCAAAAGCGTGCAGGATGGTCTGGCGGCCATTGACCTGATTGAACGGGAAAGCTTTGATCTGATTCTGTTGGATATTATGCTTCCGGGAGCAGACGGATTCGACATTATGGAATATATTCGTCCTTTGAAGGTTCCGGTGATCTTTATCACAGCCAGGGGTGAGGTAAAGAATAAGATTAAAGGTCTGAAGCTGGGAGCAGAGGATTACCTGGTAAAACCCTTTGACGTGCTGGAACTTATCGCCCGTGTGGAGGTGGTGCTGCGCAGATTTCATAAGACAGAGCAGACACTTACTGCTGGGGATGTCACTGTAGATCTGGAGGCACGGAAAGTTACCCGGGCAGGAAAGCCGGTGGTACTGACCAATAAGGAATATGGGCTTTTGGTGCTGTTTATTCGCAATAAAAATGTGGCTCTTTTTAAGGAAACGCTCTATGAGAAGGTCTGGGGTGACGAGTATCTGGCAGATAGCCGTACACTGGAACTGCATGTTCAGAGACTTCGGCGAAAAATGGGCTGGGAGAAAAATCTGGTGGCAGTGTACAAGGTAGGATATCGGTTGGAGGTCTAACAGCAAAAGCGGCTGTAGCGGAACTGAAATGAGAGGTTTGATACATGAAATTTTCTTATAAAATATTGCTGAGTTGTATTATCACCATGGCGGCAGCACTGGGGATCGGCGGATATTTCTTTGTAAATGATGTATTTGAGGCATCCATGGAGAGGGAAATGGAGCAGGCGGCGGACGACAGCAACATCCTCCAGTTTGCATTCGAGACGGCGGCTCTTAACATTCCGGCCAAATACGATCTGCTTCAAAATTCTGCTGTGAAAGAGATTGGGGCTAATCTGGAAAAACGGGGCCAGGGTTCCAGCCGACTTCTGCGGCTGTCAGATGAAAATCGTGAGATTCTCTATTCCAGCGAGGGGTTTGTGGAGGATACGGAATTGCTGACCAATATTCAGGAGCAGATAAGAGTTTACCGTGTGATTCATCCAGATGAATATTATTACATTCAGACGGGAACACAGATTACGGCCCTGGATCGGACCCTGTATCTGGAAACTATGCGGGATGTGACAGCAGTTTATGAGGAACGGACCAGGGGATTTTCTGTGTATCGGAATATGATGCTTCTGATTCTTGTGGTAAGTTCCGTGATAATGTTTTTTATTTCTACATGGCTGACCAGACCCATACGGCTTCTGACAAAAGCTACAAGGAAAATGACTGACGGGGATTACAGCTATCGGGCAGAACAGGTGAGCAGGGATGAAATGGGGCAGTTGACCCAGGATTTTAATCATATGGCGGGTGTATTGGAGGAAAACATTCACGAACTGGAGGCGGAGGTGCAGGCCAGGGAGGACTTCATCGCAGCCTTTTCTCATGAACTTAAGACCCCCCTTACGGCGGTGATTGGCTATGCAGATTTGCTTCGTTCCAGAAAATTAGATGATGAGAAGCATTTTCTTTCAGCCAATTATATCTATACGGAGGGAAAGCGCTTGGAAGCCATGTCTCTGCGGCTTTTGGATATTATTGTAACGAAGCGGGAGAGGCTCACGCCTCAGGATGTAGATGTGGAGATGCTTTTCGGATATCTGAGGGATATGTACAGAGGAAAAAAGGAACATCCTTTCCGATTTCGGTATGATCCCGGACATATCAGTGGCGAGATGGATCTGCTGAAGTCAGTTCTTTTGAATCTGGCGGATAATGCCTGTAAAGCATCAGAGAAAGGACAGCCTATTGAAGTGTTTGGAGAAAGCAGGCAGAAAGGATATTTCTTTGCAGTTAAGGATTATGGAATGGGGATTTCGAAAGAGGACTGCAAAAGGATTACAGAGGCATTTTACATGGTAGATAAATCCCGATCCAGAAGTCACAATGGTGCAGGCTTAGGCCTGGCTCTCTGTGCAGAGATTTTGAAGCTTCACGGGAGCAGCCTTGAGATTACAAGCACCCTGGGAGAGGGAAGCACGTTTGCTTTTTTGATACCATATGAGGAGATGGAAGAGGATGGAACAAAAGAAGGCCAAAGATCTGGCAGTGATAGCAGTGACTATATTGATTCTGCTGGCGGCAGTACTGGGACCGGAGCAGATGGCCCGTTATAAGGATCGGGGAATCCTGAATCAAATTACCCGGGAGGAGACAGAAGGCTTATACCAGGGATATCGTTATACTTTAAGCAGTAACGAAAAGTTGTACCTGTTGTCTGAGTGTCTGAGCCGCCAAGTTCTTCCGGAAAGTGAACTGAGTGCAGTGACACGGGCAGAAACAGATAACTCTACTCAAGGCTATGAGGGATTGATGGGGAGTTATGCCTTTGTGACAAACCGTCAGGGACCTTCGGATAAGGAAATTGCGGATGAGGAGATATTTTCAATCTGCAATCAGGAACTGGAGACCTTAAAAGAACTTGGAATCCTGTCAGAAAAGGTGAAAGAAGTAGATCCCTCTTCTTATACGGCGGTACTTTATTCGGCTATTGATGTGCTGGAACCTCAGAACAATATGGCCGTATGGAGGGTGAGCCTTTCCACCAGTCAGCAGAATGCGGACAAGGGTAACCGGCTGATTGATGCTTATATTGATGCGGATTCCGGAAAAATCTACAGTTTTTATGCCCGTACAGACAGTCTGTGGACACAGATGGAGCCAGATCAGATTATGGATGCCTGGGGCGGATATCTGGGACTTACAGGAAGAGAAGCTTACGATTCGGAAAATCCCCTTATGGAGACCACCTCAGATTTTGTAAAATATCGTTTTCCAGGGATGGAGGAGAGAAGTACGATTGTAACAATTGGATTTTATGAAGGAATTAATGAGATGTTTATAAAATTAACATAGGCACACCCTTTCGTTTCGTCCATGAAGATCACTAAAAGATGCAAAAATGATGCCAAAAATATGAAAGTTTGATGTTCCCCTGGAATATGCTGTAGATAGAGAGTTGAAGCAGTATAAGAAGGGGGTAGTACAAATGAGAAAATCTGGTCTGTACACGTCGGACTTGTATATAGAATATGCTGGAGCATATAGTGATTGTATTGAGTGGAGGGAAAAGTCAATAGGCAGAACAGGAAAAAATATTGCGATGTTTTTGCTTGCTGCCGTTATTGGGATTGTTTCGGTCAATCCTTTGGCAGGACGAATCGATCAAGTAAAAGCTGCTATGAGTCAGACATCCGAAGCTGCTGTAACAGGAGGTGCCTCAACAAAGCTGACACTATTGCCCCAGAAAGAGCAGGCGGAAATACCCAGTATTCCCTTGGGAACACTGGAAAAAGAACCGGGAGATATTCTGATTGTCCTGGATCCGGGACATGGAGGAGAAGATGAGGGCTGCGCAAGAGATGGTGTGGAGGAAAAAGAGGTTAATCTTCGAATTGCCCTTGAAATACAGAGAAAGCTATTAGAGAAAGGTTATCAGGTGAAGCTTACACGGAACCAGGATATGGAACTTACCCTGGAGGACAGAGCAAAAACAGCCAATGAGACAGGGGCTGATCTTTATATAAGCATTCATCAAAATTCCAGCCAGGAGGCAAATGCAGACGGAATTGAGGTCTGGTACAGCAGACAGAACCAGGGGGAAGAAAGCGAACGTCTTTCCCGAATCATTCAAAAATATGCAGTTCAAAATACAGGTGCCAAGTCCCGTGAACTGGTAGAAAATGAGGAACTTTATGTGATTCGGGAATGCACAATGCCCTCCTGTCTGATTGAGACCGGCTTTCTGTCCAATAAGGCAGAGTGCGATAAACTTGCAGCTGCGGAATATCAGGAACGGCTGGGAGACGGAATTGCCGCAGGCATTGATGCCTATCTTAATCCCAAAACTATGTATCTGACCTTTGACGATGGCCCTACAGAAGAAAATACAGCCAGAGTGCTTGATATTTTAAAAGCCAGGAACATAAAAGCCACGTTCTTTCTGGTGGGAGAAAATGTAGAGAAGCATCCGGAGATGGCAAAAAGAATTGTGGATGAAGGCCATACCATAGGGATTCACTGTTATAGCCATGACTATAACGCACTCTATGCCAGCGTGGACAGTTATATTGCAGACTTTGAGAAAGCACAGGAGGTTGTAAGAGAAGCAACGGGGGTGGAAGTAAAGCTTTTCCGTTTTCCGGGCGGCAGCATTAATGGTTATAATAAACAGGTTTACCAGCAGATTGCCGAAGAAATGACACAAAGGGGATATCTGTATTATGATTGGAATGCCAGTTTGGAGGATGCGGTAAAGAATCCGAAAGCAGAATCCCTGATTCAGAATGCGGTATCCAGTACCCTTGGAAGAAAAAAAATAATTATGCTGGCTCATGATGTGGTGGAAGAGACTGGGCTGTGTCTGGAAGAACTTCTGGACCAGTTTCCGGAATATCAGATGGAAGCCATTACAGAAGAAGTAGAGCCAATTCACTTTTAACGTAACGCCCAGATGGCAGGAGAGGGAGTGTTGGGGGATAGGACACAGGGTGTTGTCCAATTTGCAACACCAACCACAACACCCCCCCAACACTCCCTCTCCTGCCATCTGAACTGCTTTTTGAAAATATTGTTCCTGTACCTTGACGCAAGTCTCCATTTCAACTATAATAAAATCCAAATGAGCAGCGTACAGGGGAGAAACCACTATGGTAAAGAGCATGACAGGCTTCGGCCGCTGTGAGGTATCCGAGGGCGACCGGAAAATGACAGTAGAGATGAAGTCCGTGAATCATCGGTATCTGGATGTAAACATTAAGATGCCAAAGAAGCTGAACTTTTTTGAATCAGCTATCCGCAGCCTTTTGAAAACCTATCTTCAAAGAGGAAAGGTAGATCTTTTTATTACCTGTGAGGATCTTTCCGAGACGAAGGGAGTTCTAAAGTATAACCGGGAGCTTGCAACAGAATACCTGAGTTATCTTAATCAGATGTCAGAGGAATTCGGTTTGGAGAATGATGTAAAGGCGGGTGCCCTTTCCCGTTATCCGGAGGTCCTTGTAATGGAGGAAGCCCAGGATAACGAGGAGGAGTTATGGAAGATTCTGGAGGAAGCCCTAAAAGGAGCCTGTGTACAGATGGTAGAGACACGCTCCAAAGAGGGTGAGAATCTAAAGAAAGATCTGCTCGATAAGCTTGATGAGATGCTGGAGCATGTGGCCTTTATAGAGGAGCGATCCCCACAGATTGTAGCGGAATATCGCAAGAAGCTTATGGACAAGATACAGGAGCTGCTTGCTGACGCACAGATTGAGGAAAGCCGTCTGGCTACGGAGGTAATCATTTTTGCAGACAAGATCTGCGTGGATGAGGAATTGGTACGCCTGCGAAGCCACATTGAGCATACAAAGGCGGTTCTTCAGGAGAAGGACAGTGTAGGGCGTAAGCTGGATTTCATTGCTCAGGAGATGAACCGGGAGGCCAATACCATTTTGTCCAAGGCAAATGATCTGGAGGTTTCCAATCGGGCCATTGAATTAAAGACGGGAATTGAAAAGGTACGGGAACAGATTCAGAATATCGAGTAGAGGGAGCGTATGGAAAAGAGAGGAATATTACTGGTGGTCTCTGGGTTTTCCGGGGCTGGAAAAGGAACTCTGATGAAAGAACTACTTCACCGGTATGGGAATTATGCTCTTTCCGTGTCTGCAACTACCCGGAGCCCCAGAGAAGGGGAAGCAGAGGGAAGAGAGTACTTCTTTAAAACCAGAGAAGAATTTGAACAGATGATAGCAGAAAGCAAGCTTATTGAGTATGCCTGCTATGTGGGGAATTACTATGGAACACCCAAAGCCTATGTGGAGCAGAAGCTTTCGGAGGGCCGGGATGTGATTCTGGAGATTGAGATACAGGGGGCAAGAAAGGTGAAAGAGCAGTTTCCGGATACCGTGTTACTTTTCGTATCGCCTCCCAGTGCAGAGGAGTTAAAGCACCGTCTGACAAAACGGGGAACTGAGAGTCCGGAGGTGATTGAGAGCCGCCTTGGCAGGGCGGTACAAGAGGCGGAAGGGATTGAGGATTACGACTATTTTGTAATTAACGATGATCTGGATGCCTGTGTGGAATATGTACATCAGATTGTTCAGTGCGAACATAGCCGGACATCCCGATGTGAGGAGCGAATAGAGAATATTCGCAGAGAACTGAAAGCATTTTCAAAATAATACCAAATAAAACAGTTTGAAAGGACAAGGTGATTTCATGTTACATCCATCATATACAGATTTAATGAAAGTTGTAAACAGTGGTGTGGAGGAGGGAGAAACTCCCGTAGTGAACAGCCGCTATTCCATCGTATTGGCAACTTCCAAGCGTGCCCGTCAGATTATTGCAGGAGAGCAGCCCTTAGTGCCGGGAAACGGAAAGAAACCTCTTTCTATGGCGATTCAGGAACTGGAAAGTGGGCAGGTAAAGATCGTTTCTGAAGAAGATGTGGAAGACTTACAGGAGCAGGCGGAAGTTGTCCAGGAGTCTGTTTTGGAGGCAGAAGCAGCAGAAAGTGGAAAGAGTGATGAGCAAAATATTATTCAGGAGGAAAATATATGAGAATTATTGAAGCAAAAGACTATCAGGACATGAGCAAAAAGGCAGCGCATATTTTGGCGGCACAGGTAACCTTGAAGCCAGAGAGTGTATTGGGACTGGCTACAGGTTCCACACCGATCGGAACCTATGACTGTCTGGCAGAGTGGTGCAAAAGCGGGGATTTGGATTTCTCCAAAGCTGCTACCGTGAATCTGGATGAATATCGTGGACTTAATCATGACAACGATCAGAGTTACTATTACTTTATGAATAAGCATCTGTACAGCAGAATCAATATTGATCCCTCACGTACACATGTGCCCGACGGTACACAGCCAGATCCGGCAAAAGAAAGTCAGCGTTATGAAGAACTGATTCGTTCATTAGGTGGTGTAGATATTCAGCTTCTGGGAATCGGACATGACGGACATATTGGCTTTAACGAGCCAAATAGCTTTTTTGACGGCGATACCCACTGCGTGGATCTGACAGAGATGACCATTGAGGCCAACAAGCGTTTCTTTGCTTCCGCAGACGAGGTGCCACGTCAGGCTTATACCATGGGAATCGGAACCATTATGCGTGCCAGAAAGCTTCTGATGATTATCAGCGGCGAGGACAAGGCGGATATTACGGCTGCTGCTCTCTGTGGAGAGGTAACACCTCAGGTTCCGGCTTCTATCATTCAGTTCCATCCGGATGTGACTGTGATTGCGGATCCGGCGGCTTTGTCTAAGGTTAAGAGATAATATCAGACAAATGTAAGAAAAAGGAGTTTTTTGCAAAATATTGTTTTGTAAAAACTCCTTTTTTATACCCAAAGAGCAGGTATAATATTTCAAATTTTGCTTTTTTAATTTAAAGCGACGGTGGTCATAAGTCCCAAATGCCATTGACTTTTGTGGTAAAAACTAGTATACTATTTACAATTCAAGTGTTACCCTCAATATGCAGGAGATATACATGTCTCTGTATGCTGAGGGTATACTAAAGGTAAAATTCATTTACCGAATATTACGGAACTAAAATGGGAGGTATGAATTCTATGGAAACACGTCAGGGCAAAAGCGTATTTGCCGGAGTGGCAATCGGAAAGGTGTTCGTGTACAAAAAGGCGACACAGGTAGTGGAAAAGAGAGCCATTGAGGATCCGCAGGCAGAGATTGAGCGCTACATGGCAGCAAAGGAGAAAGCAGCAGGACAGTTGGCGATGCTGAAAGAGAAGACCATGCGGGACGTGGGAGAGGCAGAGGCAGAGATTTTTGAGGCTCATCAGATGCTGCTGGAGGATTTGGACTTCGTAGAAGGCATTACAGGCATGATCGAGCAGGATAAGGTCAATGCGGAGTATGCCGTATTCGTGACCGGCGAGCAGTGTGCTGCTATTTTCCTGAGCATGGATGACGATTACATGAGAGGACGTGCTGCGGATATCAATGATATCTCCGGCCGTTTGATTGCTATCTTAAGCGGTACTCAGGTTAGTGCGGAGGCTATGCCGGAGCCGGTGATTATTGTGGCGGAGGATCTGGCACCCAGCGAGACGGTACAGTTTGAAAAGGATAAGATTCTGGCACTGGTAACTCAGAAAGGGTCTGCTAATTCCCATACGGCGATTCTGGCACGTATGATGAATATTCCGTGTCTGGTAACTACCGACATTGAGCTTAACACGGACCTGAACGGAAAGATGGCTGTTGTGGATGGATTTACCGGAGAGATCCACATTGATCCGGATGAGGTAACGCTGGCCGTTATGCAGGAGAAGAAAAAGCGTGAGGAAGAGCGCAAGCTGCTGCTTCAGAGCTTAAAGGGACTTCCAACCGTGACCAAGAGTGGCAAGGTGGTACACCTCTATGCCAACATCGGGAGTGAGGAGGATGTGGATTCTGTTCTGGAGAATGATTCGGAAGGGATCGGCCTGTTCCGGAGCGAGTTCCTGTATCTGGGAAGAGATGATTATCCCACAGAGGAAGAGCAGTTCAATGTATATAAGAATGTAATCTCCAAGATGAATGGCAAAAAGGTTATTATCCGTACTCTGGATATCGGAGCTGACAAGCAGGCGGATTACTTTAAGATTCCCAAGGAAGAGAATCCGGCTATGGGATTCCGGGCTATCCGTATCTGTCTGGAACGGACAGAGGTATTTAAGACCCAGCTTCGTGCGATTTTCCGGGCAAGTGCTTATGGAACGGCTTCCATTATGTTCCCCATGATTATTTCCGTGGATGAGGTAAAGCGGATTAAGGCTATCGTGGAGGAAGTAAAGGCTGAGCTGACAAAAGCGGATATTCCTTTTGGCGATGTGGAGCTTGGTATCATGGTGGAGACACCGGCGGCGGTTATGATTGCAGATATGCTGGCTCAGGAGGTGGATTTCTTCAGTATCGGAACTAACGATCTGACGCAGTATACTCTGGCGATTGACCGTCAGAACCAGTCTCTGGACAATATCTATGATCCTCATCATGAGGCAGTGCTCCGGATGATCCAGAGAACTATCGAGTGTGCCCATGAGCATGGTGCATGGTGCGGAATCTGCGGTGAGTTGGGAGCAGACATGGAATTGACACGCCGGTTCCTGCAGATGGGGATTGACGAGCTTTCCGTATCTCCCGTATTTACCCTGGAACTGCGTAAGAAGATTCGTGATGCGGAATAATTAATCTGTGAATAATTGTTCGGGGCGGTCAGGAACTTAGTTTCGTTAAGTTGGCTGCGGCAATGGCTGTACCGGACAGTTGTAAAATATGAATAAACATAAAGGAGAGACAGAAAAATGAAAGAGTTTAAGTATGTAATCCAGGATGAGTTGGGACTTCACGCAAGACCTGCAGGACTGTTGGTAAAGGAAGCTGCAAAGTATAAGAGTGCAGTTACTCTGGACAGCGGTGCTAAGAAAGCGGATGCCAAGAGAATCATGGCTGTTATGTCCATGGGCGTTAAGAAGGGTGTTGAGCTTACGGTAACTGTTGACGGTGAGGATGAGGATGCGGCAGCAGCAGCAATCGAGGCTTTCTTCAAGGAGAATCTGTAAAATTAGTTTAGCGAGTTAGAATGAATGCCGGGAAATCTTGTTTATGCGGATTTTCCGGTATTTTTTTGAAGATTTTTATCAAGATAATTGATTGTAGAAAACAAGAATGAAATTTTTCTTTTAAACCATGGGAAAAGGTGGTATACTATACCAGATATTATTAAGAAGCACATTGCTGCGGTGCTGCTGTAATGTGTGGAAGTAAAACGGCCAGGAGTATAAAAGATGACAATCGAACAATTAGAAGCCTACGAACTGATAGAAAAAAAGGTAATCGACGAGTTAAAGTCCACCGGTTACTATCTGAAGCACAGAAAGACAGGAGCAAAGGTCTGCCTGCTCTCAAACGAGGATAATAACAAAGTCTTTTATATCGGCTTTCGTACCCCGGCTCCGGACGATACGGGCGTCCCCCATATTCTGGAGCATTCCGTACTCTGTGGTTCCAAAGAGTTCCCGGTAAAGGATCCCTTTGTAGAACTGGCAAAGGGTTCTTTGAATACCTTTTTGAATGCCATGACTTATCCGGACAAGACCGTGTATCCGGTGGCAAGCTGCAATGATCGGGACTTCCAGAATCTGATTCATGTGTATATGGATGCGGTTTTCTATCCCAACATCTATGAGAAGGAAGAGATCTTTCGCCAGGAGGGCTGGCATTACGAGCTGGAATCTGAAGATGGACCGTTGACTCTGAACGGCGTTGTGTACAATGAGATGAAGGGAGCATTTTCCTCCCCGGAGGGTGTTTTGGAGAGGGAGATCCTAAATTCTCTGTATCCGGATACTACTTATGCTAATGAGTCCGGCGGTGATCCGGAAGCAATTCCGAATCTGAAATACAGTGAATTTCTGGACTTCCACAGCCGCTACTATCATCCCTCCAACAGCTACATTTTCCTCTATGGGGACTGCGACATGGCAGAGAAGCTTCACTGGCTTGACGAAAACTATCTGAGTAAATATGATTGCCTGCCAGTGGACTCTGAAGTGCGGACACAAAAGCCCTTTGGGGAAACAAGAGAGGTGGTTAGAGAGTACTCCGTATCTGAGGAAGAGGGGACGGAAGACAAGACCTATCTTTCCTATAATAAATCTGTGGGAGATACTATGGATAAGAAGCTGTACCTTGCCATGCAGGTATTGGAATATGTGCTTCTCTCCATGCCGGGTGCACCCTTAAAGCAGGCATTGCTGGATGCGGAAATCGGTAAGGATATTATGAGTTCCTATGATAACGGAGTGAAGCAGCCTATTTTCTCCATTATTGCAAAGGAAGCCAACGAGGATCAGAAGGAGTCCTTTATCGAGGTGATAGAGACCACACTTCGCAAATTGGCAGAGGAAGGCCTGGATGAGAAAGCTCTTCGGGCGGGAATCAACTATTTTGAATTCCGTTATCGGGAAGCGGATTTTGGCAGCTATCCGGCAGGGCTGATGTATGGACTGCAGGCTTTTGACAGCTGGCTCTATGATGATAATTCCGTATTTCTTCATCTGGAAGCATTGGATACGTTCACTTTTCTGAAAGAGCAGGCGGATCAAGGGTATTTTGAGGGGCTTATACGGACGTATCTTCTTGAAAACTCCCATGGCTCCATTGTAATAATCCGTCCCAGGAAAGGGCTGACAGCCAAACAGGAGGAACTTCTTGGAAAGCGTCTTCAGGAATATAAGGAGAGCCTTGGTAAAGAGCAGGTTGCAGAACTCATTGAATTTACAAAACATTTAAAAGAATATCAGAGTGAACCTTCTTCTCAGGAGGACTTGGAGAAGATTCCGCTACTGGAACGTGAGGATATTGGAAAGGAGGCCCTTCCTTTTCAGAACGAAGTTCATTTGGTGGAAGATGTTAAGGTGGTACACCATGATCTTTTCACCAACGGAATCGGCTATGTGAATCTTATGTTCCGGGCGGGCAGGATTCCGAAGAAGCTGGTGCCTTATCTGGGGCTTTTGAAAGCGGTTCTTGGCAATGTGGACACAGAACACTATACCTATAGAGAATTTGCTACAGAACTGAATCTTCATACGGGCGGCATTTCCTGTGGGGTAAATGCTTATGAGAGCCTGAAAGAGCCCGGCACTTATCAGGCCATGTTTGAGATACGCTGTAAGGCCCTCTATGAAGAACTTCCCAAGGCGTTTTCTATGATGGAAGAGATGATGATGACCTCCAGACTACGGGACAGAAAGCGGCTTACGGAGATTTCGGCAGAGACACGTTCCAGGCTTCAGATGACATTTTTGACTTCCGGCCATTCCATGGCAGCACTACGGGCCATGTCTTATTTCTCGGAAAGTTCCTGCTTCTCAGATAAGACCGGAGGCGTAGCTTTTTATGAGTTTATGGAGAAAGTGGAGGAACAACTCCAGGAGAGTTGGGAACAGATTGCAGGGAATCTGGAAGAACTTCTGAAATGCCTGTTCCGAAAGGAAAATCTCATTATCAGTTATACAGCAGAAAGAAAAAGTCTGGATACTATGAAGGTGCAGGTAAAGAAGCTGGTTTCAGGGCTTTATCAGGAACCGGTGGATACAGAGAACTGGAAGCTTACTGTCAGGAGAAAAAATGAGGGATTAAAGACCTCCTCTCAGATTCAGTATGTGGCCAGAGCAGGAAGCTTTGGCGCAGTGGGTCTACATTATACAGGAACCCTTTCTGTTTTGCGGACTATTATGAGTTACGATTATCTCTGGAATAATGTCCGGGTAAAGGGCGGTGCTTATGGCTGTATGAACAATTACACCCGAAACGGTTCTGCCCATATGATGTCCTACCGGGATCCAAACCTGGAGAAAACAAATCAGATATTTGAGGAAAGCGTGGACTATACAGAGAATTTCCAGGTATCAGAGCGTGATATGACAAAGTATATCATCGGTACTATCAGCAATCTGGATACACCTCTGAATCCAAATGCAAAAGGCGTACGTTCCATGGGTGCCTGGCTGATGGGCCTTACCCATGAGCAGGTACAGAAAGAACGGGAGCAGATACTTTCCTGCAAGTGTGGTGATATTCGGGCATTGGCCCCCTATCTGAGGGCCATGCTGTCCCAGAATAACCTTTGCGTTATTGGAAATGAGAAACGCCTGGAGGAACAAAAGGAGCTGTTTGAAACAGTGAGAAATCTGTTTCATTGAGCATAGATGAAATACAAAGGAGGGAGTTTGTAAATGGATACCTTACAACTGATACTGTCAATTTTACCGCCGATTATTGCAATCGGGCTGGCACTGATTACCAAAGAGGTAATCTCTTCTCTGCTGATTGGAATTCTTGCAGGGACTCTCATTTATAGTCAGGGTAATGTGGTGGGTATGGTAACTGCTGCATTTGAACTGATGGGAAGCAAGATTGGCGATAATGTGAATATTTTGATTTTCCTGGGACTACTGGGTGCATTGGTGGTTATCGTAACCCGTGCCGGCGGTTCTGCCGCTTATGGTGAGTGGGCTTCCAGAAAGCTTACTACCAGACGGGGAGCGGCACTGGCCACCAGTGCTCTTGGATGCCTGATTTTTATTGATGACTACTTTAATTGTCTGTCCGTAGGAACTGTTATGCGTCCGGTAACGGATAAGCATCGGATCTCCAGAGCAAAGCTGGCTTATCTTCTGGATGCTACTGCAGCTCCCATCTGTATTATTGCACCGGTATCCAGCTGGGGAGCTTCCGTAGCCTCTTATATGTCGGACGCTACAGGGCTAAATGGAATGACTACTTTTGTGAAAACCATTCCCTATAACTTCTATGCTATTTTGACCATCGTGATGATTCTGGTGATCTGCCTGACAAAGCTGAACTACGGTCCAATGGCAAAGTTTGAGAAAAATGCCATTGAGAAAGGAGATCTGTTTACCCACACGGAAAATGTGGTAACAGATGATTTTGGCGGCAACAATGGAGGAAAGGCTTTAAAGGGAAAGGTATACGATTTGGTGATTCCTATTCTGGCCCTGATTATCTGTACAGTCATAGCCATGGTCTATACAGGAGGCGGCTTTTCCGGCACACCATTTCTGTCTTCCTTTGGCGAGTGTGATTCCTCTTTCTCGTTAGTACTTGGAAGCTTTTTGGGACTTGTAGTGACGTTTATCCTGTATATTCCAAGGAAAGTTCTGAGTTTTGTGGACTTTATGGGCGGAATTACAGAAGGCATTAAGTCCATGGTTCCGGCATTTACGATTTTAATCCTTGCCTGGACCATTGGCGGTGTGTGCAGTTCCGATTATCTGAATACAGGAGAATTGGTGGGTAACGCCATTTCCAATTCTGCATTCCCCACATTCCTGCTTCCGGCAGTGATTATGGTGGTAGCCGCTTTTCTGGGTTTCTCAACAGGGACCTCTTGGGGAACTATGGCAATTTTGATTCCCATCGGTGCTGCCATTGCAAGTACGCCTCAGACCCAGCATCTGCTTCTGCCTATCTTTGGATGTACCTTGGGCGGTGCAGTTTATGGAGACCATGTGTCACCCATTTCCGATACAACCATCCTGTCTTCTACAGGTGCCGGATGTAACCACCTGGATCATGTATCCTCTCAGATGTACTATGCGTCTACCGTATTGGCGTGCTGCCTGGTTGGCCATGTGTTGATGGGACTTATGGGCGGAAGCCTGGTGGTACCGCTTATTGTGTCCGTTGTGCTGTTGTTGGTGGTTCTGTATGTGTTGAATCGGATACAAGGTAAGAAAGAGAGTGTTGATTATTCACAGGTGAAGTTTTAACCGGAATTAAAGGGAGAATTATGAAGGCAGACAATAAATCAGGCTTTGCTACACTTATCGGCAGGCCAAATGTGGGAAAATCAACCCTGATGAACAAGCTGATTGGTCAGAAGATTGCCATTACATCCCACAAGCCCCAGACCACCAGAAACCGGATTCAGACCGTGTACACTTGTGAAGAGGGACAGATTGTCTTTGTGGATACGCCGGGTATTCATAAGGCAAAAAATAAACTTGGGGAATATATGGTAAATGTGGCGGAGCGGACTCTTAAGGAAGTGGATGTGATCCTTTGGCTTGTGGAACCTTCGGATTTTATCGGGGCGGGGGAGCGGCATATTGTGGATCGGCTTAAGAGGGTTACAACGCCAGTGATACTGGTTATTAATAAGATAGACACAGTGAAGAAAGAAGAATTGCTGCCTTTTATTGATGCCTATCGTAAAATTTATGATTTTCACGAAATTGTTCCTGTGTCAGCCCTAAAGGGAGACAATACAGAGGTGCTGATTCAGCAGATTTTCAAATACCTGCCTTATGGGCCCGGCTTTTATGATGAGGACACGGTGACAGATCAGCCTATGCGGCAGATTGTGGCGGAACTGATTCGGGAGAAAGCTCTTCTTTGTTTGGATGAGGAGATTCCTCATGGGATTGCAGTGTCTATTGAGAGTATGAAGACCCGGACCGGTGGGAAAGTGACGGATATTGAAGCTACGATTATCTGCGAAAAGGATTCTCATAAGGGGATTATCATCGGAAAACAGGGAGTGATGCTCAAGAAAATCGGTAGTGCGGCCCGGTATGAGATAGAGGAACAGTTGGAGGGTAAGGTGAATCTGCAGCTTTGGGTAAAGGTGAAAAAGGACTGGAGAGACAGTGATTTTCTGATCAAAAATTTTGGATATAACAAAAAGGATATAGAGATGTAAATAAATTTTGTACCTGTCAAGGCATTTTTGAAAAAAAGAACTGGTAGTTTTTTAACAGGATAAGAAAGGCTCTCATGGAGATTCTATATTATATATCAATGGAACAGAGGCGATATGGATGACATGGGAGCAATTTGAAGAGACAGGTGCAGTGAGGGATTATCTTTCCTATAAGGGGGTAGCTGGGAGAGCCAGGACCCGGACAGAAAGGATAGGACCGGAGAATTTTAAGGCTCAGAGAGAGACAGAGCATGGGACAGACAATCACGGTGACAGGTATGATCCTGGCAGCATATCCGTATAATGATTATGATAAGCGGCTGATCGTGCTAACCAGAGAGAGAGGAAAGATTACAGTGTTTGCGAAGGGAGCCAGGCGTCAGAACAGCTCTCTTCTTGCTGTATGCAATTCTTTTGTGTTTGGAGAGTTCTTTGTCTATGAAGGCCGCAGTTCCTTTAACCTTATGCAGGCAAAGGTAATTAATTATTTTTCCGAATTGAGTATGGATGTGGAAAGTGCCTGCTATGGCTTTTATTTTTGTGAACTGGCTGAGTATTACACAAGAGAAGCAAGTGATGAACTTCCCATGCTGAAGCTTTTGTACCAGTCTCTTCGGGCACTTTTAAATGAGCACATTCCGGATGAACTGGTTCGCTACATATATGAATTGAAAACATTGGTGATTAATGGAGAATGTCCGGTGGAGTTTGATGAACTAAATCTTAGCGATTCCGCCCGATACGCCCTGTCTTTTGTTGTGGCTTCCCCACCGGAGAAGTTGTATACGTTTACCGTATCCGAAGGAGTCTTAGGTGAGCTCCGCTTTGTACTCCATCGTTTTAGAGACCTTTATATGGAAAGAAAATTCAAATCTCTGGAGATTCTGGAGGAAATGAGTTGAAAAAAAAGGAAAAAGACGCTATACTATCATGGAATGAGAGACCTTTGTGTCTGGGGAGGTAATAGTATGAAAAAGTTGGTAAGCTTAGGGCTTCTTGCACTTTTCCTTTTTTTGGCAGGATGTTCCGAGAAGATACCGGAGGAGAATACCATTGCTGTAGATAAAAAGGGAGTGATTACCTATACAGTGGTGGAGGACTTTGGGAAGGACTTTTATGATATAGAGGAACTTCGGAGAGACATTGAAGAAGAGATTGAGAATTATAACCGGAATTTTGGTTCCGATCCGTTAAAACTCAAGACACTGGAAGCGGATGAGGGAAAGGCCGTAATGCAGCTGGAGTTTTCAGAAGCCCGGTGCTATGAAGAATATTACACGGATTACAGCAAAGCCACTCTGTTTGTGGGAACATTGGAGGAGGCGGAGGAGGCCGAATATGATCTGAGTGGTGAGTTTATGGGTGCAGATGGCAGCCTTACGGATTTAAGCCAGATTTCTTCATCAGAGAAGCTTTATGTTCTCATAACCAATGAAACTCTTTCTATACAGGTCCCGGGTGAGATTCAATGTGTAAGTCCTTCGGGGAGTGTTGCAATTCTGGGAAAACAGGAGGCGGTCGTAAAAGAAGAGGTACGGCAGGCCTGCATTATTTATAAATAAGTGAAGAGGAGAGAACTAAGATGGAGAAGACAATGGACAAGATTGCGGCTCTGGCAAAGGCGAGAGGATTTATTTATCCCGGCTCTGAGATCTATGGCGGCCTTGCCAACACCTGGGATTATGGCAATCTGGGTGTAGAGCTTAAGAACAATGTAAAACGTGCCTGGTGGCAGAAGTTTGTGCAGGAGAATCCTTACAATGTAGGCGTGGACTGTGCTATTTTAATGAATCCTCAGACCTGGGTGGCTTCCGGACATCTGGGAAGCTTTTCGGATCCGCTGATGGATTGTAAGAGCTGTAAGGCTCGCTTCCGTGCGGATCAGCTGATTGAAGATTATATGAAAGAAAACGGAATTACGGTAGAGGGTTCCGTAGATGCATGGTCTCAAGAGGAGATGAAAGCTTACATTGACGAGCATGGGATTGCCTGCCCTTCCTGTGGAAAACATGATTTTACGGATATCCGTCAGTTTAACCTGATGTTCAAGACTTTCCAGGGCGTAACCGAGGATGCGAAGAATACCGTATATCTAAGGCCTGAGACGGCACAGGGAATCTTTGTAAACTTTAAGAATGTTCAGAGAACTTCCAGAAAGAAGGTTCCTTTTGGAATCGCTCAGATCGGAAAGTCTTTCCGGAATGAGATTACACCGGGGAACTTTACTTTCCGTACCAGAGAGTTTGAGCAGATGGAGTTGGAGTTTTTCTGTAAGCCGGATACGGATCTTGAGTGGTTTGCTTACTGGAAGCAGTACTGCATTGACTGGCTGAAGTCTCTGGGTATGAAAGATGATGAGCTTCGGGCAAGGGATCATGAGAAGGAAGAACTGAGCTTTTACAGTAAGGCTACCACGGACTTGGAATTCCTCTTTCCCTTTGGCTGGGGCGAACTGTGGGGCATTGCAGATCGAACCGATTATGATCTGACTCAGCATCAGAACGTATCCAAGGCGGATTTGTCCTACTTTGATGATGAGACCAAGGAGAAATATATTCCTTATGTTGTTGAGCCTTCTCTGGGTGCGGACCGTGTGGTTCTGGCTTTTCTGTGTGCTGCTTATGATGAGGAGGAACTGGAGGGCGGAGACGTACGTACTGTGATGCATTTCCATCCGGCACTGGCACCAGTGAAGATAGGTGTGCTTCCCCTGTCCAAGAAGCTGAATGAGGGTGCGGAGGCTATCTATCAGAAGCTTTGTAAGACCTATAACTGTGAGTTTGATGACAGAGGCAATATTGGCAAGCGTTATCGCCGTCAGGATGAGATTGGAACACCTTTCTGTGTAACCTATGACTTTGAGTCTGAGGAGGATGGGGCCGTGACTGTTCGGGATCGGGATACCATGGCTCAGGTTCGTGTGAAGATTGATGAGTTAGAGGCTTATTTTGCAGATAAGTTTCAGTTTTAAGCTAAAGGTTGACGAAATTGCTAAATAGTGATAGTTTAGAATAAAAAAACAAAGGAGTACGATTATGAATCTTTCACCACTTCAGAAAGCAAGATATGAGTATGTTCCGAAGCTTCCGGCAATGCTCAGAAATGGCATCGCTGAGATTGCTGTTAAAGAGGGAAATATGACTACCAGTGCGGCGGATCAGGAGAAAATTAAAGCACTGTTCCCGAACACCTACGGAAAACCGGAGGTTACCTTTGAGAAAGGACAGAATACTTCTGCCGCTAAAAAGCAGGTAGTCGGTGTGATTCTTTCCGGTGGACAGGCACCTGGCGGACATAATGTTGTGTGCGGTCTGTACGATGCACTGAAAGCGACCAACAAAGAGAATATCCTGATTGGCTTCAAGGGAGGTCCCAGTGGACTGATTGAGGATAAGTATATTGTGTTTGAGGATGCTTATATTGATCAGTACAGAAATACCGGCGGATTTGATATCATCGGCTCTGGAAGAACCAAGCTGGAGACCGAAGAGCAGTTTGCGATAGCCACAGAGGTTTGCAAAAAGCATGGCATTACTGCCATTGTTATCATCGGCGGTGATGACTCGAACACCAATGCATGCGTGCTTGCGGAGTACATGGCAGCACACAATACGGGTGTACAGGTCATCGGGTGTCCGAAGACCATCGACGGCGACTTAAAGAACGAGGACATTGAGATTTCCTTTGGCTTTGATACAGCAACCAAGACTTATAGTGAATTGATTGGAAACATTGAGCGAGACTGCAACTCTGCCAAGAAATACTGGCATTTCATTAAGGTTATGGGCCGGAGTGCTTCTCATGTTGCACTGGAGTGTGCACTGGAGTGCCAGCCGAATATCTGCCTGATCTCCGAGGAGGTTAAGGAAAAGAAGCAGTCCCTGTCCGAGATTGCAGATTATATTGCAGATGCTGTGGAGAAGAGAGCGGCAAACGGCCTTAACTTTGGAGTCGTTGTGATTCCTGAGGGCGTGGTAGAATTCGTTCCGGAGTTCTCTGCTTTGATCGGCGAGATCAATGAGCTTCTTGCGGGCAGCAAGGCAGATGCGTTTAATGCACTTCCCAATTGGAGCGAGAAGTATGCCTTTATCGAGAAAGGACTTTCGGGGGAGGCCATGGAAGTATTTGCAATTCTTCCGCAGGCGATTCAGCAGCAGCTTTTCCTTGAAAGGGATCCCCACGGAAACGTACAGGTTTCTCTGATTGAGTCCGAAAAATTGTTTGCTGCTCTCGTAGGCGATAAGCTGAAAGCAAGAAAAGCAGCAGGAACTTATGTAGGTAAGTACGCAGTCCAGACGCATTTCTTTGGCTATGAGGGAAGATGTGCATTCCCGTCCAATTTTGATGCCGACTATTGCTACTCTCTGGGTTACAATGCGTTCATGCTAATCCAGTATGGCTACAATGGTTATCTTTCCAAGGTTTCCAACTTGTCCAGGCCGGCGGAAGAGTGGGTTGCAGGCGGTATGCCGATTACCAAGATGATGAACATTGAGAGAAGACACGGTTCGGACAAGCCGGTTATCAAGAAAGCACTTGTGGAACTGGATGGAAAGCCTTTCAAGTACTTTGAGGCACACAGAGATGAGTGGGCGGTAGAGACTGCTTATGTATTCCCGGGAGCTATTCAGTATTATGGGCCGACCGAGGTATGCGATCTTACGACCAGAACGCTTGCGTTGGAGAAAGCATAAGCCGGAATAAATGTTAAAAAATAAACAAAATTGGGTGCGAAAGCACCCAATTTTATTGTTAAAATATGCTAAAAATGCCTTGACAATTTTTACATATATGTTACACTAATTATGTGCGCAGGGTTGGGTCGTTGACCACATATCCGGCGCCGCTTTGCGTTTATGCGGAGGGTGCCGGTGAAACTATTATTCAGGAGGAAACAGATAAATGGCAAAATGGGTTTATTTATTCAAGGAAGGCAATGCTGAGATGCGCAACCTTCTGGGTGGAAAAGGTGCGAACCTGGCTGAGATGACAGGCTTAGGACTTCCGATTCCCCAGGGCTTTACCGTTACCACAGAGGCATGTACCGATTATTACAACAATGGAAAGCGGATTTCAGATGAGATTAAGGAGCAGATCTTTACCGCACTTGCAGAGCTGGAGAAGCTTCAGGGCAAGACCTTTGGTGATACGGAAGATCCTCTTTTGGTTTCCGTACGTTCCGGTGCAAGGGCTTCCATGCCTGGTATGATGGATACGATTCTGAACCTTGGCCTTAATGATGAAGCAGTGGAGGGCTTCGCTAAGAAGACAGGCAATCCCAGATTCGCTTATGATTCCTATCGCAGATTCATCCAGATGTTCTCTGATGTTGTTATGGAGATGAGCAAGACTTTCTTTGAGGGAATCCTGGACGAGATCAAAGAAGCAAAGGGTGCGAAGTTTGACACAGATCTGACTGCGGATGATTTGAAAGAGGTTATTGCAAGATACAAAGCTATCTATAAGGAGAAAATGGGAGAGGAATTCCCGCAGGATCCCAAGGTACAGCTTATGGAGGCTGTAAAGGCGGTATTCCGTTCCTGGGATAATGAGCGTGCGATTGTATACCGTCGTATGAATGATATTCCCGGAGATTGGGGAACTGCGGTTAACGTACAGGCCATGGTATTCGGTAACATGGGTGACACCTCCGGAACCGGCGTTGCATTTACCAGAAATCCGGCTACCGGCGAGAAGGGTATCTTTGGTGAATATCTGATTAATGCTCAGGGCGAGGATGTTGTAGCAGGTATCCGTACACCTCAGCCGATTACAAAGCTGGAGGAGGATCTGCCGGAGTGCTTTAAGCAGTTCATGGAGATTGCGGGTCGTCTGGAAAACCATTATCGTGATATGCAGGATATGGAGTTTACCATTCAGGAGGGCAAGCTTTACTTCCTGCAGACAAGGAATGGAAAGAGAACGGCACCGGCGGCGATTCAGATCGCATGCGATCTGGTAGATGAAGGAAAGATTACACCGGAGGAAGCTGTACTTCGTATTGAGGCCAAGTCTCTGGATCAGCTTCTGCATCCCACCTTTGATCCGGACGCATTGAAGGCTGGCGAGGTGATTGGAGAGGCACTTCCTGCATCTCCGGGAGCAGCAGCAGGCAAGGTATACTTTACCGCAGAGGATGCAAAGCATGCACGGAAGAAAGGCGAACGTGTTATCATGGTACGTTTGGAGACTTCTCCGGAGGATATCGAGGGAATGCATGCGGCAGAGGGTATTTTGACTGTGCGGGGCGGTATGACAAGCCATGCAGCAGTTGTGGCCCGTGGTATGGGAACTGCCTGTGTATCCGGTTGCGGGGAGATTAAGATTGATGAGGAAGCAAAGTTCTTTGATCTGGGCGGACATCATATTGTAGAGGGAGATTATATTTCTCTGGATGGTTCCACCGGTAAAATTTATCTTGGGGATATTAAGACTGTTGAAGCGTCTGTAAGCGGTAACTTTGGCCGTATTATGGCCTGGGCGGATGAGTTCCGCACCCTGGGTGTGCGCACCAATGCTGATACTCCTGCAGATACGAAGAATGCCATCAAGCTTGGAGCAGAGGGAATCGGCCTTTGTCGTACAGAGCATATGTTCTTTGAGCCGGAGCGGATTCCGAAGATTCGGAAGATGATTCTCTCTGAGACAGAGGAGATGAGAGAAGAAGCCCTCTGGGAGTTGATTCCTTATCAGAAGAGCGATTTCAAGGCCATGTATGAGGCTCTGGAAGGGAAGCCCATGACGGTTCGTTATCTGGATCCGCCTCTCCATGAGTTTGTACCCACCGATCCGGAGGATATTAAGGCTTTGGCAAAGGATATGCATATGACAGTGGAAGAGGTTGAGGCAAGGTGCGAAGAGCTCCGTGAGTTCAATCCTATGATGGGGCACCGCGGCTGTCGTCTGGCTGTTACCTATCCTGAGATTGCAAGAATGCAGACCCGTGCGGTTATGGAAGCCGCTATTGAAGTAAAGGAAGAGAAGGGCTATGATATCATTCCGGAGATCATGATTCCTCTGATTGGTGATAAGAAAGAGCTGAAGTTCGTAAAAGAAATGGTTGTTAAGATTGCAGAACGGGTGAAGAAAGAGAAGAATTCGGATATTCAGTATCATATCGGAACCATGATCGAGATTCCCCGTGCGGCACTGCTGGCAGGTGAGATTGCTGAGGAGGCTGAGTTCTTCTCCTTTGGTACCAATGACCTGACTCAGATGACATTCGGTTTCTCCCGTGATGATGCAGGTAAGTTCCTGGATTCCTACTATAAGTCCAAGATTTACGAGTCTGATCCGTTTGCAAGACTGGATCAGAATGGCGTTGGTAAGCTGGTGAAGATGGCAGTTGAGGAAGGACGAGCCACCAGACCGGATATCAAGCTTGGTATCTGCGGAGAGCACGGCGGAGATCCCTCATCTATCGAGTTCTGCCATAAGGCGGGCTTAAGTTATGTAAGCTGTTCACCGTTCCGTGTACCGATTGCACGGTTGGCGGCAGCACAGGCGGCGATCACCGCAGGTAAGTGAACAAGTGTTCAATAGCTTGAAAGTGTAGAAAGACTGTTGAAAACAGCCTATTCAGAGGTTTTATTGCCTTTGAATGGGCTGTTTTTGGGTTAGCAGCACAAAAGGATTACCGCTGTACCAATAAGTATTTTGTTTCCCACTATCATTCTTTTATTGTTTTTCAATTTATCTTATTAAATCAGGAATATGTGCCGATATATTTTAAAAAAGCTGTGTGAAAAAAGGAGACTGGAGACATGATTAATTACATTCGCAATTTAAAAATCCGATTAAAGCTTTATATCCTTATAGGAGTTGCTTTGATAGGCATGCTTATTATCAGCGGTATGTCATTTTCTCTTATGGGCCGGATGAACGATATGACAGATGATATTTCAACCAGCTGGCTTCCAAGTATTGATACGGCAAGGGACCTGACCAATACCCTTTCCAACATCCGTCTGAATGAATTGGGGTATCTTACCGCAATTTCCGATGACGTAGAAGCGTCCAGCCTTCAGTACCTCCAAAAGGAAAAAGAAGATATGGAAACCCTCTTAGCTACATATAAGGAATTAATTGACGAAGAAGAGAGAGGTTTCTATGAGAATGCAAGGAACCTGTGGACACAATACAGGGAAGCGGACGAAGAAATGATCACATTAGCCGGACAGGGCCGCAAGGAGGATGCACGTGCCATCCTGGAGGGTGAATGTGTAGAACTTTATAATTCTTTAAACAGTGCCTTTCAGGAGATTGTCACCTACAATACAGAAGGAAGCGATGCCGCAACAGAGGAAAGCTTTACCCTTTACAGAACTGCAATTCTCATTATGACAGTAATTATCATTGCTATCATCCTTGTGGGAGTCTTCTTTTCATTTGTAATTATACGCCTGATTAAGATTCCGATTTCCGAAATCGAGAATGCCGCAATCAAGATGGCGGAAGGTGATTTGGATGTGGAGATTTCCTATACTTCTAAGGACGAACTGGGTGTTCTTGCAGAGCAGGTACGCAGACTAATCCGTAAGCTTCAGGTTATCATTGATGATGAAAATAAATTCCTTGCTAAAATGGCTGCCGGAGATTTTACGGTAGATTCTGTCTGTGAAGAGGAATATACAGGAGGCTTCTATCCGCTGCTCATTTCTTTCCGGGGAATTGCGGAAAAACTCAACGATACAATGCTGCAAATCAGCCAAAGCTCTTCTCAGGTTGCAAGCGGATCGGAACAGGTATCCAGCGGTGCCCAGGCCCTCTCCCAGGGAGCAACCGAGCAGGCAAGTTCCGTGCAGGAACTTGCTGCCTCCATTAATGAGATCTCCAATAAGGTGAATCAGAATGCGGATAATGCACGACAGGCAAATGCAATGGCAGGCAGTGTCAGCACGGAAATGAACGTGAGCAACGAAAAAATGCAGCAGATGATACAGGCAATGGATGATATCAGTAATTGCTCCAATGAAATCGGCAAAATCATTAAGACCATTGAGGACATTGCTTTCCAGACCAACATTCTTGCCCTTAATGCTGCCGTGGAAGCTGCCCGGGCAGGCGTTGCCGGAAAAGGATTTGCAGTGGTAGCCGATGAAGTCCGTAATCTGGCAAGCAAAAGTGCAGAGGCCTCTAAGAACACTTCCGTATTGATTGAAAATTCATTAAAGGCAGTAGAGAATGGGACACAGATTGTGGATGAGACGGCTCAGTCTCTGATCCAGGCAGTAAATGGCGTAAACAAAATGACAGGCATTATCGGACAGATTTCAGAGGCCAGCAGCAATCAGGCTGAAGCAATCTCTCAGATTACCATGGGAATCGACCAGATTTCCAGTGTTGTACAGACAAACTCGGCAACTGCAGAAGAGAGTGCGGCTGCCAGCGAAGAACTGTCCGGCCAGTCACAGCTTATGAAGAGTCTTGTGGGAAGGTTTAAGCTGAAAAAGGGTTTTTAGGTAATACGTTCTGAGTCTTATACCAAAAACAATTCCAGCACAAACACCATCAGGCAGGCACAAACCGAAACCTGCAAGAGACTCTTACCTTTCCAGGCCAGAACAATTCCGGTAATTAAAGCAGCCCAGGCGGACCAGATACTTCCGGTTTCGGATAAAATGGCCGGAAAGGTCATTACGGCAAGAGTCACATAGGGTACATAATAAAGAAAGGAACGAATAAAACAATTTTTAATTTCTTTTCTTATAAGAACCAGTGGCAGCATCCGAATGGTATAAGTGACGGCAGCCATCACCAGGATATAGAGATAAACATTATGTATCATGATGTCTGTTCCTCCTCTTTTACAGGAAATAAGGCCGCAGCACCTCCGGCAATCAGTACTGTTAACAAAATGGTTCGTGTACCGGTAGACAGAGTGGATATGAGAGGAAGCTTTGTAAAAGTGAAGCTTGCGGCCATGGAAACAAGAATTGTTACAGCCAGAATCCGGCTCTTCCTTGCCGGAGGAATTATCACGGCGAGAAACATGCCATAAAGCCCCACGCTTAAGGCCCGTACCACATTGACAGGCAGTAGATTGCCCATAAGAACTCCAAGGTAAGTACCTGAGGCCCAGCCTGGGGCGGCAATGGCGATCAGTCCATAAGTATAGAAAGGATTCAGCTTTCCGGGAACACTCATGGAGACCCCAAAGATTTCATCCGTCACATCAAAACTGATTAAAAGCCGATGAAAGATAGAGGTTCCCGGATCCAATTTTTGGCTCATGGCACAGGACATAAGAAGATACCGGGCATTGGCCACCAGTTCCATAACAGCCAGTTCCAGATATCCGGCACCTGCGGCAATCAGTGTGAAGCCGGCGAATTGTCCGGCGGAAGCATTGTTGGTCAGACTGGTAATCATAGCCTGAAAAGGGGTAAAGCCGGCATTCTTGGCAGCGATTCCAAGGGTAAAGGATACAGCCAGATATCCCAGAGAAATTGGGATTCCGTCTCGCACCCCTTTTAAAAACCAGTTTTTGTTATTATTTTTCATTCAAGTTACTCCTCATATGTTAATCTATGCCTCATCAATATTTCCGTTGCCCATTGTACGATGCCAATTGCCTTCCAGAAGCACCATATGGCCTGCTTCCAGGGACTTGGGAACATCTATAATATGCTGATTGGAGGAACCACGGAACAAAAGTCCCGGATCCTTTAAAGCTTCTATAAATTTTCCGTCTACGAGTACATCCAGACAGGAAAGTAGTTCATGAGAAATGTCAGGGGCTCCCACATGTCCGGGTAAGAGATCTTTTTCCAGAGAAAATCCCGTATAGCACCAGATTGTCTTTTTTGGAAAGTGTTGTCGTGTCAGACGCACCAGTTTAAGCAGATCCTTCTGATTCTCCGGCTCAAAGGGTTCACCCCCAAGGAGAGAAAGGCCTGCCACATAATCGGGAGCCAGGGCGAAAAGAATCTCCTCTATGGTCTCATCTGTAAAAGGAGCACCGTAGGAAAAATCCCAGGCCTCCTGGTTAAAGCAGTTTTTGCAGTGATGGCGGCAGCCGCTGACGAAGAGAGAGATCCGTACACCGGGACCATTGGCAATATCATTTTTTTTGATAACAGCATAATTCATGGCAGGTTTCCTTTGCGTTCAAAAAGAACTGCCGCAGGAAGAACTCCTGCGACAGCCCTGGTACTTGTTAAAAGTTACAGGTGAAGCACCCGTTCTTTAATCTCCTGGGTTCGCCCCTGGTTCCAGAATTGAGTTCCGATGTAGCCGCAGGTACGCCGGGCCACGTTCATCTTATTCTGGTCTGTATTACCGCAGTTGGGACATTTCCAGATGAGTTTTCCATGATCATCCTCCTGGATCTCGATCTCCCCGTCATAGCCGCAGACCTGGCAGTAATCACTCTTGGTATTCAACTCTGCATACATAATGTTATCATAGATAAAACGCATAACAGAGAGGACGGCATCCAGATTATTCTGCATATTGGGAACCTCTACATAGGAGATTGCCCCTCCGGGTGAGAGTGCCTGGAACTTGGCTTCCAGAGCCAGCTTCTCAAAAGCATCAATATTTTCCGTTACATGAACATGATAGCTGTTGGTGATATAGCTCTTGTCCGTTACATTCTTTACAATGCCGAAACGCTTCTGGAGACATTTTGCAAACTTGTAGGTGGTGCTCTCCAGAGGTGTACCATAGAGAGAGTAGTCAATCTGCTCGGCAGCTTTCCACTTGGCCGTATATTCGTTTAATTTCCGCATAATCTCAAGGCCCAATGCTTCTCCCTCGGCTTCCGTAAGCTTCTTGCCGTTCAGACTGTAGACGCACTCCCAGAGGCCGGCATAGCCCAGAGAAAGGGTAGAATATCCGTTGTGGAGGTATTTGTCAATGGTCTCACCCTTATTCAGACGAAGTAGAGCTCCATGCTGCCAGAGAATAGGGGCAGCGTCGGAAAGGGTTCCGGTGAGACGCTCATGACGACACTGGAGGGCTCTATGGCAAAGCTCCATGCGATCGTCAAAGATCTCCCAGAATCGTTCTATATCTCCATCTGCAGAGAGACCAATGTCTACCAGATTGACGGTAACAACACCCTGATTGAAACGGCCGTAATACTTTGGATTTCCATCTTCATCCACATAGGGAGTCAGGAAGCTGCGGCAGCCCATACAGGTATAACAGTGGCCTTCGCCGTTCTTGTCAATCTTGTTCTGAAGCATAATTTTTTCAGAAATATAATCCGGTACCAGACGTTTGGCCGTACACTTGGCTGCCAGCTTGGTCAGGTAGTAGTATTTGCTGTCCTCGTGGATGTTATCCTCCTCCAGCACATAAATGAGTTTGGGAAAGGCAGGGGTGATCCAGATTCCCTTTTCGTTTTTTACACCCTCGTAGCGCTGACGGAGGGTTTCTTCAATAATCAGAGCAAGATCATTTTTCTCCTGTTCATTCTTTGCCTCGTTGAGATACATAAAGACAGTTACAAAAGGAGCCTGTCCATTGGTGGTCATCAAAGTAACGACCTGATACTGGATCATCTGCACACCATTTCTCACCTCCTCATGAAGGCGTTTTTCTGTGATGGTGTTGATCTCCTCTTCCGTTACGGCCTCGTGAATGGAATGGAGTTCGTCAGCTACCTGCCTGCGAATCTTCTTCCGGCTGATGTCTACAAAGGGAGCCAGATGCGTAAGAGAAATGCTCTGTCCGCCATACTGGCAGGAGGCCACCTGGGCAATGATCTGGGTGGCAATATTGCAGGCGGTGGAGAAGCTGTGGGGCTTCTCGATCATCGTGCCGCTGATGACGGTTCCATTCTGAAGCATGTCCTCCAGATTCACCAGATCACAGTTGTGCATATGCTGGGCAAAATAGTCTGCATCGTGAAAATGAATCAATCCCTGATCATGAGCTGACACAATCTCTGTGGGAAGAAGAAAACGTTTGGTAATATCCTTGCTTACCTCACCGGCCATATAGTCGCGCTGTACACTGTTGACCGTGGGATTCTTGTTGGAGTTCTCCTGCTTTACTTCTTCGTTGTTGCACTCAATGAGACTTAGGATCTGCTCATCGGTGGTGTTGGACTTACGAACCATGGCTCTCTTATAGCGGTAGGTGATGTAACGTCTGGCTACATCGAAAGCCCGCTGATTCATAATCTGATCTTCAACAATATCCTGAATCTCCTCGACACTTAAGGAGCGATTCATATTCTGAGCGGCAATCTGTACGTCCTCGGCGATTCGTCTGATCTGAAGAGAGGTCATCCGGGCACTGGGAACAACCTTTTCATTTGCTTTAGCTACGGCAATGATGATTTTTTGAGGATCGAAATCAACCTCGGTGCCGCTTCTCTTAATAATTTTCATAAAACTTCCCTCAATTTCCGATTTGTATTGTAATAGATAGTGACGAAACTTATTGTAACAAGATATAGTGGTGTTGTCAATAAGGATTACAAGATATTGTTTGTCGTATTTAGAAGATTATACAAGAAAGTGGGGAAAATCGAGGACTTTAGATGAAAAAATTTTAAATAAAAATGAAAAAGCTATGGAATAAAGACGGATTTTTTGGTATATTCTAGTAGAACGGAAATTCTTCCAGATAAAAAACTGGAATGGATATTACGGGACGATTATGGAAAGGAGACAATAACTATGAAAAAGTATGTATGTGAACCCTGTGGCTATGAGTATGATCCAGAGGTAGGTGATCCGGATAATGGGATTGCAGCCGGAACTGCTTTTGAAGATCTTCCGGAAGACTGGGTATGTCCTATCTGTGGTGTAGGCAAGGATGAATTTACGGAGGCATAATGAACTGTTACCAAAGACAAATTTTGGATTATCGGCCGATTTGTGAACAGGAAGAACGAGATCGGCAGTTGATGCTTCACTATGTGGAGTTGTTTCCGAATACGATTGGGACAAGACAGTGCGAGATGGCCCATATGACAGCTTCCTCTTTGATCTTTAATCGGGATCGGAGGAAGCTTCTTATGGTGTATCACAATATTTACCGGTCTTGGTCCTGGACGGGAGGACATGCAGACGGTGAGGAGAAACTGCTTCTTACGGCTGTGCGTGAGGCACAGGAGGAGACAGGAATTAAGAAAGTCAGCTCCATCAGGGAAGAGATGCAGAGCCTGGAGGTTCTGCCGGTTTGGGGACATTTTAAACGAGGACAGTATGTGAGTGCTCATTTACATTTGAATGTAAGCTTTCTGCTGGAGACTGATGAGGAAGAGGCCTTGCAGGTGAAAGAGGATGAAAACAGCGGGGTGGCCTGGATTCCTTTAGAGATGCTGCAGGAGAAAGTGACAGAGCCAGATATGATGCCGGTTTATGAAAAGCTGATTGAGAGGGCACTGCGTCTGTAACAAAAGGACGGGATGTTAAAACAGCAGTTCTTGAATGGCTTTGGCTGCTCCGTTCAGGGAACCCTGAACCATCTCCGGTTTGCCACCTCCCTTTCCCTGGAAAGTTTCATTGAGTTTTTTACATAAAGGACGGACATCTTCCCGGGAACTTCCCAGAATATAGCGGTAGCCGGTGGTATCATTTCCTGTGAAGACGCAGGCGATTCCCGTACAGCGCCTGGTGAGGAGATTGACAAATTCCCGTGCGGTGTTATTATCCAGATCTTTTTCGAAAAAGGCGATGTCTTTCGTACCCTCTGGTACAAGGGCGGCTTTTTGCTCAATCAGAGTTTTGTGAAGTTGGAGAATCTGACCAACCAGGTTGAAATTTTCTTGCTTCAGGCGTTCCACAGCTTTGGGGACATCCTCTTCTTTGGCGGATAGGAGGACGGAGATTGCTTTTACAGCCTGCTCTTTTTCCCCATAGTCAGCAAGGGCCCTCTTTCCGGCCAGCAGATGTATACGGACACCTCCCCGGTGAGACTGAACGCCTGTAAGTTTAATGAGACCAATTTCTCCGGTGAAGGATACATGGGGGGCACAGCAGGCACATACATCAATATCGGGGATGGTAACAATACGTACCTGACCCCGAATTTCAATTTTACTGCGGTAGTGGAGGGTTTTAAGTTCTTCTTTGGAGGGATAGGCGATTTCTATGGGCAGGTTGCACCAAAGGACTTCATTGGCCTCTTTCTCAATTCTTTTGAGTTCTTCTTTGGTGATGGGACCGTCAAAATCCAGGGTTACTTCTGTTTCCCCCAGGTGGAAACCTACATTATTATAATGGAAGTATCTGTGAATCAGGCCGGATACGATGTGTTCTCCGGTATGCTGCTGCATTCGGTCGAAGCGTTTGGCCCAGTCGATTTGTCCGCTTACAATGGTCCCGGGCTCTATGGGAACTCTGGTGTAATGCCATATGAGATTGTCTTTTTCCTGGGTATCAAAGACTTCATATGTATTTAAAAAGCCTTTATCACCGGCCTGTCCGCCGCTTTCCGGGAAAAAGGCGGTCTGGTCAAGACAGATGCGGTAGGCATCCATAGAGGCTTCGCAATTGATTACAGTGGCCGTAAACTCTTTTTGATGACTATTTTCATAGTATAATTTCCTGGTCATAATCTCTCCTTTTGTAAACTCATACTTGAGTCTTATGATATCATCTAAATTGACTTTTGGAAAGTGAAAACGTATACTGGATAAATGTAGGACAGTAAAAAGTGCAGGCGGAAATGTGTATTGCTATTAAGGAAGGGCGGAGGAGAAGACATGATTGGACAACATAATACGGATGAAAAGACTTTGGCATATATTAATCTTTTTGCAGTGCTTGGCACACTGGAGAATCTGTGTAGCATTGATGATGAGGCAAAGGACTTGATTGCAGATAAGCAAGTGAGCATTGGTTTTGCGGCAGCGAATGGGCCGGCGGCAACTCTGTTTTTTGATCATGGAACCTGCCGGCTTAAGAGTGGGGCCGAACATTGTCAGATTCGCCTGCCCTTTTCCAGTGTGCAAAAGTTTAATGGGATGATTGATGGGACGGTGACACCCATTCCGTCGAAAGGCTTTACAAAGCTTCCCTTTTTGCTGAAAGGCTTTACAAGACTTACGGATATTTTGACCCGCTATTTGAAAGCTTCGCCGGAGGACCTTGCGGATCCTGCATTTTTTGAGAAGAGTACGACGCTTATGTTTTATACCATAGCAGCGGCAATCAGCCAGATCGGGAACCATGATAAGGTGAGCCGGGCCAGTGCTTCCTATATGAATGACGGGATTATCAAGCTTTCTATTAAAAATGGGCCTACGGCCTCTGTCTGCGTAAAAGATCATCATCTGACAACAGTAAAAAGGACACCCAAGGCACCGGATGCCTGCATGGAATTTGGGAGTATTACTATTGCGAGAGACCTTTTTGACGGGAAGGTAAATTCTCTGGCATGCATTGGAACAGGTGATATCCGTATGAGTGGTATGATTTCCATGCTTGACAATATGAACCGGATTTTGGACCGTGTGGGCCTGTATTTGGCTTAAGGAGGGAGAAAAATGATGAGAGGGTTAAATACCTATACAAAGAGCAGAGAAGCGTTTACAAGGGCAGCTAGGGTGATTCCCTCCGGTGTTTATGGACACCTGGGACCGGCGGAGGGCTGTTTTATTCCGGTGGAAGCCTTTCCGTTGTTTGGCGAGAGGGCTAAAGGAAGCTATTTCTGGGATGTGGACGGAAACAGATTTATTGATTACATGTGTGCCTACGGTCCAAATATTCTGGGATACTGCGATCCGGATGTGGATGAGGCGGCAAGGACTCAGATGGAGTTGGGGAACTGTATGACCTCGCCCTCAACGAAAATGATAGATTTTGCGGAGCTTTTGGTGGAAACCGTACATACGGCTGATTGGGCTTTTTTTGCAAAAAACGGCAATGATGTGACTACCCTGGCCGTGATGACGGCCCGTGCCTATACCCATCGGAAGAAAATCGTGTTTTTTAAAGGATATTATCATGGAATCGCTCCCTGGACCCAGAAGATTGACTATGCCGGGGTGATTGAGGAGGATGTGTGCAACAATCTGTATGTAGACTGGAATGATTACGAGACTCTGGAACGGGTATTTGCGGAAAATAAGAATGAGATTGCGGCCGTGATTGGACAGCCTTATATGCATGGGAATTTCAAGGATAATGAGCTGCCGAAGGATGGGTTCTGGACGAAAGTAAGAGAGCTTTGCACAAGAAATGATACGGTCCTGGTGATTGATGATGTGCGTGCGGGGTTCCGGCTGGATATGGCGGGATCAGATCATTACTTTGGGTTTGAGGCGGATCTCATCTGTTTTTGCAAGGCTTTGGCCAATGGCTATAATGTGTCTGCCCTCTGCGGCAAGGATTTTCTCAAGAATTCTGTCAGCAGCCTTTCTTATACGGGAAGCTACTGGATGAGTGCCGTACCTTTTGCAGCAGGGATTGCCTGTATTGAGAAGATGAAGCGGCTGGATATCACTGCATTGCTAAATGAAAAGGGAACGAAGCTTAAAGAAGGACTGATTGAAGCTGCTAAGGGGTTTGAATTTGATTTGCATGTGAGCGGAGTGCCGTCTCTGTTCTATCTGCGGATCGCAGATGATCCTACCTTGACGCTGCATCAGGAATGGGTGGCGGAGTGTGTACTTCGGGGTGTGTTCTTTACAAATCATCACAATCACTTTATTAATGCGGCATTAAGTGATGATGATATTGCTGAGACCCTGGCTGTGGCTAAGGAGGCCTTTGAGGTGGTCCGCAGGAGACATCCGTTGTAAGAGGAGTGAGGGAGTTATGATAGATTTACATGGACAGGCAGGTCTTCCCTATATAAACCGAAGTGTATACACAGGCAGTTATCAGGGGATGCGTTATCGGCTGAAGAAGAAAACAAAGGAAGAAGAAACCTGCCTGGAGGCTGTGATTTACCCGGAGCCCTGTTGCTTTGAGATGACGCCGGAGGAGGAGAAGACCTGTCGGGAGTTTCCCTTTACCCAGGAGGGATTTGATGAAGCGATATCTTGGCTGAATGAGGAATATGAGGGGCAGAAAGGCCGGTGGGAAGCGGCCACCAGGGTAATGCTTTAACAGGTCCGGCTTAGCAGAAGCTGCCAAAGCTTCAAAAGTTCCATATCATTTGGCAGCAACGGCAGAAGCTGCGACAGCACGGACATGGCTTCCTTATATTGTCCCCTTTGCACCATACCATTCAATGCTGCTTTCATTTGTACTGCCAGTTGCTCAAATTCTGCACCTGCTGTTTGGGGAGGCCCTGCTGTTTCATTTTTTAAAAGGCGGAGAACTTCACGGATTATGCCTGTTATCTGGGGATAAATCTTTAGTGCCTGGCGGAACAACCGGACAGTTTCGGTTAGTTTTCCCTGGGTCCAATGTTCCAGTGCATCCTGGACTGTCAACGCCATACGACAGTCCGAGGGGAGAAGATATCTTGATTTTTCCTCAAACATCATTTCCCGGTACTGTCCCTTATAAAATGCCTGAATACATCGACAATATTCCCCCAGAGCTTTCAGCAGATCTTCTTTCATCAAAAAGCCTCTGGAAAGCACCCTTTCCCAAAGAAGCTTTTCCAGACACAGGCCCTGCAAAGGATATTTTGTAAAGAGAACCTCCCGGGCCTCCCATAAGTATGGATCCTCTACGTAAGGTGTTTCATTTATGACAACGGAGATACACATTTTCCAGGAATCCAGATCCATCCGATCCAATAATGCTGATAAATCCTTTTTTTCATGAAGGGCTTTTTCTACAAGCTGTCTCTGCAGATAAGGCTGATCAATTTCTTTTAGACAACGGTGAAAAAGAAACATTCCTGCCTCAAGATTTCCATTCTGTTCTTCATGAAGTAATTTTTGATATAAGATGTAGGGTGAATCCTGAGGCAGCCTGACCAAAAGTTCAGGCAGAGCAGGTGCATAGACCTTTTTCCACTGTTCCAACAGGGGATAATATGCTTGAATACTATATTCATCTTCCCAGGGCAGAAGCTCAAGAAAGAATTCGGCTTCTTTGAGATTATCAAGCTCCAGGGAAGCCTTGACACATTTTAAGCGTATCGGATAAAGCCATTCCGGATGCAGAACCTTGTCTCTGCTCACAGTTCCCATCTGTTGGTTACTCCAAAGATCCGGACGGCTCTCCATATAAGACAAAAGCTTTTCAAATTTGACACCATATTCTAACAGTTTCTCGTAGGCTTTCCGTTCCTCATAAATCACAACAAGAAATTCAAACAAAAGAAGGCGTACCAATTCCACGGGCTTCTCCCGTTCCAGAATCAGCAGGGCTTCTTTCTCTGCCTGTTTATAATCTTTTTTCTTGTATAAGATCTCAACAAGGGCCACTTGAAGCCAGCCTTTAAGTAAAGGTTCTTCTTTTGGGCATACATTGCGGCCCTTGCGGCATATTTCTTCTGCCTGCTCCCAGTTTTCTTCTGTGCAGTATTCCTGTGCAAGCTGAACATAGTTTTTGGTATAATCCGGTCGTTTTTCCAGATCTTCCAGCAAAAGCGGAATATTCCGTGAAGCTTTTCCGCTGTTATCCCCTGTTGTATCCTTAAGGTAGCCGTAGTGATGCACATAGGCCTGAAAAATCTTACATGGCGGAACATAAGGAAGCAGTTCTTCGTGAATGGGATTTTCAAAATGCAGTTTCGGGCTTCTCCTGGCCATCCGATAGACAACCACATCTGCATGCCTGGAACCCATCCAATTCAAATAATTACGCTGAACATATCCTGCAAAATTGTACTGCCGGTATTCTCCGCTGCGAAAAAAATCACAAATTTCTGTCACATCCTCAAACCATTCATCATCATCCAGATACAGAAACCATTCACCTTTCGCATGCTTAAGTCCTGCATTTCGGGCCGCCGAAAAATCATTGCACCAGGTAAAGGGAACGATCTGATCGGTGTAGCGTTCCGCCACCTGTCTGACTCTCTCATCTGTTCCGGTAAAAACTATAATCAACTCTGCCGGAACTTCCAGAAGAAGTGGTTTCAAAGAGTCCAGACACCTCTCCAGGGTTGCAATTCGATTAGAAGCCAAAAGCGAAATGGTAAGAGGAAGTTTCATAATGGTTTTACTCCTTTTTTCTCAATCAATCTATATTCTTCCAGAATTTGCCTAAAAAAAGTGCCAGTCCTTTAGACCGGCACTTTTTCGTTGTCTATTCAGCTTACTGCAGCAATTGCAGAACTCCCTGAGGAACCTGATTAGCCTGAGCAAGCATAGCCTGAGAAGCCTGAACCAGAATGTTATTCTTGGTGTAGGCCATCATCTCTTTCGCCATGTCTACGTCACGGATGCGGCTCTCAGCAGCAGAGATGTTTTCGGTCTGAACACCTAGGTTGTTGATGGTGTGATCCAGACGGTTCTGAAGAGCACCGAAATCAGAACGCATGGAAGAAATCTGATCGATAGCTGCATTAGCAGTATCAATCGCTGTCTTTGCCAGTGCGGCAGTGGTAACGGATAAAGCATTAATTGTTTCGCCCGTTTTATCATTCTGAAGGATCTCGGTGTTCATGCCGCCTAACTTCACGGAAAGACTATTATAGCTGGCAGAAGTCTCGCCTACATGAAGAACAATTTCGTTTGCTGGATCAAGGGTGGCAAGCTTTTCTGTATCAAACAGTGCCATACCATTGAAGTTTGCACTCTTACCAATTCTGTCGATCTCATCTTTCAAGTTCTCGATCTCTTTCTGCATCTCCTTACGGTTAGTGCTGGAGTATGTTCCGTTGGCAGACTGGGTAGCCAGAGCAACCATACGGTTGAGCATGGAGTGAACCTCTGTCAGAGCACCCTCAGCGGTCTGTACCAGAGCAACGCCGTCTTCTGCGTTCTTCTGAGCAGTCTCAAGACCGGTAATCTGAGCTCTCATCTTCTCGGAAATAGCAAGACCTGCTGCATCATCGCCTGCACGGTTAATCTTGTAACCAGAGGAGAGTTTCTCCAAGTTCTTTCCTACGGAAGAGTTGTTGTTCGTTAAGTTTCTGTGTGCATTTAATGCAGTAATATTGTGCTGAATTCTCATATTTTTTCCTCCTTGATAATTGCGGGAAACATCCTTTTCCCCGTAAAGTTATTATTTGGGTATCCGGGAAGTGCCATATGGACTGCCGGCTATTGTCCAGTGAAGTACACTTATATAGACCGAAATAGTAACAACCACCTCTGACAAATATGCAGATTGCTTTGGATTCACGGAGGACGAGGTCTTTTCGGCATTGGATGAATTTTTATATGAATAAGGCAGCACTGGCAACTTTCAGCAGTTAAACAGAAATACAGAAGATAAAGAAGGAGAGCTTTATGAAGAAAAATGTATACGGCTATGTGCGTGTATCAACCCGGGAGCAGAATGTGGAACGGCAGTTAATTGCACTGAAGAAAATGGGGATTCCCCAGACGGGGATATTTATTGATAAGCAAAGCGGAAAGGACTTCCAAAGGCCGGCATATCAAAGGATGCTTAAAAGCTTAAAAGCAGGGGATCTGGTGGTTACAAAAAGCATCGATCGTCTGGGACGCAATTATGAAGAGATTAAGGAACAATGGCGTATGCTTACCAAAGAGCTGGGAGTGGATATTATAATTCAGGATATGCCTCTTTTGGATACAACAAAAAGCAGAGACTTGCTAGGAAACTTTATCAGTGATGTCGTGCTGCAGCTTCTGTCCTTTGTTGCGGAGAATGAGCGAAACAATATTCGCACCCGGCAAGCGGAGGGAATTGAAGCGGCGAGACGGCGGGGGGTAAGGTTTGGAAAACCTCCCATTCCCATACCCCCCAATTTTTCAGAGCTTTATGTGGATTGGGAACAGGGAGTTATCACGATCAATGAATTTGCCCGGCTATGCAACATGGGTCGAAGCACTATGTACAAACGAATCGGCGAATATCGAGAGGCTGCAAAAGCACTTGTGCATCCATGTGCGAAATGAGAATAATAAAAAAATAAAAATTTTTTAGAAAAACACTTAAGTTATTCTGTAATCGCTCGATAATGTAAATGAAAAGTAGTTTTCAGGGTGTCCATTTAAGTGTACTTTATTGGACAATAGCCGGCAGTCCATATAACACTTTCCGGATACCCAAATAATAACTTTACGGGGAAAAGGATGTTTCCCGCAATTATCAAGGAGGAAAAAATATGAGAATTCAGCACAATATTACTGCATTAAATGCACACAGAAACTTAACGAACAACAACTCTTCCGTAGGAAAGAACTTGGAGAAACTCTCCTCTGGTTACAAGATTAACCGTGCAGGCGATGATGCAGCAGGTCTTGCTATTTCCGAGAAGATGAGAGCTCAGATTACCGGTCTTGAGACTGCTCAGAAGAACGCAGAAGACGGCGTTGCTCTGGTACAGACCGCTGAGGGTGCTCTGACAGAGGTTCACTCCATGCTCAACCGTATGGTTGCTCTGGCTACCCAGTCTGCCAACGGAACATACTCCAGCACTAACCGTTCTGAAATGCAGAAAGAGATCGTACAGCTGCAGGATGAGATCAATAGAATCAGTGACAGTGCAAACTTCAATGGCATGAAGTTGTTCAACGGCGAGAATGTAGGCATTACACTTCACGTAGGTGAGACTTCTGATGATTTCAATCAGTTGGGTGTAAAGTTGGATAAGATGCATTCCGAGACCATCGGAGGAACTGCTGGTATGGTTTCCAAGATTGATATCAGCAATGTGGCTGGAGCAAAGGAAGCAATTAACATTGCAAATCAGGCAATTGATCATGTTTCTTCCATGCGTTCCACCTTTGGTGCTCTTCAGAACCGTCTGGATCACACTATCAACAACCTGGGTGTTCAGACCGAGAACATCACTGCTGCTGAGAGCCGTATCCGTGACGTAGACATGGCGAAAGAGATGATGGCCTACACCAAGAATAACATTCTGGTTCAGGCTTCTCAGGCTATGCTTGCTCAGGCTAATCAGGTTCCTCAGGGAGTTCTGCAGTTGCTGCAGTAAGCTGAATATGCAACGAAAAAGTGCCGGTCCAAAGGACCGGTACTTTTTTTAGGCAAAATTGTGGCAGAATATAGATAAATTGACTGATAAAAGAAAAGGAGTAAACCTACTATGAAACTTCCTCTTACCATTTCGCTTTTGGCTTCTAATCGAATCGCAACCCTGGAGAGATGCCTGGACTCTTTGAAACCACTTCTTCTGGAAGTTCCGGCAGAGTTGATTATAGTTTTTACCGGAACAGATGAGAGAGTCAGACAGGTGGCGGAACGCTACACCGATCAGATCGTTCCCTTTACCTGGTGCAATGATTTTTCGGCGGCCCGAAATGCAGGACTTAAGCATGCGAAAGGTGAATGGTTTCTGTATCTGGATGATGATGAATGGTTTGAGGATGTGACGGAGATCTGTGATTTTTTTCGCAGCGGAGAATACCTTAGGTACCGTTCGGCTTCTTATGGAAGCCGTAATTATTCTGACTGGAACGGAACCAGATATACGGAATTTGCAGCTTACCGGATGGTAAGGCGTACTCCGGATCTACATTTTGAGAACCCGATTCACGAGGAACTTCATCCCTGTAATGCACCCTGTAAGGTATTCCGGTCTTATGTGCACCATTATGGTTATATTAAGGATGTGCAGAAAGTGGATACAAAAAAGAGGGAACGAAATGTTTCTCTGCTTTTGAAAGATATAGAAGAACGGCCGGGGTACACGAAAAATCATGTTCAGCTAACCCAGGAGTATGTGTCCCAGGGAGATTGGGAAAAGGCGGAGAAAGCCTGCCGTCAGGGCAGGAGTGTCTGTAAGGATACGGAGTTTCTCTATGAGAGTTGGCTTCAGACCTATTTGATTGAGATTCTCTATAAAAAGGAGGATTATGCCAGGGCGTGGAAAGATGCAGTTTCGATTCTGGAGGAAGAAAAACCAAATGAACTGACAAGACTGTTCATCTATTCGCTTTTGGTTGGAATCGGGACGGAGACAAAGAAGTTTGCAGAAATTCTGGAATACGGAACGGCATTTGAAGAGCTGCTCACAGATATGGAAAAACATCCGGAACTCTGGATCAAACAACGTTTTGGCACCATGAGCCGGGATAAGGTGATGACTCCGGAATGGCTGAACCCGGTTCGGATGGGATGCGTAAAAGCTGCACTGGAACTTGAAGAGTGGGAAAAGGCTGTGTATTTTCTGGGGTTGATGCCCTGGGAGGCGGAGTACAGAATGCAGCAATATTATCCGCTTCTGGATCAGTGGAAAGGGCAGTATGAACCCCACATGGCGGAAATTCTTGTGAATCTGCCTTATGATTCGCCTTATCTTTTGCTGCAGAAGCTTTTGCTGCAGGAGCAGGGAGATTTTCTGTTCCGCCGCTGCCTGAAAGAAATAGATAATCCCTATCTTAGGAATCAGCTCGTAGAAAAAGCCCTGTTGGAACAAAAGAATTTTTCTGCTTTACTGAAGCGGATGGATCTGGATGCGTGGAAGAAGTGCATAGAGGAAGTGATGAGCACCAGAACTTACGAGGAAAATGAAAGTGTTTGGGAAGCCCGCAGAACGTTGTTTGTCAATCACCCGCTTCATGGCCTTTGGCTTGAGAAACTCCTGTGGGAAAAGGAGCTGACCATGGGGTTTGGGATGAAGAGGGAACTGCTCCTTGCGATGGGGGAATATGCCCGGTGCATTCAGGAATTTTACAGGGGACTGTATCAGGAAACGCTGTTTGAGGGGGATTTTAGAAGTCTTCTTCCGGAAGACTGCCGCATGGCTTTGGCAGTCAGCGAGGCCCTGGAGAACTGGGAACAGGGGAACCTTACCGAAACTCTTCGCCTGCTGCGGTATGTTTTACAGATCTATCCTAAAATGACGGGTGTAGTCCGGGAGGCCCTGCGGCTTCTTAAAAACGAGATGGAGAGTCCGAACTCAACAGCAGGTGCGGAGTTTGAACAGCTGGCGGTTCAGATGAAGACGGCACTTACAGCCATGATAGAAAGCGGGCAGTACAAAGAGGCGATGGCTGTACTTACTCAGCTTCTGCCCTTGCTTCCGAATGACATGGAACTTCTGAAAATGCAGCAGATATTATTGAAAGCTTTGGCGGATTAGCCAAAAAACAATCATTGCAATTCCTTTCAGGCTGTTTTAAAATATAGATAATATTTGTGAATATTACTATAAATCTTATAAATCGAGCAGCTTCGGAGGATTGGAAAAATGAATACTCTGGCTATTGTTATGATTGTAAAAAATGAAGAAAAAAGTCTGTCACGCTGTCTTAAGCAGGCGGCAGGGCTGGCCGATAAAATATATATTACAGATACGGGCTCCACAGATCGAACCAGAGAGATTGCCGCTGCTTACGGGGCAGTGGTTACGGAATATGTCTGGAATCAGGATTTTGCGGCAGCCCGCAATTTTGCTCTGGCTCAATCTGATTGTGACTGGAATCTGGTGTTGGATGCGGATGAATATCTGATAAAGGGGAATCGGAAAGAACTGGAGGAATTTTTAAGGCATCCGGATCGGATTGGTGCCATAGATCGGAAGGATTTTTACCTGGAGAAGCTTCCTGACGGCAGAGAAGAGAGGGCTTATGCTTATTCCTATACCTCCAGGCTGCTGCCGAAAGGAATCGGATATACAGGGCGGATTCACGAGCAGGTGAATACGAACCTGCCAGTCTTTCCGATTCCACTGCTTTTTGAGCACGATGGATATCTGCGGCCGGGGAAAGCGGAGAGGAATCTTTCGATTCTCCTTGAAGAACTGAAAGAGAATCCGTCAGATTCTTATTTTTTATATCAGACAGCGGAAACGCTGCGGGGTCTGAAGCGTTATAAAGAGGCCTGCGTGTACTACAGAGATTTTTACCGGCATGTGCCGGAGAAGGGAACCGGATATCGGGCAAGTGGTATCATCAATTACCTCTATACATTGATTGAAATCCAGGACTGGGATACGGCCCTTGGAATTGTACAAAAAGAGGAGGGCTCCCTTGAGACCTATGCGGACTTTCATTTTGTCTCAGGAATTTTGTTTATGCGGGCCATTTTGGCAGATACCGGAAAGTATGTTTCTTACCTGCCCCGTATCGAACAATCCTATCTGAAATGCCTGGAGATCGGTGAGGTTCCGGCAAATCAGGGCGTTGGCGGTACAGGTTCTTTTCGGGCGGCTTATAACCTGGGGACCTGGTATGAAGTGGCAGGAGATCCTGTTAAGGCCCGGGAATATTATCAAAAAGCGGCTCGGGAGAACTATCGGCCGGCACTTGAACGGCTTGCTTTGTTAAAAAAGTGAGCGACACAGGTGAACGAAGGAGGAGCACATATGAATATTGGATTAATTCTGGCAGGGGGTGTGGATCCCAGCTTTCAGATGGATATTCCGAAGCAGTTTGTTATCGTAGAAAACCGTCCGGTGATTGTTTATACATTGCAGGCATTTCAAAACCATCCGGAGATTGATATGATCGTGGTATCCTGTCTGTCCGGGTGGCAGGAGATGGTAAAGGCCTATGGAAAGCAATTTGATATTTCAAAATTGGAGAAGATCGTGGAAGGGGGACCGGACGGGCAGGAGTCCATTCGAAGAGGTGTGGTGTGGCTGACAGAACACTGCAAGCCAGATGACGTGGTGGTGATTCATGATGCTATCCGTCCTCTTGTGACGGAAGATTTGATTACGGACAGCATTCGCACCTGCCGGAAGAAAGGAATGGGAGTTGCGGCAGTCCGTTCTATGGATACGGTGATGCTGACTATAGACGGGCAAAGCGGAAAAGAAAGTATATCCAGATATCATATCCGCCGGATTCAGACACCTCAGTCCTACCGTCTGGATTATCTGGAACGGGTACACCGGGAGGCGATTGAGAAAAAAGTTCTTCGCTGTGTAGACAATAACAGTATGCTTGCCAGGCTGGGGGAGACCATATATTTTTCCAAAGGGTCCGATTTTAATATTAAGCTAAATTCCGTTGAGGATGTGGAGATGTTCAAGGCTCTGTATCACATGGAATAAGAGAAGGTAATAGTAAAGGAGCAGCTTTATGAAGAATATTGCATTGATTATTGCGGGTGGGTCCGGACAGCGGATGCATCAGGATATTCCCAAGCAATTTTTAAATGTATATGATAAACCGGTGATTATCTATACCCTGGAGGCCTTTCAGAAACACCCCTGTATCGACGGGATTGTAGTTGTTTGTGTGGAGGGGTGGAATGAGATTCTGGGGGCTTATTGTAAGCAGTTCGGAATTACAAAGCTGGAAAGCATTGTACCGGGGGGGAGCAATGGACAGGAATCTATTCGGACAGGCATTTATGACATTGCATCCCGGCATCAGAGGGAGGATTTGATCCTGATCCATGATGCCATTCGGCCGCTGGTGTCGGAAGAGATTATTTCTGACTGTATTCGGGTTGCTGCCCGGCACGGGAATGCCATATCCGTTGTACAATGTACATCGGCTATGCTGTGTACGGAGGATGGGCAGACCTCCAGAAGCCAGATTGCCAGGGATAACCTGAAGATTACCCAGACACCCCAGTGTGCTTCGGTGGGAACACTCACGGAACTTCATGAGGAAGCCCTGAGACGGGGAATTACCAATTCTGTGGCCACCTGTACCCTGCTTATTGAACTGGGACATGAGCTTTACTTTTCGCTGGGCTCTGAAAAGAATATTAAGCTGACCTCAGTGGAGGATTTGGAGATTTTTGAGGCATTGCTTCATTCCCGAAAAGCAGAATGGATTAAATAGCACAGCAGAGCAGAAAGGAAGTAGAATATGAGCCGTACTACGAGAAAACAGTTGCTTTCTATGACGGACACATTAATTAAGGCAAATAAAGCTTTGAAAATCAATTTGCCTAAGGCATCTAAAAAGAAAGAAGGGCTTATTCAGCTTTTGTCGGATTGTCAGGACAGTGCTATTTCTATAGGAGAGACTATGGAGAAGCTGTATGGCGAAGAGACAGAGACTGTGGCGGAACTGGAGGCTTACTGTGAAAATTTGTACCAGATGACATTGGCTTTGGAGAATCTGCCCCGGGCAAAGGATTTGTTGCAGGTTTTGACAGGGCAGATTCTTCGGATTCGCCGTCTGATTGAACAGGAAGTTCCGGATCGGCTGGAAGCCGTTTTTTTACCATATAAAGCATCTATGTGGGATTCCCTGGAAAGTATCTGGAAAGCAGCCGGGGAGGATGGGGATTGTGACACCTATGTGATACCTATTCCCTATTATGACAGGAATCCGGATGGAAGCTTTCGGGAGGAACACTATGAGGGAAAGCTGTTTCCAAAAGATGTTCCCATCACCCATTATAATGAATATGATTTTGAAATCCGCCTGCCGGATGTGATTTTTATTCACAATCCTTATGATGGGGGGAATTATGTAACCTCGGTTCATCCTTATTTTTATTCTAAAAATCTGAAGAATTTTACAAATAAGCTGGTATATGTTCCCTATTTCGTACTGAATGGAGAGGGAATTGATGAGAATTTTGCTACACCCACAGCAGTTCTGTATGCGGATTATATTATCGCCCAGACGGAGAGGGAACGGCAGGATTATATTCGTTACTGCAGCAGGCTGTATCCCCAGGGACAGTTTGAAAAAAAGGTCCTGGCACTGGGGTCTCCCAAGATTGACAAGGTCCGTTCCGTGAACCGGGATAATGTGGAGGTCCCAGGAGAATGGTTGGAGAGGACAGAGGGAAAGAAAGTGATTCTTTACAATACAAGCCTGAATGGCCTTTTAAAGGCCGGAGATGCCTATTTGAACAAAATGCAGGATGTTTTTACTGTTTTCCATAACCGGGAAGATGCAGTGCTTCTGTGGAGGCCCCATCCATTGATGGAAAGTACGCTTCTCTCCATGCGGCCGGAATTGTATGCGGAATATATGCGGCTGAAGGAATGGTTCCAGGCAGAAGAGATCGGAATCTATGATGATACCACGGATATGTATCCGGCTATCGGGCTCAGTGATGCCTATTATGGGGACTGGAGTTCCCTGGTGTGGCTGTATCGGGAGACGGGAAAGCCGGTGATGGTGCAGGATGTGGAGGTAAGGGTGGATGATGGACTGTATTAGAGGACATAGAAAGCCCATTTTGCCTTAAAATTTGTTGTGAAAGTGGTATAGCACTATTATTTTTGAATGCTGTATCCATACTTTGTGGGAAATATTGGGAAAAAGTATGGTATAACCATATTGACATTTGCGAATATTATAATATATAATTAGTTATGTCGTTTTTGCAGAACAAAGAAATTTTGGAAAAAACAGGGCATTCTTGGGTGTGGAGAATCCTTTTTTGGACGGAGGGGCTTTGAATGAGAGAACTTAGCTTTGACCAGAAGAAGACTTTGGTAGCGTATGAGCATTTCTACGGCAGTAGGTACAATACCCATGTAGGGGAGGTTGGCAGTACCGGATTACATGTTGAAACGCAGAAAATGTGCTATTTATTAAAAGTGGCAGGAGTTGAGATTGGAGATTTTGATTATTCCTGGAATTTTAAAGGTCCCTTTTCGCCTGGATTATTAGCTCTTTTACGTTCAATGGATAGAAATGAAAACGTTGTTCAGAGCTTTTATGAAGAGCAGTCGGAGAAGGAGAGCATTTTGTCAGATTGTTTAACACGCATTGATAAACTACGAGCAGATCTGGAGATTGATGAACATCAAGAGCAACCTGTACAATGGATAGAGATATTAGGATCTATGACGTATATTTCGAGGGTAATGTTACCTGGGGCAAATTTTGAAACAGTAAACCAAAGGCTTGTAGGAGAAAAATCCGAGTATAATGATGAGAATACGAACCATCATGCGTGGGAACTTTTAGAGAGAGCAGATATGCTTTCAGTAGCGACTGCATATTAAAATACCATGAGAGTGAGAGTGTCTGGTTGTGGAAGAGTACCATGTAGCGAATTTTGAATATAAAGTTAGGATATGCGACCATATATTAGATAATATATATGGTCAAATTGGGCTTACAGAGGTTGAAAAAGAAATTGAGAAGCTGCCAATATTTAAAAGATTACATAGTCTATCTCAGCTTGGATTAGTAAATTGGATTTTTCCATGTGCTCTTCACACCCGTTATACCCATTCGATTGGCGTTATGCATATTGCAGGAGAAATGGCGGCTCGTATTAATATTAATATGCGAGAAGATTTTTTTTGTGATAGTGAAATTCAAATTTTGCGTCTGGCTGGCCTGCTGCACGATATTGGGCATTACCCCCTATCACATAATATTGAGTTTGCGTATAAAGATGCACAACAGGTCAGGAAATACCAGGAAGAACGGATATCTCAGAACTTGAAACATTTTGTGAATTGCCCTGGTTTTCTGAACCCGGATTATGAGAGGCAGGAAGTGATTGATCCTGAAGAGATAAAAGATCTGAAATTAGTAGCAGAGGAAAGTTTTGCTAAAGGTTTTAGTGGTTCATCAGGATATCACCATGAAAATATTGGAAATCTGATCATTATAAACAATAAAGGCATTCGTGAGAAAATACGCAATTATTTTGTGCTTAGTACTGTGAATTCAGAAGTCGTTTTAAATCCTTTTTTTGCACCAATTGATGAGAATGGCAGAAAGAAAGAGAAAGTGACCGATAATGAGGTTGAAAAAATTGTAGATGATTTATTGATTGCTATTGGTAATCTTATTATAGGTAATTATGCATATGAGCGAGATGGCAGTTACTGTTGGTTGGAAAAGTATTCGGCTATGATACAGTTGATCCATTCGGATTTGGATGCTGATAACTTGGACTATTTGCTGCGTGATGCAACATTTTCGGGAACCAGCTATGGTGTAATGGATATGGGGATTCTGTTGAATTGCTTATATGTTAAAGAACTTACAGATACCTTATCTGAAAAGGCAAAGGAGGATGGAAAGAGTCGTTCTACAAGGTATATTGTTGGTGTTACAAAAAAGGGCGTGGGTGCAGTAGAACAATTTCTGCTGGGAAAATTCATGGCATACAGCCAGATGATTTTAAGCAAATATGTTTCAATACTTGAAGCAATGATTCTGCGAGTTGAGTCTGAGAATATCATTCCGTTAGATAAGGACTACAAGGGAACACTTCTTATGGAAATGGTGACAAAAGAAGAAACAGATATCAGGTATTTACGATTTTCGGATTTTTATATTTTTGATAAGTTATATTCCCTGAATAGTACTTTGGGTATGCTTAGAAAACTGCCTAGTGCAATAATTAGTCGGTTAACACATTCATGTGCGTTTGATTTGGATGAAAGTGTTGGAAGCGAATGCATTTGTGTGGGAACAGATGTAGAAAGTATTATTAAAGAATTTAAGGATAATCCATTATACCAGGAATTTGTAAAAGATTATGGTGCTATTAAAGATAAAACGGGAAAGGAATTGAATGAAGGGGATAAGGAAGCGGAACTGTTTGCTTATAGATTTGAACAGTATTCATTAACCAAGCAGATACCTCTTGAGGAATTTGTGAATAGCTATATGTTTTCAGAAATGAAGCCTTCAAGAAGATTTGATTTTCATTATTATAGATTAGGGAATGGAATACCGATTCTTGATCCTTTAAAAGACTATTCATATGTTGAAATTGAAGATGGGAAACCAGATGGTGAAAAAATTCCGCCCCTTTGTGTAGATAGTCCATTGTCAGCTTTGAAGGATCTGCGGGCAACACAATTTGTTGCATTACGCAAATACAAAATATGTGATTGTGTTTCATGAAAATACATAAATGAGGTTTAAGAAATTTTAAAGGGAGAGTGTCCTGAAAATGCAACTCAATAGCAACTTTAAAACAAGCATTTTTAAGTTGTGATCAAGTTGTGCTTTTGGGATACCTCTTTTTAACGGCCAATAAAAGAGCATTCACAAGTCAGACTTATATTTGTAAGCAAAATAGCCGATAATATGATATAGCAAAAAGATCGTTTGTTTTTAAAGCCTATGAAATGCGGAGTTGATGAAAATGAGTGGATATTTTAAAAGATTGGCAGCATTCATGTTATCAATAACCATGATGATAAATTCTTCTATGATAGTTTGTGCAAGTGAGCCAGAGCAACCCCAGGTGTCGGAAGCTGATGCGGCAGAAAATGATGACAGGGTCCAGGCTGTTTTACCAACGGATGCAGTGGGGATCTTTGATTTTATATTAGATCCGCAGGAATTGATCTATAAGACCAATGCTTCGGCCTATGATGGACAGACTTTTGAGGAGGGAGCCACACTCTTTTTTAAACGTTCTGACGGGGAAGTACTGGAGAATTACAGCAGCACCAGTGATGCGGTAACAATTACCAATACAGGCAGCACACCGATAGATGTTGCCATAACAGCAGGAATTACAGTACAGGCCAAAGAAGAATTTGCCATGACAGATGACAGGGAGTTCACAGAAGATACAAGGCCAAGCCTTTATCTGGCACTAACGGATGGAGAGACGGAGATTCCCATTATGGGAGATGGGGAAGAAGCAGCAATTGTCAATATAACGGTTCCTCCGGTCTCCAAGGAAGAACCAGAAGATAATGTATATTCTTTCCGGTTAACAGGTGCGGCAAACAAAGAAGGGGACTGGTCCAGATTGAAGAATATTTCATTTGAAGTGTCAGTTACCTGGGTGGTGGCTGCACAGGAAGAGGAGACAGATTCGGAAGAGGCCCCTTTGGAAAATGAAGAATCGGATTTATCCGGCGTGCAGGAAAAAGATACAGAACCGGTGAAAGACCCTGGTGAGGAAATTATACGAAAGAAAGTACCTGTTGTCTCGGATAGCAACGTGATACCGGAAGATGTAAAAAGCGAGATATTGCCAACGGATAAGATGCAAGAAGAGGGAGATGATCCAGAAAGCAATCCGGAAGAAGAGTCCACGGTTTCGGGAGAAAAAATGGCTGAGCCAGAGATAGTTGAATCAGAAGAAACTACAAGAGTGAAAAATGTTACAGAAGACGAAAAGACAGTTCCGTAATTACGGAACTGTCTTTTTGCAGGCAGCCATACCCATAGCTAACAACAGCCACAGGAATGGAGTTACAATGGGTACATCCAGATTAATGGTTGACTGAAATGCATAACAGCATGTTGCAATCAGGATTGCCGGAATATAGGGATTCTGTTTCCGATTTTTAAACAGGCGGAAAAAGGATGTTCCCAGAAAAACCATATAAGCAGTGAGTCCAGCCAGTCCAATTGTAATTAGATATTGAAGAAAGGCATTGTGTGCATTGTCTAAGTAACTTCCTAAATAGCTGTTTGCTTCGAATATAATTGTTTTACTTACCAGGCATCCGTAAGTATCCGGGCCACATCCAAACAGCTTGTGTAAAAGGGGCATCTTGTTATACATCCACAGAGATCTTCTCCAGATATAACCACGATTGCTCCCCCAAGAGTCATTAAAGAGAAGGTATTGACTTAAAGGTCCGTACCGTTCTGTGTGCCCCCACAGATTCACATCTGCAAAGAGAAAGCAGGCGATGAATAGAGAGATCAGGATGAAAATTCCCCATATATGTACCGGACGAAAATGAGACGACTTGGAGCCCTCCCCGGTCTTTGTATCATGCTTTTTGTTGTAAAGCCAAACCAGAACTACCATTATCCAGAGAAGAGGAGTTAACCCAAGAGCCTTGCATAAATTTGCTATGATTTCAAAAGCAGGTTCTACTCCGATTACGATATCTACAAACCATTCATTTGTTATATCAATCAATTGGACTACTGTAGAAAAAGTTGCGGCTATTATCAAATATCTTTTTATTCCGTTCCTGTTGGAAAATAAAAGAAACGGAAAGAGAACAAAAATAGTTGCAATGCTTAAATATGCACTGTCGCTGCGTCCCATTAAAATTGCAATAAAAGATATCACCATACAGAGATAATACCATATCTGTTTGCGGTGGGTTTTTTCCAACGCAAACAAAGTGGCGGATAGCCCCATAAAGATGCTTACAAAGGCCGTGTAGGTGTTAATGTTGCCTATAGTGGAGGTGTAGGTTATCATTGCGGCGGTGGCAGTGCTAGTCTTTCGGAAGTGGAGAATATCCATTTGGAAATAATCAGTGATGCCAAAAAGACACATGAGCATGCTCACGGCCAGAAATAATTCCAAAAAGGCACCATTGAATTTCCAGAAATGACTAATGATAAAGAAAGAAGCGGCATATAAAGTAAGGAGCAGAAAGCCAGAGAACCGGCCCTCATTGCCCCAAAAGGCTTCCTGCCGAAAATTCGACTGTAATGTGGAAATGCCAGCCATTAACCAGAAAGCAAAAGCAGCCACATCAACAGCAGAAAAAGTCCTTTTCCAGTTTCTTGGGTGGAGACGGGATAAGAAGTCATTGGTATGCTGTCCCTGGAACTTCTTCAGATCGATGCTCACCATACCAAGCACTATAAAAGGTAGAGAAGCAAGGAGGGCAAGTATACACAAACGATAGTACTGATATTTTGTCTCTAAGATATCATAATAAGAATTGTGTAATATTAAAGGAAACACAGTTATCAGGATAAAGATCGCAATGCTGACAGCATCATTCATAACAGAAGAGCATTTTTGCACAAATCTGCGGCTTTCATCCTGTTCTGTATTGTTTTGGGGTTTAGTCATCATAGTCATAGGGTAACATCCTTATTTTTAATGATATTGTTTTTGTTACTTAATTGCGTTAACAGTATAGCATTGCTGCTGGGAATGTGCAAGCTACAGGCAAAATAAGTTGTCTGATGTAATGGCTGTTTCGGCAAGAAAGACTTTACACCTTTGATATTGATTGTTATAATATTTTTAGATGAAAATCAAAAACAGGCTAATGTTTTAAAAATATTCGCCGATATAGATAATAGTAGCAGGTAAAAAATAAAAAGTAAGATATTTATATCTTGTGGCTAAAGCATCGCAAGATTAAATATAAAAGTTATTCCAGGAGGTATCAAACGTGTCAAGCACAGAGCCAAAGAACAACGTAGAGGCAAAGAAGAAAGGAGGGAAAATTGTTCTTATCATATGCATCGTGATTATCTTAGCCCTGATAGGTGTTGTAATCTATCTGCTTACGAACAAGGATGGTGAAGAGCAGGGGCGGCGCAATGTGGTAGTCAATGAGGACAATGTGGATGAGATTATCGAGCAGATGCAGGACAGCGACAGAGTTGCTGATGGCTACTACGAGATGACCATGAATTCTACTTGGTATTTTGAGAACGGTACTGCAGCGTCGGAAAATGCATATGTAGAGAATACGGTGACAAATACCAATGCGGTGTACTTTGACGTCGTGCGTTCTGATACGGAGGAGACAATCTTCGAATCACCTGTCATTCCGGTGGGAAGCCATATGGAGGAAATCACTCTGGATAAGGCATTGGATGCCGGGACGTATGATTGTGTTCTTATCTATCATCTGATGGATGAGGAATATGAGAATGAAGTAAGCACCGTACGGGTGAGTTTGACGATTGTTATTGAGAATTAAAGGAATTATTGTGTGATTCAAGGAGGATATGGTAATGAAGAATTATAAGAAGATTTTGGCAGCTACACTGGCTATGACTATGGTAGCAGGCAGTTCCGTAATGGCTGCGGCTCCGTCAAATAAGAGTTATGTATCTGCTAATGATTATGAGGCAACCACTAGCAGTGATGCAACGGGAACTGTCAATGGTACTGGCGGAATGGAAGGCCAGGTTAGTGAAGATGTTTTCTGCGTAGTTGTTCCTGCCAGTGTACAGGGTTCAAATGTTGCTACTTTTGACGGGTTTGATTTTGTAATGGATCCCCAGAAACTGATTACACAGACGGAAGCAGAAAAATATGTTTCAGGAAGCAGTGCTTCAGCAGATAGTTTTGAGGCTGATAAAACTTTATACTTTGTAAACAGAACCGACCGCAAGTTGGATGATACCAGTGATTATGTTCTGGTTACCAATAAGAGCAGCATGGATGTTGATATTACATTAGCGGCTGAAATGAAGAATCATACTGGTATTACATTGTCTGAGACAAAGGATTTTGCAGATGACAGCATAAGCATGTATATGGCAGTAATCGGCAACGGAAAAGAAACTGCAATTAAGGAAGCGGATGGAGCTGAGGTAAAGGGAACGATTAAAAAGGCTGCCTCAGATGCATATAAGATTGTGTATGATGCTGCAGGTGGATATAGCTATAAGCTGGTAAGCGAAGATCCGGCCGATTTCTCAACTTATGAGTTTGCACTGACTGGTGCTTGTAATGATAAGGCAGATTGGTTAGGTGTTAATTCCGCAATTGCTCCTGAAGTAGAACTTACATGGTCAGTTGAGCCTGCTACAGCTTCTTCTGGTACAGCTCCTTCTATTTCAACCACAACCTATACGGTAGTTGAAAATGTTGCAACATTGATCCCGCTTGAATTTGGTAGTGGTAGCACAGCAGCGACAGGCATTGAATCTATTACTTACAAGAATTCTTCAGGTGCAGATACTGTATTGGCGACAGAGTATTATACGGTTACAGATGCTAATGAGTTAAGAATTAAACCGTCTTATACCAATACTGCTATAGTTCAGCCGGGACTTACACGTCAGTATACGGTTACGTTTAACGATGCTGCGAAAACTAAAGTAGTAATTACTTTGGGAGTATAATATGAGGTTATTACCATAGAGGAAACAATAGCCTTGTAGAAAGGAGACACTTTAAGCGTCTCCTTTCTTAATTAAAAAAGATAGCAGATGGGGTAAAGCTGGAGAGGATTCTTGTTATGAAAGCAGAAGCATTATTGAGTAATATAGAGCAAATGAACAAAATACTGAGTGAGAATACATGTCTGCTCTATGGAGCTGGAAGAAATGCAAAAGCAATTGTAAGATATGCATCAAAAGAAAATTATTCAATAGATGGTATATTGGTATCCGAGATGTATGGAAATCCTTGCAATATAATGGGAGTACCTGTCTGTACAATGCAAGAATACCAAATGGTATTTGATGATAAAGTTTTAATTGTTTCTGTAAGGGAAGCCCTGCATAGAGAGATAGAAGAAGAGATAACATCTTTAATCTTTAAAGATGTATTTTTTGTAACGGATAAACTTTTGAGCAAGATTATTTATAAGACGGCGGACTATGAACTGGACAGTCTGGAACAGCTTGGGAGAATAGAGAGAAGGCTGGAAGAACATGAAAATAGAATGCTGCGTTTTGTTCCAAAACCTTGTTTGGAATATATGGTTTTGAATATATTGGATCATTGTAATTTGCGTTGTAAAGGATGTGATCATTTTGCTTGTGTAGCAGATCCATATCTGGTGCCCTATGAGACAATTCATCGCGATCTGGACAGACTTTCTGAGATATTTCATGGAGATTATATCATGCAGATTGCCGTTATGGGAGGAGAGCCGCTGCTGCATCCGGATCTGTTGAAAATCCTTGAGGATGTCAGGAAGCATTTTCCTCATACAATGATTCGCCTGACAACCAATGGACTGCTTTTACTGAATCAGAATGATGAGTTCTGGCGGGTTTGCAGGGAGAACAATGTTACGATTGTAAATACAAAATATCCAATCAATCTTAAGTTTGATAAAATGAAAGAAAAGGCTGATGAAGAAAGTGTTAAATTTCAGTTTTTTGAAGGAACCGGGGACCATCTGATAAAGAAGAGTTTTAAAAAGATGATTAATTTGAAAGGGAATAGTAATCCCACCGAAAGTTTTGCAAAGTGTCATATATCAAATTATGGAAACTTTCTTATGGAAGGGAAATTCTACGGATGTCCTTTTTCCTGTCAGTCCTATCGAATCTTTAATAAGAAATTTGACCAGAATCTCAGGATGACAGAGAATGATTTTCTGGATATATATAAAGTGAACGATATGAAAGAGTTTTTTGAATTTGCGGCCCGGCCTAAATATTACTGCAGATATTGTACCGGATTATCTCCTTTGTTTGACTGGACCAGGAGCAAAAAAGAAATTAGTGAATGGATAGATGAGGAAGAATAATTATGGTAGAGAAGATAAAGTCAGATGAAGTTGTAGAGACAATTTGCAGAGGAACATCTGAGGGAATTGTTATATATGGAGCTGGGCTTTATGGAAGAACACTGTATCAATATTTGGAAGAGAAATATCATGTAGATATAAAGTGTTTTGCTGTCAGTTCAAGAGAGCATCTTGATTGTGCGAAAATAGAAAGTAAGGCAGTTGTACCGATAGATGAGGTGGCGAAAGAAAATAGCCAATGTATTCTGCTTATTGCTGTCTCGGAACAAAAACAACGAGAATTGCTGGATCTTGCATTAAAATTGGGATTTACAAAAATTTATCTGGTGTTAAATGAATTTTTAAGATATATGCAATCGGAACTTAATGTGATAAGGTTAGAGCCTTTAAAGATGTTGAAGTTTGAAGTTCATATTACCGATCATTGCAATTTGAACTGTAAAGGCTGTTACCACTTTTCACCTTTGTCGGAAGAGAGTTTTCTTTCTACAGAAGAGTTTGAAAGAGATCTGAAGCAGTTGTCCGAAATATGCAAGGGGGAGGCTTCCCATATTACGTTACTGGGAGGGGAGCCGCTTCTTCATCCGCAGGTGACAGATTTCTTCTATATAACAAGGAAGTATTTTGAAAAATGTGAAATTGAGCTGTTGACAAATGGCGTTTTGTTGAATCGGATGGATGAAAAGTTCTGGCAGGCATGTGTTGAGAACCAGGTCTTTGTCAACTGTACAAAATATCCGGTTAAAATAGATTATGATTCATTAGAAAAAAAGGCGGAGACATACAATCTTCATATTGATTACCACAATGATGTGGGGGCCGGAGAGAAGATGCTGATAAAATACCCCTTTGATCTTCAGGGAAAACAGTCGATAGAGTGGAATTATGCTCATTGTACCAGAAGTAATAAGTGCATTACTTTGAAGCATGGCCGTCTTTTTACATGTCCTATGGCAGCCCATGCTCATTTGGCAAAGGACTTTTTTGGTTTAGATATGGAACTTTCGGACAAGGATTCCATTAATATTTATAAGGTATGGAATTTTGAGGAGATTGCCAGATTTTTGATTACGCCAATTCCTTTTTGCAGATATTGCAATCTAAAGGTGAAACCGGAGCAGCAGGAATGGAGTGTATCGAAAAAAAGGATGGATGAATGGTTTTAATGGTATTGTGCAGTGGAGGAACGAGAATTATATGGAGATAAAAGTATCGGTTGTTGTTCCGGTTTATAATGCAGAAAGGTTTTTGCGGCCATGCCTGGATAGTATTCGAAATCAGACATTAAAGGAGATAGAAATTATTTGTGTGGATGATGGTTCTGCAGATGGGTCATTGAAAATTCTTGAAGAATATAAAGAACTGGACAGTAGAATTATTGTATTGCAAAAAAAACATGTTGCAGGTGCAGGTGCAGGTGCAGCAAGGAATATGGGTATAGAAGAAGCAAGAGGTAAATATCTTGCCATTCTGGATGCGGATGATTTTTTTGAATTGGACATGTTAGAATCTGCATATCGTATGGCTGTGTGGCAACAAGCACAACTGGTAGTTCATGAATATAACTGGGATTATGATAATAGTACTAAAAAGGAGAGAAAGGTAAAGAATACCCACTTTTTTCCGGATGCACTTGTGTTTTCAGGAGCAGATGTATCTGAACATCTTTTTCAAGTTACAAGAGGAGCAGCATGGCGAATACTGTTTCAGAGGCAGTTTATTCATGAAAAGAATATTCGTTTTTTGGAAAATGATGTTTTTAATGCAGATGATTTAACATTTACTTTTTTAGCTATGTCAGAGGCAGAAAGAATTACGATTTTAAATTCCTGCTTTGCACACCATCGGTTAAACACGGGTACGAATCAATCCGCAAAGGGTGATATAGTGGCTATATACAACGCTCTTAGAGGATTGAAAGAGGCATTGGAAGAACGGCGAGTTTTTGAGGTATATAAATGTACTTTTCTAAATGATGCTATATGGCGATTGATTAACAGTGTGATAACTCAACAGGAACTGCAGTGTTTCGAGAAATTTTATAATTTATTAAAAGAGGAAATATTTTATAATTTAGAACTTGGAGATTATTTAGGATTGGCTCCAGGTAAGATATATAACTACAATGTGTATTATGAATTTAAAATGATAATGGAATTTTCTCTGGAAAAGTACTTATTTAACAAAAATAAAGAGATAATGATGGTCTATGGATATAGATTGCCGGAGGAAATTAGAAATAGTAATTTGGATATTGTTTTATATGGGGGAGGCGTTTATGGAAAATGCATTTATGGAAGAATATTTGAAAATAATATTTGTCATATTGTTAGTTGGATAGATAAAAACTATGAAAAAATCGGATTTCCGGTTCAAAATATAGATAAACTCGAAAATGTTAATTATGATTACATTCTGATTGCGATCATTGATGAACAGGTAGTGCGGGATGTTAAAAATATGCTTATCCATAAAGGCATAGATGAAAGAAAGATTCTTGTTTTAAATAATATTATTGATGAAGCTGGCTGAAAAGGCAAAGTATGCTTTGATAATGTGGACTTATGGAATAACTTGTTATAAAAGTAGGTGACGGTATTGGAACTTGTAAAAGCTTATTTTCAAGATATGATTTTGAAAGATGGATATATGTGGTTTTTTGATAATAGGATACAAGCATTGTGTAGAATGAAAGATGAAAGTTTCAAGATAGAAATTATTGCAACTTATAAAAAGGGGAAAAAATTCTATGTACGGAGAATTTTTAAGTTTCAAAATAAGTTTTATTTTGCGAGTAGAGATTCAGCAAGATTATTAGTTTATAATGATAATGCAGAGAAAGATGAACTGAAATTTTATTTGCAAGAATCATTTTTGAAAGCCAGTGGGAAAGTGTATACTGCATTTAAGTATGATACTTGTATTTATTTTCTTCCTGTATCTATGGACGTAAAGATGGTTTGCTTTGATATGTATACAGAAAGATATTCTGAAATGCTTTTATGTGACTCGTCTATGAAAGAAGTGATAGGAAATTCCCAGCTGGATATTGGATATCCGTGCTTTTATGGAAATGCCATATGGTTTCCTATACAAAGAACGCCATTTTATGTGAAATATAGTTTGGCAGAGAGAAAAGCAGAGTTATTTCAGGAAACGGATAAAGAAATTATGTTATCCGGGATCTGCTTTGATGGAAAAAATATCTGGTTGACCCAGGAAGAGATAGGTGATGTTATTTGTGTCGGGAAAAGAACGATTAATATTTCGGCAGAATTACCTTATTCATGGCTTCATAATATAGGTAATTATATCATTGTTTCTATGCTATTTAGTAATAAAATACTTTTAATTGATAGGGAAACATTGGAAGTATCCATGAGAGATCTATCTTTAGATGAGAAGAAAAAGCAGTGTGGCAAAGGCTATAGTATCATCAATTGCTGTGAAAGTAATGATGTTGTCTTTTTGCTTCGGAGTGAAATTCAGGATTTGATTATTTTTGATAAAAAAACATTAGAGGTAAGAAAAGTAAAACTGAAATGTGAGAATTATATAGAAAATTTTTTTAGAGGGAAAGAGAAATTTGTAGAAGAACAGGAGGATATCAATCTTGAATGTTTGATTCGGCTTTCGGGACAAGAGATTGATATGACAGCAGACTGGGAGAATGAAAGAGACAGCGGAAAAACTATTTGGAAACATGTAAGAAGGCGATTGTGACGACAAAAAGGAAGGGTTTAAAAAAGCAAAAAGGTTGTTAGATGGGCTAATTGTATGATATAATACTGCCGATAATATAGTTAGAGTGGAATATAAAGAGAGTATTTATAAGATATAGATGTGTTTAAGGAGGAAGCTTTTTTATGAGACGGAATTATAAAAGAGGGCTTGCACTGATTTTGACGGCGACAGTGGTGTTGAGCAGTTATGTTACGCCATTAGATACCAGGGCGGCATCGAATACTTCGAATGGGGGCGGAAGTCCGTCGGGAAGTGGCTCCTTTGAAGGTACACTGGCAGATGTGTTTCAGGTAGTGGTTCCCACATTGCCAGGCAATATCAATGAGAATCAGATTTACAATACACCATATGATTTTATCATGGATCCAAAAGGTCTGGCTGCAAATGGTTCCCTTGCAGGTAAGACTCTGGAGCCTGATGCAACGATGTACTTTGAAAATGTTGAAGCAGGAGCACAATACAATTACAGCAGCACAAGTGATGCCCTTGCAGTCATTAATAAGAGTACGATCGATGTTGATGTCAAATTAACGGCGGCGATTACCGGTCTGGGTGGAATTAAGCTTGCAGGGGATCCGTTATTTCCCTATGATACCCGTACCAGTGTTTATCTTGCGTTAAAGGATGGAGGCGGCCAGATGTCAACGGTTGATGAATATGGTGCAGCCATCAAAACAACATTAAAAGGACGGAAAGATGCTTATAAGGTAATCTGGGATGAGGCGGCTAATAAGTATCGTTATGAGTTGAAAGCTCCTGATATTCTGGCTAACGAGAATATTGAATTTGAGAAGTATACCTTTCGCTTAACGGGCGGATGCAATCCGGCCAATTCCTGGACGAAAATAACCGGTGAGGTGAATGCAAATATAACTGTTACATGGATTGTCACACCACGCCCTAAAAATGTGACACCATCCATAGAAAAGACTCAGTACGTCATGAATAAAGGGTGTGCAATTACAATGGGAGTTGATCTGGGATCCGGAGAACGGGCGGCAACAGGCATTGAGAAGATTACATACAGGAATTCTTCTGGGGCGATAACTACCCTGCCTGCCAGCAGCTATACTTTCACAGGGGGTGTATTGCGGCTTCGTCCATCTTATATTAATACCTTGATTGATGGAGGCATCAGTTCCCGGGCATATACGATTGTCTTTAATGACAGAGGGGGTACGAAAGCAGCATTTACTCTAACTTCGGATGATGCAGGTCCCTCGGTTGCTCAGACATCTTATAATATGAGCAGTGGTCAGCCTGTTTTGGTAGATGTAGATTTGGGATCCGGAACTTTGGGAGCTACTGGAATTAAGGCAATCACATATACAAACTCTGCAGGTGCCACTACTACACTGTCAACGGATTATTATACATTTGAAGCCGGAACTCTGCGATTCAGACCCTCTTATATTAATATATTACTGAATGGGGGAATTGCGGCACGGACCTACACAATCATTTTTAATGATAAAAACGCCACCTCTGTTCCAATTACAATGAAAGTGAATGGAACGGCCCCCTCGATTGTCAAGACGGACTATACGAATGTGGGTAGAAATGAAAATGTTGAAATTGATGTAAACCTAGGAACCGACAGCCTGGAGGCCACGGGGATTAAGTCTATTACGTATCAGAACAGGACGGGAGCTACAACTACACTGTCAAGTGACAATTATACATTTGCTGCTGGGAAATTGACACTGAAGGCTTCGCTTATTAACAGCCTGATCGATGTAGGCATGGTTTCCCGCACTTATACAATTACTTTTGACAATGTGGTGGGAACCAAGGAGACGATCACTTTGAGCTTCGTGGACCAGGCACCCTCAATTGCCAAGCTGGATTATGAGATGATGAAAGATCAGCCTGTTCTGGTGGAGAACATCGATTTGGGTTCAGGCAGCAGCGGTGCCACAGGTATTGGCTCAATCACATACGTGAATTCCAAAGGTGCTACTACAACATTGTCGGCAGATTATTATACATTTGAAGCCGGAACTCTGCGATTCAGACCCTCTTATATTAATATATTACTGAATGGGGGAATTGCGGCACGGACCTACACAATCATTTTTAATGATAAAAACGCCACCTCTGTTCCAATTACAATGAAAGTGAATGGAACGGCCCCCTCGATTGTCAAGACGGACTATACGAATGTGGGTAGAAATGAAAATGTTGAAATTGATGTAAACCTAGGAACCGACAGCCTGGAGGCCACGGGGATTAAGTCTATTACGTATCAGAACAGGACGGGAGCTACAACTACACTGTCAAGTGACAATTATACATTTGCGGCAGGAAAATTGACACTGAAAGCTTCCCTGATTAACAGTCTGATTGACGGAGGCGTTGTTTCCCGTGTCTATACGATAATTTTTGATAATGTAGTAGGAACGAAAGAGACAGTTACCGTGACGTTTGTTGATAAGGAACCCTCCATAGCAGGTGATACATTTACGATGTCAAAAGATACGGCTGTTTTGATAGATGTAGATCTGGGTTCGGGAAGCAAAAGAGCAACGGGAATTAAGTCGATTACGTATCCAAATTCTGCAGGGGTGACGACTACAGTGCCAACGAATTATTATACATTTGAAGCAGGGACATTGAGATTAAGGCCATCCTATGTCAATGGTGTACTTGATTCAGGTATTACCTCTCGGAAATATACGGTTACTTTAAACGATACATCAGCAACAACAAAGACAATTACATTCGAGGCAGGCGGTAATGCTCCAAGTATTGATGGGGCTGCGTCTTATACAATGGTTAAAGACACGGCTGTATTGATAAAGGTAACTCTGGGAACAGATGCCTATGAAGCATCCGGTGTTAAGAGCATCACTTATAAAAATAGGTCGGGTGTCGTAACAACACTGTCAACAAGTTACTACACGGTAGAAAATGGGGTTATCAGACTTAGGCCCTCTTTCATTAATACACTGATTGATGCCGGCATTACATCACGTGAGTACACAATTGTCTTTAATAATCCTATGAAGACGGAAGCTAAATTTACGTTGAACAAGTAGATGTATAAGTGCAAAGTTTAAGTAAAATCATATTAAGAGGAGATGCTTTTCGGAGCATCTCTTCTGCAAATATGGGGAATTATTGAATAGGGTGGTTATTATGAAATATGCAATTTTTGGTGCCGGGATTGTCGGGGGAGAATTTTTAGCAGAATATTGGGAAAAAATAGAGATTCAATTTGTTTTAGATAATCAAAAAGAGGGCTTTTTTTATGGAAAAAAACTTAAAAAACCTGAATATAGGGAAGATGTATTTATTATTGTTACCAGTAATAGATATTACGAGATTCGAAAGCAATTGTTAAGTTTGGGATATTCTGAGTTTTCCGACTTTGTTCCGTATCAGATATTTGATAAAAAAATGGCGATTGCATATGGAAATTGTCATATGCAGGCAGTAAAGGAGTGCTTGGAGCATAAGAAAGAGTTCGTACAGGAATATGGTTTTTATCCTTTTCCTACGATTCAAACAATCAATATGTTAGATAATTATATGGATGTTTTGAAACATTGCGAGATGTTTATTCATCAATCCATCAGAAAGGAAAATAAGTTTGGGGAGGAATATAGTTCAGAAAGTATAATGAAATATCTTTCGGGAAAATGTCAGATTATTTCGATTCCCAACCTTTACGGTATGCCAAAGTGGTGTTTTCCCCAGCAGAAACTTGATAGGGAAAAAGGGATACCAGGCAGATGGTATTTTACTGCCGGAGAGGATGCAAATATAGAGAAATGGATAAGGGAAGGAAAAACAAAAGAAGAAATAAAAACATATATGGTAAATGGTGGGATCTATAAAAAAGAAGAAATTTTAAATATGTGGGAATATTTTCAAGAGCGTCTTTTTGAAAGAGAGAAGCAATGGGATATAAAAATCAGTGACTACATTTTTGATAATTATAAAACCCAGAAACTTTTTTATGACAGGCTCCATATTTCTGATATTCTTGTTCGAGAGATTTCTTCCAGATTGTTAAGCTATATGGGATATGATAAAGAAATTTATCAGGAAGTTTCAAGTTTAATGGATGGGCAGGAGATGTTTATTTATCAGGATGTTATCGATGCTATGGGATTGGAATTTAAACAAAAGTATATACGGTTAAAACAAAGAAATTATGCAATCAATAAGTATGAGATGGACATAGATGAATATATTTGTTTATTATATAATTATACGAGAATGCCTAAATAGCAGCAAATGGGATGGATGAAGAGTGATGACAAAAATATCAATTATAATACCTGTATATAATTGCGAGGCGTATCTGGAAACATGTATCAGGAGCGTTTTTGAACAGTCCTTAAAGGAATTGGAGATTATTTGTATCAATGATGGTTCTACAGATGATTCGGTAAAGGTGATAGAGGAACTTCGGAAAGAGGATGAAAGAATTATTTTACTTCAACAGGAGAATCAGGGGGCCGGTGTTGCACGCAATCGGGGATTACGGAAAGCCCAAGGAACGTATGTGGCATTTTTGGATGCGGATGATTATTACATAGACAGGAATGCACTTGAGATCATGTTTAAGACCTGTGAAAAAGACAATGTGTGTATCTGCGGCAGTATGCGTATGTGTATGAAAGGAGAAGAGGAACACACATACCAGGTATTTGCGAAAGAAACGGAAAATAGAATTTTGAATTATAAAGATTATCAGATGGATTATTTTTATCAAAACTATTTGTTTCAGAGAAAGATATTAGTTGATAATAAGATTGTTTTTCCAAAATATCGAAGATATCAGGATCCGCCGTTTTTTGTAAGGGCTGTCTATGCAGCAGAGAGATTTAGGGTAATAGATAATTGTCTATATTGCTATCGTATGCCAGAGGCGGCTACTCGTTACACGACAGAAAAGGTCTGTGATCTGTTGAGGGGACTTATTGATAATCTGATGTTTGCCAAAGAACATGATTTGGATCTTTTGTTTGAAAATACAGCACAGCGTATTGAATATGAATTTGCCTATGTAATATACGAAAATGTGTCTCAGGATAATTTGGATTTATTGAAGTTGTTAATGAAAGCAAATAGGATTATAAGTGCTGAACATGGAAAACCAGATTTTATTATAAAACCTCTTCGTCTTATATTATTTTCAGCAGAACATTATGAGGAGAAGCTTGTCCAAAGAATCAAGTCAGAAAGGGAAATTGCATTATACGGTGCAGGAAAGATAACGAGAAAATTCTTGCAGTTTATAAAAGACAGAAATCTTCAGGGAAATATAAAGGCTATCGTGGTGTCAGATATGGAGGGCAATGAAACTCATATAGAAGGAATTCCGGTTGTGCCATTGGAAAACTTTTCAGAGAAAAAGGATTATTTTTTACTGGTGACAGTGGGGAAGAAAATAGCAGAAGAAATTGCTATGCATTTGAATCAAAATGGATACACGAATTATGAGGTGATTCATGAACTTTTTGGGGAAATGCTTTTGTGCCAATAGTTAATGAGAGGCGGGGAAAGATTATGAAAATATCTGTGATAGTGCCGATTTATAATGCAGAGTCTTTTTTAGAAAAATGTATTGATTCTATATTGAAACAAACCTATATTGGTTTTGAATTAATTTTAGTGGATGATGGCTCTTGGGATCGTTCCGGAAGTATTTGTGATGAATTTTCTAAGAAAGATGACAGAATACAAGTGATTCACAAAAAGAATGAGGGATTGATTTGTGCCAGAATCACAGGGGTTGAAGCGGCAAAAGGTGAGTATGTTGCTTTTGTGGATGCAGATGATTGGGTGGAAGATTCTTTTTTAGAGCGTTTAGTAAATCCTATGGAAGATGTAGGTGCAGATATTGTTGTAAGCGGCTGTATAAGTGAAATAGATGGCCGAAGTGATAAAATAACAAACTTGATACCATCAGGTATTTATGATGAAAACCAATTGAAAACAGTTATAGTTCCCCAAATGCTTTGTTACAAAGAATTTTATCAATTTGGGATTTTGCCCTATATGTGGAATAAGCTTTTTCGCAGGGATATTTTACGAACCTGTTATGTGGATATTGATACAAAAATATACGATGGTGAAGATGTGGCAGTTGTTTACCCGTATTTGCTTCAGGTGAAAAAGGCAGTCGTCATTGAGGACTGTCTGTACCATTATCGAATTCATGAAAATTCTATGACAGCAAAGAAGAAAGACAGTTTTTATGAGAATATCTCCAGATTATATCTTCACTTAAACCGTCAATTCGGAGCATCCGAATATTATGATTTACTGCTTCCACAGCTAAAGCAATATATGAAGTGGATGGTTTGGAATGGGTTGTCGGAGGAAGAGAGAGAAATGGAACGGCAATATTGTTTTCCGTTTGGAAAGGTTGCCGGTGGATCGGAGATCATTCTATATGGTGCAGGCGGCGTTGGAATAAGATATTATCAGCAGTTAAAGAGGACAGATTACTGCAGGCTTATTTCCTGGGTAGACAGGGGATATTCCAGGTTGGCGGCACATGGATTGCCCGTTGAGAGTCCCGGGGTAATTCCTTTGAAAAAATATGATTATATTGTAATAGCGGTAGCGAATGCAGAGATTCGGGAAGAGATAAAGATGTATTTGCTGGATATAGGTATTAAGGAAGTTCAGATTGTTATGGGAGAAGAGTAAAGGGGGAAAGTTTATTGTCTGATAAAGGAATATCTGTAATTATGCCATCTTTAAATGTAGTGGATTGCATAGAGGAATGTATGGAAAGTATTGTGAACCAAACATTTAAAGATCTGGATATTATATGTATTGATGCCGGGTCAACAGATGGGACATGGGAGATACTGAAAGCCTTTGCAGAGCGTGACGATAGAATCCGGCTTTTTCAATCTGATGTGAGAAGCTATGGGGCACAGGTGAATCAGGGAATCCGGGTGGCGAGAGGAAAGTATATTGCTATCTTAGAAACGGATGACTATGTGAATAAGGATATGTATGGCAGCTTATATGAATTAGCTGAGAGAGAACATGTCGATTATGTAAAAGCAGATTACAAAAGCTTCTATACATTGAAGAATGGCAGTCGAATCTATACAACAATTCGATTGTTTGAAAAGAATTCAGAATTATACAATAAAGTATTTTGTCCCCATGAATTAAATATATTATATCAGTCAGATGTTAATCTGTGGAAAGGGATCTATAGAAAAGCATTTCTTATAGATAACCAGATTGTTCTGAATGAAACGGGAGGAGCAGCTTATCAGGATATCGGGTTTATGGGCCAGGTGCTGGCCTATGCTAAAACAGCATATTATTCGGACAAGCTGCTTTATTTTTACAGAGTAAACCGTGAGGGTGCATCCAGTGGCTCCATAAATGCTGTAAAATATGTATGGACAGAATTTTCGGCATTGAAAGGCCGTTTTTTGCGGAGCGTAGAAAAAGTTTATAAAAAAGGTTTTTATATTTGCATGATCGGATGGTTTTGCTGTGAATACGGAAAAATACTTGAAAAAGTAAATTTTGATTGTGATGCACCTGCATGTGCAGCATACTATCCATGGTTTAAGGAAGAAATAGAAGAGGCACTTACAAAGGGTCTTATTTCAAAAGCTGATTTTGAGGAGAAATATTTTGATAGATTCATGCTTTTGCTGAAAAGTCCGAAGGAATTTTCTGCAATGTTAAAGAAAGAAAATGATGAAAGACAAAAATGCTTTGAAAGTTTGAATGCTACAGGGGAGAGACCAATTGTTATATTTGGCTCAGGCTTTTGGGGGTGTGAAGTATTAAAATTTTTGGATAAGACGGACGGAAATAGACCTGTTGCGTTTGCAGATAATGCCAAAGAAAAGGCTGGTACAAGTATCGCAGATATACCTGTTTACGGATTGGCTGAATGTCTCAAGCTTTTTCCGGAGGCGAATTATATCATAGCGAATGAAAAGTATTCCCATGAAATGAAAAAGCAATATCTTAATGAGGGTGGGAAGAAAGAGAACCTTGTCTGTTTATTTGAGAAGAAGCAGGTATTCTGGGGAACCGGAAAAATAGGAAGAATGGTTCTTGAATTTTGGAAAAGACTAGATATGGTACCTGATTTTTTCTGTGATAATGAAAAAAAACGTTGGGGAATGGAGATAGATGGTGTTAAGATTCTGGCACCTGCTGAGGTATATGATTTAAAGGGTAAAGTAACCGTTTTTATCACCTGTGGTCAATATCCGGAAATAAAAAAGCAGCTACTGGAGCATGGAATGCCGGAAGAAGACATTGTGATATCAGATGGCATCAGTGCACAGGAAATGATTTACAGATTATCCGATATCTTATACAAGTCCTTTTTCCATAAAGCCCATATGGAGAATGGCATGTATCAGTGTCTGATAGATTTATCCTGCGGCATGGTTTTGGGCGGTGTTGAGAGATGGAGTTATTCTTTGGCGGAGACATTGAACGGATTGGGAATAAGTAGTGCCTATATCATGCCAGGAGGTTGTACTAAGGATGTGGCAGATAACGGGATACCGGAATTGTCCGTTAAAAGCCGGGTGGGTATTCCGATCATAGATACTGTGAAAAGCATTTTAGAGACGGGTCCTCATACCGTGATATGCAACTTCCCCTTTGACATTATGATGGGAGCCTGCATGATAAAGCGATATGTGAATCCAAAATTAAGGGTGATAGCCGTTCTGCATAATGATGAGGAAATTTATTACAGAACCTTAATGACCTGGGAGAAATATATTGATGTATGTCTTACAATAAGTACTAAGATAAAAAATACACTCTTGAACAGGGGCTTTGCATCTCATAAATTGAAAGATTTGTACTGGCGGATTCCTTTGTCGGGAGAGTGCAAGCGTCAATACAGTGCAGGGGAGATGCCACTTAAAATTGGCTATGCAGGAAGAATTTCAACTACGCAAAAAAGAATAGATCTTCTTTTGGAGGCAGGGGAAAGATTAAAAAAGAATCGTGTTAACTTTTGCCTCAATATTGCAGGCTCCGGCGATTATGAGGGGGAATTAAGAAAACAGATTACAGAAAAGGGCCTGGATAATGAAATTCATATGCTTGGAGTAGTAGATCATGAGCAGATTATGGAGTTCTGGCAGGAGCAGGATATCTGTATAAGCTGCTCGGAATGGGAGGGACACAGCATTTCCCATTCTGAGGCTATGGCGGCAGGTGCTGTGCTTGTCATTACAGATACTTCCGGTGCCAGGGATGATGTGGAAGAAGGAAGGAACGGTTTTGTGGTGAACGTTGGAGATACGGAGCAGCTTGCAAATAAGATTATTTATTTGTATGAACATAGAGAATTGCTGCCGCAAATGGGCAGTTATTCTATTCGTAAGATAAGGGAAAGAAATAAATATATGGATCCGAATCATTATTGGAGATCCCTGTTGGATTAAGATTGACATAAGTAATGGACGGTGGGAGGATCAGGGAATATGTATGATGAAACAACATATATATACCAGGAATTTCAGAAGCATTTTGCGGAAAAAAAGGAAGAACCTTTGATTCTGTATGGTATTGGAAAAAATACAGGAGAACTTTTGCCTAAAATACAGGATTATCATATCGTAGGATTGATGGACAGAAAAAAGAAAGAGGGCAGCATTTGGGGGAAACCCATACTGGACTATAAAGATGTGCTGGCTTTGAACGTGAAGAATATTGTCATCATTGCCCGTCCTGCGGTGATTGGAGTGATCTACCATAGAATCGCAGAATTTTGCAGGCAAAATGGCATTCTTGTGTATGATGTAAGAGGGAATGACTTATCCCAGGTTTATGTGAATCAGGAAAACGACATTCCTTATTTTCAGCTAAGCTTTGAAGATTTAAGAAAAGAAGCCACAAAGCATGAAGTGATATCTTTCGATGTATTTGATACCCTTATTATGAGAAAGGTATTGTATCCTACGGATATTTTTTCAATTGTGGAAAGGAAGAAACCTTTCCCCGGATTTGCCCCCCTGCGAATAGAAGGGGAGAGACAGCTCTATGAAGAAAAAAGAAATCCGACTTTCCAGGAGATTTATGATCGGATTCAACAGTTAGGCGGAATCAGTGAAGCAGACAGAATAGAGCTGCAGGAACTGGAACTTGCTGTGGAAACAGAATTTATGGTTCCCAGAAAAAGGATGCTGGAACTATTCAACAGTATCAAAGGAAGAAAAAAGATCTATCTGATCTCAGATATGTATCTGCCGAAAAAAGTCATTGCAGAGCTTCTTAAGAAATGTGGCTATGAAGGCTATGATGAACTCTATGTCTCTTGCGAAAAAAGAACCTCAAAAAATGAAGCATTGTTTGAAATGTATCTGGAAGACAGAAAGCGGGACGGATATGAGGGTCATAATTGCCTGCACATTGGTGATAATGAAGTGGCGGATTTTAGAAGTGCAAGGGCAGCAGGACTGGATGCATTTCAGATTATGGGTGCACGGGAACTGCTGGAGAGCTCCAGCTACCGCAGTCTCCTGGCATCGGATTTGAACTTTATGGATCACCTGGCAATGGGCCTTCTATGTGAAAAGGCATTTCAGGATCCCTTTATTTTATCGGGGACAAAAGGCAGGATGAAAGTTGAATGCCTGCATGATTTTGCCTATATGCTGATTGCACCTATGGTTTTTTATTTTACCGTGTGGCTTATGCAGCAGGTTCAGAGATTTGGATGTGATTATGTATTATATCCCTCAAGGGATGCTTATTTAATCGAGAAACTCTGCCATGAGATTTGCAAAGAACAGAAAGAAGAGAAGTTCCCAAAGGGAGAATATTTTTACACTTCAAGACGGGCGGTACTGGCGGCTGCCGTATGGAATGAAAAAGATATATCTCATGTTGCAGGGATGGATTTCTGGGGGAGTATTCGCCAGTTGCTTCGTAAGAGATTTCATGTAGATGCAGACGGCGGGGCGGAGGAAATCAGAGCAGAAGACAGTGAGATGCTGAAACGCTATTTGAAAAGGTATCAGCAGGATATTCTGGATCAAAGTGCAAAAGAAAGAGACAGCTACGTTCGTTATATTTCACAAACAGGAGTTCCGGAGCATAAAAAGATTGCATTTATTGACTTTGTCGCAGCGGGAAAGGTTCAGAACGGGTTAGAAAAGCTGGTGCCGGAAAAAGAGTTTTTAGGCTTCTATTTTTTGAGAAGAGAGCCGAATACGGGAGAAATAGACAGGGACATTAAGGTAGAGACGTATTTTCCGTCAAAAGGTGCCTTTGAGATTGATTTGAATGTTTATAAATATTATCTGTTTTTAGAAATGGTATTGACATCGCCGGAACCAACCTTTGATTTCATGGGGGATGATGGCCGGATAAATTTTATGGAGGAAACCAGGACAAAAGAGCATCGTGAGATTGTCGGCGAAATACAGGAGAGCATTCTGGAATATGCAAAGGAATTTTCAGGGTTATACCCGGATTTGCTGCATACTCCGGTGAGTCAGAATGTTCCGGATATGATATTGGGATTTTTGGATAAAGAATATACAAGCTTAGATCTGCAGGAGGTTACGTCTCTGGTATTGACAGATGAGTTCCTGAGTCAGACTTTTAATATTTTTCAGGTATGACATTGAGGAAAGGGCAAGAAAAAGTATGGAAAACTTATGTAAAGTAGTAAATACGGAATGTTATTGTATACAAGAACCGGTGGATGATGACATGTTGAAAGCCTTTTTTACATTTTATCCCAATCGGATAGCTTTTGTAAAAGATGGGGATGAAAAGGTAACAGGGATTATTTCTTATGCCGATTTTTTGCGGGGTAAGGGTGTTATAAATAGAAATTTTAAGAAAATTTTTTTGCATAAAGATTATCTCCTGGAGGTGAACCGGTTTTTTGATAAAACAAAATATAATTCAATTCCTGTTTTTGATGAAAAAGGGCGACTTGTTGAATGTTATTACAGAAACCGGCTCGATGCGGAGCCGGGCTATAAATGGCTGGATATAAGTAATATACAATTGGCAAGGTTAATGGAAGCAAAAGGATATAGAAAAATTAAAGTGTGCATGTTGGGGGCTTTAAGCGAGAAGATCTATACATATTTTAAATATTATGAAAGCTATTTTGATACAGTGGAGAAAATTTCATGGAATGATGCATTAGAAACAAAGGATGATGAGGTGCTAATTGTCAATGAAGAGACAAAGACATATTTGACAATACCATTATACTCATTTTGTCGATTACAAATAGAATTAGAATATGCTCTTCTTTTAAACAGATGTAAAGCAAAGGGAATAAAATTGTATGTTGTCAGCATACCTACTTCATATAATATCTGGAATATAACTGAGGAAGAGAAAGAGCGAGTAAATGCCAGAATTTATGGTGATAAGAAATGGAGTCATTATTTAGAAAATAGGGAGCAATACGCAGAACTTTTACAGCAAGTATTATCCATAGGAGAGGATAAAAAGGAGTTTATAGATGAATGTTTAAACATTTCCTCGGTGATTAGGAAAAATCATTTATATTATATGCAGGATATTGCAGGGAAGCATTTTAATGTGATAAATGGGAATAGAGTTACAAAGGGTGTACCGGAAAAGATTAAAAATCATATTTATTTGTCGGGCAATAGCTTTGTATATGGGCCATTGGTTGATGATGAGAATACAATAGCCAGTCTTTTGCAAGAAAAAATCAATCAATTTTTTGGAGATGTGGTTTATGAGGTGGTAAATGAAGGAATATGCGGTATGGGAATATATGAAAGTATCAAGCGGCTCAATCAAGATCCTTTGAAAGAGGGAGATATGATAATTCTGTTTATAGATGAAAAAATTGAGAAAGAGATTTTGGAACAGATAAAGATAAAAATATACCATTTGGAGGATATTTTTAATACACTGGATCGAAGCGGAATAAAGAGTTATTTTTTAGAGAGTCCAACACATCTGAATGCTTTTGGCTATCAATTGTGTGCAGATTATTTGTTAAAAATGTTTCAAGAGGATTATGATAATTCATGGAAAGAAAAATGTATAATAGATGATACTTTTATATATGAAAAAAATGTGTATGAAGACGGATTGGATAAAGAATTGGAGAATTATTTAGAAGAATTCAAAGGAATGTATCGGAAAGGGAAAGAGGGAGGCTGCAATGGAGCAATTGTTATGAATTGTAATCCCCTTACCTATGGACATAAGTACTTGATTGAGTATGCAGCAAGCCAGGTAGAGTGTTTGTATATTTTTGTGGTACAAGAAGATAAATCAGAAATTCCTTTTGAAGAACGTTTTGAGATGGTACGTGCATGTACGGCACAAAATCCTAATATTGTTGTGCTGCCAAGCGGACAATATGTAATATCTGCATTTACTTTTCCGGACTATTTCACTAAGGAGATGTTTAAACCTGAAATGACACTTGATACATCCAAGGATGTAATCATTTTTGGTAAGTATATTGCTCCGGCATTGAACATTAAGGTGCGTTTTGCAGGGGAAGAACCAACTGATATTGTGACGGCACAGTATAATGATTCTATGGGAAGAATACTCCCCCAATATGGGATTCAATTTGTCGAGATCCCAAGGTTAGAGAAACGGGGCATCGGGATTATTTCAGCAAAAAAGGTTAGAGAAGCAATAAAAAATGGCGACTGGGAGCAGGTAAAAGAGTTGGTGCCAGAGACAACCTATCGGATTTTAAAGAAGAGAGAAATTAAAATACAAAGTTGATTTTCTATCAGGAAAGGAAGCCATAAGTGAAGATAAACAGGAAACAGTACAAGACAGTTATTGTCTATGGTATTGGGCAGTATTATGAAAAGGTTAAAAAGGACTTGTTTCAATGCATAACTCCGGATTATTTGTGTGACAGAAAATGGGATGTTCATGTGCCGGACAGTTATGACGGGATACCTGTTATCAAAAGAGAGGAACTGTATACTTTGGAGCAGGGTTTGATCATAATGACAACCGGATTTCCGTGGGTGAGTGCTTCTGTGAAAAGTGATTTGGAAAATATATCAGGGATCTCTGTAATTCATGTGGACGAAGTGATTGGAGAACGAAAAAGCATAACAGGCAAAAAGCTGAAAGAGATTTGCCTGGAGGGCTACTATCAGGATGCCTGGGAGAATCAAATCTATTTTGACAGGACAATACCGGATTCTTTGGAGATCTATTTTCATGGAAAGCAGAATATACTGCGATTTGGCAAAAATGTACTTGTAAATAAACTGGTGATTTCCTTTGGAAATAGAGGGGTCTGTAGTCTTGGTGATGGTACGGAGGTGGTAGACGGGTATTTTGTTGTGTCAGATGCAAGTCTGACGATAGGTGCGGACTGCCTGCTGGCAGCAGGCGTTATTGTACGAACCCATGATGAACATCACATTTTTGATGCGGATACCCACGAACGGATCAATTACCCAAAGGATGTTGTAATTGGCGACAATGTATGGATTGGCCTGCGTGCTTCCATTTTGGCAGGTGCGAGAATCGGCAGGGGTTCTGTTGTAGGGGCAGGGGCTGTTACTTCCGGACAGTTTGGAGATCATCAGATTATTGCCGGTTGTCCTGCAAAGGTGCTGCGGGAACGGGTGTGCTGGAGCAGGGATAATACGTATTATTTTAATCATGATACATTGGAAGAGTGCGTATCCCAGGAGGCTTTTAGATATTCCGACCCTTTCATCTGCAAAAAAAGAAACGGAGAACAACAATGAACCACATTATTTTAAAAGACTGTGAAGACTTATATAAGGAAGGAACCATGGACTGGTCCAGGCTTAAGAATACTTCCGTACTGATAACCGGAGCCTGTGGTATGCTGCCGGCCTATATGGTGTGGATGCTTGTTTACCTGAATGAGTATCAGAATTTCCATATCCGCATACTTGCCCTGTGCAGAGATGCGGTTCGGGCGGAGGAAGTCTTTGGGGCATATATCCGGAGAGACTATTTTGAACTGGTATTGCGGGATGTGGCAGAGCCAATGGAGATAGAGGGAGAACTGGATTACATCATTCATGCGGCCAGCCCATCAGGATCTCAATATTTTGGTTCGGATCCCGTGGGAGTCATTTTGCCGAATGTAATGGGAACCTTTTACACGCTGGAGTTGGCGAAGGAAAAGGGCGTGAAAGGATATCTCTACTTCAGCAGCAGCGAGATCTATGGAAAAATAGAGAAAGAAGCTATTGGGGAGACAGACTGTGGTTATCTGGATTCCATGGAGGTGCGGAACTGTTATGGAGAAAGCAAGCGTCTGGGAGAGAATATGTGTAAAGCCTATAGCAGCCAGCATGGGGTTCACGCCACAGTAGTTCGTCCTGCACACACCTATGGGCCTACTATGAATTTGAAAAAGGATAAACGGGTGTATGCCGGGTTTGTATCCAATATATTGCATCACGAGGATTTGTTAATTATGGGTGACGGCTTTGCCTCCAGAAACTTCTGCTACATCTATGATGCGGTATTCGGGTACTTTAAGGTGCTCCTGGACGGAAAAGCAGGTGAGGCATACAACGTGTCGAATCCTGCATGCCAGAGTACGATTCGTGATCTGGCAGAACTCCTGGTGGAATTGTTTCCAGAGAAGAAGCTTCAGATTGCTTATGCCAATCATGATGCTGTCTACCTGGAGAATCCCTACAAAAAGCAGAGTGCCATATCAGTGGATAAATTAAAGGGCTTGGGCTGGACCCCCCGGGTTTCTCTGAAAGAGGGCTTTCGAAGAACCGTAGAAAGCTTTGGAGAGAAAGAGATAGCCATTTATGGGGCCAGAATGGTTGCCATGAGTGTATACCGTGCCATAAGGGAACTGTATCCGGAATGCAGGATAGCAGCCTTTCTTGTTAGTGACAAGAAAGGCAATTCGGATTTTATTGACGGAATTCCGGTTATGGCTTTGAACGATTTTGACAGGCAGGATATAAAGGTTCTGATTGCAGCTCAGGATAATTACCATAAAGAAATCGCCAAAGCCTTGGAAGAAAAGGGCCTGAAGGACTATATTAAGATTGATGGCCCAAGAGAAGCAAAATTAATGGAACGTTATTATAAAAAGGCAGAAAGCTTTACTTTTCTTCATGATCTGAGGCAAGGAGAAAAAAGGGCAGATGTGGCCGTTTATATCTCGAAGTTTCACAGGGATCGTCCAGTAGGAGAAGCCTGTGAAATGGCGGACTGGATGTATCCGATTCAATCCGGAGCAGAACTGACCAATTGCTCTGTCTGCGATTTAAAAGATAATATGGGAGAAAATATTTCTAAAAGAAACGGAAACTACAGTGAACTGTCTTCTATGTACTGGATTGGAAAGCATGGAGAGGCAGAATATCTGGGTCTGTTCCATTACAGAAGGTTGCTGGAATTGTCAGAAGAGGATCTGTACCGGCTCTCTGAGAATAAAGTAGACGTAGTATTGGCTTATCCGGCCGTTTATTACCCCAATATTATGGCTCATCATCAGTACTATCTGAATGAAGGGGACTGGAATGCCATGAAGCAGGCCCTGGAGGAGTTGGAACCGGAATATGCGGCAGCCATGCCGGAGATCTTTCGGGAAAAATATTTTTACAACCATAATATATTGATTGCCAGAAAAGAGATTTTTAAAAATTACTGTAACTGGCTTTTTCCCATACTGGAACGGACGGAAGAACTGAGTGTTCCAAAAGGGAAAGACCGGGCAGACCGCTATATCGGATACCTGGGGGAAAATCTCACTACCCTTTACTTCATGTACCACAAAAGGGAACTGAATATTGTATATACCGGGCGCAGAATGCTGCTGTAGGTATTATTCTTTGAAGGTACTCTCTTCTGTAGCGGCTGAGCCGGAATCTTCCGCTTCCTGGTGCATGGCTTCTGGATTCCTGGGAACAAACTTCAAAAAATAAGCATAGATATCCACAATAGCCTGATACAGCTCTTCTGGGATCTCCGATCCCAGATTAAGCTGGGTCAGAACTGTGGCAAGAGAATTGTCCTCATACACAGGCACACCATTGTCATTGGCTACCTCCACGATTTTTTCCGCCAGATACCCCATGCCGGATGCTACAATGACCGGGGCGGCATTTCGATTCTCATCATATTTTAGAGCGACGGCTTTTTTGTTCATTACTTCATTAAATTGTGACATTGACCGCATTCTTCCTTTCAAAAATCTTTGGAAATACAGCAGATACCGGGATAGACCCCGTGGCCTGTTCCACACCCAGATATTCGCAGTTTAAGCCGTTTCGGCTCAAGATGTCCCCCATTCCTTTTTTAATCTCTGACTCAAAAGGAGAGAGATTTTCCGGATAGAAGAGACGCATGCTGACATTATCCTTTTCGTATACCATCAGCAGATCAAAAAATCCTACATCTTTAATATCAAACTTGATCAACAGCTTGGCTGTCCGTTCTTTTGGATCGGAAGAGACGTTCCCCTCTTCGTCCGGATCGATCCACAGTTCCGAGAACATAAGCTGTCCGTTCAGCTCGATGGGCAGCATCAGATGAAGCACCGGCATGTACACGCTTTCATTGAGCAGCAGGGCATTGACTACATTCTCAAAGACTTGCCGGTTTTCAAGGCCTGCATCCCCCCGAATACCACTTTCCACAATGTTCAAAAACTTATCGGCCCATGCACTCTTACCGGCTGCCTTTTCAAAATTCATCCTCATAAGAAGTTCCCGAAGCTGTTCCTCGTCCATTCCCTCAAAGGTTTTTTGGAAAGAAGGAAACTTCAGAAGATTCTTAAAATCAGAAATAAGCTGATCCAGGTCTCCGTTCTCATATCGGGCGGCATTGTAGGTGAGTTGGGCCACCAGATCCCGGAGACTGCCCATATTTCGTGTCTGAGCTATGTACTTTGCCAGGAAAGGAATGATATCCTGCTGTAAGCGAGTCGTATTCGCACCCGTGTCCTGGGGACCTCTGTGGTTCAGCCCCTGTGTCAATCGATCTAGCTGCTCACGCTGTTCGTGGAACATATATTTTTTGATGTCATCTAAAAGATCCTTTATATTCTCCATCAGATGCTTTCCGGAAGACATATCGGAATAACGTTTGAGAAATGCCAGGATAGCCGCCCGTTGTTCTACAGTGGGGGCATTGGTCAGGGCATCCCGCATAAGTGCAAAGAAAGGACCCTGAAAACGGACGGATCCGGAAAACTGGTTCTTTAGAAATTCCAGCAACTCTTCATTATTCATCTTTAATAATTGGAAAAAGGTAGAAATGTCCTCTGCCGTATCTGCACCGATGCCCGCTTCCACCAGATTCGCCATGCCGCCAAACATCAGCTTGGACATAGTGTCCGACAGATCCGGAGTATCCCGCAGCAGTTGGACGAAAGCTCCAAAATTGGAATCATAATTGGCACTAAGCTGTGCTCCGCTCTGGGAATTGGCATCGCTTCGGTTATCAGGCCGTACCACGCGGCTTGGATCCACCGGATTCTGAATCTGCATTTTATCCGGCTGATTCTGGGCATTATTCCTTACATTATTTTCATAACCGGTAGGTGGAGTGGTCACTCGTAAAATATTTGCCATTTTTTTCTCCTGATATGATAAATTTCTCTTATTTTTTTATTATTATCTTCCGATATATAATATATATCTCAAAATAAGGTGGTGCTAATATTATGGACAATGGTATGGACAACATGTTAGACATGTATCTTTTCGAAACAAATTCATTACTTGAGCAGTTAGACGAGCTATTAATAGAAGCAGAGAAGAATGAAGAATTCACCACGGATGATGTTAATGAGATCTTCCGGGCCATGCACACGATCAAGGGATCGTCGGCCATGATGGAATTCAACTCTCTGATGACAATTGCCCACCGGATTGAAGATTTGTTTTTCTTTGTTCGGGAAAACGGTATTGATTCCCTGAACAGTACGGATAAGAGCGAATTGTTTAATCTAACGTTCAAGTCCACGGATGTACTCCGTGGCGAGGTTGAGAAGCTGGAGAATAACGAACCCCTTAGTACTAATATCGACAGTATGACTTCAGAAATTAATAGTTTTCTGAATAAAATTAGCGGTAAGGGAGAAGAAGAAAAAGAAGCCGGACAGGCAGCGGAGGAAACAAAAGCCAGTGAACCTGCAGGGAATGCAGCAGGCCTTGAGATGGTGAATTCCCTGGGAAGCAAATGCCCCGTCTTTCTTCAGGTATTCTTTGAGGAAGGCTGCGGCATGGAGAATCTTCGTGCGTTTATGCTGGTGAATGCATTAAGGGAGATAGACCTGGATTTTGAGTTTTATCCTGAGGATGTGGAGACGAATGGAGCCACAAGCGAAGTGATCATTGAAAAAGGCTTTCTTGTAGGTCTGCATTCGGAGGAGGACGTGGCAAAAGCTGTCTCTATTATAGAAGAGCAGGGCAGTATCCAGACCTATGAGCTTCTTCATCCGGAGGAGAAGAAGCCGGAGAAAGAGCCGGAGAAGGCAGAAGCTGCACCGCCTGCCAAGGAGGCAGCAAAAGAACCGGCAAAGGAAATCTCGAACCCGGCTGTGAAAGAGGTTACGAATGCACAGCCTCAGCAGCACGCAAAGCAGAGCCTGATCAGCGTGAACCTTTCCAAGCTGGATGCACTTCAGGCACTTGTTGGAGAGATTGTTATTACGGAGGCTATGGTGGCTTCCTCGCCGGAACTCCAGGGCTTAAAGCTGGATACTTTCCTGAAGAATACCAGGCAGCTTCGGAAGCTTACGGATGATCTCCAGGATATTTCCATGTCTCTTCGGATGGTATCCATCTCCGGAACTTTCCAGAAGATGAACCGGATTGTCCGTGATATGAAGAAGGCCCTGAATAAAGATGTACGCCTGACCATTATTGGTGAGGACACCGAGATCGATAAGACGATTGTTGACAGCATCAGCGATCCCATTATGCATATTGTGCGGAATTCCATGGACCATGGCATTGAGACCAGTAAGGAAGAGCGAATTGCCGCAGGCAAGGATCCCCAGGGTGAGTTGATTTTATCCGCATCCCATACGGGCAGCGAGGTTATTATCTCCATTTCCGATGATGGACAGGGTATGGATACCGAGAAGATCCTGGCGAAGGCTGCAAGAAACGGTCTTCTGACCAAGCCGGAGAGCGAGTATTCCAAGAAAGAGATCCTCTCTCTTCTGATGCTGCCGGGCTTCTCTACCAATGAAGAGGTAACGGAATTTTCCGGCCGTGGCGTTGGTATGGATGTGGTAAAGAAGAATGTGGAGAGCGTAGGCGGAACCATCAGCATCACCAGTGAGGTGGGCCAGGGAAGCTGTACGACCTTAAAGATTCCTCTGACCATGGCGATTGTGGATGGTATGGAGATCCGGGTGGGTAAGACCATCTTCACCATTCCCATTTCCAATATCCGTCAGTCCATCAAGATTGCCAGGGAAAATGTACTGCATGATGCCAAGGGCAATGAGATTGTGAAGATTATGGATGAGTTTTATCCGATTATCCGTCTCCATGAGTTCTACAACATTGAGCCGGAACTGACCAATATTGAGGATGGCATTCTGATCTGGGTGGAGGCAGGAGACCACTCCTACTGCATGTTTGTGGATGAGCTTTTGGGAGAACGCCAGATCGTGGTAAAACCGTTCCCCTCCTATCTGAGCAACTTCAATATCAAGGATTACGGAATTAGCGGGTGTACCATTCTGGGTGACGGAAACATCAGTATTATCCTGGAAGTAGTGAATCTTTACAATGCGGCTAATGTATAATAATATAGAGTTGGAGGAAAACACATGTCTATGGAACAGATGCAGAATACAAATATGGATGGCCAGGAAAATGGGGTGCCAGAGTCCGATGTTTCCATGGAGCGTTATCTGACTTTTCATTCAGATGGCGTAACTATGGGCGTGAGCACCAATTATGTGATTGAGATTCTTACGGATCAGATTATTACCGGGATCCCTATGGTGCCGAATTTTATCAAGGGAGTCATCAATATGCGTGGGCAGATTGTGCCGATTATTGATATTCGGGTAAAGATGGGAAAGTTTGCGGAGGCTACAGAAACCACGTGTATCATTGTTCTTGAGATTGATTCTACCTGTGTGGGAATATTGGTGGATGGCGTGGAACAGGTACTGGATATTGATAAGACACAGATTTCACCCATTCCAGTGGAGGACCAGCAGGGGCTGGTAGATGGAATGATTTCCTTAAGCAGCCAGGAGGTGCTTCTCTTCCTGAACTGCCAGGAGTTAATACGGACATATTAAGGTTAACTTAGGAGGATGTTATGCTTACGATAACGGACAGTGACTTTCAACGGTTGATTAGCTTTGTGAAGACCAATTACGGAATTGACTTATCTAAGAAAAAACAGCTTATTATGGGAAGACTTTCCGGAACCATTATGTCTATGGGATTTAACAGCTTCAAAGATTATGTGGATTATCTGCTGAAGAGTAAAAAGCCGGAAGATCTGGAGTTGATGCTGAATAAACTTACTACAAATTACACATATTTTATGCGTGAGGAGGCACACTTCAAGTTTTTTACAGAGACAATTCTTCCATACTTAGAGAAGACGAAGAGAGATAAGGTGTTGAGCATCTGGAGTGCCGGATGCTCTTCCGGCGAGGAACCTTATACCATTTCCATGCTGATTAAAGAATATTTCGGTGCAAAGGCCGCCCAGTGGGATACCAGAGTGCTGGCTACCGATATCTCCATGAATGCACTGGGAGCCGCACAGCACGCAGTTTATGATGAAAGTTCTCTGAAAGAGGTTCCGGCCACCTGGAAGACCAAGTATTTTTCCAGGACAACGGAACCGGGAATCTATGAGGTGGCCCCTATTATTAAAAACAATGTGATTTTCCGGACTTTTAATCTTATGGATCCCATCCACTTTAAGCTGAAGTTTGATGTGATTTTCTGTAGAAACGTCATGATCTATTTTGATCAGGCCACAAAGGAGGCCCTGGTAAAGCGGTTTTATCAGGCAACCAATCCGGGGGGCTATCTGTTAATCGGTCATTCAGAGAGTTTGAATAAGGAGAATACGCCATACCGATATCTGATGCCGGCGACGTATCGTAAGGAATAGAAAGGTTCTGAATAATATGAACAATAAAATAAGAGTGTTCGTGGTAGATGATTCCATTTTTTTTCGGCAGACGATAATTAATCATTTGAAAACACGTAACAACATGGAAGTAATAGGCTTTGCTGCCAGTGCTTTTGAGGCCAGGACAAAGATTCCAAGTATGAAGCCGGATGTGGTAACTATGGATGTGGAGATGCCGGGCTTAAGCGGAATTGACTTCCTGAAAGAACTGCTTCCCAAATATCCGGTTCCGGTGATTCTCGTGTCTTCCTTGAACCTGAGTGTCTTTGATGCGTTGTCAGCAGGCGCTGTGGACTTTGTGCAGAAGCCGGATATGGCTAAGAATTATAGTGTTACCAATTTCTTTTCCGTGCTTGACAGCAAGATTTATATTGCATCCAGGGCGAAGGTGAATGTGAAACCTCAGCCGGGAAAGCCTCAGGGCATACCGGCAGCAACCCCGGGAGGGGCTACGGCGGCTTTCAGTTCCAACTTGTCTCAGATGATTCAGACAAATATGCTCATTGCCATTGGAGCTTCTACAGGAGGAACAGAGGCCACCCTGGAGGTGCTGCAGAGACTTCCTGCAGATATGCCTGGTATCGTGGTGACACAGCATATGCCCGAAGGCTTTACTAAGATGTATGCAGAACGGTTGAACCGTATCTGCAAGCTGGAGGTGAAAGAGGCTCAGAACGGGGATCGGATTCGGAAGGGCCTGGTGTTGATTGCCCCTGGAGGACCTTTGCAGATGCGTGTGGAAAAGGATCTAAAGGGATATTATGTGTCTTGTCAGCCGGGAGAAAAGGTGAACGGACATCGCCCCTCTGTGGATGTGCTCTTTTCTTCTGTTGCTAAGAAAGCAGGAAAAAGTGCTATAGGTATTATTATGACCGGTATGGGCCGGGATGGAGCAAGTGGCCTTTTGGAGATGCGTAATGCCGGGGCATTTACCATCGGACAGGATAAGGAGTCCTGTGTGGTATATGGAATGCCTATGGTGGCGTATGATATCGGCGGTGTCTGCATCCAGGCTTCCTGTACGAATATTTCCAATGTGCTATTGAACCAACTTCGAAAAATGTAGGTAAATAAACAATCAAAAACCCTGTTTCAGGGTTTTTGTTTTTATGAAAAAGTTGTTGACTCTTTTGTTATGTTTTTCATATTTTTGCCGATAAATAAAGTAAGAAGCAGGATGGAGTTATCTCTGAAAGGAGTTCATGTATGAAAATAACCTTAAATAATATAAACCCGTACCGGGTGGAAACTGCCGGACATACAAGAGTTGATGGAAAGGTTTCTACCGGGGTTAAGGGGAATTACGATGCCTTAACCATTCAGTCCAGCTCCCGACAGATTCAGGAAAAAACATTTTCAGAGACTCTGTCAAAGCAGGTGGTATCGGATGCCAGGCAGGGAGCACATCCCAGCAAAGTGGAAGCCATAAAGCAGCAGGTGGAATCCGGAACTTACCGGATTGATCCTTATGAGATTGCGTCTCGGATGCTTGTGAATGGGGAGGTTTTTGCTCATGGTTGATTTGTCAGGCTTTCAGCAATTGATTCGGCAGTTTATCGTACTTTTTGATCGAATGATTCCTTTGGAACAGGCGAAGCTGGATGCGGTGAGTCAGAATGAGATATCCCGACTTGAAGAGATTATAAAGAAAGAACAGGCAGAGATTATGGCTCTGCGAGGTTTGGATCAGAAGCGGGAGAAACTACAGGCTGAATTGGGCTGGAAAGACTTGACATTTCAGAAGATTTTGATGCGGTTATCGGAGGAACAGCAGACAGAGACAAAGCAGCTTTTTGATGAGCTGGCCAGCAGGGTAAAGAGTTTTCAGACTATAACGGAAAGTTCGAAAACCATGATGGAAGTTAATCTTCATGCGATTAATGAGATGATTGCTCAGCAGTCGGGTGGGACTAAGACCTATGGGGAAGACGGAAGTGTTCAGACAGGAACATCCCACTTTACCGATAGACGCATATAAAGGAGGATTCAGGTTATGATGCGTTCAACGTTTGCCGGTTTTACTACAGCGAGCCTTGCCTTAAGTGCAAGCCACCGTGCACTGGAAGTAACCGGACAGAATATTGCGAATATTAATACACCAGGTTATACAAGACAGCGCCTGGATGTCCAAAGCTTATACCTTAGAGGCGGAGAATTCTATAATTCCCATCCAAATGCAAGAATTGGATTTGGTGTGGAGATTACAGGAGTTTCCCAGCTTCGGGATCCGTTTCTGGATATTCAGTACCGGAATCAGATGGCGAAATTAGGTACTACGGATGCTCAGGTTTCCGGCTATGAGAAGCTGGCCAATGTGTTGGATGAGACCAATCGGGACGGTATTAAGAATGCCCTGATTGATTTGAATTCCCAGCTTCAGAAGTTGGCTCAGAATCCCAACAGCAAGGAATATGACTCTATGGTTCGCTCCTCCAGCCAGATTTTGTTGAATCTGTTTCATCAGAATGCCACAGATCTTCAGGAAGTTCGGGCAGACTTAACCAAAGAATTCAGTGATACCACAGTAAAGGATCTCAATAAGGTCCTGAAGAATATTGCAGAACTGAATGAGAGTATTAAGAATAGTCAGATTCTTGGCAATCCGGCCCTGGAACTGAAAGATGAGAGGAATGAGCTCATTGACGAACTGGCAAGTTATCTGCCAATCACTACCAAGTACCGGGATCATGACCTGGGCGGTGGCTTTATGGTGGAAGAACTGGACATCTACTTTACGGACACGGAAGGCAATAAGTTTAATCTGATTTCTGATAATCTGGTGGGTGAGATTTCCGCAGATGCAGATGAACAGCCGGTAAAGCTGTATATTACAGATGCTTATGGAAAAGGGCCGAAAGAAGTTACAGATGCTCTGGGAGAGGGAGTACTGAAAGGAACCCTGGATATTCTGAATAAGTCCGGTGGATTTGACAATCCTCCCTCGGATGTGAGAGGACTTGGCTATTATGAGAAGTCTTTGGATGCTTTGGTGGATACATTCGCAAAGACATTAAATGAATTGAATCAGCAAAAGGATGAGAATGGCACCGTAGTAAAGGAGAATCCGCTTTTTGAGACAATAGACGGAACAGACAACTTTACGGCGGCCAATATCAAGATTGCAGACGGATGGGCCAATGGTGAGTATGGCATTACAACTTCTAATGTAATGGTGCCAAATGGTGAAGGAGAAAGTGCTGACGGCAGTGGTGCTACGGCAGACGAGAATGTATTGAAGATGGTGCAGGCGATGTCTGCAGAACATCAGTTTACCGCTACTGACAGTGCGGGGAATGATTATAATTTCTATAAGGGAAGTTTCTACAATTGCTTTGTCAATATGGAGAATATTTTGAATATTGATTTGAAAGCAGGCAACAATACACTGGATAATAAGATTACCGTTATCAACCAGACGGCAGATCTGAAAGATTCCATATCCGGTGTCTCTTTGGACGAGGAAGGTATTAATCTTTTGCATTACCAGCAATCTTATTCAGCTGCAGCCAGGCTGATGACCACGCTGGATGAAGCTTTGGATAAGCTGATTAATGGAACTGGCGTAGTGGGACGATAAGCAGGAGGAAATTATGTTAAGAATTACAACAAGTTCATTAATTCGGAATTATAAGTCTAATTTGGGTAAGTCTATTTCCAATCTGGATTTGGCCAGAACCAAGGTTATGACGAAGCGTAATTTTACGAAGGGATATCAGAATCCTACCGGTGCGGTGCGTGAATCCGCCCTGAATTGGAAGTATGCAAAGAACGAGGATTATATTGATGCCATTGATGATGCTCAGTCTTTCCAGAATGCCCAGGAGGATGCAATTACACAGATTAATACACAGGCCCGCTACTTAAGCAAGCAGTACGGCCTGGAGGCTATGAACGGAACCAACTGGACGGCGGACGTGCGGCGGACCTATGCGACAGCTTTTCGTAAGGCTCAGGAATCCATGACAATGAGTATGAATGCTACTTACGGCGACAAGTTTGTATTTGGTGGTGCTGATGGGGGGCATGCTCCTTTTGAACTTACGACAGATGCGGACGGCAAGACGGTGCTTCTGTACCGGGGAAAGGATGTGAATCATCCGGATGCACAGGGTGACCTGGATAAGATGGCCAATGAAGAAGTTTATACGGATCTTGGTTTTGGATTGACCATGGATGAGAATGGCAAGGTGGTTAATTCCACCGGATTTAATACTTCTTTGCCGGGCATCAATGTAGTAGGATATGGAACCCAGGAAGGTAATCCGGATATCAGCAACAATATCATTCTTCTGGCAGGACAGCTTGCAGATGAACTGGAGAAAGAGGATTTTGATCCGGAGAAGTACAGAGAGATTCTGGATGCCTTTGACGGGGCCCGTACCCGTTTGATGGATAACCTGACCACCATCGGAACAAGAACCAATTTCCTGGAGACTACGAAGAGCAGGCTGGAGGATCAGCAGATCAATCTGACGGAGCAGTTTGACAATGTAGTGAATGTGGATATGGCAGAAGCAATCACGGAATTTTCCTGGGCACAATACGCATATAATGCGGCCCTGAAAGTAGGAACGAATATTCTTACACCGTCGTTTATTGACTTTATGAGTTAATTAGCATAAGATAAAAATTGCATGGTTTGGAGGGGAAGCATGGTATGAAGCAGCTAATTAATATTACAACCGTACCGATTCAGTATGAACTGAAAATACAGAATGCCCGTCTGCAGTACAAATCTTCAACTGCTGAAGTGGAGATCAGCCGGGATAAGGGCGGAATGAGAATCAAGAGCCGTCCGGTAAAACTGAATATCGATTCTTTTGAAGCGCGAAATTCTGTGGTTCCTACCACAGCCCGCAGTGTTGCTCAGACAGCTCAGAAAGGCAGTCAGTCGGCCTATGAGGCTACGGCACAGCTGGCACAGGAAGGTCAGCTGATGCTGAAAGCTAAGATTGGAGAGGATGTTCTGGGACAGATTTTTTCTAATAGGGTTCAACAGCCTACAGGAGAGTTTGAGATGGGATTCACTCCCTCAGAACCAGTAGAACTGAGTTATGAGGCCGGTGATCTGATTATCAACTATCAGATGGATAAGCTAAATTTTGATTTGAAAGTTGCCAATGGGAATTTTGAATTTGTTCCCGGGGATATCGAGCTTTCCATCACACAGCATCCGGAAGTGAGAATTGAGTATGTGGGAGGACCTATTTATGTTCCGCCCAGTGCAGATCCCAATTTTGAACCGTTAGATGTAAGGGCTTAGCAATAAGCCCTTTTTCCTATATGGAGGTAAATGGATGAAGATTAAAAATAAATATTTTGGGGAAGTAGAGTATATGCCCCAGGAAATTATCCGCTTTCCGGAAGGTCTCTTTGGCTTTGAAGACCATAAGGAATTCCTTCCCATACCATTCGAAGAGGGAGCGGATACTTTGATTTGTCTGCAGTCTCTTCATGAGGAAGAACTCAGCTTTGTTTTGCTGAATCCCTTTTTGTTTTTTGCGGATTATGATCCTGAGATTTCAGAGGCGGACCGTCACGCCATCGGGTCTCCCAGGGATGAAGATATCTCTTATTATACCATTGGAGTTATTCGGGAGACGATTGCAGACAGTACAGTCAATCTGAAAGCACCTATTGCAGTAAATATTAGAACCCGGGATGCCCGGCAGATTATTTTGGAAGATCCGGCTTATACTTTCCGTCATTATTTGGGAGAGCCAGAGAGGAAGGAGGAGTAAGATGCTGGTTTTACAACGAAAAAAGAATCAATCGATTGTTATTGGTAACAATATTGAACTTTCTGTACTGGAGATCGGAGCGGATTGGGTGAAGCTGGCACTCTCAGCTCCTAGAGATGTTTCCATACTTCGAAAGGAACTTGTGGAAGCAGCCGAAGCCAATCGGGAATCTGCAGGCGTGGGTTCCCTGGATATGATGAAAAAGATTATAAAAAAAGAGGATACAGAGAACACAGAGAACACTAACACATGAAACCAGGGCTGCTGCAGAATGTGAGCATAGACAATTTTGTGAAATTATGCCATATTTTGCAGCAGCCTTTTATAGTTTACGGAAATATAAAGTAATACGTTAAAATTTATTGTTTTTTAGTCGTTCTCTTTATTTGGGGGCGGCCTCGTATATCCTTATTTTGTCATTCATTTTCCAGAAATATTAGCATCTGTATTTGAACAGATTGGTTGACAATTACAAGCCGTTCATATATTATATTAAATATGTCCGTCGAATACAGGCAGATGTATTTGATTTATAATGGATTTGTATTTATGAAAGAAACAGGTATGTATCAGCAAAAAGATTCATAGCTTTAATAGAGGAAAAGAGGTAGACATGGAATTAAATCAGATAGTCGGGCTGAATCCGTATCTTCATAGCATCTATGGTCAGTCGGACATACATACAGCTTATGAGAATAACTCAGCCCTTTCGGCAGGAGACAGCTTTCGGGATACTTTCCGGAATGCACTGAGAACCACAGAGAGTATGGAAAGCATCTTTGCAGAAGCATCGGAGCGATATGGAGTGGCTTTGAATCTGTTGAAAGCTATCGGCAAAGCCGAGTCAGGCTTCAATCCTCAGGCGGTTTCCTCCGCTGGAGCACAAGGGGTTATGCAGTTGATGCCTGCCACGGCCAGGTCCCTGGGAGTGGAAGATAGCTTTGATGCAAGAAGCAATATTATGGGAGGGGCAAAGTATATTGCCGGCCTTTTGGAGCGTTATCAGGGTAATACGGTTCTGGCTCTTAGTGCCTACAATGCAGGCAGTGGAAATGTAGACAAGTATGGAGGTGTTCCGCCTTTTAAGGAAACTCAGAACTACGTACAAAAGGTTCTGTCTTATATGGGAGAGGACATAGATTTGAACGGAGTCCTGACCGGAGGAGCCGCAGGCAGTACTTATCAGTCTGCCATTCAGAACCTGTCATCTCTTGCATCAGAGACAGGTATGAAAGGACTGGCTTTCAGTCAGGAAAATGCACAGTATCTCATAGAATTGATGCGCCTGCGAATGGAGAATATGCTCCGCACCGATCTGCTGTCGGGGGATGAGGAAGAAAGTGGCACTGTACAGTCCGTTTTTTGAGCATATAAGGGTCAAAAACTTACAGTTCAAGACGATTTCATAGAAGATTGATCTGTCAAAAATGAATCTTTTTTGAAAAAATATGGGAGTTTTTGTTGAAAAAATAATAGGAAAGGTTTAAAATAGTATCTATAAAGTAAAATATTTTTATAATAGGTGAGAATGCGGTGAAATTAAAAGGAATACATAGAAAAAGGGGAGAACAATTATGAACTTGATGTTTGGAAATTCCATTTCCATGACTTCAAAATCTTTAGAGTTCTTATGGGCGAAGCAGCTGACAATTGCTCATAATTTGTCGAATGTTGATACACCTGGTTACAAGTCAAAGTATGTAACCTTTGAGGACGAATTCCAGAATCGTCTGAAGCTGGCGAGGGCATCGGGGAATGCCGCACGCACCCGCAGCATCATAGAAAATTCCTCTTATACAGTAAATGAGACAGAGAGTTCGGCACGTCTGGATGAGAACAATGTGAATGCAGACGTTGAGGAAGTTGAGATGGCAAGGTCTCAGCTTCAGTATCAGTATGTGTTGAATGCCATGAACAGTGATTTTTCCAGACTGAGAAGCGTTATCCGGGGTCAGTAGATGCCGGATAGATAGTCTGTAGCAGATAGAAAAGGAATGAGGAGTTCTTATGGACAATATGTTTATTACACCAATGAATTTCATGCAGGGAATCGGCGATGCAGCCGGAATCTCCGGAGTGTTTGGAACACTTGGAACAACTGAGAAGACGGAGGAAACAAAAGAGTCCCTGTTTGGCAATATTTTTGGAGATATGATTAATAATGTAAAAGAGTTGGAAGACGATTATATGAAAAAGCAGTATTTGCTGTCTACCGGCCAGCTTGACGACCCACATACCGTTCCCATTGCAGCTTCAGAGCTTCAGCTTTCCGTTGACTTGCTGATACAGATGCGGAACAAGGCTTTGGAAGCCTATAATTCATTGATTTCTATATCTATGTGAGTTTTTGGATGATATAGTATGAAGTACATCTTCTTGTGTGCATGATTCATCTCCAGGCAGATGTATTTTGTGCGTCAGCAGAGTGATTAGAATTAGAGCCGTCGGCTGTAGAAACGGACGGCACTGAATTGGATTGATTAACTTATAGAAGGGAAACGGCCATGAAGGAAAGAGTTGAGCAGTTAAAGGCGGTTGTTTCTAAACTGGAGAGCAGGACAAAAAAGATTATTTTAGCAGGCGTTGCGGGATTAATTCTTTTTTCCATTGTGATAGCCCTGCTTTTGAATAGAAACCGTGGGTTTGAAGTTCTGTTTTCCGGCCTGAACACAGAAGAGGCTCAGCAGATTATAGGAAAACTTCAGGAATCAGAAATTGATTATCAGTATACGGGTAACGGAGAGATCCTTGTACCAGAGAGCATTCTGGATCAGACGAGGGCAAGCCTGGCCTTTGAGGGATATCCAAAGAGCGGTTTTGGCTATCAGGTGTTTACAGAAAATGCAGGTCTTATGACTACGGATTCCGACAAGGATCGCTATGCACTGTATGATTTGCAGAACCGGATTGCAGCAACCATCCGGCTCATTGACGGAGTAAAGGATGCTACGGTAACCATTGCTCCGGGGGAGGAACGCAAGTATGTACTGACAGAGGATGCGGTGCAGGAGACTACGGCACATGCAATGCTGACCATGGAGGATGATGGCTCTCCAAGCATTGAGCAGGCTAAGGCTGTTCAGCGGCTGGTGGCATCCGGAGTTCCCGGATTGGAAGCAGAGGAGGTAGTGGTTCTTGACAGTACTGGAAAGGAGATTGACACTACCGAGGAGGAAAGCAACCTTTCCAGCCAGGATACGGAAGAGATTGCAAGGATGGTGGAGGATCAGATAACCGAGAAGGTACTTCACGTACTGATTCCTTTCTACGGAGAGGAAAATATCCGGGTATCCACCAAGGCACAGATTAATATGCAGACGCTGCTCCGTGAGAGCATTACATATTCTACACCGGATAAAATCAACCAGGAAGATAAGTCGGGAATTATTTCCCATGATCAGGGTTCCGTAGAGATCTCCGGAACTAAGGATGCAGTGACTGGTGGAGTGGCCGGAGCCGAGACCAATGCGGATGTTCCCGAGTATGATACGGGAGCGGACGAGGATGATGTGGAAGGTTACGGGGCACGTACATGGGACAGGGATTTCCTGGTAAATCAGATCAAGGAGCAGGGCCAGATAACTCCCGGTGCTCTGGAGGATTTGACGGTTTCTGTTGCCGTGAACGGGGACAGTTACGGAAGCCTGACTGTAGCCGATCTTCGGGCATTGGTAGGTAATGCGGCGGGAATTGCAGAGATTGACTGGAACAGTAAGATTTCTGTTGTCAGCGGACCGTTCTATCAGGATACGTTCCAGCCGGAAGAACCTGAAGAAGAGGGCGGTTTCTTTGGAAGAATGGTCTCCAGCCCGATTTTCTATATTTTACTGGTTGTTGTACTTGTACTGCTTATTGTTGCAATTGTGCTTCTGGTTCTGAATGCCAAGCGTAAGAAGAAAAAAGCGGCGGAGGAAGCGGCTGCGGCGGCAGAAGGTGATGCGGCAGGAGAGATTTTGGAAAATATGCCGACCTTTGACTTTGACAAGGAGATTCTTGAGTTCCAGAATGACAGAGGTATGGAGTTGAAGCAGAATATTCGAGACTTCACAGAGGAGAATCCTGAGATATCCGCACAGCTCTTGAAGACCTGGCTGAATGGTGGAGGAGGCGAATAACCATGGCTAGTGAAATAACAGAGGAGATTACCCAGGAACAGAAAGCGGCGGCGGTTGTTGTTTCCATGGGAGCAGACAAAGCATCCCTGATATATAAGCATTTAAGTGAGGATGATATTGAGAAGCTGACCCTGGAAGTGGCAAAGCTACGGCATCTGGAAGCGGATCAGACGGCTGATATTCTGGATGAATTTTATAAATCCTGTATGACTCAGAAAGTGGTAACGGACGGAGGCATGGAATATGCCCGTTCTGTTCTGGAAAAGGCTTTTGGAGAGACCACCGCTCAACAGTTGTTGGAGCGTGTGACAAAGTTTCTGAAAGTTCGCCCCTTTGAGTTTATCAGAAAGTCTGACCCAAAGAACCTGTACACATTTCTGGCTCACGAGAGGCCTCAGACGATTGCATTGGTTCTCTCTTATGCAGATGCAGACCAGGCGGCAGGGGTAATTGGCAATCTGCCAAAAGATGTTGCCATACAGGTGGTAGAATGTATAGCCCGGTTGGAAAGCGTGTCCCCTGAAGCTATCAAGATTGTGGAAAATCAGCTTCGGAGACGATTTGAGAATATTATGACCACCGATTACACAGCTATCGGCGGAATTGATTATATTGCGGACGTTATGAATAATATGGACCGCAGCAATGAGAAGTTTATTTTTGACGAACTGGCTAAAAGGGATGAAGAGCTTACAGAGACCATCCGTAAGAAGATGTTCGTATTTGAAGATATCCTTAGTCTTGACAACCGTTCCATTCAGAGATTTATTCGGGATTGCGATGTCAAGGATTTGGTATACGCCCTCAAGGGCAGCGACGAGAACGTCCGTCAGGTGGTATTTGCCAACATGTCCGGACGTATGGCGGAGAGTATCCAGTCCGATCTGGAGATTACAGTCAATGTACTCCGGAAAGACGTGGAGGAAGCCCAGCAGAGAATTGTCGGTGTTATCCGGAGGCTGGAAGCTGCCGGAGAACTGATTATCGTTAAGGGCGGAAAGGATGAGATCATTGTCTAGGGTTGTCAAGGGCAAAAAGGCAATAGATGTAACAGAGATGTATCAGTTTTTCTCGGACTTCGCACTGGAGGAAGAGAAAGAGGAAGAAGTGCCTGAGACAGAGGAGGCAGAGGAAGAACAACCGGATATAGATGCCCTGGAGGCCCAGCGTCAGGAGGAGGAAGCCCGTGAGAGGGAGAGAGTCAGCCAGATTTTGGCCAAAGCCAGGGAAGAAGCAGAGCAGATTCTGGAGGATGCCAGAAAGCAGGCAGAGATCTTAAGGGAACAGGCTTTTGAACAAGGGCATGAAGAAGGTGTCACGGCAGGCCGTCAGGAGGCAATGCAGGAATGCCGTCAGGAGTATGAGGAAGAGGTAAGGATATTTCGGGAAAATGCTTCTGAGTTTATGGACAGCATTCGTCAGGAGAAAAGTATTGTCATAGAAAAGTATCTGGACGATTTGAAGCGGACTGTTCTGGCTATAGCAGAAAAAGTGATACATATTAGCCTCCGATCCAGTGAAAATGTAATCCACCGTATGATTATTGCGGCTACTGATAAGCTGAAAAAGACAGAATGGGCAAAGATTTATATTACGAAATGTGGTACTGAGATTTCCATGGAAGCAGATGTGGAATTTCTGAACGCACTTTCTCATCTGTCAGACAATGTGAAGATTGTAACTATGGATAGTGATGAGGAGGGTATCTGCATTATCGAGCTGCCGGATGAGATTATTGATGCCAGTGTAAGTACACAGCTTGAGAATATCAAGGATATTCTGAACAATGCCCGCATCTAGGAAAGGTAACTATCATGTTTACAGAACTGCCGGAACTGATAACCAAGGCTGAGACAGTCAGTTACATAGGGAAAATCGAGAATATTGTGGGAATGTCCATGGAGGCATCGGGGAATCGGGCCAGTATCGGAGACATTGCCATGATCTACAATGAAGATAAGAAACGGCAGATTCCCGTTGAAGTGGTAGGTTTTAAGGATGGTCGGAGCCAGTTGATGGCTTATGAGAATATGAGTGGTATTTCTGCAGGAAGTTTTGTCCGCAATACAAGAAAGCGTTTGAAGATTCCTGTGGGAGAGTTTTTAAGGGGACGCATCATTGACGCACTGGGGAATCCCATGGATGATTTGGGACCTTTTGAGTCTCAACAACATTATTATGTAGAGAATCCCTACATCAATCCTCTGACCCGTCCGCCTATCACGGATCCCCTGGAGTTTGGAATCAAGGCGATTGACGGATTAAATACCGTAGGAAAAGGACAGAGAATCGGCATCTTTGCCGGCAGTGGCGTGGGAAAGAGTACATTGCTTGGAATGATTGCAAGGAATGTAAAGGCAGATATCAATGTGATTGCTCTGGTAGGAGAGCGAGGCCGTGAGGTTCGGGAATTTATTGAAAAGGACCTGGGACCGGAAGGGTTAAAAAGATCGGTTCTGGTTGTGGCCACTTCGGATCAGCCTGCTATGTTGCGTATGAAATGTCCTTTGGTTGCCACTACCATAGCCGAATATTTCAAGGATCAGGGTAAGGATGTACTGCTGATGATGGATTCCCTGACCCGCTTCGCCATGGCACAGAGAGAGATCGGGCTTGCTACCGGAGAGCCGCCGGTGGCAAGAGGATATACCCCTTCCATTTATGCAGAGTTTCCAAAGCTGTTGGAACGAAGCGGAAAGTTTGAAAAGGGTTCCATTACAGGGATCTACACAGTACTGGTGGAGGGCGATGATACCAATGAGCCCATTGCCGATACGGTTCGGGGTATTGTAGACGGACACATTGTACTGTCCAGAAAGCTGGCCAATGAGAACCATTTTCCGGCTATTGACGTAAATGCCAGCATCTCCCGTCTGATGGTAAATATTGTTCCCGAGGAACATCAGAGACTGGCATCCCAGATGCGGGATATTTTAAGCGTTTACACGAAAAATGAGGATTTGATTTCCATTGGTGCCTACAAGGCAGGAACCAATCCCAGGCTGGATGCAGCCGTGGGAAAGATTGATGCGGTCAATGATTATCTGATGCAGAGGATTGGGGACAGCTTTTCTGTAGAAGAGGATCTGACGGCTATGAGGAAGATCCTGAATTAGTAAGTATTAAAATTCTGATATGTGAGAGGCAGGAAACGAGTTGTGAAGAAGTTTTACTTTACACTGGACACAGTGCTGAATTACAAGGAACAGGTTCTGGAGAACCTTCAGGGAGAGCATGCACGGATTATTGCAGAGCGTGTGGAGTGTGAACGGGGGATTGAGGCTCTGGAGCAGGAGCAGCAGGATTGTATAGATATGTTGGAGCGAAAGAAGCTTCAGGGAGTCAGTATCACTGATATGCAGACTTATGATCGGTTTCTAACCAGTCTTCGAAAGAAGATCGAAAGTGAGCGCGAGCGTCTGGCGGAGATACTTGTTCGGGAGGAACGCAAGCGGGAAGAGGTTGTAGAAGCCAGGAAAGAGACCGCTTCCATCACCAAGCTGAAGGAGAAAAAGCGGGCACAGTACGACAAAGAGGTACAGAAAGCAGACGAGCAGTTTATTGATGAATTCGTATCCAACAAGCGTGCTGTGGGGAGGGTGCGTAATACTGCGTAAATGTACGCAGTTTACGATAGATACATATATTATAAAAGGAAATACCCTACGGGTATACCTGCATGCCCAGAAAACGTGGGCAAATCTAAGGAAATACCCTACGGGTATACCTGCATGCCCAGAAAACGTGGGCAAATCTAAGGAAAGGAGGGGAAAGACCATGGGAAATGCAGCAGCCATAAAAGGCACAGACTTAGCGGTATCTATGACAACAGGAACCAAGAGTGCGGCAGCCAGACAGGTGGAACAGACAGACGGCGGATTCCAGAAGCTTCTGAACAGTAAGGCTGAAGAAGACGCAGGTGCAAAAGAAACCACAGACACAGGGAAAGATGACAAAAAAGAAGTGGTAAAGGATGAGGCACCAGAGAAACCAGAGGCAAAGGAAGAGACAGAAGAAACAACAGTTCCTGCTGATACAGCATTAGAACAGGTTCAGGCAGCATTGTTATTTCAGATTCAGCCGGATGCTTCCACGCCGGAGGCAGTACCAGAGGAAATGACAGAACTGGTGACAGAACTGGGAGCACTTCCGGCAGAGGAGATGACAGAGACTGGGGCGTTTATGACCGAGCAGCCAGTGCAGAGTTTTTCGGAGGAGACAGAGATTCCGAAGGAAGCATTGCAGGCAGACGTGGCACCGGAACAGGCAGTATTGCCAAAAGAAAGCAAGGAAGAGCAGCCTGAGACGGGACTTGATTTGGCAAAGCCAAAAGAGACTGTGAAGACAGAAGTCAAAGAAGAGCCAAAGGGGGTAGTTAAGGCAGAACAGCCCTTAGAGAGTGTTCCACAGGAGACTCACACTGTAGAGCAGACACCTGTAGTCAAGGAGGTTCCCACAGAGCATGTGAAAGTTTCACAGCCGGAGGAGATTCCGGAAAAGCTTTTGAATCAGCTTCTGGTGAAGACAACAGCAGGCACCAAGGAGTTCGAGATTCAATTGGAGCCTTATGACCTTGGCAAGATCATCATCAAGGCAGCCTTTGGAAAGGAGCACACAAGCATCTCTATTATGTGTACCGAACAGAGGACCATGGAACTGATGGCCAAGAATGCCAGAGATCTTGGAGCAATCATGGAGGAGAATCTGGGAACACCTACCACCATTGTAGTGGAGGATAAGGAGACCGGATATCTGGAACAGCACAATCAGAACCAGGAAGGCGGCAATGCCAATCAGAACCAGGATGATTCCAGGAAGCAGGGAGAGAAAAACCAGGAGAAGGAAGGAATGGATTTCCTTCAGCAGCTTCGGTTAGGATTGATTTAGAAGTAGAAAGAGGTGAGAAAAGATGGCAGTATCAGGAGTGGACGGGACTACAAATCTGTCCAATACTTATACAAGAAAGGAAGTAGATCCCACTACTAACAGAAAGAATCTGTCGGAGACTTATGTGAGAAATGATGTGCAGCCCAATAACAGCAGCATGTCCATGGATGATTTCTTTAAGCTTCTGGCAGCACAGCTTCAGTATCAGGATATGTCGAATCCCATGAGCAACAGCGAGATGATGAATCAGCTGACCCAGATGTCCAGCATGAGCACTATGAGTAATCTGACAACTACTATGGAGACCATGTCTACCACTATGACGGAAGCTATGGAGAGTCTTTCACAGATTTCATTGTCCAGCTATGCGACCAATCTGCTGGGAAAAGAAGTTACGGTTGCGGATCTGAATGATAAGGGAGAACTGGTTGGACACACCATAGGCAAGGTAGAGGGTGTGGCTCTGACAGGAAGCAATCCTTATATCTATGTAAACGGCAAGGCTTATACATTGACCCAGCTTATGTCCATGGGTGCAGTTCCGCTGGAAAGTGAGAAAGATGACAATGAAGACAGCGGTGAGAGCGATGAGGGCAGCAAGGACGAGACCAAGACAGAAGCTGTTTAAGCGGAACCTGTGAGGGGGAAAGGCGGTGCATAGAATGCTGCAAAAATTAAATCAGACAGTCAGCGTCCAGCAGCTTCGGCTGGAGCACGAGCATTCTTCCGTTGGCGGTAAGCAGGGAACCGGATTTGGAGCACTTCTCCAGAATGCTATGGAGGACAGCCAAAACATACGGTTTTCCAAACATGCGGCAGCCCGTGTGGAACAGAGAGGGATCGAGGTTACAGACAGTCTCTTAAAGGATTTGAACCAGGCGGTGGGCAAGGCAAGGGAAAAAGGTGCCAAGGACGTGGTGGTTATTGGACAGCAGGGAGCATTCATTGTAAATATTCCCAACAATGTGGTAGTTACCACAATGACGAGTCAAGAAATGAAGCAGAATATTTTTACCAATATTGACAGTGCTGTTCTGTTGTAAGCCGGACCATTTATGGAGGTTTTTCCCCAGGCGGAAGTCCTGAGGGAGTGAACAGCAGAGATTAAGTAAGGAAGGACGATATTAAATGGTTAGATCAATGTTCGCTGGTGTGGCCGGACTTAAGTCTCATCAGCAGAAAATGGACGTAATCGGCAATAATATTGCAAATGTAAATACCTGGGGTTATAAGGCATACAGTTTCAACTTCCAGGATTCTATCTACAGTACATCCATTCGGAGTTCCGAGGGTGTTACGAACGCAGGAGCCTACGGCGGACGAAATCCGTCCCAGGTTGGATATGGTTCCTCTATGGCATCCATCAGCTTCCAGTATACCACGGGAGCCCCTTCGCCTACAGACAACGATCTGGACTGTATGATCGACGGAACGGGATTGTTCCTGGTAGGCGGGATGGTGAACGGCGGAATCAGTGATATTAAGTCTTCCGGTCTGATGCTGACCAGAGTAGGACTTTTTACCGTAGATAATAACGGATACCTGGTAGATGCCAACAAGAATTACGTGTATGGGTATGCGTTGGTAGATGGTACAGGTATTCCGGAGGTACCGGCCCAGGCAGCAACAGCGAAAGGGTCAACAGATGTAACAGTAGGACCTTATGATAACACGAACAACGGGTATCCGGTTACCATATTGGGCCAGACCTATTATGTAACAGCGACGGATCTGGAAGACCAGGTTGCCCAGTGGATCAGTAAGGCCACAAAAGAATCAAAGGAGACGGTAACAAAGGTTCCCGGAGGTGCCGGTGCGACTGCACCAGTTGAAGCTGATTACAAGAAAAATCCCGATGATACGGTAACGATTACGGGAGATGCAACAAATGGATGGACCGTTACAGTCACCACAAAAGCCGGAGAGTTTGCAAATCTGCGAATCAGCAAAGACAGTGTGAATGCGAATAACAGCAAAGTTAATTTAACTATTACTACGAAAGAGATGGGTGCGGGAACAGAAGCACAGTTACCTACAGATGCGACACCGGCAAATGGCTGGACAGTAACACCAGGAGTGGCCTATGAGGAGGCAATCCCTGCAGAGTTTGAGGATAGTCTGTCTCCCATTCGGATTCCCTATGATCCAGATACGGGTTCTCAGTACAACCTCCAAAGCTACAGCATCAGCGACACAGGTGTTATTGCGGGTATTGATATTGAAAACCGTCCTATCACCATGGGCCAGTTAGCATTGATTGCTGTAGAGAACCCCAATGGTCTGGAAAAGACCAGCGGCTACTACTTCAATATAGGTGAGAACGCCGGCGGTGTAGAATTTGTAAAGCCCGGCGAGGGTCCCGTAGGTTTCATCAAGAGTAAATTCCTGGAGATGCCCAATGTAGACCTGGCCAATGAGTTCTCCAACATGATTACCACCCAGAGAGGCTTCCAGGCTAACTCCAAGATCATCACCGTCACCGACGAGATGCTTCAGGAGCTTGTGAATATGAAACGTTAGTAATTATCAATAAGTTTTGGCATTGCCCTGGGGCCTCCCGGCTCCGGGGTAAAGCCGTGACAAAGGGGAGGAAAAACCCATGATTATGTTAACGAAGCTGAATAAGCAGCACATTGTTATTAATGAAGATCAAGTAGAGTGCATTGATTTAATTCCGGAGTCAAAGGTTATTATGATGAACGGACGCTTCCATGTAGTGAAAGAGTCACCGGAGGAGATTATACAGAAGACCATCGAATACAAGGGTGCTATCAAGAACACCTTTCCAATATATAGTAAGTAGAAGCGTAAGAGGAGAATAAAGAAATGGATTTGTCAACAATTATCGGAATCGTGCTCGGTTTTGCCTTGATTGTATGGGGAATTAAGATTCCACAACTTCCCAACTTCTGGGACCCGCAAAGTGTAGCTTTAACCTTGGGCGGCACCGTCTGTGCAGTCATTGCCAGCTTCCCTTTCAGCCAGCTCAAACGGATGGGCAGCCATTTCAAGATATTGCTTCAGGGCAGCCGCTACAATTACGGTGCACTGATTGAGCAGATGGTAGAGATGGCACAGCTTGCCAGACAGAACGGCCTTCTTTCCTTGGAAGAAAAAGCCAACGAGATCGACGATCCCTTTTTCAAGGAAGGGCTGATGCTTGTAGTGGATGCCACAGAGGAGGAAGAGCTTCGGGCACGTCTTCAGAATGAGCTTGACAATATGGCGGACCGTCATGATGCAGGCGTTTCCATCTATGAGAAGGCTTCCAGTTATGCACCGGCTTTCGGTATGATTGGTACATTGGTAGGTCTTGTAAACATGCTGAAAAACATGAACGTGGATGAAGGAGGAGCAAGTTCCCTGGGTGCGGATATGTCTGTGGCTCTGGTTACCACTTTCTATGGCTGTATTTTGGCAAACCTGATCTTTGGACCCATAGCAAAAAAGCTGCGTATCCGCAATGACGAGGAGATGCAGTACCGAATGATTATGATGGAGGGCATTATCTCCATCCAGGCAGGCGACAATCCCAAGCTTCTTCGGGAGAAGCTTCTCTCCAATCTGGATCAGAAGACTCAGGCCAAGCTTCGTGACGGCGGCGAAGGCGGCGGCGGAGACGACGGCGGCGGAAAGAAGAAGAAAGAAAAGAAATCTAAAAAATAAGGTGAGATTATGGCTAGAAAGCAAAAAGCTCCGGAGGAAGGCGCAAGCTGGATGGACACATACGGCGACATGGTTACGTTGCTGTTGTGCTTCTTTGTACTACTCTATTCTATCTCCACTGTGGATGCCATGAAATGGGAACTGGTGGTAAAAAGCTTCAATCCCAAGGCGGAAGAGGTATCACAGATTGTTATGGAGACCGAACAGAATGAGCAGGGTATGGAGGTTCCCGGCGGAACGGATGTCCCTCTGGATGAGATTGAAGATTTTGAAGATCTCTATTATCTGCTTCAGCAGGCCATTGCAGAGAATAATCTGGAGGGCGAAGTAGAATTAGAGAAAGGTGAGGGCTATACATTTATCAATTTTCGTGATAATATCTTCTTTGATGGGGATAGTGCTGTTCTTCTTGATGAAGGCAAGCATATTCTGGATGCCTTTAACGGAGCACTGAACAGTGTGGCAAGTACCATTGGTGAGATTCAGGTATTGGGACACACTTCTCAGGCAGATCCGGACCGGCCGAACAATCCGGTGAATGACCGGGTTCTCTCCAGTGAGAGGGCGGCACGGGTGGCGGCTTACATCCATCAGAACAGCCAGGTGTCGCCGGAGAAGATCATAGCCATTGGTTATGGACAGCACCGCCCCATTGCCAGCTTTGATACGGCAGAGGAAAGGGCGAAGAATAGGCGTGTGGAGATTCTGATTACCAAGAATGATGCTGTTGTGCATAGTCTGGAAGAGTACTATGATGAGATATACAGTGATACCACAGACACAGAATAAGCAAAGGTGGGTAAGAGATGGCAGAGGTATTATCACAAAGCCAGATTGATGCACTGCTGAGTTCCATGCAGAGCGGCGGTGCGGAGGAGAAAAAGGAAGAAAAGCCAGAAATAAAATATAAAAAGTATGATTTCTACAGTCCTAAGAAGTATACCAAAGACAGGCTTAAGATGCTTCGGACCATCTATGACAATTATGCCAGAATCGCTTCTTCTCAGATCAACGGTCTCTTTAAGGTGGCCAGCGAGGTGGAGGTTATCGGAGTGGAGGAGCAGCGGTATTATGAGTTTGGAAATGCTTTGAGTGATACCGATGTGCTGACCATTGCCAGGGTGAAGCTTCAGGGAGAGACACAGAAGGTTCCCATGCTGGTACATATTACGCCGGGAATCATGATCTCAATGATTGATCGAATGATAGGCGGAATGGGGACAGACAGTGTACCGATGTCCTATGTCTACACGGATATTGAATACGCTCTGTATCAGAGGGTTATCCGCTATTTCCTCAATATTAACAAGGATGTGTGGAACAGCAATGTGGGCCTTGAGGTTGAGTTCGATCGACTGGAGGAAAACCCCAGCATGTATCAGGGCGTCAGCGTGGATGAGGCTGTGGTAATTATTATGCTTGAGATTAAGATGCAGGGTCTGAGCGGTGTTTTGAATATCTGTATTCCGGGAACCCTTATGTCAGATATCTTTGAGGTTATCGATAAGACCAAGCATCTGGCTGATGTGGACGATGCCAACACTCGTCAAAATGACAGGGAGGATATTTTGGACAGTATCCGAAATTCCGAGCTGGATGTGATGGCCCAGCTTGGCATTGCAAGATTGAGCCTGGATGATGTATACAATTTCCAGGTGGGTGATGTCATTAATCTGAATAAGCCCAAAGATTCCGATGTTACACTCCATATAGCAGGCCAGCCGTGGTTTGTGGGCCAGCTGGGTGTTCATAATAAAAATATGGCGATAAAGATTCAGGATCGTGTGGAGGAAGGATAAGCCTTTCCCACAGAACAAGATTATGAAAAAGAAAGAGGTATGAGAGATGGCAAAGATTATGTTAGTTGACGATGCGGCATTTATGCGGATGATGGTGAAGGATGCCCTGACTAAGGCTGGCTATACGGATTTAATAGAGGCCCAGGACGGAGCGGAGGCAGTGGAAAAGTTCAATGCAGAGAATCCGGATTTGGTATTTATGGATATTACAATGCCGAATAAGGATGGCCTGGAGGCACTTAAGGAGATTAAGGCTGCCCATCCAAATGCGAATATTGTAATGTGTTCTGCTATGGGACAGGAGGCTATGGTAATTGAGGCTATTAAATCAGGTGCAAAGGACTTTATCGTAAAACCCTTTAAGCCGGATCGCATTCTGGCAACTGCTGAAAAAATTCTTTCCTAGGAGGAAGCTATGTCTTTTTTAAGTGCATTCAACATCTGTGCCTCTGGTCTTACGGCACAGCGGAAGCGGCTGGATGTTGCTTCTGAGAATATCGCAAATATTGAGACTACAAGGACAGAGTCCGGAGATCCTTACCGGAGAAAAATGGTAGTGCTCCAGGAGATAGGTGACAATTCTTCGTTTCGTTCCCATCTGGCCAGAGCGTCCCGGCTTCAAAACGGGAACCGTGGCGGTGTGCGGGTGGCTGAGGTTGTGGAGGATCAGAGAGACTTGATCCCGGTTTATAATCCGGATCATCCGGATGCGGACGAGGACGGCTATGTTCAGATGCCCAATGTGGACTGGGTGAAGGAGACTATCGACGGCATGTCCGCAACCCGATCCTACGAAGCGAATATTACGGCTTTCAATGCAATTAAGCTGATGGCCCAGAAGGCACTGGAGATTGGAAAATAACGTGTGAAAGCTAATATTCACAAAAGGAGCGAAGGGAAATTATGAGTTCTGAGATTTTAAGTGCATTGGAGATCGATGCGATAGGTGAAATACTAAATATCAGCTTAGGATCATCCGCTACCGCAATCTCTAATCTTTTGGGCACACGTGTGGATATCACAACCCCTGTGGTAAAAGTGGTTACCAAGGAAGAGTTTGAGATGGGACGGATTGAGCCAGCGGTAGGTGTGGAGATTACCTACGTGGCCGGTCTGGAGGGAAGCAATGTTATGCTTCTCAAGCGCCACGATGTGAAAGTGATCGTGGAAATGATGATGGGCTTTGAGGTGTCGGATGAGGATTTTGTCTTAGACGAGATCAACATCAGTGCGGTCTGTGAGGTTATGAATCAGATGATGGGAGCCTCCGCCACGGCACTTTCTGAGTTCTTCGGGAAGATGGTAAATATTTCCACTCCCGTTTCCTTTGAGTTAAAGAATGAACAGGAATTTGTTGACAAATACTTTACAGATAACAGCCCTTGGGTTGTAGTATCTTTTGTACTGAAGATTGCGGATAAGCTGGAGAGCGAGTTTTTTAACGTGATGCCTATGGATTTGGCTAAGAGCCTTGTAGAAGGCTTTTTCCCTGCGGGAAGTGATGAAGAAGCACCGGCAGCCCCAGCCCCTGAACCGGCTCCGGCTCCATCACCATCTTCATCAGGCGGTGTTCTTTCCCAGGAGGAGATTGAGCGTCTTTTAAGCGGAGGTATTTCGGAAGAACCGGCCCCTGAACCGGCCCCGGCCCCATCGCCATCCTCATCAGGCGGTGTTCTTTCCCAGGAAGAGATTGAACGTCTTTTAAGCGGTGGTGTTTCGGAAGAACCGGCCCCGGTACAGGCTGCACCTGTGGCTCCGGCTCCTGCTGCCCCGGTACAGCAAGTACCTGTACAGCAGACTCCGGTACAGCCAGCGGCAGCTCCCGCTGCGTATGCAGGCAGTTCGGAGATGGCTCAGATGATGCAGATGCAGATGCAGATGATGCAGCAGATGATGCAGCAGATGATGACGATGCAGCAGCCCCAGAAAAAAGAGGCACCTCAGCCTAAGACAATTAATGTTCAGCCCTCCGTACAGCCGAACCTAAATCAGGAAGCGATTTTGGATGGAGAACAGGAAGAGAACATGGAACTTATCAGGGGAGTGCCCCTTGATATATCCGTGGAGATTGGAAGAACTCAAAAGCGGGTAAAGGATATTCTGGAGTTCACAAAGGGTTCTTTGATTGTACTTGACAAACTGGCAGGGGAACAGGTGGACTTATTTGTAAACGGCCGGTGCATTGCCAAAGGTGACGTTGTAGTTGTAGAGGACAATTTTGGTATCCGTATTACGGAGATTTTAAAACCCAATATTTTAAGCCTTGAATAAGGAAGGATAGAAAATTTATGCCAGCAGCTATTACCGGATTTGTAACCTTTCTTTTAGCAGCCGTTATTATCTGGCTTAGTTATATTTGCAGCAAATATCTTGGAAAGGGGCTGGTGAAGAATAACAGTTCCCGATACATGCGGATGCTGGATCAACTGATTGTAGGACAAAACCGGACTCTGGTGATTGTTCAGGCAGGCGAAAGATATTTGCTTCTGGGTGTGGGTCCGGATCGGATTCAGACCCTGGCGGAACTTTCCGAGGAAGATCTGCTTCCGCTTGGGGAGGAGAACGGAGAGATGCCCATGGACTTTAGTCGGCTTTTATCCCAGATCAGACGGAAAAAGGACAGTGGCGAGGAGTAATGAGGTAAGCTTATGGAAAATGAAACATTTGCTAATGACGCACTTGTGAACATCAACGGCGAGCAGGTCCCTACTCTGGAACTTTTGTTGATGCTTACATTGATTTCTCTGCTGCCTTCTCTTTTGATTATGACCACGTCCTTTATGCGGACGATTATTATGCTTTCCTTTCTCCGGAATGCTATGGGAATTCAACAGAGCCCTCCCAATATGGTGTTGGTAGGGATTGCATTGTTTTTGACATTATATATTATGACTCCAGTGATTGACGAGATTAACGAGACGGCCTATCAGCCCTATGTAAACGAAGAGATTACACAACAGGAGGCCTGGGGACGTGCTCAAGTGCCACTCAAGGAGTTTATGTTGAGGAATACAGAGGAGGACACGTTAGATTTGTTTATGGATATGGGCAATGCAGAAGCTGTGGAGAATGCAGTGGATCTGCCTTTGACCATTGTGATTCCTTCTTTTATGACAACTGAATTAAAGCGGGCATTTATGGCAGGATTTTTGCTGTATATTCCGTTTCTTCTGATAGATATTATTGTATCCAGTACTCTTATGTCCATGGGTATGATGATGCTTCCGCCAGCCATGATTTCTCTACCGTTTAAGCTGCTTCTATTTGTAACAGTGGACGGCTGGCAGTTGCTATTCTCTACCATTGTGACAGGCTTTAAATAGTGGAATCAGAAAGTAAGAAAGGAAGGCTTTTATGACAAACAGTGCGGTTTCTGATTTGATGTATGAATTTTTTCTTATGGCCATTCAGTTAGCAGGGCCTCCCCTGCTTCTCAGTATGCTGATTGGAATATTAATTGCCATTATTCAGGCCGCAACTCAGATTCATGAGCAGACCTTAACCTTTGTACCCAAGCTTCTGGTAATTGGGCTTGTGTTGGTGTTTACAGGCAGCAGTATGTTGGCTTCTCTGCAGGATTTTACAGTCAGGCTGTTTCGAATAATACAGGTAGGATAGTTCTATGGATATTGTTCTGTTTTCCATGATTGCCATGCGGATGACCGGACTCATTTTTATGAATCCCATCTTTGGCAGGAGAAATATACCAAACAATGTGAAGGCAGGCATGATTCTTGTCTTTACTTTCCTGGTTTATTCGACCATGGAGGAGCCGGAGCTTACCTATGAGTTTACCTCCTCCTTTCTTTATGGTTTTTTGCTTTTGAAAGAGTTTCTGGTAGGATATGTGCTGGGATATGTGATGGAATTGTTTTTCTTTGTCATCACACATGCAGGTAGTATCATTGATTTTCATATGGGCTTGTCTATGTCTATGGTCTATGATCCTCAGACCAATGCCCAGATTGCCATGACAGGTAATGTGTACCAGATTTTTTATACACTCCTTTTTTTTGCGGTAGACGGCCATCTGGTTGTGATTCGGATGCTGCTGACTTCCGGAGAACTGGTGCCTTATGGGCAGGTTGCTTTTACCCAGGGGTTAGCCTTGGCTGTGCTGGATTTGTTCCGCAGTTGTGTGGTATTGGCGGTCCGATTTGCATTCCCCATCATTGCCATTGAATTTCTGGTAGAGGTTGCAGTGGGAATTATGATGAAAGTGGCTCCCCAGGTGAATGTATTTGTTATTAATATTCAGATTAAGATTGCAGTAGGATTTTTGACACTGCTGCTTCTGATTTCGCCTATGAAGTCCTGGCTGGAGAGTCTGCTGCACCAGATGCTGATGACCATGCAGGAGATTCTGACTTTGCTTTGACAAGAAGGAAGTGATTGATCCGTGGCAGGTGAAAAGACAGAAAAAGCCACACCGAAAAAGCGAAAAGATCAACGAAAAGAAGGTAATGTATTCCAAAGTAAAGACGTTATCACGATCGTTTCGCTGCTAGGAAGCTTTTGTTGTATCCAGCTTTTGTTTCCCATGATTTACCGGACTCTTCGGGATTGTCTGATACAGTTTATCGGTTATGCCGGAGTTGTGGAAGAGTTTAAACAGGGAGATGTAACGAAGCTTGGTTTTCAGGCCGGTCTGGTGATCGTGAAAGGAGCCTTGCCGATTCTGCTGATTGGATGTGCACTGGCAATTCTTGCTACCGGAATTCAAACAAGATTTCTCTTTACCTCCAAGGCATTTAAGCCCAAGTTCAGCAATCTGAACCCTTTAAATGGCATTAAAAATATGTTTTCCATGAAAAGCCTGGTGGAGCTCTTAAAGGGAATTGTGAAGATTATTCTGCTTGGAGTGATTCTCTTCAATATTTTGAAAGGAGAATTGTTCCGGCTTACGAATACCATGTATATGGATCTGGGGGTTTCCACGGTCTATGTACTGAAGAAAATTATGACTTTGGTTCTTCAGGTCTGTATGTATTTTGCGGCTGTTGCGGCTCTTGACTATTTTTACCAGTGGTGGTCTTACGAAAAAAAGCTTAAAATGTCTAAGGACGAGGTAAAAGAGGAATACAAGCAGCTGGAAGGAAATCCTGAGATTAAGGGACGTATCAAGGATGTGCAGCGTCAGAGGGCCCGTTCCCGTATGATGCAGGCCGTTCCGGAGGCGGACGTAATCATCCGAAACCCGACCCATTATGCAGTTGCTTTAAAGTATGATCCGAACAGGGATAATGCCCCCCACCTGATTGCCAAGGGGCAGGATGAACTGGCTCTTAGAATCGTAAAAGTCGCTGAGGAGCATGATGTGACCGTCATAGAGAATAAGCCTCTGGCAAGGGGAATCTATGCGAGCACACCACTTAATGCCGAGATACCGGGAGAATACTACGGAGTCGTAGCGGAGATTCTGGTTCAGGTATATAAACTGAAGAACAGGAAACTGGTGTAGGTAGGATATGAAAAAATTTCTCTATAGTGCGGTTTCGCTGGCAGTTGTAGCCATCGTACTGCTTTTGATTATTCCATTAAGTCCGTTTTTAATGGACGTAATGATTATATTGAATATATCCCTGGCCATGATTATTCTGCTCATTAGCATGAATATCAAGGAGGCATTGGAGTTTTCCATTTTCCCTTCACTCTTGCTGGTGACCACGTTGTTTCGTCTGGCTCTGAATGTTTCTTCTACCAGAAATATTCTGACCAATCAGGGTCAGTCTGGGCAGGTGATCCAGGCTTTTGGTGACTTTGTACTGCAGGGAAGTGTAGCAGTCGGATTTATTATCTACATAATCATCGTTCTGGTGCAGTTTATTGTTATCACTAAGGGTGCCGAGCGTGTGGCCGAGGTTGCGGCAAGATTTACTCTGGATGCTATGCCCGGTAAGCAGATGGCTATTGATGCGGACTTAAGTTCCGGATTGATTACGGAGCAGGAAGCAAAAGTCCGCCGGAATAAGATTCAGAAAGAAGCTGACTTTTACGGTGCCATGGATGGTGCTACGAAGATTGTAAAGGGCGATTCCATTATGTCTCTGATTATGACTCTGGTAAACTTTGTGGGAGGCATTATCATTGGTTTGGTACAGGGCGGTATGGAGTTTGGCCAGGTGTTGTCAGTCTATTCCATTGCAACGGTAGGTGATGGTCTGGTATCCCAGATTCCGGCTTTGCTGATCTCCACGGCTACCGGTATGATTGTAACTCGTTCCGTATCAGAGGGAAGCTTAAATGACGACGTATCCAAGCAGTTCATGGCTCAGCCTTTCTCCATTATGGCAGGCGGTATCGCCTTATTGGTTATGGCCATGGTTCCCGGAATGCCAAAACTTCAGATGCTTGTTATTGGCGGAGGTCTCGTGGCGGGCGGATGGCAGCTAAGCCGGCAGATGGAGGCTCTTGGAACGGGGGAGATGGAGACAGAGGCAGAAACCCTTTTGCCGGGAGAGGGCCAGCCGGTCAGCGAGGAGGAATACTACAAGGATATTAACAATGTTTACTCCCTGATTGGGGTGGAGGCCATTGAGATGGAATTCGGCTACAGTCTGATTCCTCTGGTGGATGAATCCAGTGGCGGAAAGATGATCAATCGAATCGTTATTTTCCGTCGGCAGTATGCCCAGGAAATGGGCCTTGTAATTCCCTCTATCCGTTTGCGTGACAGTTCCAGCCTGAATACCAATCAGTATGTGGTGAAGATTAAAGGCGAAGAGGTGGCAAGAGGAGAGATTCTTGTGGACTACTATCTGGCTTTGGAGCCTGTGAATCCCACCAAAGAGATTGATGGCATTGATACCATTGAGCCGGCTTATGGAATTCCCGGCAAATGGATTAGTATTGATAAAAAAGAAATGGCAGAGATTTATGGCTATACGGTTATCGATCCCCTGTCTGTGATGTTAACTCACCTGTCAGAGACGGTACGAAAGCATGCTCATGAACTGTTAAGCCGCCAGGAGGTGGTGCAGCTTGTAGAGAATGTGAAGATGAACGCTCCACAGTTAGTGGAGGAGCTGTTCCCCAATGTGATTTCTTATGGCGTCTTCCAGAAGATTCTGGTAAATCTTTTGAAAGAGGGCATTCCCATTAAGGATATGGAGACCATTATGGAGACCATTGCAGATTCAGCCATGACGGTGAAAGATATGGAAACCATTACGGAGAATATTCGTACGGCCCTCAAGCGTACAATTACAAGGAAGTTCTGCGACGGCGGGGTTATGAGAGTCGTCACATTAAGTGCAGATTTGGAGAAGAGCATCATTACCAGCTTAACCAAGGGAGAGCAGGGCATGTATCTGGCATTAAGCCCGGATATGATGCAGAATATTATTCAGCAGCTGGGTGATGAGATTAAGAAGTTCCAGGAATTATCCCAGGATCCAATCATTCTCACCAGCCAGGTGGTACGGCAGCATTTCTATCGTCTGATAGAACAATTTTATCCCAATGTGTATGTGCTGTCTTTTAATGAAATCAGTAATAATATACAGATACAGGCAGTAGGAAATATCAGTGCATAAAAGATGGAGTGTGCAGGTATGGAAGCCCAAAAGGAATTCGACGGTTTGACCAATGAGGAACTTTTAACAGAATACAGAAAAACCGGAGAGCTGTCACTGAAGCAGGAACTGGTAATGCGGTATGTATATATTGTTCGAAGCATAGCCATTCAGATGCGGGATGTCTATGTAAGCTTTGCTCAGATGGAGGACATTGTTAATGAGGGTGTTCTGGTGATTATGAGTGCTCTCGACAAGTTTGATCCGGAAAAAAATGTAAAATTTGAGACCTATATCTCTAAACGGATCAAGGGAATGGTCATTGATATGGCAAGAAAGCAGGATTGGATTCCAAGAAGTGTAAGAAAAAACGCAAGAGATATTGATGAAGTGACCACAAAGCTGTATAATGAACTGGGAAGGTATCCCACACCGGAGGAGATAGCCTCCTATCTGAATATCAGCCTGGAAAAATATCAGGAGGCACAGCGAAAAACGACCCTTTACAATGTGCTTTCTTTAGACCTGGTTTTGGATGAGGGCGGTGAGAATAAGAAGACGGTGTATCTGCCTTCCAAGGATGAGAATGAACAGCCGGAACTAAAGTGTTTAAAAAAAGAGTCAGGTGAGGTTCTGGCTGAGGGAATTCGAAAGCTTAAAGAGAATGAACAGCTTGTTATCTCCATGTATTATGTGGAGGAATTGAACATGAAGCAGATTGCGGAGGTATTGTCTGTGAGTGAGCCTCGTGTTTCCCAGATTCATGCCAATGCGGTGAAGAAGCTAAAAACCTATCTGCAAAAGGAATACGGAGAGGAGAATCGATAGATGTTTCAAGGCTTTTATACCTTGGGTTCCGCTATGATATCCGAGAATCGGAACCTGAATGTAATCAGTAACAATATGTCCAATGCAGCTACCACAGGTTACAAAAGTGACAAGTATATTGCCAGCACTTTTCGGGAGGAGATCCTGTATCGAAGTGGCAATATTACACCGGATAAGCGGACTCCTATCGGAACTACAGCCATGATTCAGGCTACCAATGATCGGGTGACCAGCTATGAGCAGGGAGGCATGGAACCTACCGATATGCCTCTTGACGTGGCTATCAGCGGCGAGGGCTTTTTCCAGATTCAGAAAGGGGATAATGAGACGGTGTATACCCGAAACGGCTCCTTTATCACCGACGATCAGGGATATCTGGCAGTACCCAATATCGGACGGGTGCTGGGGGTTAACGGGCCTATCCGGGTGGATACGGATAAGCTCGTGATTGATACGGACGGTACCGTTCGGGGGGAAGAGACGGATACGGTCTACGGAAGAATTCAATTGGCCGATTTTACAGATTATTATGAAGCTCTGATTAAGGGGGACAATGGAACCTTTACGGCTCAGGAAGGAGCTGTAGCGAAAGCACCCAATGCACAGCTTATACAGGGGATGTTAGAGCGTTCCAATACTTCCATGGTGGAGGAGATGACCTCAATGATGAGTGCCCAGAGGTCTCTTCAGGCAGCGGCTCAGTTGATTAAGATGTATGACCAGTTAGATGCCAGGACAGTAACTTTGGGAAGTATGAGTTAAGTATAGAGGAATAAAGGAGACGGAAAAATGTATTCATCATTTTACGCAGCAGCCCAGGGGGCTATCGGTCAGCAGTCCAGAATGGATGTTATTTCCAACAACCTGGCCAATATTAATAACTACGGTTACAAGCCCAAGACAGGAGTTTTTCAGGATCTGATGTACTATAACCTGAACAACTGGCAGGGTGACGAGACAAGGATTCAGGCGGGAACGGGCATTACTCTGGAGAAAGCGGATACCAATTTTGCACCGTCTGGTTTTGATATGACCGAGCGGGATTATGATTTTGCCATTATCAATGATGGATTTTTCATGATGCGGAATCCGGTGACCAATGAGATTACCTATACCCGGAACGGACGTTTCAGCCTTTCCCAGAGAGGGGACGATTTTTATCTGGTCAATGATGCAGAGAATCTGGTGCTGGATCGAAACCGGAATCCCATTCGTCTGGTGGGGGATGCTGCTACAGGTCTGGAACTGGAAGCCCTTCCCGGAATCTATGATTTTGCAATAAAGAATGGAATGCTGAATGTGGGTGACAATGAATATGCACCTGTGGCGAAAAACGGAGCCCCTATTCTCAGGGAGGAGCAGCCGTTACAGGGAGCCTTAGAGTCCCCGGGTACGGATCTGGCCCTGGAGTTGGTGCGGATGATAGAGAGCCAGAGAGCGTACTCTTATGCACTAAAGATGGTCCAGACCTCAGATGAGGTAGTCCAGACAGTGAACGGACTTAGAGGATAGCAATTTTTTGTTTGAGTGAGAAAGGCAGGCGAGTTATGTCAATTGAACGATTCGAAGATATGAATGCTGTGGCACTGGATGTGTTCCGGGAGATTGGGAGCATCGGTGTGGGTAATGCAGCTACGGCTCTTTCGGAGGTACTGGGTGTGAGGGTACGGATGAAGATGCCGAGAGTGACGATTGAAGGTTATGATGAAGCGATTGCAAGTATGGGGCATCCGGAAGATATGGTGGCGGCTGTACTGGTGGAGATGGGTGGAGATATTCAGGGAATTATGCTTTATATGTTAAAGCTTGATTTTATCAATGCCATTTTAGCCCGTCTGGTGGGAAAGTACATTGAGGATTTCAGCCAGATTGACGAGTTGTCGGCTTCCGCTCTGGAGGAAACCGGAAATATCATTATTTCTTCTTATGTGAATGCAATTACAAAGCTGGCAGGACTGGAGGTGCCATTATCGGTACCCTCTATATCGGTTAATATGCTGGGTGGGATTTTAAGTGTGCCCATGGCTATGTTTGGAGAAGTCTCCGATAAGCTAATGATGATTCAGGGTGAGTTCCTGATTGGAGATACCCAATTGGAAGGTGATCTGCTTTTACTTCCGGATATTGAATCATTGAATTTTCTTTTGAAGAAGTTGGGAGTTGCGGATGTATAATGGGAAAGCAGTTAGTAGTAGGAATAGGTGACATGAAGCTTGGACGGCAGGAGGGGACCATCATCACTTATGCCCTTGGTTCCTGCATTGGAATTGCTCTGTATGATCCAATGATTAAATTGGGAGCATTGGTGCATATTATGCTTCCGGAAAGAGTAAACTCAGACGCAAATATTTTTAAATATGCAGATACGGGTGTTCGGGAAACCTTGCGGAAGCTGTATGCCTATGGTGCTGTAAAGCACCGGCTTACCGCTAAGATAGCGGGAGGTGCCAAGATGTTTGACATGAAAGGCAAAAGTTCTGCCATGGGAAACATTGGCGAGCGAAATGCACAGATGGTAAAAAGAGTATTGATGCAGGAAGGAATCCGCATTGTGAAAGAAGATACCGGAGCCAATTATGCGAGAACCATGTCGATTGACCTGGCCACGGGAATGGTCCTGGTGAAAACTTTCGGAAGACCGGAACTGCACATGTAGAAATGTTACAAGGAATAATATAAGAGGATATGAAGGAGGAACTGCAACATGGCAGAAACGGAAATTTTATTGGAATCGGGAACAAATGAGATTGAGGTTATGCAGTTTACGATTAATGATGAGCTGTACGGCATTAACGTTGCGAAAGTCAAAGAGATTATGATGTCGGACAAGGTAAAACCTGTTCCCCATGCTCATGAAGCGGTGGAAGGGATTTTTAAGCCTCGGGATATTTTGCTTACGGTAGTGGATCTTCCCAAATACCTCATGGGGCATGAGTGCGAGAAGCATCCTAAGGACCTGTTTATTATTACGAATTTTAATAAGCTGAATATCGCTTTCCGTGTACATACGGTAGTGGGGATCAGCCGCATTTCCTGGGAGGATATTCAGAAGCCGGATGATACCATCAGCAATGGAAAGGAAGGAGTTTCCACGGGAATTGCTCAGTGCGGCGGCGAACTGGTAACCATACTGGATTTTGAGAAGATTGTGACGGAGATTGCACCGGAGACGGGTATTCAGATGTCTGAGATTGATCTTCTTGGAGAGAGAAACAGATGCGATGTGCCCATTATTTTAGCAGAAGATTCCATTCTTTTGTCCAGTATGATTTGTGATTCTTTAAATAAAGCAGGTTTTACGAGTATTAAAAGATTTAACAACGGAAAGGAAGCATGGGAGTTTTTGTATTCCGTTCGTGACAGAGAGGATTTGCTTTCTGAGGCCAGCCTGATCATTACAGATATTGAGATGCCTGAGATGGATGGGCATCGTCTGACAAAGCTGGTGAAATCGGACGACAAGCTGAAAGTTTTGCCGCTGATCATTTTCTCTTCCCTTATTAATGAGGAGATGCAGCTGAAAGGAAAACAGCTGGGAGCTGACGAGCAGTTATCCAAGCCGGAGATTAAGCATCTGGTAGAAGTAATCGACAAATTGCTGGAAAGGACAAATGCACATGGATAAGTGTGTGGTTAGAAAGGCCATCAAAAATGTCAAAGTTGATGAGATTGCGGGTTATGAATTGCTTTTTCAGGAGGACGATGACAGCCTGTACAATAATTCTGAGGTGAATGCGGCCAATACAATTGCGACCTTTTTGATGGATAATACAGGTAAAATTTTTAAGGATAATCAGATTTTTATTACCTTTACACCATCGTTGCTTTTTCGAAATACGGCCAAGATGTTTGACAAAGATAAAATCGTGATTCAGATTGAAGAGAATTTGATTATTCATCCTCTGGCAGCAGTGATGATTGAGAAGCATCGGAAAGATGGGTATCGCTTTGCCATCAACAACTTCCAGTTTACACCCAAGTATTTCAGTATGCTGGAGCATATGGATTTTATCAGAGTTGATGTGACGGGATATGAGGATCGCAAAACACGGGATTCCATGGCCAACATGATTCAGATGGCCCACGGATTTGGGAAAAGGTGCATTCTCTACAATGTGGACACCAAAGAAGACTATGATATGGCCCTGAATCTGGATGGGGACTACGTGGAAGGGCAGTATGTGGCCGAGGGTATGGTTACAAAGATGAATAAGGTGGAATACCTGCAGGGGAATCTCTATCAGCTTATCATTGAGGTTACTAGGGAAGAACCCAATCTGGATGAACTGGAGAGTATTGTAAGCAGGGATGCTGCTTTGACTTACTCTCTGTTGAAGCTGGCTAACTCGGCGTATTTTGCAACCAGGCGTCGGACGGCATCCATTCATCAGGCTTTGGTTACGGTGGGACTCAATCAGTTGAAGCAGTGGGTGTACCTCTTAAGCTTTGAAAGCACACAGGATATGACACCGGGAGCTGAGGAGGTATTAAAGCTTTCTTTCCTCCGGGCCAATTATGCGGCTCGCTTGGTGAATTATCTGCGTCCTTTCCCAATTAACAAATCAGAAGCTTACATGATGGGAATGTTCTCCGCTTTGGAGTACATTGTGGATGCTACCTTGGAAGAGATTCTTCAGGAGATCCCCATTTCCGATGTGGTGAAAGACGGAATGATCAAACGGGAAGGCAAGGTTGGACAGCTATTTACGCTGGTACTATGCTATGAACGTGCGGACTGGAAGTCTACAAAGTCCTTAGCAGAGGAATTGGGGTTAGAAACCAATATTCTGGCTCAGGCGTACATTGATTGTGTGGAGGAAGTCAACAGCATCTGGGAGAGCTTGACTGACAGTGAGGAAGAGAAAGCAAAAGATCAGACGGAAACAAAATAAAACGTGATCTGCGGTTTAGTTATCGAGAGTACCGGTGATTGAGCCGCAGAATTTTTGCTTTAGCAAATGGATTTTAATGTGTTTCAGAAAGGTAAGAAAATGGTAGAAGCAAAACGGAAGCAGAAAATTTTGATTGCGGATGATTCGGAAATGAACCGTTCGATTCTGGCGGATATGTTGGAAGATGATTATGAGATTATGGAGGTGGAAAACGGAGTCCAGGCAGTGGTAGCCATTGAAAAGTACGGTGTGGACTTATCTTTACTGCTTCTTGATATTGTGATGCCGGAGATGGACGGTTTCGGTGTGCTGATGGTGATGAATGAACACAAGTGGATTGAGCATCTGCCGGTGATCATGATCTCTGCAGAGAACAGTCCTGCCTATATTGACCGGGCTTATGAGATGGGGGCTACGGATTTTATTGTACGTCCTTTCAATGAGATGGTTGTTCGACGGAGAGTGGTGAATACGATTCTGTTATATGCCAAGCAGAAAAAGCTAATGGACATGGTTGCAGATCAGATCTATGAAAAAGAGAAAAGCAGCAATATGATGATTGATATTTTGAGTCATATTGTGGAGTTCCGAAATGGGGAGAGTGGATGGCATGTACGCCACGTACATACACTCACGGAACTTTTGCTGGAGCATCTGATTCGAAAGACAGATCGGTATGACATTTCTCAGGAAGATATTTCTATTATCAGTATGGCTTCGGCCCTTCACGATATTGGAAAGATTGCTATAGATGAAAAGATTCTCAACAAGCCGGGAAGATTTACGGACGAGGAATTTGAGATTATGAAGACCCATTCCGCCATAGGAGGAGATCTTCTTTGTGATCTGCCTCTTTATCAGAATGAGCCGCTGGTCAAGTGTGCCCGTGAAATCTGCCGCTGGCACCATGAACGGTATGACGGGCGGGGGTATCCAGATGGTCTTAAGGGAGATGAGATTCCTATATCTGCTCAGATAGTAGCTCTTGCGGACGTGTATGATGCCCTGACCAGTGAGCGCTGCTATAAGAAAGCCATTCCCCACGAGGAGGCTGTCAGGATGATACTGGAAGGCAAGTGCGGTACATTCAATCCGCTGCTTATGGAATGTCTGACGGATATTGCGGATCAGCTTCCTACAGAGCTTCAGCAGGAGATTACCCCAGAGGCCAGCAATATGCGAAGCTTTCACAATGTGGCACAGGAGATGCTGAACCATGCAGAACTGACTGCTTCAGAGCGGACCTTACAGCTTTTGGAGAAAGAGAGAGAAAAATACAGCTTCTTTGCAGCTATGTCAAAGGAGATTCAGTTTGAGTACAATGTTTCTCCCAGTATTCTGACTCTGACACCCTGGAGTGCCAAGAAGCTTTCTACCAATGAGATTATTGCAGAACCGAGAAAGAGCGACAGTGTTAAGGATATTTTGGGACAGGAGAACTGGGAACTGCTCTCAAAGAAGCTTCGGAATACGGGCCGGGAGAATCCGGTGGTTACTCACGATTGTAAGATTAATTTTCAGGGAGAGCAGCGTTGGTCCCGGATTGTAGCCCATGCCATGTGGACCCAGGAGGAGCCACATGTATACCAGGGGGCTATTGGAAAGGTAATTGATATTCATGATACCAGATTAAAGCTGGACGTTCTGGAACAGTTAGCTACCCATGACCGGATGACAGGACTCTTGAACCATGCAAGTGCCAAGGAGCAGATTGTGGGCCGGATGGCACAGAAGCCGGAGGGTACTTATGCAATGGTGATATTTGATCTGGATCATTTTAAATCGGCCAATGATACTTACGGACACATTTTTGGAGATCAGGTGCTGCAGCATACAGCCGAGAAGCTTCGGCAGAGTATCCGTGGAGTCGATATTGCGGCCCGTGTGGGGGGCGATGAGTTTCTGGTGTTCCTGGAGTATACCGAGGAACTGGAACCGATTATAGAACGTATCTTCCATGCTCTGACAGGCCGGTTTGAGGATTTTGACATTTCTGTGAGTATGGGTGTGGCCAGGGCAGATTTGGTAGGGACGGATTATGAAACCTTGTTCCATTGTGCAGATCAGGCACTCTATATGGTGAAGCGCACCGGGCGGGGAAATTACCGCTTTTATGATGATTCCATGAATAAGATGCTTTCCGTTATTTCACCAATTGACGGGAGTAGTGAAGATTGAATGTATAATGTTGGGAACGATAGATATGAAAGATGAGAAAAGATTGGGTTCAAACCTGCAAAATCACATAGGAGGAAGCAGTTTGGGGAACATAGGGAAAAAGAATCGAACAAACCGTATGTTGTGGTTCAGTCTGATTGGAATGTGTGTTCTGTGTGTATGTGTATTTTCCTATCTGATTTTCTATATAGGGAGAAGCAGCTCAGAAACAATGAATGAGGTAGGGGCTATCTATATGCGGGGGCTCAATGAGCGAATTACACAGCATTTTGAAACAACCATTGGATACCAGCTTTCTCATTTGGAGAAAGCTATCGTGGCGGTTCCTCCGAACTCAGAGACAGATCTGGTTAAAATAGAGGAAAAGCTGGAAAAGGAAGCACGAAATAATGGCCTGGAATATCTGGGCTTCTATTCTGGTGAGGGAACTATAGAGATGCTCTATGGAGGGAGCGTGAGGCTGGGCGATCCAGTCCCATTCATGGAGTCCATGAAGAATGGAGAACGTAAAGCGGCAATCGGAGATAATGGAGCCGGGGAGAGAATTCTGGTGTTGGGTATCCCGGCACAATATCTGATGGAGGATGGCAGTCGAAGCCTGGCTTTAATAGCCGGAGTTTCTATTGATTATATCAAGGATCTTTTGGCTTTGGATGACAGTAACATGCTGGTGAGTTCACATATCATCCGCAGAGACGGAACCTTTGTGATCCGAAGCGGAGACGCTTTTCGTGATAATTACTTTGATCGTGTCAGCCAGGCCCTGTCAGGGGAGAAACTGAGTACGGAGCAGTTTATAGAAGAACTGACCAGTGCTATGGAGGCCAGGGAGGACTACTCGGCAGTACTTACCATGGGTGAGGAGCGTCATCACCTTTACTGTAGCAGTATGCCTAACACGGAATGGTATCTGGTAACGGAACTGCCTTATGGCCAGCTAGATCAGATTGTGGATTCTATGAGCGATCGTTGGATGTGGAGTGCCCTGGGCGGCTGCGGAATTCTGCTTACCGTACTGCTGATGATTTTTATAGGGTATTTAAGAGACAGCAGTCTGAGAATTAAAGAACTGGAGCAGGCACATCGGGATGCGGAGCATGCCAATCGAGCCAAGAGTGAATTCCTTTCCAGTATGAGCCACGATATCCGAACTCCCATGAATGCCATTGTGGGGATGACAGCCATTGCCACGGCGAACATTGATAATACACTGCAGGTGCAGGATTGTCTGAAGAAAATAAGTCTGTCCAGCAGGCATTTGCTGGGATTGGTGAATGATGTGCTGGATATGTCCAAGATTGAGAGTGGGAAGATGACACTGAGCATGGAATTGGTATCCCTGCGGGAAGTAATGGACAGCCTGGTATGCATTGTACAACCTCAGGTTAAGGCAAAAAGGCAGCATTTTGATGTTTTCATTCATGATATCGAAGTGGAAAATGTCTACTGTGACGGTGTGCGCTTAAATCAGGTTCTTTTAAACCTCTTGTCCAACGCTGTAAAGTTTACACCGGAGGAGGGAGAGATTCATGTGGCCATGTATCAGGAGCTTTTGCCACAGAGGGATACCCATGTGCGGATTCACCTGGAAGTACGTGACACGGGTATCGGAATGACACCCGAGTTCCGAAACCACATTTTTGAATCTTTCTCCCGTGAGGACAGTACGAGAGTTCACAAGACAGAAGGAAGCGGGCTTGGCATGGCAATTACCAAGCATATTGTGGATACGATGGACGGCAAGATCCAGGTGGAAAGTGAGAAAGGAAAGGGAACCACTTTTTATGTAACCCTGGATCTGGAAAAGGCTCCTGCAGAGGAACTGGATATGATTCTTCCCAGCTGGAAGATGCTGGTGGTAGATGATGATAAGCAGCTTTGTGACAGTGCCGTGAATGCCTTAAGGACCATTGGAGTGACGGCGGATTATACGCTTGACGGGGAAACTGCCGTGCGGATGGTGGAAGAGCATTTTAATCGGGGAGATGAATATCAGATTATTCTTTTGGACTGGAAGCTTCCGGGAATGGATGGAATTGAGACAGCAAAGATGATCCGCAGACAATTGGGCGAGAATATTCCGATTCTGTTGATTTCGGCTTATGACTGGAGTGACATTGAAGATAGGGCGAAAGAAGCAGGTATCAGCGGATTTATTTCAAAACCTCTCTTTAAGTCTACGCTGTACCATGGATTACGCCAGTATATGGGAGACGGGAAAACGGAAATAAAGCAGGAACCGAAAGTGGAAACACAGGAAGAAGAACAGGAATTTGCCGGAGTGAAGATTTTGCTGGCGGAGGATAATGATTTGAACTGGGAAATTGCGGAGGCTTTGCTTTCTGATCTGGGCATGGAACTCGATTGGGCGGAGAATGGACAGATCTGTGTGGATATGTTTGAAAAATCAGAGGAGGGTTATTATGATGCGGTACTGATGGATATCCGTATGCCGGTGATGACGGGCTATGAAGCGGCCAGGGCGATTCGGGCACTTAACCGTTCCGATGCGGATATACCAATCATCGCCATGACGGCGGATGCTTTTTCCGAAGATATTCAGCATTGTCTGGAATGTGGCATGAACGCACATATTGCGAAGCCTATTGACATTAAAGTGGTGGTAAGCCAGCTTAAGAAGTATATGAGAAAATAGTAAGAAGACTTTTCCATATCTTATGTTCGGATGGTTCACGTACATTAGATATCGGAAAAGTCTTCTGTCGTATCTTGCGACACCTCTTGCTTCGTCAGGTTCAGCGTCTGCGCTGGCGTTCCTGACGGAATATGTAATTTCTTAATACGGCTTCAGTCTGGGGCCTTAATTCTATAAAGATACAGCCATGGCCATATTGAGCCTTACCGTCCTTGGAATCAATGGCCTCAAAGCGCAGTACCTTTGCAGATAACAGCAAAGGCTTTGAAGCACCATGGAGTTGGAATTGAACTACCGAGTCCTCCGGCAGACAATAATCAGAGATAAAATAGATGCCGCCTGCACTGATATCCCGGGTAACGGCCGTGATCCGCTGGGGAATACCCGTAGCAAAACTAGGTATATAAGTGCAGGACAGTTCCACATTGGCTTCCAGGGTAATCTTTAAGTCCTGCCTGCGCTGCAAGGTCTCCAGAACCTCCAGAATGGTACAGGGTACGGAATCCCATTCATCCGTAAGGGACTGGACTTCATGTAAGGTACAGCGACAACGTAACAGCCCGGCGATTGAGTCAAAAAAGATTATGGTATATTCTGAGGCTTCCAGAGAAAGATCCTTTGGAATGGACAGCCAGATCTCATTGTTTAAATCCCGGAATACTTCAGCTACGCAAATTAGTTCGTCTGCCAAATAAACTTCAGCCTTTCGGCATTTTTTCAGTACATCCATAATGAGGAGCCTCCCCGCTTTCTGCTGTGGTTACACAGCCTTTCTTTTTAGTATAGCAGAAAAAAGGCGTTGGGGCAATGGGAAAGTGAGTTCAATTGGAACGGCCCAGGCAGATAGCAGCGAGCGTGGCCCCACAGGCTTTTCCATATCGGTGTTCGGACGGTTCACCGTACACTTTGTCTGCTCTGTTCGGACATTGCAAAAGCAATATCCGCCCATATCAGACAAAATGTTCGTGAACAGCCGGACACCTGATATTGGAAAAGCCTGTGGGGCCACGCTCGCTGCTATCTGCCTGGGCCGTTCCAATTTAATTGTCTTCTTCGGCTCCGGCCGCTTTGCTGTAGATGGTACGCTTTCTGGCCATGGCATCGCTTTCCAGATATTCGTCGTAGGTGGTAATCTTGTCGATCATGGAACCGTTTGGCAAAAGCTCAATAATGCGGTTGGCTGTAGTCTGCACAATCTGATGATCCCGGGAGGAGAATAAAAGCACGCCAGGGAACTTGATCAGTCCATTGTTCAGTGCTGTAATAGACTCCATATCCAGATGGTCTGTGGGTTCGTCAAGTATCAGAATGTTGGCTCCGGAAATCATCAGCTTGGAGAGCATACAACGCACTTTCTCTCCTCCGGAGAGAACACGGACTTTTTTTACTCCGTCCTCTCCGGCAAAAAGCATACGCCCCAAAAAGCCCCGGACATAAGTTACGTCCTTAATCTCCGAATACTGGGTCAGCCAGTCTACAATAATATCATCATTGTCAAATTCCGAAGAATTATCTTTTGGAAAATAAGCCTGACTGGTGGTGACACCCCACTTATAGGTGCCCTCATCCGGCTCCATTTCTCCGGCCAGAATCTGAAAGAGGGTAGTTTTGGCAAATTCGTTGCTGCCTACAAAGGCCACTTTATCATCATGCCCCAGGATGAATGAGATATTATCCAGGACCTTTACACCGTCAATGGTCTTAGAGATTCCCTCTACAGTAAGAACTTCATTTCCAATCTCACGGTTGGGACGGAAGTCAATGTAGGGATACTTCCGGCTGGACGGCTTGATTTCGTCCAGTTCGATTTTTTCCAAAGCACGCTTTCGGGAGGTTGCCTGTTTGGACTTGGAGGCATTGGCACTGAATCGGGAAATAAACTCCTGCAGCTCCTTGATCTTCTCTTCTTTCTTTTTGTTGGCTTCTTTCATCTGACGAATAAGGAGCTGGCTGGATTCATACCAGAAATCATAGTTGCCCGCATAGAGCTGAATCTTGCCATAGTCAATATCTGCGGTATGGGTGCAGACCTTGTTCAGAAAATAGCGGTCATGGGAGACCACGATAACAGTATTGTTAAAGTTAATCAAAAACTCCTCAAGCCAGGCAATGGCATCCAGATCCAAATGGTTGGTTGGCTCGTCGAGGAGTAAAATATCAGGATTACCAAAGAGTGCCTGTGCCAGAAGCACCTTTACTTTCTGAGCACCCAAAAGATCCTTCATTAGAGTATAATGATGCTCCGTCTCAATACCCAGACCATTTAACAGAGAGGCAGCATCAGCTTCTGCTTCCCAGCCATCCATGTCCGCAAATTCCGCTTCCAGCTCACTGGCCCGGATACCGTCCTCATCCGTGAAATCTTCCTTGGCGTAGATGGCGTCCTTTTCTTTCATAATCTCGTAAAGACGGGCATTGCCCATGATAACCGTATCCATAACCGGGTATTCGTCATATTGGAAATGGTCCTGCTTTAAAAAGGAGAGACGCTGGCCGGGAGTAATGGCGATCTCGCCACTGGTAGATTCCAGTTCCCCCGTAAGGATTTTTAAAAAGGTGGATTTACCGGCTCCGTTTGCTCCGATAAGACCATAACAATTGCCCTCGGTAAATTTGATGTTTACATCTTCAAAAAGGGCTTTTTTTCCGATTCTCAGTGTTACATTTACTGCCTGTATCATGTTTAATCCTCATATTTCCTAGTTTTTATTGGTTTTGTCACTTTTATTATTATACATAAAATGGAGGGAATTTCAATGAAAATATAGAAGATGAAGAGGAATTGTGTTATGATTTATGTGCGGTTTATGAATTTATACCCGGATTGTATATTTTTATATGGCTGATTGCGGAAGAAATCCTAGAAACAAGGCTGGGGGAATGGAAATGAGTGAGCAGAGACAATATTCATTTTGTCCAAAATGCGGGGCGGTGATGCAGAATAATGTCTGCCCTGGCTGCGGTCCGAAAAGGGGAATCAGGAGAAGCCCTGTTGAACAAAAGATGCTGCAGGCGGATCGGAGCTACCAGGAGCAAAAAGTGCAACGTGCAGGGCAAATGGCACGGTTTGGCCTGCTTTTTATGGGATGCAGCGGTATTTTGGTGGTGGTTTGGCTGATTTACAATGTAGTGGCAGGGGTGGTTTCCCGCAATTTAGAGCAGAGATTTGAACCGGAGGAGCAGGAACAATGGTCGGAGGCTCCGGCGGAACCGGATATGACAGATGAGATATTTAATGGTTCCCTGATCACAGAGGACCCCAGTGTGCAGGGAGAGCCTTTACATGGAAAGGGCTGTCTGCTGGGAGGCCGGCCGGCTCTTCCAATGGTATATCCGGAGATCTATGAACCGAAACCAACGGATGATTTTTACCGCTGTCTGACAGATGTCTTTGATTACAGCCTGAGTTATCAGGTGATTTGGCAATCCTGTAATGTGGGTTCCGAGTTGTATACGGTTCCCAGAGTGGAGATGGAGAATCCGGAATTGGAAGAGGGTATAAATTCTGCAATTGAGGAGATGCTTAATTCTGAGGACCTGGAGGAATTGTGGCCGGGGTCAGTTTTCTATGTGACTTATATGAGTGAGGACATTCTGAGCATTGTGCTGGAGCTTCGTGTTACCTGTCCGGAAGACGCAGAGACAGCCGATCTCTATCACAGAAAGCTAAAAGCCGTGAATTTTAATATGCGTACCGGGGAGGTGATTCTTCCAGAGGAAATAATACCCGTCCGATCTCTTGGGCTTTGTGCCCGCTTTTGGGACCTGTGTGCCTATGAGCATCCAGATGACGAGATACTTGACACCTTTGACAGTGTGGAAAATCTGGGGGAGAAGCTGACAGATGAGGAGCTACGGATAGTATTCTATACACCGGTGGGTGTGGAACTGGGCTTTAACCATGAGGACGGCTTTATAACGGCGACCTTTCAGAAGGAGCAGTCCCTGCCGTTTTACCGGTATTTTCTTGAAGCACCGGATTATGAACCGGAGCCAGGGTATGAGCCAAAGGAGAACGATGATTATTACAGGCGGCTGGCAAATGCGATACCTGAGGAATATGAAGAAAAAATAGAATTCGTTTCTCAAGGCTGCGAGGATGAAACCGGCCGGTATTACTATTACTATCCTCAGTTCACGGATGAGACACAGCTCAATCAGGAGTCCATGAATGAGAGGATCCGTGAAGTTGCCTGTCCGCTTCGGGAGGAGGCATACATTGGAGCCTCGGACGGTGTGGAAACCGTATCTTATGTAACCTATATGGATGAAGAGGTTATAAGTGTGGTGGTCTGCACCTATATGTATTATTTGAATCAGGATGGAATTTCGGAGTGGCTCTCTGAGATGAACAGTCTGACCTTTGATCTGACTAGTGGATTAGAGATCCCAAGGGAGGAGATCCTGGATTTGGACATAGATTTAGCCAGACAGTTTATGGAATTGCTTGAGGAGCAGGAGGAGAAGAATCCAAATGGTTTTTATTTGCTGGATCTTGGTACGCCGGAAAGCCTGCTGAAAGATCACCTGGCAAACGATCTGAGCAATTTCGTTTTCTATACGCCGGTAGGAATTGAGGTAGGCGTTAACCGTTTTGATATGTATAGTACAGTAACAGTAAAGGAGAGTAGGAAATGAGAAAAGGATGGATTGTAGGATGTATGTTTTTGATGGCAGGACTGTTGGCAGGCTGTAAAGGAAGCACGACACAGAAAGAGCCTCCTGTGGAGGATATTTTGAAAGCGGTACAGGAGACATACGGGGAGAATTATCTGCCGGATACGGATTTGGATGAGGAAATGCTGTCACAGGTTTTGGGGATTGATACGAGCCTGATAGACTCCTTTGCGGCTCAGATGCCCATGATAAGTGTCCACCCGGATCGAGTGATCATTGCAAAAGCGGCAGAGGGAAAAGGAGATGAACTGGAGAAAGATCTTCTTGCCCTGAAAACAAGGCTTCAGGAGGATGAACTGATTTATCCCATTAACATTGCAAAGACTGAGGCTACTCAGGTGGTGCGAAAGGGAGACTATGTGGCGTTCTTCCTGGTTGGGGCCGTGGATGATCGTGAGAACGCCACGGAGGAGGAACAGCTTACCTTTGCCCAGGACGAGGTAAAGAAAGCTGTGGATGCTTTTGAGAACTGCTTTTAGGTGTATTCAGGTTTGAAAAAAGCAGTTTACCTTTTTCTGTAAATATGGTAGACTTTATATTGTGTTTTTGTTTACTGCCATTAGCAGTCTTTGTGACAGAGACTGCCAATGGCAATTTTACTTAGGAGGGAAGAAATATGGTAGAAAAGTTGTTTAAACTGAAAGAAAACAACACCACAGTTAAAACGGAGATTCTGGCCGGTGTTACCACCTTTATGACTATGGCGTACATTCTGGCGGTGAATCCCAGTATTTTAAGTGTAGCAGGCATGGATCGGGGGGCGGTTTTCACGGCTACGGTTCTTGCATCATTTTTGGGAACGGTATGCATGGCACTCTTTGCCAATTACCCCTTTGCACTGGCTCCCGGTATGGGACTCAATGCTTACTTTGCTTATACGGTTGTTCTGGGTATGGGATATCCCTGGGAGGCCGCCCTGGCAGCAGTGTTTGTGGAGGGTGTGATTTTTATTATGCTTTCCATGTTTAACATTCGGGAAGCGATTTTCAATTCTATTCCCACGAATCTTAAGAAAGCAGTATCTGTGGGTATTGGATTCTTCATTGCTTTTATTGGTCTTCAAAATGCCAAGATTGTGGTAGGTGGAGCTACCCTGGTTGAACTGTTTTCTTTAAATGCAGTAGAAGGCGGCACCATGCAGGATGTAGGGATCACGGTGATTCTGGCCATTGTCGGTGTTCTGATTACATCCATTCTGGTGATTAAGCAGGTAAAGGGTAATATTCTCTGGGGTATTTTGATTACCTGGGTACTGGGAATTCTCTGTCAGTTTGCAGGAATTTATGTTCCCAATCCGGAAATTGGCTTCTATGGACTGCTTCCGGACTTTTCAGCCGGGCTTTCTGTCCCCAGTATTGCACCGATCTTTGCAAAGCTGGACTTTACCTCAATACCTGTTGGGGAGTTTCTTGTAATTATTTTTGCATTCCTGTTTGTGGATATGTTTGATACTCTCGGAACTCTCATTGGTGTGGCTTCCAAGGCGGATATGCTGGACAAGGATGGCAAGCTTCCAAATATTAAGGGTGCTTTGATGGCCGACGCAGTTGCTACAACGGCCGGTGCAGTTCTGGGTACTTCTACAACCACTACTTTCGTAGAGAGTGCCTCTGGTGTATCTGAGGGCGGCAGAACCGGACTTACGGCTATGACTACGGCAGTTTTATTTGCACTGTCCTTGTTGTTGTCACCGATTTTTCTTGCAATTCCATCTTTCGCCACGGCACCGGCACTGATTGTAGTAGGATTCTATATGGTGAATCAGGTGGGAACTATTGATTTTTCAGATTTTTCCGAGGGAATCCCGGCATTTATCTGTATTGCTGCAATGCCTTTCTTCTACAGCATTTCCGAAGGCATCTCCATGGGAGTCATTTCCTATGTAGTGTTGAACCTGATTTCCGGAAAGGCAAAAGATAAGAAGATTAGTGTGGTAATGTACATCTTGGCGGCATTGTTCCTGTTTAAATATTTCTTTATCTAAAGGGGAAAAGTATGTTAAAAGAGTTTAAGGAATTTGCATTAAAAGGAAACATGATTGATCTGGCAGTTGGTGTGATCATCGGCGGAGGTTTCAATACATTGGTAAGTTCTCTGGTCAATGATATTGTTATGCCTTTTATCAGTCTGTTTACCGGAAGACTGGATTTTTCCAATATGTTTATTGCACTGGACGGCAATTCTTATGCCACCTTAGATGCGGCAAAGGAGGCGACTTCGACGATTGCCTACGGAAGCTTTATAACGGGACTTATTAACTTTCTGCTTACGGCCTTTGTGGTATTTATTGTGGTAAAGCAGATGAATAAGCTTCATCGGAAGAAGGACGAACCGGCAGCCCCTGCGGAGCCGACAACGAAGATTTGTCCTCATTGTATGTCTGAAATTCATATTAAAGCAGACAAGTGTCCCTATTGTACTTCGGATGTAGCATAGAGAGGAAGAGGGAAGAAAGGAGCTGCTGCATTGAAAGCATTTTTCAGAGGATTATTATTTGGACTTACTGGCTCTGTATTTGTATTGGTTCTTGGAATTGGAGTCTGTTATTTCAGTGGTCTGATGGATTTTGCAGGTATAAAGGAAGAGGTTCTTTCATCCTCTGTAAAATCAGCAGGAGCAGAAATGGCAGCAGATATAAAGGTGGAACCAGAGGAGCAGGAAGCACAAATTGAGGTGCCTGCAGAGATGCCCGAACTTACGGAGCCATCAAAGGAAGAAGGGATTCGCCTTTTGTTTGCAGGGGATCTGTATCTGACAGAACTTTTGCAGGACAAGTACCGAAGAACAGGGATTCAGGCGGCAGCTACAGAGGAACTTTTAGCTTTTCTTCAGGAGGGGGATCTGTTTATACTAAATCAGGAGTTTCCCTTTGGAACCACAGGGGAAGCTATGGAAGAGAAAGAATATACGTTTCGCGTGCCGCCAGATCTGGTCAGTGTTCCGGTAGATCTGGGAGTGGACCTGGTGACTCTGGCCAACAATCATATATTGGATTTTGGCAGAGGACCCCTGACAGAGACTCTTAAGGCTCTTGAGGGGGCGGGGATTGCCCATGTGGGTGCCGGAGAGGATCTGGACGCAGCGAAGGCTTTGAAGACTTTTGAGATTCAGGGAAAGACTTTGGGATTCCTTGGTGCCAGCCGGGTGATTCCGGAGGGATCCTGGAATGCATCCAGATATAATTCCGGTGTGTTTACTACCTATGATGCCACACAGCTGGTGGAGGAGATCCAGAAAGCAAAGGAAAGCTGTGATTTTGTGGCGGTTCTGGTTCACTGGGGAATTGAGCGTAATACGTTTCCGGAAGACTATCAGAAGACCCTGGCCTGTCAGTATATTGACGCAGGGGCAGATGTGGTTATTGGGAGTCATCCCCATGTGCTTCAGGGAATTGAATATTATCAGGGGAAACCGATCTTTTACAGCCTGGGGAATTTTATTTTTAGTAATGGGCCTTATGAGAGTATCGTGGTGGAGCTGGAGTTAACGGGGGACGAGACGAGAGTGTGTGTAATTCCCTGTGCAAGCGAAGGAAATCAGATGGGTCTGCTGAGTGATAAACAGAGTTACTATCAGCGGCTTGAGGAGTTGTCTTTCGGAATACAGATTTTGGAAGATGGGAGTGTTCTGGAGCAGTAGATTGTGTTATAAAATATTTATGGTAAAAAACCGCTATAAGAGTTTTTGAAGTAAAACTCTTATAGCGGTTTTTAATTTCTTTATAATTCAAGGTCAAAAACAATCAATTAAAGCTGAAAAGCACAAGTTTATATAAAATGTGCTACAATGTCGATATAAGTCGATTATTCATATGAGATGGAGGATATAAAGTGTTTAGACTATTGCATTTATCAGATATTCATATTGGAAAAACCTATAAGGATTCAGAAAGTATAGCTTGTAAAATAGCAACAGATATTGCTCATCATGCATTTGGGAATATTGAATGTATTGTTGTAACGGGGGATATTTTTGACGGAAAGGCAGGTGCAGAGGAATATATAATTAATGAAGCAGTTATTTTTTTCGAAGTTTTACTGGAGGAGATTAATAATAATCAGGACGGACATACAATTAATAAAGAGGATATTATCTTCGTCCCTGGAAATCATGATTTAGTAAGAGTAGACGATGTTAAGGAACGCTGGGATAAATACCACAAATTTTTAGAGCAATTTTATGGAACTATTCCATCATTCTATAATAAAGAAAATTATTCTCTTCTCAAAACATATCATGACCATAAAATAGCGTTTGTAGGTCTAAATTCATGTCAAATAGAAAAGAAGAAATTATTTAATGATAAATATATTAATAAATTTCGTGAGAATATTGATGCGGCAGTGTTGGAAGCGGAAGGAATTCAGAAGTCAAAGATAATCGAAATGCTGGAAAAATCAGTCGCAGATGAGTACGATGATTTTGGTGAAATTCGAATGAGCCAGATTACACCTTTGAGAAGAGAAATTAAAAAGCTTGATAATTATAATATTATAGCGTTTTTTCATCATCATTTTTACTTGTTTCCTGAAATTGCTCCTAAAATTGGAGATACCAGTTTAATACGAAACTATAGCGATGTTATACAACAATTAAAGTATATGAATGTTGGTATTGTATTGCATGGACATAAGCATTTCGATCTGGAAAGACCTTTCATAGAAGAAGATTATTATGATTCTTTAGACAATATAATTTATGTTTTTTCTGGAGGTTCTGTAGGAACAGAAAGAACAGAAAAACATACGTTTAGTGTCTTAGATATATATGATAAGAAAAGTGATATAAGGCTTAAGCATAATAAATTTGTATATAATGGTGAAGTTTTAAGTATTTTGAGAAAGCAAATTCCACCACAAAAAATCATGGGTAGAATTGTTAAACTGTTTGAAATTTTAAAGCAGTCAAATTATGATGCTTATAAAAATTATATAGAGATAGCCATGAAATCAAATGAAGCTTATGAAAAAAGTCAAAAGGTGATTGAATGGATAAGTGAAGCTATAACAGGGTTTACAGATGTTTATGAATTTTTGGAAGATGATTTTAAGAATATCTTATTTCTTTTATATGCAGTAAATTATCGGGTAATCAACTACAAGGCAATCGTAGAAAATAATAACTCTTATTTTGAAAGCCATTCGAAATACTGGCGTAAATTTTATAATGATCAATTGGTTGAAGGAGAGTTTTGCGTTTCTGAAGAAGAATACCATAAGCTTTTTGGCATTAAAAAACTGAAAGATATCACAAAAGTTTGTGATGAAATTTTAAATAAATATGAAAACAGAAAGACTTCAATTCTAATGGCGTTTACTATGCTTGGAATATTTTTTTCTGATTTGTATCTGGTTATGACGGAGTATGCAGACGATTTTAAAGAAAGTATCAGTTATAAAGTAAATATTAAGATAGAAGAAAATAAGTTTCATGAGAATGTGCCCGTTCCAATGATAGAAATTAAGTCTGATGCGGATAGACGAAGTGTTTATGTTCAGATGTTATGTAATGAGGCTACAGCACATAAAATGGCGGTATTATTTGTAAAAGAATTCGATTTACTTATCAATAAGTTTGAAGATTATTTTAAAATAATTGGTTTAAAATTATATTATTTATCTCCTAAAATCGACAAAGACAGCATGAAAAACCCCTTGGATAATTATAATTTTGAAGCATATATACCTACATTATTACCACTATTAACAGGTGATAATATCTATCCATCCAAAGTGGTTTTTGCAAGAGAATTAATACAGAATTCGATTGATGCAATTGCAGTTCGGGAGGCAAAAGATACAAGAGAATTTTCAAAAATAATACGGATTGAAATTGGAGAAGATCAAAAACATAAAAGGTATTTTAAAATTACTGATAATGGCACGGGTATGGATAGATATAAAATTGAAAGATATTTTACAAGTATAGGAAGAAGCTTTTATTCAGGAAAAGAGTATGAGGATTTGAAGATAAATTATAAACCAATAAGTAATTTTGGGATTGGATTTTTATCCTCATTCATGGTCTGTCAGGAAATAGATGTGAAAACGAAATATTATCTGGACGGGAGTGAAAGCTTAAAACTGCACATACCAAACTATGATGGTTGTTTCTTTGTAGAACTTGATAAAGAAAAAAACATTGGTACAGAATTAAAGTTATACCTGAATTGTGAGTTGTCGAATCAGGAGATAGTAAATTATTTGATAAAAAGTATGCTGGACATTAAATATAATATTTCAATAAAATATCTTGATAATAAGGGAAATAAGGCAGATGGAATCATATATTCCCGCCTAATAAGACGAAGAAGTAAAAATGAGTATTTTAAATTTTTTATTCCTTTAACAGAAAAGGGAGAAGTGTTAAAGCTTAAATATGAAGATGTATTAAACAATGAATTCATTAATGAATGTGAGTATGGAATATTTATTAAAAAGAGAGATAGAGAAGATAGATGTAGTCATCACGTTATTCTTAATGCTGGTATTTTGGTGGAACAGGCTCGAGTCGCAGATTTATTTGATAAGAAGTTTTATAAAAGTGCTCTGGAATGGGGAGTGAAAAAGAACTTTCATAATTGTATTTATATAAATTTTCCCTCCAATTGGTTACAAGTAGATGTATCAAGGGAAAATGTCACAGGATTTACGGATATGGTTGTGGAAAGTAATACTAGAAATAATTGCAATGTGCTGGGCGAAAATATAGCGGCAGCCTTATATGAACAAATTGTTTCTTTTTTGGATTATGCAAAAAGGGAACAGAAAAACCTACCATTAATCTATTTGCAAGAGGTGATAGAATATGCTATTAACTTTTTGGGAAGAATTCGTTTTTCAAGTTTATATACAAAATTAAAAAACATGCAATATCATTTGATAATAGAATTTACGAGTAACGAGATAATATATAGAGTCGGACAAGGAGAAGAATTAGAAAGTATGAGCCTGGTCCGCTATAACGGAAATGAAGCTAAAAAGACTCATGGATTTTTTAGAAAAAGAATTCGAAGCAGAGAAATAGAAAGTCACCCTCAGGAAATTACGATTGGTAATGAAAGTTATAATATTCATTTTAGGGATATTCCAAGATTTTTGGAAGAAGTTTACAGAAAAGGATTTTATGGAGAAGAGAGACATACACATAGGCCGGAGGATTTTATAAAACAGTCGGAAGTTCGTATCGAAGGTGGAATCGGGAGGATTTTTGAAAATTTAACAGTACTTCTTTTGGAACTTCCAGATAAAGCGTTTTTAAATAGAAGCATTTATGAGAAAGGGGATAGAAACTCATCACTTATATGCTTTATTGAATATTTAGTATTGCAAAATTTAACGATAAGCAATGCCAATAAGGGGATTGCTGTTAAATATAAAGATATTGAAAAGAAGATAATGTAGTAATACAATGCCACAGAATTTTCAGAAAAACCCCAAGTTTACTTGACACATTGCAAAAAACAGTATAGAATTTAAATGTTGTATTTGT
>CAOJBY010000004.1 GCA_948330435.1 uncultured Lachnoclostridium sp. | reverse complement strand
GCGTTGCCAGTTCTATTATAAGGACTGGCAGGGCGTAAGCCACAAGAAGAACAAGCGGGGATTTAAGACAAAAGCGGAAGCGGAACAGTGGGAGCGTGACTTTCTGCAACAGCAGCAGAGGAATTTAGACATCAATTTTGAAAACTTCGTGCAAATCTATTATGAGGATATGGTGTCATACGGTTTGAATCAGAGGGGGATATTTCCCGTGTATTTTGCTTCTGAATGGTTTTTGGGAGAAAAGGGGCGAGGATATGCGAGATTGCATCCCCGGGATAATCGGGGTTGCCCCTGAACAGGGAGAATTTCCCTGATGTTGGTATACCAAACTGTGTCTCAGAATATTTTAGGGAGCAGTTTGAAAAAGAAGAACATGAAGCCCAGTGCCACGGGGAGAGGATGGAACATTACAAAGCCAACCAGAAGAAGCGGAAAGAGGCATATGAGGCTGGATACCCTGTTCTGGACTTTGGGGGTTATGATGCCTGTCTGCACTGCAAGGATGCAGACCACGACACCCAGACCAACTTTGAGGATGATTTTGACGGTGTAATCTACCATAATCCTGACTGACCTGAACATAAGAAGCACAGGGATGACAGATAGTGGTACAGGGAAGTTGTTTTACAGGAAACGGGATAAAAGGAACTCTGGCTTTTGGATTGGGGCTCCTGCACATTTTCCTGCATATTTTAGCTAAATATATTGCTAAAATCGTGCGATTTAGATATAATAATAGTACGGAGAAAGGAGTGATCTTATGTCAGTTACGGCAACAGAACTGAAAAACAATCTCGGTAAATATCTGGTATTGTCTGCAACGGAGGATATTTTCATCACAAAGAATGGCAAGGTAGTGGCAAAGCTGACAAATCCATATCAGGACAGGGTGGAAACTGCAAAATCCTTATTTGGGATTCTTCCCATAGATGCAGATGTGGATGGGGCAAAAAGGGAGAGGTTTGGTGCAAAATAAATGAAAGTGCTGATTGATACAAATGTAATTGTAGATGCACTGACATCCAGAGAGCCTTGGAAGGAGAGTGCGGAAAGGATTTTTCTTATGACTGCGAATCAGGTCATGGATACATATATCACAGCAAGTTCCGCTACCGATATCTATTATCTTGTAAGAAAATATTTGCACACTACAGAACAGGCAAAACAGGTGATGGGAAAATTATACTCCCTTATGGGGATACTGGCAGTGACAAGGGATGAATGTTTGGATGCCCTTGCTTCGGCGGTCAACGACTATGAGGATGCAGTTATTGAGAGGACAGCAGTAAAAGCAGAAATGGACTGTATTATCACCAGAAATGTAAAGGATTATCAGGATGGAATGGTAAAAGCAATGCTCCCTGATGATTTCATTGCTTTGATGGAAGATGGAGATCTTTAATTTCCTTTGTCACACTTTGAAATCAATGGGGGTTGATAGTATACTAAAGGAAGCAGAGGGAAGGAATACATCAAAATGTTTGGAAAGCAGACAGTGTAAGAAACTGACTGTAAAGGCATTATGAATCCCCCAAAGATAGGGGATTTTTTCATTTGGCACTAGACAAGTCTTGTCTGGCAGGAGAAATGTCAGTCTTATTCTGGTTAACGCTGATAATGACCATTCCCAGGATTGTTTCACAAAGCAAGTCCGCATTCGAAAGCAAGTACCATATACTTTTCAGCATTGGTAAGTCCATAAGACATTAAATCTCTGATTTCCCATGATTCAGAACTGAGGTTGTCCGCTCCATATAAAAATTGAATAAAAGGAATGTGCCTGTACTTTGCAACTGCCAACATAGAGGCACATTCCATTTCTACGGCAAGACAGCCCTCTTGTCGGCGTTCCTCAATGGCAGAGAGTGTTTCCCTGTAGATAGTGTCCGAAGTCCATGTTTTGCCTTTTACATAAGAGTAGCCACAGGCTGTTAAAACATTTTTTAGTATTTGAATGGAATGCGAATCTGCTTTGATTTCCGGTGAGGGTGCGATATAATGATAACTGGTACTTTCATTCCGGATGGCAGAAACGGGAATAATAATGCTGTCAGAAAATGTGGAGGTACGAATTTCCGGAAAGTTTTTTATTTTGGGGTTGTGTCAGACGGACTGAACAAGGCCGGTTCTGAGATTTCTGTTCTTTGAAATATCGTATGCAACTTATACACCTCATTTTTGCTAATGCTTAGTGCAATTTTATCACATCAGGGCGTGTGTGTATACTGGCAATAGAATAATAAAAGAAGAATATTTAATTCATAAAATGTCATTTTACGAAAGCAGTGTAACAGATACTCATCTTGACAAAGCATAACTCATAGCGTTATGATCGGTGCGAATGTAAGGGGACTTAGGGAGTTTATTATGATAACAGTTGATAAACAATACTTCAAAGGCTGGAAATTTATTGACTTATTTGCGGGGCTTGGCGGATTTCGGATTGCCCTTGAATCATTGGGTGCTGAATGTGTTTACTCTAATGAGTGGGATGTTCCGGTACAAAAAGTATATTATGATAATTTTGGCGATGTTCCCGAAGGTGATATTACTAAAGTGGATGAAAAGACCATACCAGATCATGATATTTTATGTGCAGGGTTTCCTTGCCAGGCTTTTTCCATAAGTGGAAAACAGCGTGGATTTGAAGACAGCAGAGGAACATTGTTCTTTGATGTTGCACGCATAGTTAAAGAAAAAAACCCCCAAATTGTATTTATGGAAAATGTTAAGAACTTTGCAACTCACGCTGGAGGGAAAACACTTGAAGTTGTAAAAGCTACTATGGAAGAATTGGGCTACACGTTTAATCAGCGGGTGTTAAATTCAGTCGACTATGGAATCCCACAGAAACGGGAAAGAATTTATATGGTTTGTTTTAGAAATGATGTTATAATAAAGAATTTTATATTTCCGAAAGCCATGAAACTTACAAAGCATGTTGAAGATTATTTATTGCAAAACAGTTCTTTGACAGAAGATCTGTATGTTGACCGACCTGATATTTACTATAATTATTTGCAGGATAATGTATACAGCAATAAGCCTATTAGATTAGGCATTGTTAATAAGGGTGGTCAGGGGGAAAGAATTTACAGTACAAAAGGAATTGCAATCACGTTTTCTGCGTATGGTGGAGGTGTGTTTGCTAAAACGGGTGGTTATTTAATCAATGGCAGGCCCAGAAAGCTTCACCCGAGAGAATGTGCAAGACTGATGGGGTATCCGGACTCTTACAAAATAAGTGAAAAATCCAATCAGGCATATCGACAGTTCGGAAATTCAGTTGTTATAGATGTTCTTCAGTATATAGGTATTGAAATGGGAAGAGCATTAGAGGTCTAATAATTCGGATTTAACTACTAAACCTTTGAGAAAAGATATGGAAAAAGAAACATTTACATGGTAATATAAAAAGCAGAGATAAAAATACGGCGTATGAGGAGAAAAAGAAATGGAAAAAGCAATGGTTTACTTTACAAATTTTCGTTGTTCTGTAGGCACAAGCCAGCTTGATAAGCTGAGACGGCTCTGTATTGCAGCGGGAATGAAAGACATTGATATGGACGGGAAGTTTGTTGCAATCAAAATGCATTTTGGAGAATTGGGAAACCTGGCATTCTTACGTCCCAATTATGCAAAAACAATAGCGGATCTTTGTAAGGAGCAAGGTGGTCTGCCCTTTTTGACAGACTGCAATACTCTATATCCAGGAAGCCGTAAAAATGCACTGGAGCATATGGATTGTGCGAATCTGAATGGGTTTAACACGGTAACTACAGGCTGTCAGATTATTATTGGTGATGGCCTGAGAGGAACTGACGAAGTGGAAGTACCTGTCGTGAACGGAGAATATTGTCAGACGGCAAAAATAGGCCGGGCAATTATGGATGCAGATATATTTATAAGTCTGACGCATTTTAAAGGACATGAGGCTACGGGTTTTGGCGGTGCACTCAAAAACATTGGTATGGGATGCGGAAGCCGGGCGGGAAAGATGGATCAGCACAAGAACGGGAAGCCGGCGATCCAGGAGGAGCTTTGCCGGGGCTGTCGGCGATGTGCCAGAGAATGCAGCAGTGATGCCATTTCCTATGTGAACAGAAAAGCTGTCATTGATTATGATAAATGCAAAGGTTGCGGGCGGTGCATTGGAGCCTGTAGCTTTGATGCGGTTTATAATCCGAATGACAGTGCTAATGAAGAACTTGATCGGAAGATGGCAGAATATGCTCATGCAGTCTGCTATGGCCGTCCATGCTTTCATATTTCTCTGGTTCAGGATATTAGCCCCAACTGCGATTGCCATGGAGAAAATGATGCCCCAATCCTTCCGGATATCGGAATGTTTGCCAGTTTTGATCCGGTGGCTCTTGATCAGGCGTGTGCTGATGCCTGCCTGCAGGCACAGCCTATAGCGGACAGTCAGCTTGGAGAGAATCTTTCTTCACCGGGATGGAAATGCCACCATGATCATTTTAAGGATTCCAATCCCAATATAGAGTGGAAAGCTACCCTGGAACAGGGAGAGAAAGTTGGCCTTGGAACCAGAAAGTACATTTTAAAAAGGATTGATCTATAATGCAGGAGATTAAATGCCCTAATTGCGGAGAAGTCTTTGTAGTGGATGAGTCTGGCTATGCACAGATTGTCCGACAGGTTCGAGATAAAGAATTTGAAAAGGCTCTTAAAGAGCGAGAAAAGTATTTTACAGAAAAAAAAGAAAGTGAGTTGAAGCTTGCAATAAGTGAAGCGATTCAGGAAAAAGAGAAAGAACTTTTCCTGAAAGCGACAGAGATTACACAACTGAAAAGTCAGTTGTCAAACAAAGAGACAGAGCATGAATTAAAGGAACAGTCCCTGCAGAAGCAATATGAGGAAAGGCTGAAGTTAAAAGATGAACAGATAGAATATTACAAGGATTTCAAGGCCAGACAATCCACAAAAATGATAGGAGAGAGTCTGGAACAGCACTGTCTGACGCAGTTTAACTCTCTGAGAATGACTGCGTTTCCGGCGGCTTATTTTGAAAAAGATAACGATGCACGGACGGGAAGTAAGGGGGATTTTATTTTCAGAGAAGAGGTAGATGGAGTAGAATTCATTTCTATTATGTTTGAGATGAAAAATGAGATGGACGAGACTGCCACCAAGCATAAAAATGAGGATTTTTTAAAGGAGCTTGATAAGGACAGGCGTGAAAAGAAATGTGAATATGCTGTACTGGTTTCGCTCCTTGAGATTGACAATGAACTTTACAATAATGGGATTGTGGACGTTTCCTACAAATATGAAAAAATGTACGTGATTCGTCCCCAATTCTTTATTCCCATGATTACACTGCTTCGAAATGCGGCATTGAATTCTTTAAAGTATCGCCAGGAACTGGAGGTTGTAAAGCATCAGCAGGTGGACATTCTTCACTTTGAGGAGAATATGAATGCTTTTAAAGAGGGCTTTGCACGAAATTATCGAATTGCAAGCGATAAGTTTAAGATTGCCATTGAGGAGATTGACAAAACCATCACGCATTTGCAGAAGACCAAGGAAGCACTTCTTTCCTCTGAGAACAACCTCCGTCTGGCGAATAATAAAGCAGAGGAGTTGAGTATTAAGCGATTGACAAAGAATGCACCAACAGTGAAAGAGATGTTTGATGAATTAGGGGATAAGCCGTGAACATGGAAGAAACTCTATACAATATTCCGGCATATCTGTTATAATGAATCAAGGTGGATAGAAAATAAAAGATAAGGAGACCATTTTTCATGAAGCAGGATTTAATTGTAATTTTGGATTTAGGCAGTACACAAAATACTGTAATTGCCCGTGAGATCCGTAATCTTGGTGTATACAGTGAGATTCATCCCCATGATATTACTGCTGAGGAACTGAAAGCTTTTGACAATGTGAAAGGCATTATATTAAACGGTGGAGAGAACCGCGTGGTGGATGGACAAGCAGTAGAGATTCGACCTGAACTTTACGATCTGGGTTATCCTATGATTTCCATTGATTATCCTCAGTCAAAATGTGAGACTCGGCTTGAACAGCTTCCAGATCAGGAGCAGCTTAAGAAGTTCCTGTTCGGGGACTGCAAAGCTGAGGCGAACTGGAATATGAAAAACTTCATTGAGGATCAGGTGGAATTAATCCGCCAGCAGGTAGGTGATAAAAAGGTGCTTCTGGCATTGTCCGGCGGTGTGGATTCTTCTGTAGTGGCAGCTATGCTGATCAAGGCAATCGGGCAGCAACTGGTATGCGTTCATGTAAATCATGGTCTTATGCGTAAAAATGAGTCAGAAAGCGTAGTGAAGATATTCCGTGACGAACTTCATGCGAATCTTATTTATGTGGATGCTTCTGAACACTTTCTGGGCAAGCTGGAAAATGTGGCGGATCCGGAGCAGAAGCGGAAAATTATTGGCAGTGAATTTATCCGTGTATTTGAGGAGGAAGCCAGGAAGCTTAAGGGAATTGATTTCCTTGGGCAGGGAACCATTTATCCGGATATTATTGAGAGTGGGACTAAGACGGCGAAGATGGTAAAGTCTCATCACAATGTAGGAGGGCTGCCGGAGGATCTGAAATTCCGGTTGGTGGAACCCTTAAAGCAGCTTTTCAAGGATGAAGTGCGTGCCTGTGGTGTGGAGCTGGGACTACCTCATGATATGGTATACCGTCAGCCGTTCCCGGGACCGGGACTTGGCGTAAGGTGTCTGGGTGCGATTACGAGAGACCGCCTGGAAGCAGTTCGGGAATCCGACGCAATTCTTCGGGAGGAATTTGCGAAAGCTGGTCTGGACAAGAAGGTTTGGCAGTACTTTACGGTGGTGCCGGACTTCAAGTCAGTTGGGATGAAGAACCATGCACGGGTATTTGAGTATATGGTTATTATTCGGGCTATTAATACCATTGATGCCATGACGGCTTCTATCGAGAAAGTTGACTGGGAGATATTGGAGAGAATTACAAATCGGATATTGGAAGAGGTGGAGCATGTGAATCGAGTGTGCTACGATATGAGTCCGAAGCCGCCGGCGACTATCGAATTTGAGTGATGGAATGGGCCTTAAGAACCTAGAATTTATGCGTGTTTCAAGTAAATTTGTTTAAGCGTTGGCAACGATTTGGCAACATTTTCAACGTCACGCACTAAATAATTATATCAATGGCATAAAGAAAACCTTGCTGATTTTCAGAAATGTAACTGAATATCGGCAAGGTCTTTTTGCGTTGACAATGAGCCGGATGGACTTGTGCTTGCACAAAAGTCCATTTGGCGAATGTCCGTCATCGAGCCGTTAGGCGAGATATGCTTTCTTCTTTTTCTGTTTAGATGTTTTCTTTTCCTCTTTCTCGATTTTCTAAAATTCTTCCATGGATGCGCTTGCGCATCCATTAAGCATATAATCACTGACCGCCTGCGAGGGGACTTTCGCCCAATGCTTTGAGGTGTCCAGTTCCGGGTACTTGTACCGCCACTGGTCGTATTCCTCTTTGGTAATCTCGCCCTGTTCCAGTTTGGCGGCTTGCTCCTGCCATGCGTGGAACATATCGAACATGGACGTATAAGTGGAATAGTCGGACTTGTCAAGGCGCAGGCAGATTTCCCCGTCAATCTCCCCGATTTTCAGCCCGTACATATCTTCCAACGCAAAGAGTGTGTGCATAAGCCCGGTATAGGTATCAATATCCGGCATGGTGAGGGCGTGGGTGCTTACATTAAAGATATTCGCCATTTCTTTTACAAGGTCGTACTTCGGTGTCCTCGCTTCGGTTTCATACTGTGCCATGCAGACATCAGAGGTCTTTCCGAGAAAGCCGAGGATTTCGCCTAACTGTTTCTGCGTCATGCCTTTTCGGTTGCGGAAAAAGCGGATACGTTTGCCAATTGCCATAATAAAACCTCTGTTATTGTGAAGTGAGGTAAAGTCATGCCAACTCGATTACGCTCCGCTTCATGCACCATATACGCCTGTCAGAAAGCAGTTCAGCGTGTGCAAGCACCCACCGCCCTGTTTTCTTCCAGTCGTGCATGACTTTGCTTAAACAAATCTGTTGAAGTTAGTATAACATGGTGCAAATAGGAATAGCAAGAATAACTTAAACAAAAAAGTTAAATATTGAAAGAGGAGGGTGTCTGAATGACAGAAAAATCTTTTATGACAGCGGAGGAAGTGGCAGCGGAACTGTGTGTGTCGAAGTCAAAAGCCTATCAGATTGTTACTATGAAAAGGATCAGCTTATTGAGGAGATTACCACAAATGACAAAGGGATTGCCAAGCTGGAGGGACTTCCTTTAGGAAAATATTATCTTGTGGAGACGAATACCTTGGAGGGTTATGTACTGAATCAGCAGCCGATTGAGGCGGATTTGTCTTATGTGGCTCAGGATACAAAGGTAGTTTATGCAGGCATGAATGTCACCAATGAGCGACAGAGGGTGCAGATTACGGTAACAAAGGCAGACGCAGAGACAAAGAGAGCATTGAGGGTGCGGTGTTTGGTCTTTATGTGGCAGAAGACATTGTGAATGTGGATGGCAAGGTCGTGTCTGCAAAGGACAGCCTTGTGGGAAAGGCCGTAACCTGGAAAGATGGAAGATGCGTATTTTTAAATGATCTTCCCCTTGGCCGGTACCATGTAAAGGAAATGGAGGCACCGAAAGGATATGTACTGAGTGGGGAGGTATTTAATCTGGATGCTTCCTACCAGGGAGAGTATGTCAAGGTGATCGAGCTTAAGGCGGAGTTTGAAAATCATGCCACAAAGCTTGAAATCTCTAAGACGGATATTACCGGGGGGCATGAGTTGGATGATGCGGTTCTGTCCATTATTGATAAAGATGGCCATGCTGAATCAGAGGGGCTTCCGATTGCAGTATTTAAGGATGGAAACTATGTGGAGGATATCAAATACTTTGTTGTGGAGATGAAAGCGGCAGAGGGTTATATCCTTGATAGCATGCCGCATGAAGCCGTATTGAATTATGAGGGAGATGTGCCTGATTTGGTGAAGCATACCTTGAAGCTGACGAATACATCGACAGAGCCGAAATTGCCGCAGACAGGGGATTATTTGAATCTTTGGTTGATTGGAGGATTGGGCTTGATTATGATGGCAATAGGTGTTTTTGTGTTAAAGAAGTGTAGATAAGGAGTTCGTGTCATATATGATCTTTTTAAAAGTACTTAGATCTTTTGGGAAGACCATATATAAAAATAAGATTTATACTTTCTTTTTTGAAATAATAAAAAGAACTTAGTTGAGTGAAGAGATGTGTTTGGATGAAAGGTATTCTAACTAGATGATAGGATGAATATCAAATTTTATGAAATTGGAAATTGTACAAGTGGTGTTATTATGGAGTTTTTGTTGAAGATATAAAAAATGTACTTTCAAAAGAAAAGTATTTGGCATTTTTAGAGTAATGAGTTAGATACATTATGATTCCAGGTAAAAATGCAAAACATGTAAATGTAAATTCATGGAAATAAAAACGATTACTTATGTCGGCTTTTACTTTTTATCAAATATAGTATTATTTTATATTTATCTTTTAAATAATTTAGTTTATAATAATGTTAAAATACGGAAAAGGAATGTAGTGATATAAAATTGAATACTAAACAAAAGAAAATTGAAAATTGTTGGATAACTGTAAATAAAACATGTAATTTAAAATGTCAATGGTGTTATTTGAATCATAGCGTAGAGAGTTCATCTAATGATTTAAAACTGGAAGATGCATATAGATTGGCTGATATGGTAAAAGAATTGGGAGTTAAAGCAGTTACAATAACTGGTGGAGAGCCATTGTGCTACAATGGATTGTTATCACTTGTTTCTTATTTGAAAAAAAAAGAAGTGTCAATATCATTAAATACAAATGGGATTGGATTGTCTAAACGGTCAATTGTGCATAAACTAAAAAAGTGTGGCTTGGATTATATAAATATCTCACTTAAAGGATGGAATGAAGCCAGCTACTATACTAATACTACAAAATTTGGTTTTGAAAAAGTTCTATGTGCAGTGAGAAATGTAAGGGCAGAGAAATTAGGGTTAATAATATCTATTGTTTTAACTGATAATATGGTTTATAATCTTATTGAACTTGTAAAAGAAATGATTTTAAAGGGAGGTTCCTTTTTTTATTTTTCATTTGACTATAGTATAGATAATTTGAAAAATATTAAACATTATATTAAAACTATTGAACAATTCCAAAGATGTTATGAGCAATTAAATATAATTACACAAGGGAAATTTATTTTACATACAGTGTTCCCCTTGTGTATTTTCCAACAAGAATTTATTGAGCATTTGATCTATAGAAATCAATTAATATGTGGATGTCAATTGCTTAATGAATCAGGATTGATATTTGACAATAATGCGAATTTGATTCCTTGTAATGCATTACCAGATGTCAATATGGGCGTATATAAAAAAGACTTTGACGAATCTGATACTTTAAAAAAGCATATAAATAGCAGAAGAATCCGAAATTTTTATAAAAGAATAAATGGAGTTCCTAGTATACGTTGCTTAAAATGTTATTTATATAATAAATGTAGGGGGGGATGTTTAATGCAATGGCTTGTTTATGACTATACTACATTAATGTCAATTTGTTCTCATAGCACTTAATTATAGAAATAATTAGTATCAAATAAGGGACTAATTTGTAATGAAGAAAAATGAAATTTATGCTAAAAAATTTAAGGAAAAGAAAGATAAAAATTAATTATTGAATTCAAAAATAAAGTTTAAAGGAGAGAATATATGAAACTAATAGAAATGGAAAAACAGCTTAGAAAGACAAAGCTTTCTCGGAAAATAAAAGAGGTAGAAAGTGAAAAAGCAAGTAATAAGAAATTACTAGCTATTGATTGTGGAAAAATTTTAATTAGTAGATAGTATATTAATAATATTTTTGAAAGAAGATCAAATTTTTGATAAAAAAATCCCTTTTTGAATTTTTGACAATTTATTAGGAGCACCTTAATATCTATGGACTTAATTCCTCACGGCTTTGTTACAATAGATTAGGCAAAGATAAGTTTAATAATATGTAGCTTGCTGTGAGGAAGTTATTGAAATATATAGCTTTAGAATTTGTAACAAATATACATATTTAGCTATATATATCTAGAAAGTTGAAGGGGTAGTAATGAGAATTTTTATTGCAAGTTCATTGGAATCATTAGAAAAAGCAAAAGAAATTTCAGTTGTCATTGAAGAACTTGGGCATACTCCAATATTATGGAATTCACCAGGGCTTTTTGTTGCAGGCGAATATACTTTAGATACTTTAGAAAAGATAGCTGATACCGTTAGTGGGGCGGTAATAGTATTTTCAGAGGATGACAAAATTTGGTATAGGAAAGATGAGATTAAAACAGTAAGAGATAATGTTTTAATAGAATGGGGAATTTTTGCAGGTAAATTACATAGGAAAAATGTTGCAATATGTAAAATAGGAAACCCATATATTGCAACAGATTTGCGAGGAATTAATTCAATAGATTTTAATAAGAAATATAGAGCCTCAATAGAATTAAAAACATGGCTGATTAATATAGGACAAGATAAGAGCAAAGATTTTGAGGGATGCTTGAAATTTGGTAATTTTAATGAATTATTTGAGGGGGTGTGTAAGTACAAATTTTTTAATCAATTAAAAATTTATGCTATCTCAACGAATAAAACTGTCCGTATGTTAGAAGGATATGAAGGGATTCATATTAATTCTGTAAAATTATTATTGAGAAGGTATGAAGAAAAGGATCCCTACTATAGCGAAAGTATGGAAACATCAATTGAAACATCAATTGAGCTTTGGAGAGAGATGCATGAAAATAGAATAATTGATCAACTGGAAATAAAAAGATTTAATTATCATATTGAATCAGGATTTTATATTTTTGATAATTCTTTCGTTATTATAGGAAATTTGCATTTTTTATATCCAGAAGTTAAAGTTCATTTTGATCGAAATTCTATTTTAATATCAGATGCAACTGTTGTTGGAAAAAAGATAATTAATTGGTACATTGAAAAGTTTGATAATATTGAAAAAAATTTTTAATTTTTAGGAAATAAATTTTATTAGTATTTTTGTTTGAGGCTTTATTTGTTTTCGGGTGTTGGTACAAAATTAGGAAAGTTTATTTTTTGTCTAAATAAATGTAAAAATAATATAAGTAGAGTGGAATTTTCAGAATTAGTATAATGTATCAAAATAGTTATAAAAATAGAATGGTCTATAAAGTAATTTATCTGTGAATTGAAAGTGAAAATGAACAAAAAATATTTTATTGACGATGACAAATTAAACAGGAAAAGATATGCAGATTTTTGCGGACTATTATAGATAATTCTGATAAGTATAAGCGTAATAATGTAGAAAAATCCTATGTAATAGCGGTTGATTCATCATGGGGAACAGGAAAAACATATTTTACTGATATGTTTGAGAATTATTTATTAGGGTTTGATGGAAAGAATTTAGGGTAATCAAAGTTTTTGGGGGTTTGGCAGAGATGTCAGATCCTTTATTCGGTTGTTCTACATTTCCTGAAGATATGATGATTGTGTCAAGATTTTTTCGCAAATTTAATTTCTGTCGTTTGGTAACCGGTAGTCAGCCAGCTATGATATCAGACAGCAATTCCTCCTCCGGTTTGGAGAGGTGATCCATGCTCATATAACGACGGGTTCCCCATTGGGTTCCGGCCACATGGCGCAGTCTGGCACATACCAGCATCAAAGCACTCTGTCCGTCCGGAAACGCTCCGATCGCCTTTGTCCGGCGTTTGATCTCACGGTTTAACCGTTCAATGGTATTGTTGGTCCTGATCCTCGTCCAATGCTGGGTAGGAAAGTCCATATAGGTCAGCGTCTCCTCGATTCCTTCCTGCACCTTTTTGGCCGCACTGCCCAGTTTCATCTCGTTGAGTTTGTCTGATACTCTGCGGGCTTTCTCACGGGAGGCCTCCTTACTCTCCTGAGCATGGATGGCTTTCGGCATTATAGCTACTGTCTTCATTTTATTGTGCGGTGTAACGGAGAAGATGTTTCGGTAAAAATGAACGGTGCATCTCTGGTAACAGGCCTCCGGGAACACCTCCGGGATCGTCTCCAACATACCAAGGTTCTTGTCTCCGATGATCAGTCTGACTCCCGAAAGTCCCCGCTCCTTAAGCCATACAAAGAAAGAACGCCAACTTTCTTTATCTTCTTTCATTCCTTCCGCTGCACCGATGGTCTCCCGGAACCCGTCGCTGTTTACGCCAATGGCCACAAGGATGGAGACGTTGCGGATCTCACCGCCCCAGCTACGCTTGAGATAGACACCGTCTAGACATAGGGATAATCACCGGACAGTGACCGACTACGCCATTGCTCGATATGTTCATAAGCCTTCTTGTTGAGATTGCTTATGGTTCCGGGAGATACTTTGGTTCCCCAGAGCACTTCCGTGATATCTTCTACCCAGCGTACGGAGACACCCGCCAGATACATCTCGATCAGGGCTTCTTCCACAGAAGATTCCCTGCGGCGGTAGCGTTCGATGATGGCGGTCTCAAAAGGGACGCCTTTGAGCTTGGGGACATTTAACTCCACTTCCCCGGCAGTCGTCTGAAAATTCCTCTTATAATGCCCGGAACGGTAACCCTGATGGCCACTGGAACGTTCGTACTTTTGTGCATTGACCAGCTCATCAGCTTCTTTGTCGAGCAGGGCATTGAGGGTTTCCTCCACGCTGGAGCGGATGAGGTCTTTCAGATCGTGCTTTATTAAGTCCTCGTTTAGTTGTATAATGTTATTAGACATGGTTCTTCAGCCTCCTTTGGCAAATTTTGTTGTGGTGACTTAATTCTACCAAACGGTTATAGACCATGTCTATTTTTATGAAATTAATTTGCGAAATTAATTATACATTATCCATAGGTATTCATTAGGGCGTGAAAATGAGCATCCATTCTGAGGTCGTTTCGATACCTTATATTTGATTGATTTGCAAGGATTAACCATCTGTACTTTTGAAGCAGATAGACTTCATCGGATGGAGGAAGAGCAACAGAACGCAGTTGTTCAAAAGAGAGCTTATCTTGATATTCACGGTCTCGCTGCCGATATTTCTTGATAAGCTGCCGGATATAGCTGTCAATAGACCGTGTAATCCATTGGATTACATGAAACGAATTAACCACGGGAACTGTATTTGGAAAATATTTTTCAACATATGCAATATATGGATTATACATATCTGAAATAAGATATTTTACCTGTCTGCGTTCTTGGGTGGGAATTAAAACGAAGTAGGGTTCCGTGACGTTGGTTCTTCTGCTGCGGAGTAAATCGATTGGATCTCCGGTATGGAAATCCTGAATGACTAAGGCATACCGACAATCGCCGTCCATATCCAGATGAACCTCATTGATGGAGATGGCATCGGTCAGAGGCAGACGGTCAAGCTTTAAATAGCACTCAAAGACCTCATGAGCATGGGGATCCGATATATGAAATCTCTTGGCAATAGAAGCGGAAGTTTCCAAAAGATTTCTATATGTGCCAACAATCAGCATGTCAGTCGCATTAGTTGTCCTTCGCTGTTTATTAACAAACTTAAAGGACTCACTCATGTCATAGAGGCATTTCGGATTTGTGCACCGCCAGCGGTGCTGTTTGAGGATAGGAATTAAAGAATAATTATCCTGTAGAATGGGATGAGTAATGGCTCTGTTCTTGATACCCCGGGAGTGCATACGAAAACCACAGGATGGACAGAAATGTGCAGCGGGTGGAGTTTCAAGAGTGATGACCTTTGTCTGCCCTTGGGTCTGAATGTCAGAGATAATAACATTTGCATCTTCAAGGTCAAGTAAATCTGTGATACGATTCATGTTGTAAAACGGCAGCCCCTTAGGAAGAACCCTCAAACCAGCCCCTCAGGAAAGCCCCTCAAACTGTGCCCTCAAAAAGGTAACCCCTCAAAAACTTTGAATACCCAAATTCCTTTCTATGAGGTCATTTTTATTTGAAGGGATAGGAGAGAAAAAGCTTTGAAAATAAAGGAATTACTCAATACAGGTTTAATAGTAATTTTCTCATTTATAGGATACCAAATTTTCTCATTTTATAGTATAATCTATACAAAGAAAAAAACAGGGAGGATAGTTTTTATGGCAAAAGAAATGATTGCAATGCTCCTTGCGGGCGGACAGGGCTCTCGTCTTTATGCACTGACAGAGAAGCTTGCAAAACCGGCAGTTCCTTTTGGCGGAAAATATCGTATCATTGACTTTCCGCTGTCCAACTGTGTCAATTCGGGAATCGACACAGTTGGTATCTTAACCCAGTATCAGCCATTGGTACTGAATGAGTACATCGGCAACGGACAACCCTGGGATCTGGACCGTCTTCAGGGAGGCGTGCATGTGCTTCCGCCTTATCAGAAATCCAGCGGTTCCGACTGGTATAAGGGAACGGCGAATGCGATCTACCAGAACATTTCATTTATTGAGAGGTATGATCCCAAGTATGTCATCATCCTTTCCGGCGACCAGATCTGCAAGCAGGATTACAGCGATTTTCTGCGGTTCCACAAGGAGAAAAATGCGGAATTCAGCGTGGCGGTTATGGAGGTGCCTTGGGAGGAGGCTTCCCGCTTCGGCTTGATGGTGGCGGACGGGGATGACAAGATTACGGAATTCCAGGAGAAGCCGAAAGAGCCAAAGTCCAATCTGGCATCTATGGGTATCTATATCTTTAACTGGGACATCCTGCGTAAATACCTGGAAGAGGATGAGGCCAATCCGGAATCCGAGAACGACTTTGGAAATAATATCATTCCCAGTCTTCTCCGTGACGGACGCAGAATGTATGCTTATCATTTTGACGGCTACTGGAAAGATGTGGGAACCATTTCTTCCCTCTGGGAAGCCAATATGGAGGTATTGGATCCGGAGCACAGCGGAATCAACCTTTTTGATTCCAATTGGAAGATCTACAGCCGTAACAGCGGTATGACGGGCCACAAGATCTGCAAAGGGGCCGTTGTTAAGAATTCCATGATTACAGACGGCTGCCGGATCAAAGGCAGTGTGAAGCATTCTGTTCTTTTTGCAGGTGTCAAAGTGGAGGACGGAGCCATTGTGGAGGATGCGGTAGTCATGGGCGGAACCGTTATTAAGGCGGGAGCCGTTGTAAAGCATTGTATTGTGGCTGAAAATGTAATCATTGGAGAGAATGCGGTTGTGGGTGCTATGCCCTCCGGTGATGAGAACGGAGTTGCCACAGTGGGTGCAGGCGTGACCATTGGAAACGGAGCAAAGGTCGGCCCCCAGGCTATGGTAAGGACAAATGTGGAAGGCGGTGAAGAGGTATGATGAATGCAAACAAAAGTGCCCTTGGCATAATTTTCCCAAACAGCTATGATGCACTGGTGCCGGATCTGGTGAATGTGCGGCTGATGGCATCCATTCCGTTTGCCAGCCGTTACCGTCTGATCGACTTTATTCTGTCAAGCATGGCAAACTGCGGAATTGACAATATCTCCCTGATGGTGAGCAATAATTATCATTCTCTGATGGACCACTTGGGTTCCGGCCGAGAGTGGGATCTGGTGAGAAAGAATGGCGGATTGAATATTTTTCCGCCCTTTGCGGACAAGACCAACAAGCCTTATGTGGGCCGTGTAGGTGCTCTGGCAGGCATTCTTGATTTCCTGCGGAGCCAGAAAGAGAACTATGTAGTTCTGTCAGATACCAATGTAGTGGTTAACTTTGATTTTAAGGCTATGATTAAGGCCCATATTGCCAGTGGTGCGGATGTGACCATTGCTTACAATGAGCAGGAATTCCCTGACAGCATCAAGAAAAGTACGAACAATGACAAGGGCTTCTATTATACCTTTGACATTGAGGACGGAAGAGTTACCAGGATGTATGTGAATTCCAGAGAGTCCGGCATACAGAAGTTCTCTATGAATATTACTTTGATTGGACGGGAACTGCTCATTGATCTCATTGAGAAGGCCTATGTTCACGGAGAGGAATATTTTGAGAGAGATGTACTGTTGCCGCAGCTTAGCCGGCTGAATGTTCAGGGCTATAAGTATGAGGGCTACGTGGCCCGTATCTCTGATATCAAGAGTTACTTTGATGAGAATATGCGGCTTCTGGATGACTATAATCTGGGCGCATTGTTCTCCTGTGCACCGGTTTATACGAAGATTCGTGATGACAATCCTACCCGCTATATTGAGGGGGCAAAGGTAGAGAATGCCATGGTTGCAGACGGCTGCGTCATCGAAGGTGAGGTGGAGAACTGCGTTCTCTTCCGTGGAGTGAAGATCGCCAAAGGTGCCAGGGTAAAGAACTGCATTCTGATGCAGGGTACGGTTGTAGAGTCCGGGGCGGATGTGGAATATGTGATTACGGACAAGGATGTGACAGTGAGTGCAGGAAAAGAACTGAAGGGTACGGACACTTATCCGGTTTATATTGCGAAGAGGCATAGAGTATAAGGACTGAGAAAAAACTTTTAGATGTTAGAATTCTAAGAAAGAGGTGTTGGGCTGACGCTTGGCACCTCTTTTTGCAGAGGAATGGAAGCCGGGGGGATGTTATGCTGTATGATAAGGATATCAGAGAACCGTTGTTTGATTATCTGGAGGAAAGGTATGGCAAGATTCGCATCATAGAGGAAAAACAGATGGGGAGATCCAGGGCGGATATCGTGATGGTTCTTCCTGATGAAATCGCCGGAATTGAGATTAAGAGCGATGCGGATACTTATGCGAGACTGGAACGGCAGGTGAGGGATTACGATCGTTTTTTTGACCGGAATTATGTGGTGGTAGGGTCTACCCATGCTATGCATATCGAGGAACACGTGCCGGAGTATTGGGGGATTATTTCGGTGGAGTGGCTGGATGAACGGGTGGATTTTTATATGATTCGGGAGGCTATGAAAAATCCGAAAGTGGAGATGAGGTGGAAGATTCGGATTCTCTGGCGGCCGGAACTGGCACATATTCAGGAGATTTGCGGGATGGCGAAGTATGCAGGGAAGAGTAAGGATTTTGTGAGAGAGAAAGTTGTGGAGAGGGTGCCGGCGGAGATATTGAATCGGCTGATGAGTGAGGAATTGTTTGAGAGGGATTATATGGAGATTGGGGAGAGGATCACAGAGTTTCGAGAGAGGAAAAAGAGGTGAAAAAGGTGGTAGTTGTGGGAGGGGGATAAAAAGGGTATAATATATTGGTGAAATGGAAATAGATTTATACTTATACTGAAAATGACAATGGTAAATAGAGAGTAATGCAGAGATGAGGAATATGCAAAAGACGCTCAATTATTATAATACAAATGCAAAAACATTTAAACAAAATACAATAAATGTAGATTTTAAGTCTACACAAGAACGGTTTTTAAAGAGATTGCCTTGTGCTTCAAATATTTTGGATTTCGGTTGCGGTTCCGGTCGGGATACAAAATATTTTCTATTCCAAGGCCATCATGTAACAGCAATAGATGGCTCAGAAGAGCTATGCAGACTTGCCAGTGAATATACCGGCATACCAGTCAAACATATGCTGTTTCAGGATTTGGAAGAGGAAAATGTCTATGATGGAATCTGGGCCTGTTCATCCATTCTTCATTTGCCATATCAGGAATTAAAATCCGTTCTTAACAAAATGGCACAGGCGTTAAAGGAAAACGGAATTGTCTACACTTCTTTCAAATACGGAACCTTTGAGGGCGAACGTAACGGCAGATACTTCACAGATATGACAGAAGAAAAATTTGAAACTCTTCTAAAAGAAATCGAAGCATTCCACATCGAAGAGCAATGGGTTACTTCCGATGTCAGACCGGATCGGGGAGATGAAAAGTGGTTGAATTTAATCTTGCGGAAGAACTGAATATCGAGCCTACTGATGTAATGACAGGTGACAGGAACCAAAAACGCTATCTGTATTACCAGCTAAAAATGAGCATGCGTCAGGCAAAACGGATTGATATTATCGTATCGTTTTTAATGGAATCCGGTGTCCGTATGATATTAGAGGATCTAAAAGCGGCATTGGATCGTGGAGTGGAAGTACGCCTTTTGACCGGAAATTATCTTGGCATTACACAGCCGTCAGCCCTGTATCTCCTTAAAAAAGAGCTGGACAACAGGATAGATCTGCGTTTTTACAATGAAAAAGGACGTTCCTTTCACGCAAAAGCGTATATTTTCCATCGGGAAACTAAGAACGAGATCTATGTAGGCTCATCCAATATATCCAGAAGTGCACTAACATCGGGAATCGAATGGAACTACCGTTTTAGTAACCGTACCGATCAACACAACTTTCAGAAATTTTATGAGACCTTTGAAGATTTGTTTTATAATCACTCTGTCATAATTAATGATGAAGAATTAAAGCGTTACGCAAAGAACTGGAAAAGGCCGTCGATAGAAAGGGATTTGGAAAAATACGATGAGGCAGAGGAACAGAATCCGGCGAATGTCGAGAACTTGTTTCAGCCAAGGGGTGCACAAATAGAAGCCCTGTATGCCTTAGAGGACAGCCGCAAGGAGGGGGGCAACAAAAGGACTGGTACAGGCAGCAACCGGAGTGGGGAAGACCTATCTGGCAGCATTTGATTCGGCAGTCTATGAGCATGTGCTTTTTGTTGCTCACAGGGAAGAAATTTTGAAGCAGGCAGCAGAATCCTTTCGCAATGTAAGAAATTCCGATGATTTTGGCTTCTTTGATGGAAAGCACAAGGATACGGATAGGGCCGTCATATTTGCGTCTGTTTCTACATTGGGAAGGGCAAGCTATCTTTGTGAAAATTATTTTGCTCCGGACTATTTTGACTACATTGTAATAGATGAATTTCATCATGCGGTTACAGAATGCTACCAACGCCTTATTGATTACTTTAAGCCTAAATTTTTGCTTGGCCTGACAGCGACACCGGAGCGAATGGACGGCAGGAGTATCTACGAAATTTGCGACTATAATGTCCCCTATGAGATTAATTTGAAGGATGCGATTAACAGGGGAATGCTGGTTCCTTTTCATTATTACGGGATCTACGACAAGACCGACTATTCCGGTTTGCGTTTGAAAAGGGGCCATTATGAAGAGCATGACCTAAACCGTATTTACATAGAAAATGATGGCCGCAGAGAATTGATTTACCGTCATTACATGAAATATCCCTCCAAGAGGGCCTTGGGTTTCTGCTGTTCAAGACTGCATGCGGAAGATATGGCAAAAGACTTTTCACAAAGGGGAATCCCCTCTGTTGCGGTTTACAGCAATGGGGAGGGAGAATTTTACCAGGATCGAGGGACGGCGATTCAGAGATTGAAAAGCGGAGAAATAAAAGTGATTTTTTCGGTAGATATGTTCAACGAGGGTGTGGATATTACATCCGTGGACATGGTAATGTTTTTGCGTCCTACAGAATCGCCGGTAGTATTTCTTCAGCAGTTAGGGCGTGGGCTCCGACGCTCAAAGGGAAAACAATATCTGAATGTTCTGGACTTTATAGGAAATTATGAAAAGGCAGGTAAAGCACCGTATCTGCTCAGCGGAAAGCCATATAATAGTGAGGTAATGGGAAGTTCTACATTTTTACAGGATTTTGAATTTCCAGATGAATGTATGGTGGATTTTGATTTGCGTCTTGTTGATTTGTTCCGTGAAATGGAGAAACGGAAACAGACGATTCGGGACCGCATACAGGAAGAATATCTTCGTGTGAAAGAACTTCTGGAAAAAGTGCCTGATCGTATGGAGCTGTTTACCTATATGGATGACAATGTGTATGAGCTTTGTATAGGGCATTCCAGTGAAAATCCTTTCCGCAGATATTTGGAGTTTCTTGAAGAAATGGGAGATTTGTCACCGGAAGAATACAGAGTATTTCATGGAATAGGTAGAGAATTTCTTAAGGTTTTAGAGACAACCAATATACAAAAATCCTATAAAATGCCGATTCTGGAGGCGTTTTATAACGATGGTGATGTGCGACTTGCGTTAACGGATGAGGAAGTTCTATATTCTTGGAAAAGATTCTTTTCGAAAGGAACCAACTGGAGAGATTGGGATGATGTAGTTTCTTATGAGGACTACAAAAAAATATCAGATCGTGAGCATTTAAACAAAGCAAAGAAAATGCCGATTCATTTCCTGAAAAAATCCGGAAAGGAATTTTTTGTGGAGAGAGAAGGCTATGCTTTGGCCTTGCGTGAAGAATTGAAAGATGTTATACAAGAAGATGCATTTCGAAAGCATATGAAGGATATCATTGAATATCGTACTATGGAATATTATCGCAGACGATATACAGGGCAATAACGACAAAGGATGGAATATTGCTCATATGCTTGGGCTTTTGGAAAAGGAAGCGAAAAGAAATCCGGAAATTATGGAGATGCTGAACGAATTGAAGGATATGCTGGATGTAGATGATTAAAATTCAACGAATAAAGCCAGTACAATCCGGTACTGGACATTGAATTTGACGGGAAAGAGTATTTCGTCGCCCGGTTATTGTTTAAATATTTGACGGTTATCCGTAGATCGTGTACAATAGAAAAATAGTTTGGATACAAAATTGAAAAACGGCAGAAGATAACAGGAAAAGGGACAAAAAGGAGCTTTAGATGAAAAAAGCAATCATCATCGGTGCCGGTCCGGCGGGTCTGACGGCGGCATACGAATTGTTAAAGAAGTCAAAAGAATATGAGGTACTGGTACTGGAAGAAAGCCAGGAGATCGGCGGTATCTCCAGGACTGTCCGTTACAATGGAAACCGAATGGACATAGGCGGCCATCGTTTTTTCTCTAAGGATGACAGGGTAACCAGATGGTGGGAACAGATTATGCCTCTTCAGGGCAAACCCTCTTATGATGACAAGGTATTGGGACGTACCTTACCGTTGAAAAAAGGTGGTCCGGATCCGGAGAAAGAAGATCTGGTAATGCTGACCCGGAACAGAGTATCTCGTATTTACTATAAGAAGAAATTTTTTGATTATCCCATTAAACTGAATGCAAAGCTGTTTTTGAATATGGGCCTTGCGGATACAATCGTGGCAGGCTGTAGCTATCTGAAGACAGCAGTAGCCAGAAAACCGGAAGATTCATTAGAGAACTTCTATATTAACTGCTTTGGTCGAAAGCTGTATTCTATGTTCTTCGAGGGCTATACGGAGAAGCTGTGGGGCCGACATCCCAGAGAGATTGCACCGGATTGGGGAGCTCAGCGTACAAAGGGACTTTCTGTTATGGGAATCCTGAAAGATAATTTGGTGAAGCTTCTTCCGGGAAAGCAGGACAAGAAGCATGTACAGACTTCCCTCATTGAAGAGTTCAATTATCCCAAATACGGACCTGGCCAGTTGTGGGAGACTGCAGCGGCGGAAGTAGAGAAAATGGGAGGAGAGATCCGCAGGGGTTGTAAGGTTACGAAGATTAACACGGTCGGAGATCGGATAGAGAGCATTGTGTATGAATGCGATGGCCGGGAAGAGACAGTAGTGGGTGATGTGTTCATTTCTTCTATGCCGGTAAAGGATCTGGTTGCCGGCATGAATGATGTGCCAAAGGACAAGGCGGAGATTGCGGCAGGTCTTCCCTACCGTGACTTTGTGACGGTGGGCCTTCTGGTGAAAAAGCTGAATATGAAGAATGAGACCAGGTTGAAGACTTTAAATAATATTGTTCCTGACTGCTGGATTTATGTCCAGGATACGGGAGTAAAGCTGGGCCGCATTCAGATTTTCAACAACTGGTCTCCCTATATGGTGGCAGATCCAAAGAAGACGGTTTGGATTGGCTTGGAGTATTTCTGTAGTGAGGGTGATAAGTACTGGAAACTCAGCGAAGAAAAATGGGTGAAGTATGCTACGGCAGAACTGCTGAAAATGGGAGTGATCTCCAGCGAGGGCGATGTGTTGGATTCCCACAGAGAGCGAGTGAAGAAAGCTTATCCGGCATACTTTGATACCTATGAGCATATGGATGAGTTGATCTCCTATCTCAATGGCTTTAGAAATCTATATTGTGTAGGGCGGAACGGTCAGCACCGTTACAACAATATGGATCACTCCATGGCAACCTCTTTTGAGGCTGTAGGTAATATTATAAGTGGCAGGGAGGATAAGAAGAATATCTGGAGTGTGAATACGGAGAAAGAGTACCACGAAGAGAAAAAATAAAAGATTTTAATTCTGTGAATGCCAAAAAAGGAGTGGGGGCGTCTGAATGACGGCCCCACTGAACATTGATGAAAACTGTATATTATATGTCAAACAGAGGCTATATTACCCTGCAAACTTCTGCCAGTACCCCATCACAAAAATAAACAGCACAATTAGCGGCAGAATATAGGTTACATAGAATCTGGCCCACTTTGGGAACTTAATGCCCTCTCCGGCATCTGCTTCTGCAATAAACTTATCCCATCCCCATCCGTACCGGCTGGTACAGAACAGAAGATACACCAGACTGCCCAGAGGCAGAAGATTGTTTGATACAATAAAATCTTCCAAATCCTGGATCGTAGAACCGGCACCTAAGGGAGCAAAGCTGCTCCACAGATTGAAGCCCAGCACACAGGGCATGGAAAGAATTAGAATCGCAATCAAATTCACCAGGACTGCTTTCTTACGGCTCCATCCCCACAGATCAATGGCAAAACTGATAATATTCTCAAACACCGCAATTACTGTAGACAGAGCTGCAAAACTCATAAAGACGAAGAACAGAGAGCCCCACAGCCGTCCTCCCGCCATCTGATTGAAAATATTGGGAAGAGTTACAAACACCAGTCCGGGTCCCTCTCCGGGATCCACGCCAAAAGCAAAACAGGCAGGAAAAATCACCAGCCCGGCCATCAGGGCAATCAGCGTATCCAGAATACAGATATTCATGGATTCCCCCATCAAAGTACGTTCTTTGCTAATGTAGCTTCCAAAGATAGCCATAGCACCAATTCCCAGACTCAAGGTAAAGAAAGACTGACCCATGGCGGCAAATACTACTTCGCCCACGCCGTTTTCTGCAACCTTACCAAAATCAGGAACCAGATAAAAGCTTAATCCGGCTCCGGCACCCTCCAATGTAACACTTCGGATGCAAAGAACAATTAAAATAATAAAAAGGAAACCCATCATAAGCTTTGTAATGCGTTCTACACCATTTTGAAGTCCCAGATTGCAGATGCCAAAGCTAACCAAAACAGTAACCACCATCCAAAAGGTCATAGAACCGGAAGAAGCCAGCATCTCATTAAACACACCGCCTACCTCGTCGGGATTCAATGCGGAAAAGGTACCTGTAGCCATTTTAAACACATAAGCAAGCATCCAGCCGCCCACAGTGGTATAGAACATCATCAAAAGATAATTGCCGGCCATGGCAGCATACCCTTCCAGATGCCATTTGCTTCCCCTGGGTTCCAGCACATGAAAACTTCTGGCAGCTGACTTCTGGCTGGCTCTGCCCACGGCAAATTCCATAGCCATAATAGGCATTCCCAAAATAACCAGAAATACCAGATAAATCAGTACAAAGGCAGCTCCGCCATATTTTCCTGTTATGTAAGGAAACCTCCAGACATTACCAAGACCCACAGCACATCCGGCTGAGATCAGAATAAATCCAAGCCTTGACGAAAACTTTTCTCTCTTTTCCATAGCAATATACTCCCTTATTAAACAAACTTATATGTACCAGTGAATTTTTTTCAAAGATGCCCTTGTGAGGAGAGGCTATCTTCATAGCGGCACACGAAACAATCATAACAGAGAATGGAACCTGCGTCAAATTATTTGGAAAATTAAATTTGACTTTTAAACATTTCATGTTATACTATACAAGTTCGGATATCTGTTCCGAAAAATCTGTGTGTTCGAAACCATCCACACGTTAAAAAAAACTAAGGAGAGAAAAAATGAAAGACAACAAAGTATTATTCATGGCACAGGCTGCAATGATTGCAGCCATCTACGTGGTGCTCTGCATTGCATTTGCACCTATCAGTTATGGGGCAATTCAGGCAAGAATTGCCGAGGTCCTGGTTATCCTGCCCTACTTCACACCGGCAGCCATTCCGGGCTTGTTTATTGGCTGTCTTGTAGCCAATCTCATTGGTGGAAGCATTATGCTTGATGTGGCATTCGGAAGTCTGGCAACTTTGACAGGGGCCATAGGAACCTATCTCTTGCGTAAAAAGAGCCGTTTCCTTGCACCTGTTCCCCCTATACTGGCTAACGTTTTAATCATACCTTTCGTTCTTCGATATGGCTATGGAGAACCTCTTCCCATTCCGTTTCTGATGGGAACCGTAGGGATTGGAGAAATCGCTGTATGTGGAGTGATGGGAATCGTACTTCTGACCATTTTGGAAAGATATCGAAGATTTATTTTCCGAACAGCCTGAGAAAAATAATAAATGAGAATTCGAAAAAGCCTGCGAGCCAAATCGCAGGCTTTTTTTCTGAAACCGAAGAAACCTTGTTGACTTATGTGTTATAAAATGTTATAATCTGTTACAAGTTAAGAAAAGAACATAACAAAACTTAACAAGAAGGAATTCTCATGAACCAGATTCGAAGAGAAAACATTGGAAAACATATTCAGGAAAAAGGCGCAGTCACTGTAAAAGAAATCAGCGTCCTTTTTCCTGATGTCAGTTTAATGACTATTCATCGGGATCTGGAGAAGCTGGAGGAGGAAGGGATCATTATTCGGACCAGAGGCGGAGCTATATCCGCTACTCCGGGAAGCAGCCCCACAGAGATCAAGCTGGAGACCCGAATGCAGACCAATTGGAAAGAAAAGCGGGAAATGGCAAAGAAAGCTTTGCGTCTCCTGGAGCCCGGAAGTGCTGTATTTTTGGATGCGGGAACTTCCAACATGGCTCTGGCCCAGGCCATTCCGGATATGGATCTGAACATTTTTACTACAGGCCCGGGAATTGCGTTGGAATTGGGAAAGTTATCCGTTCCCACTGTCCATATGTGCGGCGGGACACTGAATCGCTTTAATCAGGCTGTATCCGGTCAAAGCACTCTGCAGATGCTGGAGCAGATTAATATTGCCACTGCATTCTTAGGTGTGTCCGGTTATACTCAGGACGGCGGATTCACCTGTGGCAAGGAAGACGAGATGCTGGTAAAGAGCCTGATGATGAAAAAAGCCGGAAAGAAAGTCCTTCTGATGGACAGTTCCAAATATGGCAGAATTCTGCCATATACGTTCGGTAACGTGGAAGATGCCGACTACATCATCAGTGACGGCCGACTTCCGGAGGAAGTGCGGGAACGTGCAGAGCAATCGGGAACCATAATCCTTTAAGCCCGTAATAGTAACACAAAATATATAAAAAGAAATTATGGAGGGAAAAGAAATGGCAGTAGGCGTATTAATGCCAAAAGCAGGAATCACGGTAGAAGAATGTATTATTACCGAGTGGTTGAAGAAAAAAGGCGACCATGTAAATGTGGGCGAAATACTCTTCACTTACGAGACGGATAAGGCATCTTTCGAGTGTGAATCCACAGCAGAAGGAGAGATCCTTGAAATTTTTTATGAAGAAGGAGATGAAGTGCCTGTTCTGGTAAATGTATGTGCAGTAGGACAGCCGGGCGATGATATCTCCGGAATCAAAGAGGGAACCGCATCTGCAGCGGAAGCGGCACCTGCACCGGCGGCAGCACCTGCACCGGCAGCAGCGCCTGCGGCGGCACCGGCAGGGAACATGGCTCAGGGTGTATTGATGCCCAAGGCAGGAATTACCGTAGAAGAGTGTGTAATCACTGAGTGGAACAAGAAAAAGGGTGATCACGTAAATGTGGGTGATATTCTTTTTACCTATGAGACGGACAAGGCATCTTTCGAATGTGAATCTACCGCGGAGGGTGAGCTCCTTGAGATCTTCTATGAGGACGGAGATGAGGTTCCCGTTCTGGTGAATGTATGTGCCATTGGAAAGCCTGGTGACAGCATTGAAGGCCTGAAAGAGGGAACGGCCCCGGTTGCAGCACCTACAGCGGAAGCAGCCCCGGCACCTGCCCCGGCTCCGGCAGGCAATGTGGCCCAGGGCGTATTGATGCCCAAGGCGGGAATTACCGTAGAAGAGTGTGTAATTACCGAGTGGCATAAGAAAAAGGGCGATCAGATTAAGATTGGTGATATTCTATTCACTTATGAGACGGATAAAGCGGCATTTGAGTGCGAGTCTACAGCAGAGGGTGAACTTCTTGAGATCTTCTATGAGGATGGCGATGAAGTACCTGTTCTGGTAAACGTATGTGCCATCGGAAAACCTGGTGACAGTGTGGCAGGTTTGAAAGAAGGAACGGTAGCAGCCCCGGCTCCCGTGGCGGAAGCGGCACCTGCGGCAACAGTTCCGGCAGCAGCCCCGGCTCCGGCTGCGGCAAATGGCCCGGCTAATCCGGATGCAAAGGTATCCCCCAGAGCCAGAATGGCAGCAAAGAATCTGGGTGTGGATGCCACGGCGGCAACACCCACCGGACCTCACGGACGCATTATTGAGGCAGATGTGAAAGCATATGCGGCAAGTGCACCGGCTCCTGTGGCAGCACCGGTAGCAGCGGCAGCGGCCCCGACAGCAGAAGCAGCACCGGCAGCAGTGCCCACAGAAGTGGAATATGTAGACGTGAAGTTCTCCGGTGTAAGAAAGGCAACTGCAAAGGCAATGGTGAGATCTCTAAGTACCATGGCACAACTGACCCATTATCATACTTTTGACGCAACAGCCCTGATGAACCTGAGAAAGCAGATCAAGGCCAACGGGGAAGCAATGGGAATGCCCAATATCACTTTGAACGATATGGTAATGTTTGCAGTATCCCGGATTCTTCTCAACCATTCCGATTTGAATGCGATTATGCCCGAGGACAATGTACTGCGTAAATATACCAATGTACATCTGGGAATGGCAGTAGACACTCCCAAGGGACTGATGGTCCCCACCATTTTCAATGCCAATAAGATGACGCTTTCTGAACTGTGTGTAGAAGCAAAGCGTCTTGCAAAAATTTGCCAGGAGGGCAAGGCCACTCCGGATATGCTGTCCGGTGCGAGCTTTACCGTATCTAATGTAGGATCTCTTGGAGTTGAGATGTTTACACCGGTTGTGAATCCACCACAGGTAGGTATTCTCGGTGTTTGCGGCATCACTACCAGAGTGAAAGAAGTAAACGGTGAGATTAAGACATACCCGGCCATGGGTCTCTGCCTGTCCTATGACCACAGAGCACTGGACGGAACACCGGCTTCCAGATTTGTGAAAGAATTGTGCAACGCTCTTGAGAACATTTCTTTGTTAATGATGAAATAGTAATATAAAAATTATCCGCATTATCAAGCGGAAGAAAAAAGGAGAATAAAAAATGCCAAAGTCATTGTATGTCGATCCCGACAAAATGCGTGCTGAAGGAAAAATTACCTTTAAGGATATTCCCATCAACACCTACAAGAAAACCATAAAAGAGGAGATGGATGAGGGCAACTTCACAAAAGAAGATTTACTTCGAATTTTCCGTGATATGACCATTTGCCGTGAGTTTGAGGATATGCTGAATCAGATTAAAACACAGGCAAAATATGCAGATGTTGAGACTACCTATCCGGGTCCTGCACATCTGTCTCTTGGTCAGGAAGCAGCAGCGGTTGGTGAGGCTTATCTGTTGGGCAAAGAGGATTTCACTTTCGGAAGCCATAGAAGTCATAGCGAGATTCTTGCAAAGTGTCTTTCCTGTATTCAGAAGTTGGATGACAAAGAACTTCTGGATGATATGGAGAACTTCTTTGACGGAAAGACCCTGAAAGCCATTAAGACTGTCAGCAAGGCAGAGGGTGATGTGAAAGAACTTGCTGTTGAGTTCATTGTATACGGAGCACTGGCAGAATTGTTTGCCCGTGAGAACGGATTCCATAAGGGACTTGGCGGATCCATGCATGCGTTTTTCCTGCCTTTTGGTGTATATCCCAACAATGCATTGGTAGGCGGTTCCGCAACCATCTCTACAGGTGCTGCACTGTTTAAGAAATGCAACGATCAGGATGGCGTAGTGGTAGCCAATTTGGGAGACGGTTCCATGGGACGGGGTCCTGTATGGGAGGCTCTTTCCTTTGCAACTATGGATCAGTACCGTACTCTTTGGGAGGAAGGCAAAAAGGGCGGACTTCCCCTGATCTTCAATATTAATAACAACTCTTACGGCATGGGTGGACAGACTTGCGGAGAGACCATGGGTTATGGTGAGCTGGCACGTATGGGAGCCGGTGTGACGGAGAGCCAGCTTCATGCAGAGAGAGTTGACGGATACAATCCGCTGGCAGTAATCGATGCATACCGCCGTAAGCTGCCTTTGGCAAAGAGTGGCGAAGGCCCTGTTTTCCTGGATGTTGTAACTTACCGTCTGCTTGGACATTCAACTTCTGACCAGAACGCATATCGTACCAAAGAAGAGATTGAGGCATGGAGAGCACAGGATCCACTTATTACTTATCGCAAGGCTCTGGTAGATGCCGGCGTTGCCGAGGATAGCGAATTTGAGGAGATCTGGGCAAAGACAAAAGAGAGAATGGCACGAATCTGCCGTCTGGCAGCCGATAAGGACGCATCTCCCTATTTGGATTTTGACAATGATCCTGGTATTGTTGAACGTCTGATGTTCAATAATAATAAAAAGCGTAACATGGATCCCACAAGAGAGCCGTCTGTAACAGGCCCCAAGGAAAGCTGCAAGCGCTATACAGATATTCAGAAAAAGGTTCGCACCCATTATCTGGATGGAAAAGAAGTAAGTGCCATGAAGCGCTATAATATTCGTGATGCTATCTTCGAACCAATGTTCAATAAATATTATGAGGATCCCACGCTGATCGCATACGGCGAGGATGTGCGTGACTGGGGTGGTGCTTTTGCCGTATACCGAGGATTTACAGATGTGATTCCTTATTCCAGACTGTTTAACTCTCCGATTTCTGAGACGGCTATTGTCGGAACAGGTGTAGGCTATACCATGTGCGGCGGCCGTGCGGTAGTAGAATTGATGTATGGTGATTTTATTGGATGCTGTGGCGACGAGATTTTCAACCAGATGGCAAAATGGCAGGCAATGAGTGCCGGAATTCTGAAGATGCCCCTGATTCTGCGTGTGTCTGTAGGTTCTAAGTATGGTGCTCAGCATTCTCAGGACTGGACATCCATGTGTGCCCATGTACCCGGACTTAAGGTGTGCTTCCCTGCAACCCCATACGAAGCAAAGGGCCTTATGCAGTCTGCACTGAATGGAACAGATCCGGTTGTATTCTTTGAGAGCCAGAGAATCTATGATATTGGTGAAAAGTTCCATGAAGGCGGCGTACCAGAGGGAGAATATGAGATTGAATTTGGTGATGTAGACGTAATCAAGACCGGTTCTGATATTACCATGTTGACCATCGGTGCAACCCTTTATCGTGCATACGAGGCAGTAAAAGAACTGGAAGAGAAGTATGGACTTTCTGTAGAACTGATTAACCTGCACAGTCTGGTTCCCCTTGATTATACAAAGATCCTGGAGTCCGTAAAGAAGACAGGAAAGGTTGTTATGACCTCTGATGCCTGTGCAAGAGGAACTTTCCTGGATGAGGTTGCCAAGAATATTACAGAACTTGCATTTGATTACCTGGATGCACCGCCTGCAATTGTTGGTGCTCAGAACTGGATTACACCTCCTTATGAGTATGATCACTATTTCTTCCCACAGAAAGAGTGGATCCTGGATGCGGTTAACGAGAAGCTGATTCCTTTGAAAGATTATAAGCCGGTAACCAATGTGACGGCAGAGGAGCAATTGAGAAAGTTAAGATTGGGAATTTAAGTATCTAATAGGCTGATTTAAAAAGAAATGCGTCTCCTAATCAGGGGGACGCATTTCTTTTTGACAAAATATTTGTATTCTTGGCAAATATTCGCTATACTATGATGGAAAGTTTCAGAGAACTTGGACTTGAACTTACAATTTGTGGAAAGCGAGTATTGAAAAAGATGCTGAGAACAGAAAAAACACATAAAAAGAATCCCTTTAGCCTGTTTTTTATCATGGTGCTTGTGGTAATCATAAGTGTTTCAGCCGGATTTTCTTTTTTTTACTATAATGTATATAATCACTCTATGAGAAATGAACTGATTTCCAAACGGGCTTCCGAACTACAGGCATCAGAGCAATATCTGGATAATCTGTTTTCTGCTTTGACACGGCAGATGAATTCCCTGATGTTTACCAAGGAGATTTATCTATGGGATGATGCGACTGCAGATTATAAGGATTATCATACAATTATGGAGATACTTCGTGAAAATAAAGCCAAGCATTCGGCGATACACTCTATTTATGTGGTGTTTGAAGAGAAAAATCTCGTATTAACTTCCAATGAGGGATACTTTTCACTGGAACATTTTTATGATGATACCTGGGAGCTTTTTGGAACGGATCAGATTCGGATGCTGGATGGAACAGATAAGGTTGGAATCACGGGTTCCCACCGTTTGGAACCCCGTTCCCTCTATGACACCGATGTAGTCAGTCTGGTTGGACGTATACGGGTAAGAGAGGGGCAGGGTAAAAGTGATGGCTATATGGTATTTAATTTGGCAAAAAATAAAATTGTGCAGGTAATTGATGCACAAAGCTGGGAGGGAAGAACAGGGGAACAGGAGTTGGCCATATTGGCAGAAGACAATTCTGTCATTTACGATAATACCAAAGGACTTCTGGATTATTTTACCCAGGAAGATATCGATGATTTAAAGAAAGATACCGTAGATTATCTGAGCAGGCAGATAGACGGACAGACCTGGCTTTGCCAGAAGATTTGCTTTGAGAATACAGGCTGGTACATCTTAAGAATTTCCAGAATGACAGAAGAAGAAGCGTCAGTAGTATGGGCGAAAAATGTTATGACAATTGCCTTAATCATTGGTCTTTTTGCCATTGGAGGAGTACTGATTCTAATTTGGAAACAGGTTTATCTGCCTTATGCAAGGCTGACAGAGAAGCTGAAGAAAGGCGATAAAGCCTTTGGAAATGTGGAGAGCATGGAGTATTTGGAGGAGATGATTGCAAGAACTCTGGATACCAAGGAACTTCTTCTGGAATCTTATTTTGAACGTGTTCTGTTGGGGGCATATAAAGGTGCGGAGAAGCCCGACAATAAAATTATTCGTCTGAATGAATTTGGACTTCTTCTGATTCAAAAGAATGAACGGGCCTCTGACCCGGAGATTGGCCATGCAGTGGCAAATGTGCAGTTGACGGCCCTGAAGTCCTGCATTAAGCAATATATGGTAGAAGAACAGAACGATATTTCGGTCAAAGAATGCTACTGTGTTGGGATGACTGATATGCGTGTGGCTGTGATTTTGGAGATGGAGGAGGAAATAGAAACAGAGGCTATGGGATTGTGCCTGCAGATGTTGCTTCGATATATTTCCGGACATCAGAATATTGATATATCCATTGGGATTAGCAAAAAACATACAGGGGCTGAGAAGATGAATCAGGCATATCTGGAGGCTAAAGAAGCTTTGGGAATACATTATTTTTACCCGGAACAGAATCTTTTTTACTATGGACGGACTTCTCAGCTGAAGCGTGATTTCTATATAGAGAATAGTGTGAAAGTTGATATGTTTACAAGCAACCTTTACCGGATGAATATAGAGGAAGCAAAAGAGACTCTTGGAATTATTCTGACAGATATTAAAAGGGAATTAGTAAGCGTTATTTATTATAATCTGCCAAACTTTTTCTCCCGCATATTTGAACGGATTTATCGTGCGGTTCGCAATATGGGACAGGAGCCAAAACAATTCTTTGACACTCCCGTTCGTGATAATGACAATTATTTTAACACATGGGAGTTTGAGACCATGGAGGAAGCCATAGGAATGCTGTATCGGATGCTGGATCAGCTCCAGGCCTATCAGCAGGAGCAGGGAAATGCATTTCGAAAAGCAAATAAGCAGTGGGCAAAAGTTATGCTGGAATATGTGGAACAGAATTACGATAAGGGAATTTCCCTTACACAGATGGCAGAGGATTTGGGACTGGATGAGTCCTACTTGTCAAAACAGTTTAAAGAGAAAGTAGGAGTATCTTTTGTCCAGTATGTGACAAAATGCCGTATGGATAAGGCGAAAGAATTATTGAAAGATTCTTCTATGAAATTAGCAGATATTGCTGAAACCTTGGGGATGGGAAATGTACAGAGTTTTATTCGTACTTTTAAAAAGTACGAAGGAATGACACCAGGACAATATAGAGAGAGCAATCTTACTTCTGAGTAGGGAAAATAGACAAAAAGACCAAAAAGTGTGAACGAAAGGCACGCTTTTTGGTCTTTTTTGTATGAATTTTCATCAGATGAACGATTTTTATAGAATGATCAATTTTTGATAATTCCGATTTTGGATCATGAATCCCAATTATCGGATATTGAACATGCACATACAAATTTGGTATAACCAAGTCAACACATGTTGAATATGCATGAAAAAATATAAAAATCGTTTTTGATACTGTGCAAAATCATGGTAGAAAATGGAACGTTTGAAGAGGAGGATGATTAGTTGAATTTGGACATTATAACAATGGGTCCTTTGCTTGTGGAAATCATGCGAAAAGAGTTAAATCAGGAATTTCATGAGGCAGGAGTTTTTGAAGGGCCTTATGCCAGCGGTGATACTCCTATTTTTATTCATGCTGCTGCACTTTTAGGAGCAAAAGCGGGAATGATAGGTTCCGTAGGTGATGATGGATTTGGGAAATGTGTTGTAGACAAACTGGTGAAAAGCGGTGTGGATCTGACATGTGTGCAGACAAAAAAGGGAATGTATACAGCATCTACTTTTGTAGGATACTACAACGATGGTTCCAGAAAATTTCTGTATCATTTAGATGGATCCGGATCGGCTGCATTTAATCCAGAGGGTTTTTCAGCAGAGTATTTTAAAGGATGTAAATGGGTGCATTATACTGGCTTCTCTATGGAAGCTTCTGAAAGCTACCGCCAGGCGGCTTACCGGTCCCTGAAAATGCTGGATAAGGATACGAAAGTCAGTTTCGATCCGAACATCCGCCCGGAGATTTTTACACCAGAAGAAATCCGAAGAATGTGCGAACCGATTTTAAAACGAGCAGATCTGATTCTGCCAAGCGGTGAAGAGGCAATGCTGTTTACCGGAGCGTCTACCGAGGAAGAAGGCTGTCGGCTGCTGACTGAAGGCGGCAAGATGGTCGTGTTGAAGAGAGGGATAAATGGCTCCCGGTTCTTTCTGGAAAATGAGACTATTGATGTACCGGCTTTTGAATCGGAAGAAGTAGATCCCACAGGGGCAGGAGATACATTTGCGGCGGCTCTTTTAACTGCATTAATAGAAGGAAAGTCCATTTATGATGCAGGAATTTTTGCAAACGGGGCAGGTGCTTTCGCCGTCACAAAGAAAGGCCCTATGGAAGGGGCACCTAAAAGAGAGATACTGGATGCGTTTCTGGCATCCGGAAAAAAAGTTTTGGATATTACTGAATGGTAATTGTTAAAAGATTTTGATCCCGAAAGGTGATTAAAATAAAACAAAACCCGAAAAGGGAAAAGGAGGATAACATGAAAGGAAAGAAAGTATTGGGGCTGTTGCTTGCAACGGTCATGACAGCATCTTTGCTGGCAGGATGTAGCACAGGAAACAAAGCAGAGGAACCGGCGGCACCGGCAGAGACAGAAACACCGGCAGAGGAAGAAGGGGCCGATGCAGTAGATGAGGCAGCCGAGGCCACCGGCGGCACCACAGAAGGATTGAAGATTGGATTGTCTGTATATGATCTTGCAAATCCTTACTTTGTATCTGTAGCAAACGGTGCACAGGCAAAATGTGATGAACTGGGAATCGAATTGATTATTGATGATCCCAAATCCGATGCGGCAGCTCAGGTAACGGCACTGGACAACTTTATCACAATGGAAGTGGATGCAATCATTGTATGCCCGCTGGATACGGCTGCTTGCGAAAGTGTTGTAAAAGAAGCAAAGGATAAAGGAATCGCAGTTATCTCCCAGTCCAGTTGTACAGAAACCCATGATGTGTGGGTATCTGCGGATGAGTACAACATGGGTTATGTATGCGGCGATGGTGCAGCAGACTGGATTGTAGAAAAGTACGGTGCGGATGCGGAGATTACTTGTGCAGTTCTTTGCTGGGATCAGATTTCCACTCAGATTGCCCGTGGCGACGGTATGGAGGATGCCATTGCTGAGAAGTGTCCAAACGCAAAGATTATTCGTCAGGATGCCAACACAACGGCCCAGGGACAGAGTGTAACCGATTCTCTTCTTCAGGCAAATCCAGATCTCCAGGTAATTGTGTGCCTGAACGACGCAGGCGGAATCGGAGCTTATTCTGCAGTACAGGCGGCAGGCAAAGATAATGATGATTTCTACATTGGAAGTATTGATGCTACCGACGAGGCAAAAGCACAGATTCAGAAAGGTGGAGCCTATAAGGCGACTGTGGATCTGATTCCTTTTGAAAATGGCAGAATTGATGTGGAACTGGCAGTACAGCTGATTAATGGAGAAACACTGGATGACACTTATGTAATTCCGGCACAGCTTGTAACGGCAGAGGATTTGTAAAAATAAAGGGCGGACGGAATGCGTGAAGCCGGGGAGTATCTCAGGGGCCAGGATCAACAGGCCTTTGAGGTACTCTTTAGATGTAAAGGAGGCAAAATGCAGAGCGATTATATGATTGAAATGAAAAATATAACCAAGCGTTATCCGGGCGTTGTGGCACTGGACAATATCAGGTTGCAAGTGAGAAAGGGAGAGGTGCATGCACTTCTGGGAGAAAATGGTGCAGGTAAATCAACGCTGATTAAAACGCTGGCAGGAGCGATTCATCCGGATGAGGGGGAAATTATCATTCAGGGAAAGTCCTACCGGCATATGGAGCCAAGGCTGGCTATGGAGCTTGGGATTGGCGTAATCTATCAGGAATTTAATTTGATTTCTTATTTGACAGTTGCCAACAATATCTTTTTGGGGAATGAACCTGTAAAGGGAACTTCGATTGATGAAAAAAAGTGTAATGAGGAGTGTCTGAAAGTATTTGAAAGGCTGGGACTGAACCTGGATCCGAAGGCTCAGGTCAAGACTTTGAGTGTGGCATATCAGCAGCTGGTAGAGATTGCGAAAGCAGTATCAAAAAATGCAAAGGTTTTGATTATGGATGAACCTACGGCGGCTCTTTCCGGAAAAGAAGTGGATATGCTTTTGGATTTGGTTCGAAAATTACGTGAGGAAGGAATCTCGATTATTTATATATCCCATCGCCTTGAAGAACTTTTTGAAGTGGCGGATCGGGTAACAATTATGCGTGATGGTCAGTACATAGAAACACTGGATATTAAGGATTGCACCAGGCCTAGACTTATTTCACTGATGGTAGGCCGGGAGATGGGAGAAAATTACCCCCAGGGGAAATATGGAACGGAAGAGGTGGTTCTGGAGGCGAAGCACCTGACAAATGACAAAATAGATGATATCAGCTTCCAACTTCATAAGGGAGAAATCCTTGGATTTGGAGGTTTGGTGGGGGCAGGACGAACGGAGACGGCCCGTGCTATATTTGGGGCAGACAAATGCCTGGGAGAAATTTTCCTGGATGGGAAGCGGGTTTCCATTCAGAATCCCGGGGATGCGTTAAAGAATGGAATCGCTTTTATTACAGAGGATCGAAAACAACAGGGGCTTCTTATGAAGCTGAGCATTCGGGAGAATATCAGCATTTCATATCTTGGAAAAATGCTGAAACATAAGATTTCTTTGGATTTGAAGAAAGAGAAAGAACTGGCAGAAAAATACCAGAAACAATTGAATATTAAAACTCCGTCCATAGAACAGCTGGTATCCAATCTGTCAGGCGGGAATCAGCAGAAAGTAGTTCTGGCCAAATGGCTGCTTACAAATTCCAGAGTGATCATCTTTGATGAACCTACGAGAGGAATTGATGTGGGTGTGAAGTTCGAGATCTATCAGATCATGAGGGATTTGGCGAAGCAGGGAATCAGCATTATAATGATTTCTTCCGATATGCCGGAACTGCTCGGGGTATCCGATCGGATTCTGGTTATGAAAGAAGGAAAGATTGTCGGGGAATTAGCCGGCGATGAAATTCAGCAGGAAAATGTTATGCAGTATGCGGTTGTGGATTAGATGGGAGGGACAAAAAATGAAGACAAAAGTAGATAAAGCAGAATTGCTGCGTAAATATGGAATTTTATTGATGCTTTTGGCATTGATTGTGTATTTTTCTTTCGGATCAAAATATTTTCTCACAGGAGGCAATATTGTAAATGTCCTCCGCCAAAGTGCGGTTACCGGAATATCCGCCGTAGGCCTGACTTATGTGATGCTTACAGGAGGTATTGATCTTTCCATTGGAGCCGTTATAGGCCTGACTGCGGTAATTGCGTCCAGCTGTATGGCAAAGCTGGGAATGAGTCCTCTTCTGGCTTGTCTGATTGCATTGGCCGTAGGTGTTTTAATTGGGCTGATTAATGGAATTTTAATTAACTATGTGGAGATTCCGGCACTGATTGCGACTTTGGGTGTTATGACAAGTGTGAGAGGAATGTGCTACATATTGACGGGGGGACTCCCGGTTTATGGATTCCCGGCATCCTTTGATATTTTAGGGAAAGGATACATTGGTTTTATACCAGTACCCGTTATTGTCATGATTCTTGTGCTTGTTATAGGCTGGTATGTGCTAAACCGAACCCAGTATGGACGGTATCTGTACGCTATCGGCGGAAGCCGTGAAGCCTCCCGACTTTCCGGAATCAATGTAGACAAGATGATTCTTGCCACCTATATGATTGCAGGCTTTCTTTCTGCACTTGCCGGGCTTGTTGAACTTTCCAGATTGAGTTCCGGACAGCCTGCCGCCGGTGACGGATTTGAAATGAATGTAATTACGGCTGTGGTTTTGGGCGGAATCAGTGTAAATGGCGGAGAGGGCAAACTATCCGGTGTTGTAGTGGGAATCTTTATTATGAGTGTTTTGGCCAACGGTCTGGTGATGATGAATGTATATGAATTCTATCAACAGTTGATTCGAGGGATTGTTTTGATCTTTGCGGTAGGCTTTGATCAATTAAGCAAACGGAAAAAAGCAACAAAAAAAGCGAAAGTTAAAACAGCATAAGCAACCGGGGAAAGAAGGTGAATTTGTGCAGACACAGAAATTGAAAGAACTGGAAATGACACCACGGATCCGGAGGATCAAAGGAAAGTCCCTTGTGAAAGAGCGTTTTGTCTCTGTGGAACAAGCACGGATTATCACAAAATGTTATCAGGAACACGAAGGAGAGCCCATTGCCAGAATACGTGCACTCAGCTTTCGGGAGGCATGTGAAAAAATAGAAATTACCATTGACCCGGATGAACTAATTGTGGGCAATCGAACAAAAGAGCCCAGAGCTGGGGTAATCTTTCCGGAGGGCGGAATCACCTGGGTGGCCAAAGAGATTGATGAACTTGGAACCAGGAAACAGGATCCCTTTACGGTACGCCCGGAAGACAAGGCATGCTTTTTTCAGGAGATCTTGCCGTATTGGAGAGGAAAGACGCTGGAGGATCGGGTAGAAGAGGAGGTGGGAAGCGAAATTGCTGCCATAAAACAGGTGGTGAAAATCAATCAGACAGATCATGCTCAGGGTCATATCTGTCCAAACAGTACCCTGTGGCTGAAGAAGGGGCCGGCCAGGCTCGGCAGAGAAGCCAGAGAAAAGCAGAAAATGGTAGCAGATGAAGAAAAGCGTCTGTTTTATGAATGTGTAGCCATATGCATGGAGGGTGCTGTAGAGTTTATACTTCGTTATGGAGAATTGGCGGAGAAAATGGCGGAGAAACTTGAGGGTGAACAGCAGGCGGGTATGCAAAAAGTGGCTTGGAATTGTAAAAATCTTGCTGTTCGACCGGCGAGAAATTATCATGAGGCATTGCAGTCCGTATGGTTTCTTTTTGTACTTCTTCATTTGGAATCCAATGCCTCCTCTTTTTCTCCGGGAAGAATGGATCAGACATTGCTGCCGTATTATCAGAAATCTCTGGCAGAGGGAATGACATTAGAAGAAGCACTGGAACTGACAGAGAGCCTTTGGCTCAAATTCAATCAGGTGGTTTATTTGCGCAATGAAATGGGAGCCCGCTATTTTGCCGGGTTTCCTATCGGATTTAATCTGGCTGTTGGTGGCCGGCATAAGGATGGCAGTGATGCCACCAATGAGTTAAGCTTTTTGTTTTTGAAAGCACAATCCCATATTCGCCTGCCCCAGCCCAACCTTTCTGTACGCCTCCATAAAAATTCACCGAAAGAACTGCTTCGGGAGGTCACCAGAGTGATATCAAAAGGCGGTGGCATGCCTCAGATCTTCAATGATGAAAGCATCATTCCGGCTCTTGAAAGACAGGGAATAGACCATAAGGATGCCTGCGATTATGCCATTGTGGGCTGTGTGGAGCTTACCACCCAGGGGAACAATCTTGGCTGGAGCGATGCGGCCATGTTCAATATGGTAAAAGCTCTGGAACTTGCCACGAACAACGGTGTTTGTCTTCTGTCCGGAAAACAGGTAGGGCCAGAGACGGGATATCTGACAGATTTTCATTCTTTTGAAGAATTTGAAAAGGCTTTTCAGATACAGGTAGATCACTTTATTGATCGGATGATGCCGGTTACCTTTGCAGTGGATCGGATCCATGCAGAGGTCCTGCCTTCGGCTATGCTTTCTTCTGTAATTGATGATAGCATGGAAAAGGGAATTGATGTGACGGCGGGCGGAGCCAAATACAATTTTTCTGGTATTCAGTTGATTCAGGTGGCGAATATTGCAGATAGCCTGGCAGCGTTGAAAAAGCTGGTGTTTGAGGAAAAGAAAGTAGGAAAAGAGGAACTTTTGGAGGCACTTCGCACAGACTTTGAAGGAAAAGAGACATTGCGAAAGCTGCTTTTGGAACAGGCTCCCAAGTATGGCAATGATGTGGACTGGGTAGACGAACTGGCTGTGAAATGGCATGAATATTTTGCAAGGCGGTTGGAGGCGTTCAAAAACGTAAGAGGTGGTCGTGTTCAAACAGGACTTTATACCGTATCGGCTCATGTGCCTATGGGACTGAACATTGGTGCAACACCAGACGGAAGAAAGGCAGGAAGTCCTTTGGCGGACGGCGGTGTATCGGCGGTGTATGGAAGAGATAAGCTGGGACCCACTGCCCTTTTGAACTCAGTATCAAAGCTCCATATGGAACTGGGTTCCAATGGGACGTTGCTGAATATGAAGTTTCTTCCGGAATTTTTTGATACTCAGGAGGGAATTGATAATTTCTGTGCCTTGTTAGAGACCCTGGTAGAGTTAAAGATTAATCATTGCCAGATCAATGTGGTACGGAGAGAAGATTTGATTGCGGCAAAGAAAACTCCGGAGCAGTTTTCGGGATTGACCATACGGGTGGCCGGCTATACAGCTTTTTTTGTAGAACTGGCAGATGATCTGCAGGATGAGATTATAGCCAGAACCGCATTTGGAGGAAACGACTGATGGAGACGGGACTGATATTTGATATAAAACGTTTTGCGGTTCATGACGGAAAGGGAATTCGCAGTACCGTGTTTTTAAAAGGATGTCCTCTTCGTTGTGCCTGGTGCCACAATCCGGAAGGGATGGTAAATAAGAGAAGAATCTGGCAGGTACAGAATCGCTGCATCGGATGTGGGACCTGCATCAGGGCCTGCACCCAGGGAGCATTGAGAGAAAAAAAGGGACAGATACATTTGGAGGCTTCCAGATGCCTTTCTGACGGCAGCTGTGCAAAGGTGTGCACGACGGGAGCTTTGAGGTGGGACAGCAGCCGGATGACGGTGGAAGAAGTGATGGAGGTTCTTAGGCGGGATGGGATTGCCTATAAGAAATCTGGTGGCGGGATTACATTATCCGGAGGGGAACCTATGGGAGAACAGTCAGAATTTGCTCTGGCCATTTTGTCACAATGTAAAAAGGAAGGCTTTCGAACAACTGTGGAGAGTTGTATGTTTACTTCCATGGAGACGATTCGGAGGTTTGAGAAAGTGACGGATGATTTCATTGTAGATATTAAGATCTTTGACAATGTGCGGCATAAAGAGGCAACAGGTGTGGAGAACCACAGGATTTTGGAGAACATTCGGGAACTTGCCGCAAGGCGTGAACTGCTGATTCGAACCCCGATGATTCCGGGATACACAGATGATTTGGAAAATATCCGGGAGATTGGAATCTTTGTGAAGAAGCTGCCGGGAGCAAGAATGGAACTTTTGAATTTTAATCCGCTATTTGTTCAAAAATATCGGTATCGGGGAGAAGAGCCTGTATGCCCGCCAGGGAGTCCCCTGTCCCGGGAGGCCATGGAATTGCGGCGGAGTATTTTAGAAAAGATGGGGATTACAGTATTAAAATAAGAAATAAGGAGAAGAGATTATGGTAATTGATATACATACATTTCCGGGATTTTTTCAGGAGATTTGCCAGGAACAGGAGAAGATTACATTTCGAAGAGAAGAGTATTTTTTATACAAACAGCATGTATGGCCCTTGAGCCTGTTTATGACCCAGCTGGACGCAGCGGGTATTGATAAGGCTGTGATTTCCGGGGAGGATGTGACAACCCGGGCTGGGAGCACCATTGTATCCAATGAAGAAGTTAAAAAGTTAGTAGATATTTATCCGGATCGTTTGATTGGCTTTGCCGGTGTGGATCCCAAACGTCCCGATGCTGTGGAAGTGTTGGAGAAAGCCTTTACGGAACTTGGACTGAAAGGGTTGAAATTAAGTCCTGCAATGCAGTATGTGATGCCAGATGATCCGATTATGAAGCCGATCTATGAAACCTGCCTGAAATATGACAAGCCGATTCTTTTTGAGGCAGGGATGACCTGGGTAAAGAATAGCCCCTCTAAATATTCCAATCCGCTGAATTTTGAGGAAGTGGCCATTGAGTATCCGGAACTTCGGATGTGTCTGGGGCATTTTGGATGGCCCTGGACCAGAGAAACAGTGATGCTGATTTTGAAATATCCAAATCTGTATGCGGATACGGCACTGCTGTATTTTGATTCTCCCAAGCAGTTCTTCCAAACTACTTTCAATGACCAACTGGGAGAATATTGGATAGATCGGATGCTGTATGACAAGGTAATGTTCGGTTCCACCTATCCGAGAATTGAGCAGAAGCGTATGATAAAGGCTATGGAAAGCTTAAGCCTGAGACCTAAACAGAGGGCCATGGTCATGGGAGAAAATGCACTGCGATTTATGGGAATGGAGGTGTAAACATGGTAAAACATTATGAATTTTATGTTATGACTCAGGATGAATATTATACGGAATACATTGGAGATAAGGTAAAAGAGTTTGCGGCAATGTCCGGAATTCAAAATGGAATTGTGTCTGTAGTAACAGCCCATACCAACTGTGGAATTATTGTTACGGAGCCTTTGGACTGCATCTTAAGCGATCTGGATGTATTGCTTCATCGTCTGGTGAATGATGATGACGACTACTCTCATGCACATTTTCTACCTACATATGGACGGACCTCTGCCAATGCATATGGTCATCTGCGTTCCATTTTAGTAGGTAACAGTACCACTGTTTCTCTGGTAAATGGTGGCCTGACTATGGGCGAAGCCCAGGAGATTGTATTTATGGAATTTGACGGTCCCCAGGCAAGAAAAATCTTTGTAGATATTATTGGAGAGTAATCTGGAAAGGGAAGGTGAATGGGATGACAAGAACAGAACGAATTAAGAAGTATATTTTGGGTCATAAGCCTGAGATATGCCTGGAACGGGGGAGAATTTATACAGAGGAGTATTTTTCGGATCCGTCTCTTCCCGTTGTAATTCGCAGAGCAAACTCCTTTCGGCGTTTTCTGGAGGAGATGACGCTGTATATTGGGGATGATGATCTGCTGCTGGGAAATACGGCTTCCAAGCCTCTGGCGGCACCGCTGTTTCCGGAATATGCTGTAGACTGGATTGAGCAGGAACTTGATACTTTCGGAAGCAGGGAGAGCCAGCGGTTTGTAGTTCCGGAAGGGGCCAGGGATGAGATTTTAAAAATGTGCGAAACCTGGAACGGATATACTCATTTTGATCGGGTGGACTATCACTTGAAGTCAACTATCGGAGCATTTCTGATGGGACCGGGGGCGGACGGGAAAGGACATCAGCATCCCAGCATTAATCAAACCATGTCCATTGAGCATAATCAGAATGGAGACGGTCATATTATTCCGGATTATGTTGGACTTCTGGATACGGGTTTTGAACCGGTGATAGAGAAAGCGAAGACGGTGCTGGCCTTGCTGGATGAGGAGGATCCGGAATACTTTGAGAAAAAAGAATTTTTGGAAGCTGTGATGATCTGTCTTGATGCGGCCATTGATTATTCTGCCCGTCTGGCAGATCTTGCGGAACAGAAGATCCGGAATGAGATTATGACTACAGAACGGAAAAAGGAACTTCAGCGTGCGGCGGATGCTTTGCGGAAGGTCCCGGCAAAAGCACCGGAGACATTTTTTGAAGCATTGCAGATGGTTCTCATCATTCATCTTTTGATTCAGATTGAATCCAATGGACACAGTATCTCCATGGGCCGGATGGATTCATATCTCTATCCTTTCTATATAAAAGATGTAGAAAATAAATCATTAGATGATGAAGAAGTCCGTCAACTCTGCGAATGTTTCCTTTTGAAATGCTTTGAAGCCAATAAGATTCGTGATTGGGGAACAACAGAGATTCTGGGCGGCAATCAACTATTCCAGACCATTACTCTGGGCGGTCAGACAACAGATGGCAGAACGGCGGTAAATCAGCTTTCCTACCTGTTTCTGGAAGCTCTGGGCCATACCAATATGAATATACCTACTGTGGTGGTCAGCATGGGGAAGACGACACCTCTGGAATTTTATGAGGCGGCCTTACGGGCACTTGTGAAGCATGGGGGCGGAATGCCTGCGTTCTTCAATGATGATGTTGCGGTGGATATGATGCTGCGTGCCGGTGTGGATCTGAGGGATGCAAGGAACTGGGCAGGCATGGGGTGCTCAGAGGTCCGGGTGCCGGGAAAGCATGGAACAGGTGTGACTCCCGTTTATGTGAATGTGTTTAAGATTCTGGAACTGGCAATCCACAACGGGAAGAATCCCAATACCGGAGAGACTCTCTGTCCAACAATAAGGCGGTTTGAGGAGTGCAGAAATATTGAAGAGGTTATTGAACTGTTCTGTGGACAGTTGGATTATTACTTGCCTTTTATTCCTAAGATTGAACGGGCGATCGCAGAAAGTTATTATACCCTGACACCCACACCGTTCCTCTCGGCATCAGTAAATTACAGAATTGAGATGGGAAAAGATATTTCCTGGGGCAGGGGACCCAATTATAATGACACCATTGTGCATGCCCATGGATATCCCAATACAGCCAATGCCCTGGCAGCTTTGGAACAGGTGGTGTTTAAGGAGAGAAAATATACACTGGATCAGGTGAAAGCGGCACTGGAATGTAACTTTGAGACGGAGGAAGGGAGTGCCATTCGCAGAGCACTTCTGGACGCACCCAAGTTTGGAAATGACAATGATGAGGTAGATCTTCTCTGTAGAGATTTGTTTACGATCATTCCGGAGAAAATGAAAAAGTTTAAGCCCTTAAGAGGCGGACAATTTGGCTGTACAGCCCAGACGGTGGTAATGAATGTGATTGATGGTGAAGTGATTGGGGCAATGCCGGATGGCAAGAGAGCAGAAGAGTCTCTGGCAGATAATCTGTCACCCACACCAGGGACGGATCTGGAAGGCATAACAGCAGTCTTTAACTCTCTTTCGAAGATTGATCATGCCTTAATGGATAACGGTTCTATTCTGAATATTCGTTTCCATCCTACGGCACTGAACAGTCCGGAGAAAATACGGAAAGTTGCCCAGGCGATCTCTGTTTATTTTCACATGGGAGGCTTCCAGGTACAGTTTAATGTGGTTGGACGTGACGTGCTGCGGGCAGCCCAGGAGAAGCCGGAGGAATATCAGAGTCTTGTGGTTAAAGTTGCAGGATTTTCCTGCTTCTATGTGGAACTGGAAAAGAAATGGCAGGATCATCTGATTGCAAGGACAGAATACGATACATTTTTCTAATGGGGAGGCAAAAGATGAAGGGGCATTTGTTTCATATTCAGCGGTTTTCTCTGGACGATGGGCCGGGGATTCGCACAACTGTGTTTTTTAAGGGATGTAATCAGTCCTGCATCTGGTGCCATAATCCGGAATCTCTCAACCTGGAACCAGAGTGGATGCGTATGGATTCTCTCTGTACACGCTGCGGAAGATGTATGGAAGTATGTCCCAAAGGGGCCGTTCGTTTTGTGGACGGCTCCTATTATACGGATAATCAGAAATGTATTGGCTGCGGAAAATGCAGGGAACAGTGTCCCCAGTCGGCTCTTCGGAGAGAAGGCTATCAGATGGAGGCCCGGGAAGTATTCCGGATTCTTGAGAAAGATAAAGCTTATTATGAAAAATCAGGTGGTGGCGTCACGTTCAGCGGAGGGGAACCGACGCTTCAGGGAGATTTTTTGATGGAACTGCTTGGACTCTGTAAGTCCGGGGGAATCTACACTGCTATAGAAACAAATGGAAATACACCGCCAGAACTTCTGGAACGTATTTCACCTTTACTGGATGAGGTGCTGGTAGATTTAAAACATCTGGATAAAGAAAAGCATAAACGTTTTACAGGGGCAGATAATCGGAGGACATTAGAAGCCATAAAGTATTATATAAAGCACAACAGAACCGAGATTCGGATCCCGGTGATTCCCACTTTTAATAATACCATGAGGGAACTGCAATCTATGTTGGACTTTCTGGAGGAAGCAGGGGCTTATGACGTAACACTTTTACCCTATCATACCTTTGGCGTAAGTAAGTATAAAAATCTGGGCAGATCTTATCGGTTGGAGGGGCATGATAAAATGGAGACCGGGGAGTTGGAGGAGCTTCTCGGAACAATAAAACTTCCATCCGGATTGCAGGTAAAGATTCATACAAAATAAATTATCAGGTTGTTACTTTTTCGGATTTCGAGTACAATAAAAAAAACACCAAAGGAGAATTGACATCATGAGTAATTATTTCATTCAAACTTATACTTGGAATCCCTGGCATAATCTTGCCGTTGAAAAATATCTTTCTACGAAGATTAAAGAAGGTGATGTGATCCTCTACCTGTGGCAGAATGAGCGTACTGTAGTAATAGGAAGAAACCAGAATGCCATTCGGGAATGCAGAGCACAGCTTTTGGAGGAGGAGGGAGGATGCCTTGCCAGAAGAACCACCGGAGGAGGGGCTGTATATCACGATTTGGGTAACCTCTGTTTTACATTTCTGGCATCACCTGAGGTCTACAATCTGGAAAAACAGCTTCAAGTTATACAGGCGGCCTGCCGGAAGTTTGGCGTTGAAACGAAGTTTTCAGGAAGAAATGATATTATAACAGAAGATGGTTTTAAGTTTTCGGGGAACGCATTTTCCAAAACCTCCCGGTGCAGTATTCAGCATGGAACTCTTATGGTCAATGTGGACGTGTCGCAGCTTGGACGCTATCTGACACCTTCTAAGGACAAGATGAAAGCGAAAGGCGTAAAGTCTGTACAGTCCAGGGTTTGTAATCTGAAAGATTTGAATCCGGAGGTTACTACAGATGCCATGCGACAGGCACTGAAAGAGAGTTTCGAGGAGTTGTATGGCAGCTTTGAGGAACTGGATACAAAGATTCTGGATAATTTCCAGGTGAAAGAAACATACGAATTATATTCTTCATGGGAATGGAAGTTTGGAAAATCCCCGGAATGTGAGACCAGTTACAGTAAGCGTTTTGACTGGGGGGAACTGGAGGTCTGTCTGAAACTGAATGCCATGCATATTAGCGAGATCGTAGTTTTTTCCGATATGCTGGATGTGGAGCTTCCCGGGCTTCTGGAGCACCTGTTAACTGGGAAGCGTTATGATATGGCAGATGTTAATCTGGATAATGAGCTGCCTGATTGTACAAAAGAACAAAAAGAAAAGCTTTGCGAAGTAGTCAAATGGCTTTCGGAATTAAGAGATTAAATCCGGTGTTTAGATAACTCAGGCACGGTTTTAGTCTGTTCCGGACAGAAATTTAGAAAGGATCCCCTTAAGAATTGCTTAAATTTCCATATCCCCAAAAAAAGCGCTTTTCTTTTTAGAAATTATTGTATATAATATAGGTTACGCAAGAACGGCCTATGTTCTGGAAAAAATGTATAACACTTGATATTTCGGAAAAGAATGTAACATAGAGAGAATAGAACGAAAGGGGATATGGTAGATGGCTGGAACAGATATTGGAATTGATTTGGGTACTGCAAGCATGCTTGTGTTTATAAATGGAAAGGGCGTTGTGCTAAAGGAGCCCTCTGTAGTGGCATTTGACAGAGACACGAATAAGATTCGTGCCATTGGAGAAGAGGCACGTTTAATGCTGGGGAGAACTCCCGGCAATATTGTGGCAGTTCGCCCGCTGCGTCAGGGTGTTATTTCTGATTACACAGTAACGGAGAAGATGCTCAAGTACTTTATTCAGAAAGCAATGGGTAAGAAGACGTTCCGCAAGCCCAGAATTGCAGTTTGTGTCCCCAGTGGTGTTACTGAAGTAGAGAAGAAAGCGGTTGAGGATGCGACCTATCAGGCAGGTGCCAGAGAGGTGTTGATTATAGAGGAACCTATTGCGGCGGCTATCGGAGCGGGAATTGATATTTCCAGACCCTGTGGTAATATGATTGTAGATATAGGAGGCGGAACCAGTGATATTGCTGTAATTTCTCTGGGAGGTACCGTAGTCAGTACCTCAGTTAAAGTGGCCGGAGATGATTTTGATGAGGCGATTGTGCGTTATATGCGTAAAAAACACAATCTCCTTATTGGTGAACGTACAGCAGAGGATATTAAGATTAAGGTAGGAACCTGCTTCCCCAGGGCAGAGGTGGATACCATGAATGTTCGTGGTCGTAATCTGGTGACGGGTTTGCCAAAGACCGTAGAAGTGACTTCTGAGGACACAGAAGAGGCTTTGCGGGAGACTACTATGCAGATTGTAGAAGCCGTTCACAGCGTTCTTGAAAAGACTCCCCCTGAGTTAGCGGCAGATATTGCGGACAGAGGAATTGTTCTTACTGGTGGTGGTGCACTGCTGCGGGGATTAGAGGAACTTCTGGAGGAGAAAACCGGCATTAACACCATGACTGCCGAGGATTCCATGAAATGTGTGGCAATCGGGACCGGCAAGTTTGTAGAGTTTATGTCAGGAAAAAGAGACGAGTAGACAAAAAGATGAGGGGCATGACGGTTAAGTCCGTCCTGCCTCTTTTTAGGAGTTATATGATACTGGAAGGCTATGTAGAGCACATTGTTTATCGAAACGAAGAAAACGGATATTCTGTTCTGAGTCTTGTGTCAGAGGGGCGGGAGATTACGGTAGTGGGAAGTTTTCATTACATCAGTGAGGGAGAACTTTTAGAACTTACTGGTTCCTATACCGAGCACCCTTTATATGGAGAACAGTTTCAGACGGAGAGTTTTGAAGTCAAAGCACCAAAGGATGTGCTTGCCATAGAGAGATATCTGGGAAGCGGTGCGGTTAAGGGAGTTGGTGCGGCCCTGGCCGCCCGTATTGTGAGGCGGTTTGGAAAGGATACGTTTGACATCATAGAGAGGGAACCAGAGAGGCTTTCAGAGGTAAAAGGAATCAGCGAACGAAAGGCCAGAGAGATTGGAGAGCAGTTAGAGGAAAAAAGGGAACTGCGTCAGGCTATGATCTTTCTTCAGGGTTATGGAATTTCAATCAATTTGTCGGTGAGGATTTATCAGAAATATGGTCAGGAGATCTTTCGGATCATCAAAGAGAATCCTTATCAGTTGGCTGATGATATGGAGGGCATTGGCTTTCGGACTGCGGATGAGATAGCAAAGCGGGTGGGAATTCAGGAGGATTCCGACTTTCGTATCAGAAGCGGAATTCTTTACGTGTTGCTTCAGGCAGGGATAAAGGGACATACCTGTCTTCCGCTGCCATTATTGATCTCCGGAACCATAGAACTTTTGGGAGGCGTTCCACAGGAAGCGGTGGAGAAGCACCTGATGGACCTGAGTATTGACCGGCGTCTGGTTCAGAAGCAGCGGGTGGGAACAGATGGGGAAAAACAGATTTTTGTCTATGCGTCATCCTATTATCATGCGGAACTTTCTGTGGCAGCCATGCTACACCAATTGAAGATTTCTTTGGACGTAACAGATACTCAGATTCAGACGAGATTATGTAAAGTGGAGGAACAGGCATCTATTCAATTGGATGAACACCAAAGGGAAGCGGTTGCAGCAGCTGTAAAAAACGGACTGCTGATACTGACCGGAGGTCCCGGAACAGGGAAAACCACCACAATCAATGCCATGATCAAATATTTTGAGATGGAGGGACTGGAGATTTTCCTGGCTGCACCTACTGGCCGGGCAGCAAAGCGGATGACAGAGGCCACTGGCTGTGAGGCCCGGACGATACACCGGATGCTGGAATTGTCAGGAGGCCCGGAGAATACATCAGGACGGGCTGCCTTTGCTAAGAACCAGGAAGATCCGCTGGAAGCGGATGTAATTATTATTGATGAGATGTCTATGGTAGATATTTACCTGATGCAGGCATTGTTAAAAGCGATCATTCCGGGAACCAGGCTGATTCTGGTGGGAGATGTGAACCAGCTTCCCAGTGTGGGCCCGGGCAGTGTCCTTCAGGATGTAATAGATTCCAAAGCCTTTCCGGTGGTACGATTGATGCGAATCTTCCGTCAGGCAGCCCAGAGTGATATTATTGTCAATGCTCATAAAATCAATCGGGGTGAACAGGTGACACTGGATAATAAAAGCCGGGATTTCTTTTTCCTGAAGCGGCAGGATCCCAATCAAATCCTTCGCATTGTTTTATCCCTGGTTCAGGAGAAGATGCCAAAGTATGTACATGCGGAGATTTCGGATATTCAGGTATTGACCCCCATGCGAAAGGGCGTTCTGGGAGTGGAAAATCTCAATCAGATTCTGCAACGATACCTGAATCCTGCTTCCAAAGATAAGGAAGAGAAAGAACATGGAAAGGGAGTGTTCCGGGTGGGCGATAAAGTCATGCAGATTCGGAACAATTACCAGCTGGAATGGGAGATTCGCAATCGTTTCGGAATTGCGGTAGATCGGGGGCTGGGAGTATTTAACGGAGATATGGGGATTATTCGTTCTATCAATAGCTTTGCGGAGGAACTGACTGTGGAGTTTGATGAAGGCCGTACCATATCCTATCCCTTTAAACAGTTGGATGAGCTGGAACTGGCCTATGCCATTACCGTACATAAATCCCAGGGAAGTGAGTATCCGGCGGTGGTAATTCCTCTGCTTACGGGTCCAAAACCCTTAATGAACCGGAACCTTTTATATACAGCAGTAACAAGAGCACGCTCCTGTGTAACCCTGGTGGGGAGCACAGAGGTATTTCAGATGATGGTGGAGAATGAGACAGAGCAAAAACGTTATACGGGTCTTTCCGAAGCTATTAGATCTTATTTACCCTCCCAGGTGTCCCATATGTGATGAAATAGTGGGAGGAGGGGGACTTGTCTGCGAACCCTGCAGACTGTGCCTGCATCCGCTGACAGAACCCCTTTGTAAGAAATGTGGAAAGCCCTTAAGTGCCCAGGAGGCAGAGTACTGTCCGGATTGTGGGCGGAAAAAGCATCTCTACACCAGAGGAAGAGCAGCCTTGGAGTATGATTCCCTTATGAGAGAATCCATTGGTCGTTTTAAGTATAAGAATCGAAGGGAATATGCGAATTATTATGTGCAGGAACTTTTGAATACCTGTGGTGGTGCAGTAAACACCTGGAACATAGATTTGCTGATTCCCATTCCCCTCCATAAAAGCCGCAGAAGAAAACGGGGATTTAATCAGGCGGAACTGATTGCAAAAAAGCTTGGAAAAGAACTTGGAATTCCTGTATGTACGGATAGTCTGTTGCGTATAAAGAAGACAAGCCCTCAGAAAGAATTGAACGATCAGGAACGCAGAAGTAATCTGAAAAACGCCTTTCAGGTAGTGAATAATCATGTAAAATTTAAGAGAGTTCTTTTGATTGACGATATTTATACAACGGGAAGTACTATAGATGCCGCAGCCGCAGTACTTTTGGAACATGGTGCGGAAAAAGTATATTTTTTGAGCATATCTATTGGAAGAGGTTATTAAATGTGGTATAATGTCCAGATAGGCGAGCGGTACTGCGGGACGGTGGTAAGCCAGCACAGTGCTTTATTTAATAAAAAGAGGTGACACATGCTAAACGAAGAAAAGATCAGGCTTATGACAAAGGCAGCCTCCTTCGAAGCCGGAGAGGGAAAAAAGGCATTGGCTATGAATAAGTATTTTCGAGGTGACTATATCAGCATCAACTTGATTGCTTCCTGGATTTCATTTACAATTACGTTCGCTATCTGTGTAGGCATCTGGGCTTTTTATCATATGGAAGATTTGATGGAGAAAATTAATACAGTGGATCTGCCAGGTATGGGAAAGGAACTGGTGGTCTGGTATCTGGGTCTCCTGGCCGTTTATCAGGCGATTCATTATGTAATATATCATATACGCTATCGGAAAAACCGCAAAAGTCTTGCCGAATATAACCAGATTTTAAAACAGATTTCTCGTATTTATCAGACGGAATCGAAAAGCGGCAGCAGCGATTTTGTAGGAGGAGCAAAAGAAAAATGACAACCTTATTGGAACTAAAAGAAAAAATCAAAATATTTATGGGGAAATATGATATTTACATCATTCCTCTTGCAAAGTTTCTGTTAGCCCTGATTGCTTTTGCAATGATCAATGGAAATGTGGGCTTTATGGAGAGAGCGAAGAGTCCGGCTATTGCCCTGATTTTGGCTTTAATGTGTTCCTTTTTGTCCGTGAATCTGATTGCGGTTTTTGGAGGAATTCTGATTCTGGCCCATGCATATGCTTTATCGCTGGAGTTTTTTGCTCTTGCATTTGTTGTTATTTTACTTATGGTTCTGCTATTCTTTCGGACAGCTCCTCAGTATGGTTATCTTTTAATTATCACACCTATAGCGTTTGTGCTGAAAGTGCCTTATGTGGTGCCTTTGGCCATGGGATTGATGGGAACACCTGCAGCTGCAATTCCAGTGGCCTGTGGCACAATCGTTTATTATCTGCTTCATTATATGAAGCTAAATACAACGATGCTCAGTGGAACAGATACGGAATCCATGCAGCAGAAGATCACATATCTTATTGATAATGTGGTACGTAATCGAGAGATGATATTGATGGCAGTGGCTTTCGCTCTGACTCTTTTGATTGTATATGTGGTACGCCGTATGTCTATTGACTATGCATGGAGTATCGCCATTGGGGCAGGGGCAGTGGTGGAACTTGTTGTATTGCTGATTGGAAGTATGATGTTCAGTGTTTCGCTGAAGCTGGTGGGAGTGCTCTTTGGGTGCATTGTATCTGCCGGGATAGCTATTTTGCTTCAGATTACCGTATTTGGTATGGATTATTCCCGAACGGAATATGTGCAGTTTGAGGATGACGAGTATTATTACTATGTAAAGGCTGTCCCCAAACTTACCATTGCTGTGTCAGAGAAAAGGGTGAAGAAGATTAGCCCCCAGAAAAGACAGGGACCGGCCAAAAAGAAAGCGTCCCCTACAGGAAAACGGCCTTCAGAACATCATAATGGTCATTCCGCAGGGGAGCATAGAGAGCAGCGGCCCCATAGATAGTTAAAAATTTTTCCTCAGGACAGAGAGTAAGGAGGCAGCAGGATGCAGAATTCCATAACGGATCTGATTGATAAATATTTAAAAACGCTAGATTCATTACAGATCCGGAAGACTGATGTGGTAGAAATGATTATTTTGGCATTTCTCTTGTATCAGGTCTTGGTATGGATAAAAAGAACGAGAGCCTGGTCTTTGCTGAAAGGATTTTTAGTACTCCTGATTTTTATCTTCTTGGCCTGGGCATTTCAGATGAATACAATTCTCTGGTTGGCCCGCAATGTGTTCAGCCTTGGAATTACAGCACTGATTATTGTGTTTCAGCCGGAACTTCGAAGAGCCCTGGAGCAGCTGGGACAGCAGAATATTTTAAGTTCAGTGTTCAGCTTTGACAACTCAAAAGAGGATAGTGCCAGATTTAGCGATAAGACAGTGAATGAACTGATAAAGGCTGTCTATGAGATGGCGAAAGTAAAGACGGGAGCATTGATTGTAATTGAGAAGAATACACCTCTGCATGAATATGAGAGAACTGGTATTACTTTGGACTCTGTTCTTAGCAGTCAGCTTTTGATCAATATATTTGAGCATAATACACCTTTACATGATGGTGCTATCATTGTCCGGGGAGATCGGGTGGTTTCTGCAACCTGCTATCTTCCTCTTTCGGATAATATGTTTTTGAGCAAAGAGCTTGGAACCCGCCACAGGGCCGCTGTAGGGATTAGCGAATTGTCGGATTCACTGACGATTGTTGTGTCGGAGGAGACGGGAAAGGTATCTGTAGCATCCAATGGTAAGCTGATGCGGGATCTGGCAGAGGATGAGTTAAGAGAGCAGTTGACAGAGGTACAGAATAAATCTTCGGATACAGGCAGATTTAAGTTATGGAAAGGACGGGTGAAGAAGCGTGAGAAAAATGCTGACAAATAACCTGGGGCTAAAGCTTCTTTCCATAATTGCAGCAGTGATGCTCTGGCTGATCATTGTGAGTATTGACGATCCGGTGGCGTATCAGGATTTTTCGGGAATTCGTGTCACTATGCTGAATGAGGACACGGTGACGGACAGGGACAAGGTATACCGTATTGAGGATAACAGCGATATTATCAGCATCCGTGTGCAGGCAAAGCGTTCGGTGCTGGCAAAGCTTACTCCTGAGGATTTTACGGCTACGGCTGATATGGAGAAAAACATTAAGTTTGATAATCTGGTAGGTATTGAAGTGACCTGCAATAATCGGAATGTAAAGAGTACCGATATTACCAAGAGCAGAGAAAATGTTGTTATCCGTATTGAGGATGCTTCCAGTGAGCAGTTTAATGTGGTGGTCAACCAGATTGGTCAGGAGGGAGAAGGATACCTGGTTGGAATGGCGGTGCCGGAGCAGAGTTTACTGCAGATTAGTGGTCCGGCTTCTGTTATCGCAGAGATCCGGCGAGTTGTAGTTGACCTGAACAAGACGGGCTTTACTACAGACCAGATAAAGAATTGTGAGATTAAAATATTTGATAATTCTGACAATCCAATTGATACAACCTATTTGGAATACAATGGAAAGACTACTGGTATGAATGTACATGTGACGATGTTTAAGAAAAAGACAGTCCGTCTTCATGTGGATTATACAGGAACACCGGAACGGGGATATAGCTTCAAGGAACTTACCTTTAAGCCAGATACAATAGAGATCGCCGGAACCACAGAGGATATTGCAGATTTAAGAGAGATTGTTATTCCCGGGGAAGCGGTAAATATAGATGGAATCACGGAAGATACCCAGATAAATGTGGATGTGACAAAATATCTGCCAGAAAATATCCGATTGGCGGATGAGAAAGATGCTTCTGTAGCGGTACAGATAACTCTGGAGAAGAAACAGGGAAAAACGGTTCGTATTCCGGTATCTGATATAGATGTTCTGAATATGCCTCAAGGATTCAATATAAGCTTTGGAGATCTGGACGAAGTTGAATTTGTTATTATGGGGACCAGTGCGCAGTTAGCTGAACTGGGTGAGGATGATATCAGCGTGAGTCTTGATTTGGAGGATTATTCCAAGATAGGAAGCTATAAAAAAGCATTGGATGTGAAACTTCCGGAGGATTATAGCCTAATGGAGAAAGCGGAAGTTGAATTTCGATTGGTAAGGCGTGCATCTATGGGAAATAAATAATAATTATTGAAAGCGTATAAAAGCAAAAGAAAGAATGGGAGGTTTTCATATGGTAAGTCAGAAAGTAGTGATCCAAAATCCAACAGGGCTGCATTTGAGGCCGGCGGGGATTCTCTGTAAAACAGCGATGCAGTTTAAGTCCCTGATCACCTTTACGTTTGAGAATACAACGGCGAATGCCAAGAGTGTGCTGAGTGTATTGGGAGCGTGTGTCAGATCCGGGGAAGAGATAGAGATCATCTGTGAGGGCATAGATGAAAAAGCGGCTTTGGAAGCTATGGTAGAAGTCGTGGAGAATGGCCTTGGCGAATAGGAAAAAGTGGGCGATAGGGTATGCGGTTTTCTGCATGCTCTATTTCGCTGTGTCCGTACTTCTGCCTCATGACAAATTGGATCCAAGGGGATTGGAAGGCATCGGAAAGCCCTCTTTAAAATTAAAAACTGAAGAGATTACAAATGATACGGAACTGAAATTTGAGTATTATGCGGATGAACAGGCGCTGAATCAGATTTCTTTTTATTTTACGGATAATGAGCATGAGTTTACCCAGGGAGAGATTTTGATTGAGGCTTATGACAGCCAGACGGGAGAGCTTTTGGCAAGTCAGAGCCATGAACTCCTTAATTTGAAAGTGGAAGCCTTTTTGGGTGTAGCTTTTGAGAAAGAACCCAGAGGAAGAACTCTGGATATTGTAATCACGGGAAAGGACCTGAAAGAAGGACCTGCTATCTGGCTGAATACAGAGAGCAGAACTCAGGGAAATACTTATGAGAATGGCCAGTTTCTGGAAAACAATCTTATTTACAATTCCATATACCGAATACAAATTCATTATATTAAGAATCCCCTTTTGACTACGTTGATGCTTCTGATTCTGGGAGGCATGGTTTTTTTGGTATCAGAGAAGAAACCGGATTTTTCAAAAAAAACAGGGACAAGCTGGGGAAGTAAGAGGGGAACCCTCAGAAAGAGATTTGGTACATTTTATCAGAAATACCGTTTGTGGATTGGAATGGGTTTTCTTCTGTTCCTTGTAGGATTGATTTTCTTTTATGTATATGACGGGCAGATCCGTAAAGCTATGAACAGTACTCACAGGGTAGTGGTTATGCGGGATAACAATAAGCTGCTGCCTGTAACAGAGAAAAGCAGAGAGATGGTTCAATACTATACTACAGAGGAAGATACACTGGTGGGTCTTGGGGTTCGGATGGATCTGGGAGAGGAATTCGTGCCGGCCGGCTCCATTCATGCACAGGTAAAGGATATAACCCTGGAAGAGGTGCTTTGTGAGGCGGAGGTTTCTGCAGCATCCTTGCTGGATGGACAGTATATGGGGCTGATTTTTGATCATTCCCAGGAAGGTGTGAAAGGCCATACCTATGAAGTGAGGCTTGCTTTTTCGGAGGAACTGTTAGGCAGTGGGCTTTCTGTTATTGTTACACCGGACGGATATTATGAGGAAAATCCTCTTTATATTAATGGGGAAGAGAGCACAAGCCGTATGAGCATGAATGCTCACACCTATTTTAATCTCTTTTTGAAAAAATATTTCTTTGCGATGTTTTTATTTTTTGAGGCCATGAGTGCAGGCTTCTATTACCTTGCGTTTATCCGCAGATGTAGAATTGAAAAGGTATTTCTCTTTACGATTCTGTGTCTGGGTGTGATCTATAACTTTATTCTGGTTCCATACATGACACCGGACGAAAAATATCATATTGACATGTCCTACCGGCATTCTAACACACTTCTTGGAATCGAACAAATCGGAGAAAACAGGTGTCTGAAACGGGCGGACGACACAGAGGTGGAATTTACTTCCGAACCGAGCTTGATTAATTATAAAAATATCTATGACGGATTATTTACGACTGTAAAGGATGGGAGTCTGGTAGAGGCGGAGGCCACAGCGAATACTGAAGCACCTATGATCCTTTATTTTCCGGCAATACTTGGTATGACGGCAGGCAGGCTTTTACATCTGGGTACTGTTCCCATGCTGCTATTTGCCAGATGGTGTAGTCTGCTTTTCTTTGCATGTATGGCATATTTGGGGATGAAAAAGCTGCCTTTTGGGAAAATGACACTGTTTTTACTGGCGATTTTGCCTATGAATCTGCAACAATGTACCTCTTTTTCCTATGATGCAGTGATTACAGGTACAATCCTTTTATATACCTGCTATTGTATTGCTCTGGCTTACAATGAGGAGCCGGTGAAACCAAAAGATATTTTGGTAATGGGTATTCTGGGAATTGTTTTTGTCTATGGAAAGAGTGGTATATATTTGCCTCTGTGTCTTTTGGCCCTTTTGATTCCGGCAAAGAAATTCGGTGGGAATAAGGTACGGGGCATTTGTATGGCAGGCCTTTGTATTCTTCCTATATTGAGTTTTTTGAATAAAAATACAGTGGCAGTCAACTATATAGCTACAACCACGGAGGCTACGGCTACAGTGGGCTCGTCTACAACGGCAGGCTATACCATAGGCTATTTTCTTCAGCAGCCCTTGGAGCTGGTTCGGATTCTGGCTAATACCTTAAGTGACAAAACTGCCTTTTATCTGGAATCTTTGGTAGGGCAAAAGATGGGGTGGGTTGAGATCGAGATCTCGCAAGTCATTCCCATGTTGTTTTGGCTACTGTTAATATTATCGATTTTAAGGACCAGAAAAGAACCTTTGTATGTAAAGACCTGGCATAAATGGTGGATAAGCTTTATTTGTCTGGCCTGTACAGGCATTATTCTGGCCGGCATGCTGCTCACATGGACACCGAAAGATTATATTTCCATTGAGGGAGTGCAAGGACGCTATTTTATTCCATTTTCATTGGCCTTGTCCCTGGTTGGACGAAATAATTGCCTGACATATGAGAAGTCCATTGACAGGGGACTGATGTATGCGGGCTATATTGGCCAGTTATTGAGCATTATGTATCTTATAAAGGCAGTGCTGGTATTGTAGGAGCGACTATGAACAAAAAACGTGTAGCAATTAATATGACAGCCCAGCTTCTGGCCTTTGCAGTAAATATGCTGTTGGGGTTTATTCTGGTACCTATTATAGACGGTATGATTCCAAACTCTTATGGGTTTACGGATATTGCCAATAAGTTTGTCCAGGCTGCTCAGATCGTTGTGTCTGCACTAAATACTATGGCCAGCCGCTTTATTACGATTCAGATACATCGGGGCGATAAAGAAGAGGCAAATCAGTATTTTTCTTCTGTATTTTTTGCAAATGTATTAATGGCACTGATCTTTATGGTGCCTGCTATGTTTGTGGTGGTATATCTTGGACACATCTTCCAGGTTCCTCCCGAGGCCAGCCTGCCGGATATTCAGATGCTGTTTTTCTTTATTTTTGTGAATTTTCTTATCAGCATTACAACTTCGGTATTTGGTGTTGCACCCTACAGTAAGGATAGGCTGGAGTTAAGTTCTATTGCGACAATTCTGGGAGAGGTGGCCAGGCTGGCTGTTTTATTTGTCTCATATTTTTTCTTCCGGCCCTATCTGTGGTATGTAGGTTGTGCCTCGGTGGCATCTACTTTGATGCAGGCGGCGGCCAATCTGATTTTTGCCAGACGGCTTCTTCCGGATATGAAAGTGAAACGGAAATATTTTCAATGGGGGAAAGTTAAGGAGTTGGTGTCTCTGGGAGCCTGGAACTCCGTGACCCGTCTGGGGCAATTGCTGCTAAGCGGTCTGGATACTTCCATTGCAAATATAATGATCAATGCTGCCGCCATGACTACGGTGTCTATTTCTTCTCAGGTTCCTACGGTAATTGTGAATCTGATGGGGACAATAGCGGGGGTATTTAACCCGCAGATGACAATTGCATATGCGAAAGAAGATAAAAAGCAGCTTCTGGATATTATAGGAAGTGCGGATCGAATAATGATCTTTCTCATTAGTATTCCCATTGCCTTTCTTATTGTGTTTGGGAAAGCTTTTTTTACCCTGTGGATAGGGAAGACGCAGAATCCGAATCAATTGTATGTTTTGGCTATATTAAATATTGGGACTATGTGTGTCAGTGCCAGTATTCAGGTTTTGTACCATGTATTTTTAATTACAAAACGGGTAAAGTTAAATTCAGTTGTTATACTTTTGTGCGGTATTTTGACTACAACAACAGTATTTGTTCTTTTGGAAACAACAAACCTAGGAGTTTATGCAATTGTGGGAACCAGTATGGTGTTCGGAATTCTGCGTAATCTGGTGTTTACACCTATTTATGCAGCCCGGTGTCTGAAAGTAAGATGGTATACGTTTTATGGGGATATTATTTTGGGGCTGGTATCCATTGGAACTATCTGCCTGACAGTGCTTCCTTTTCAGTTACTTATAGAGATCGACGGATGGATGAAGCTGTTTGGAGTAGGGATTGTGGCAGGGATTCTGGCATTGGCAGTAAACTTTTTTATTGTTTTGCGGAAGAATGAACGTAAAATGGTAATTGATATGGCGGGAAAAATTTTCCGAAAAAGGTAGTGAATATGGTAAGTATTATTGTTCCTGTATACAAAAGTGAAAAGACATTGCGTACATGTGTGGAATCCCTCCAGAGACAGACGGAGACAGATATTGAGATTATTTTAGTAGATGATGGCTCTCCGGCTGGCTGTTCCCGGTTATGCGATGAACTGGCAGAAGAAGATCCTAAGGTATGCGTTGTTCATAAAGAAAATGGAGGGGTTTCTTCTGCGAGAAATCGGGGAATCGAAGAGGCACAGGGAGAATACCTCCTATTTGTGGACAGTGATGATTATGTTGAACCTGATATGGTTGAAGAACTTTTGCGGCATATTGGCGGAAAGGACATAGCCATCTGTGGATATCATCACCATTATATGGGACGAGATGTGGAAAAGACACCCTCGATTAGGGAATGGTCAGGAGCAGAAAGCTTTCTTGTGCTGTATGGAGAGGGGTATCTGAATATGCCCTGGAATAAGCTGTTTCGGAGGGATTTGGTTGGCAGGTTTGATGAAAGCTTAAGTCTGGGAGAGGATTTGCTTTTTAACCTGGATTATTTGCGGAAAGCTTCAGGGGGCATTGCAGTCGTGCAATTGCCTTTGCATCATTATATACAAAATAATACGGGGAATACGCTTTCCAGTAAAAAGCGGAGTGATAAATTGGAACTGGCAAAAAGAATCTGGCGGGAGGCCTCCGGGTTTTATCGGGAACTTGCAGGGCATGAGGACAGAAGTGGAATTATTAATGCCAGGCTGATCCAGGAGGTGTTGGATGATGTGGAAAGCCTGCCTATGGACCACGGTCGCAGCAGGGAAGAAAAGTTGTCATCTATTAAAGCTTATTGTCAGGATCCGGTGCTTCAAGAAGTGGGGTGTAATGTGAAGCTTACAGCGTTGGACTACCGAATTATATATACTTGTATGAGGCATGGCTGGAAAGGCCTGGTATATGACCTCAGTGTATTGCGGGTCTGGCTGGTAAAGGTTCTGTATACAAAGGATGCATAAGAAAGTGATTTGGCTGGAAAGGGGGCCTGGTTCCCGTGGAGGACTTGATAACTGTCGTTATACCGGTTTTCCGGGTAGAAGCATATCTGCACCGTTGTGTGGATTCAGTTCTGGCTCAGACTTATAGGAATATGGAAGTTATTTTGGTGGATGACGGATCCGATGATGGCTGTCCGGTTATTTGTGATGCATATGCCCGGCAGGATTCCAGGGTCAAAGTGATTCATCAGGAGAATACAGGCCTGTCCGGAGCCAGGAATACAGGAATTGAGCAGGCAAAAGGCCGCTATCTGTCATTTGTAGATTCGGATGACTATCTTTCACCGGAATTTTTGGAACGTCTTTATTGGGCCTGCGTGGAGACGAATAGTGATATGAGTGTTTGTCGGTGGGAATATGTGAAAGGCGAACCCGTCCCAGAAAAGGGAAGCGGAAAGATACAGACGTTTACCGGTCGGCAAATGCTTGAGAATCTATACATTCCGGATGGAGCTTACTTTGTTGTGGCCTGGAATAAGCTGTATAAAAGGGAACTTTTTGAGAATATCCGTTATCCTCTTGGGAGAATTCATGAGGATGAGGCTACTACTTATCGGATTTATTACCAAGTAAGACAGGCAGCCTATTTGGACGTTTCCCTTTATGGATATTTTGTGACACCTTCTAGCATTACCAGGAGGGTTAATCCCAAAAGAGTGGATTGGGTAAAGGCAGTGTCAGAAAGAATTGATTTTCTGGAGGAGAAAGGATATACGGAACTGATGGTGACTGCCTTGCAGGCTTTTGCTGATGGAAGTATTGATATTTATTTTGGATTAAAGGATGGGCTTCCGGATAGTGAAAAGGAGCAGAGGTGGATTCGGGATTTGATTCGTCAGGGGCTTGTGCGGGTGAAGCCTTATGGGAGATTTCCTCTGCGTACAGAGATTGGCTATCGAATGTTTCTTATGTGTCCTGGTATTTATCGAAGACTGTTGGAGCGTGTGAAGAGTGAAAATGGAAAACAATAACCATAAAATCAGTGTTGTTGTGCCTGTGTATAATGTGGAGGCATATCTGCATCGTTGTGTGGACAGCATTTTGGATCAGAGTATCCGTAATCTGGAGATTATTCTGGTAGATGACGGTTCTACGGACCGTTCCGGACAAATTTGCGATGAATATGAGAGAATGGATGAAAGAATTATGGTATATCACAAGCCCAATGGAGGATTGACTTCCGCCTGGAAAGCGGGAGTGGAACGAGCTTCCGGCGAATATGTGGGGTTTGTGGACAGCGATGACTGGATTGATTCGGATATGTATGAACGAATGCTGGAGTTAGCCCTCAGGGAGAATGCGGATGTGACTGTCTGTGGATTGATTTTTGATTTTGAAGATCCCAGGATTCCTAAGCGGGAAGAGATATCTAATTTTGGCAGAGAGGTTTATAATCGGGAAGAACTGGAGGCTTTGTTTCCGTCTCTGATTAATGACGGAAGTTTTTTTGGCAGGACTCTTCAATCGGCAAGGGTAACAAAGCTTTTTCGCAGGGAATTAATTCGAAAAAATATGGATTACTGCGATGAACGGGTATCTCTGGGGGAGGACATGCAGATTACGGTTCCGGTGCTTTTGGATACCCAAAAACTTTGCGTAGTACAGGACTTTTATCCCTATCATTATTGGATTAATAATAGATCCATTACAGGCCAATATGACAAAGGATATATAGAAAAGGTGAAACTTCTGGCAGAGAGGCTTCAGATAATTAGCCGGGAAAAGAATGTTTATGATTTTTCCGATCAGATCCGCAATGATTTTCTCAGTATGACGGTACTGGCGGTTAAGAATGAGATTTATCGAAACTATAAGGTTGGTAGAAGGACTGTGACGGCGAATGTAAAAGCTATCTGTGAGGAATCCAGAGTGCAGGAGGCATTAAAAAATCATACCATGGATCGGCTGTCATGGTCTATCCGGCTGTATCTGGGGCTTATGGAGAAAGGATATTATAACCTGTGCTACTGGCTGGTTCTGGTTTTTTTTAAGGTGAATTATTACCTTGGACGAACATATAAACGGCAATAACAGATTATAAATATGAAACAGGGGCAGCGTTATGTCAGCATTGTTTTTTGATATTGATGGAACGATTCTGGATTCAAAAACCCACAGTGTACCGGAAAGCACCATGCAAAGTCTGAAAATGGCAAAAGAGAGAGGGCTCTTACTTTTTATCAACACAGGAAGAACCGCCTGTGATATCCCGGATGAGATAGAGGCACTTCCCTTTAACGGATACCGTGGAAAGAGATGGGATTAAAAAAGCCCTGGAACATTATGGATTAATATAAGATATATGATACTGGGGGCTGTCGGGAAATAGGACAGCCCCTCTGGCAATAAAGTTAATCAGACAGCAAAATCCGGTCATTGTCCAGGTCATGCCCGGTTCCTGCCTTGAAGCGGGCAAGCAGATCTTCTACAGAAAGTCGGGAGCGTTCTTCGCCGCCAACATCCAGGACGATATTTCCGTCCGCCATCAAGAGTGTACGGTTACCAAGTTCCAGGGCTTGCTTCATATTATGTGTAATCATCAGGCAGGTAATACGTTCTCTGGATGTAATCTCCCTGGTAAGTTCCAGTACTTTTTCCGCAGTACCGGGATCCAGGGCTGCAGTATGCTCATCCAGCAGCAGAAGTTTGGGAGGAACTATGGTAGCCATCAAAAGGGTCAGAGCTTGCCGCTGACCGCCGGAAAGAAGTCCTACAGGCTGTCTCATCCGATCCTCAAGTCCCATATTCAACAGGGAAAGCTGCTCACGAAAAATGGCTTTGTCTTTTTTGGAGATACGGGTGAAAGGGGAGGTTCCTTCTGTGGTTCTCAGATAAGCAAGGGCCAGATTTTCTTCAATTGTCATGTTGGGTGCCGTTCCCTTTAAGGGATCCTGAAAAAGCCGTCCGATCATGCGGCTGCGTCGGTATTCCGGAAGAAAAGTAATATCCTTTCCACCCAGAGAAATGGAACCCTCGTCTACATAGAAAACACCGGCGATAGCATTGAACATGGTAGATTTACCTGCACCGTTGGAGCCGATGATGGTTACAAAGTCTCCGTCATTCAGATGAAGAGAGAGATTTGAAATTGCCGTTTTTGCATTTATAGTACCGGGATTGAAGGTCTTGGAAATCTTTTGAATATTCAGCATATCTAGTTGCCTCCTTTCCGGGCAAAAGCTTTCCGCTTTTGGAAAAGAACCCAGTTCTTGATGGTTGGAAATGCAATAGCCAAAGCTACGATAATAGCAGTAATCAGTCTTAGACCCTGGACTGGCATAATTTTGGTGTAAAGTACGATAGCATAAATCAGTCTATAGATAATGGAGCCTACAATTGTTGCAATAGCTCCTTTAATCAGGGTGCGTCGGCCAAGAACTGTCTCTCCTATAATGAGACAAGCTAAGCCGATAACCACGATACCCGTGCCGCCGTTAATGTCGGCAGCATTCTGATACTGGCCTACCATAGCACCAGACAGGGCAGTCAGAGCATTGGAAATGCACAGGCCAACGGTAATGGTAAATGCCGGGTTGATAGAGGAAGCCCGCACCATATCCAGATTGTCTCCTGTAGCACGAATGGACAGACCCAGCCGGGTTTTCAGAAATAAAATCAATAGGACGGCCATAAGAATGGTGATAAACCCGGCCAATATGGCTTCATGCCAGGAACCGCCAATGCCGGTGCTTTCAAACAGAGTAAATATGGTTTCTGTTTTCAGAAGACTTACATTGGCACTCCAGCCCATAACCATCAGATTGATCGTATAAAGTCCCATATTGGTTACAATACCGGCTAAAATGGATGGAACTCCAAGCCTTGTCTGAAGAAAGGCTGTTACGAAGCCTGCGGCCATTCCGGCAATCATAGCGGCGGGAACGGCAAGGAATGGATGACCGGCGACAGCCATAGTAACCGATACGGCGGCTCCCAGAACAAAGCAGCCGTCGGTGGTCAAGTCTGCGATATCCAGTATACGATAACTTAAAAACAGAGCCATAGCTACCAGTGCATAAAGAAAGCCCAGTTCCAGGGCCGTTTGTATAATATACAGCAAGGTACTTCCCCTTTCTATTTATAGTTCTGCAACATCCGGATCATACACGCTATTATAGAAGAACTTACGGATGCAGGATATGCATCCGTAAATTCTTCTGTGCACGAAGCCGGATATTACTGTTAAAGTTTCCCAAGAGTCTGCTTTTTAATCTTCTGTGGTGGTTACCTCAACGACTTCACCCATATTGGAAAATACGGAGTAATCAATGTTCAGAACTTCAGCCGTTTCCGTGTTTACAGTGATAATACCGCCTTCGGTCAGATAGAAGTCATCCATATCGGCCATTCCGTTTACAACAGCATCAAAGGCAAGATCGGCGGTCTGAGTTCCCAGATCTGTGTAATTTACACCGCAGGTAGTGAAAGCACCATTGCGGACAAAGGAATCGGCTCCTGTGTAATGAGGAATACCTGCTTTTGCAAGATCTTCGTAAATGGCAAGCTCGGAAGCCATGATTACATTGTCGGTAGGAGTGAAGATAGCATCCACATCCTCTGCGATCAGAGCAGAAGCACAGGCAATCACCTCATCGCTGGTTGCGGCAGGCTGCTCGCTGTAGGAAATGCCTTTACCCTCCAGGTAAGCCTTTGCCTCCGCAATCGGGGTGGTTGAATTGGCTTCGGACTGGGAGTAGAGAAGTCCTACCTTTTGTACATCCGGATTCTGTGCAAACATCATATCCATGATAAAGGTGGTATTCAGTGCGTCACTGGTTCCCGTTACATAGTCGATTCCTACCATTTCTGCAGCTTCCGGATCGGAAATGGCGGCAAATATAACGGGAGTTTTGGTATCCTTTGCACAGGAAGCCATCACCTGACCAGCCAGAGTTGCGATGGGAATAATGGCATCCACTTTGTCAGTGATAAGCTGATCGCCGATCTGCTTTAAAGTGGACTGATCCCCCTGCCCGGAGTAGATCTCATGGGTAATGGTAATTCCCTTATCAGCGGCAATGGCATCCAGCTCAGCGGCAACTGCATTTGCAATCTCATCCAGAGAAGCGTGGTCCATCTGTTTCACAATTGCGATATTGTAAGAATCTTTGGTGCTGTTATTGTCAGCAGCAGGTACATCTGACTCCGGAGACTCGGTGTCCGCAGGTGCTTCTGTGGATTCCGGTGCGGCGGGTTCCTCTGCTTTGCCAGAGCAGCCAAGCATGGAGCATGCAAGCACGAATGCACATCCGAGAGCAAGTAATTTTTTCATAGTCATCTTTTTCATAATTCTTTCTCCTTTTCTTTTTACGAGATTTTTTGTCAGGTGGCAGATGAAGAATTGAACTTTGCCAGGAGTGCAATTCATTAGGAGGTGTTTATCTGCTGTGGTCCGCCGGGAGGCTCATAGCTGGATAAAAAAACGCTTCTGCCCCATATATGGGACAAAAGCGTAAACTTCTGCGATACCACCCAAATTGACATTCCTTATGGAAATGTCCACTCGCTTACACGTACCATCATACGTGCCCCGATGGATAACGGGTGGGGTCCCGTCAGCCCCTACTGGAAGTTTTTACTTCGTTCAAAGCTGCCCTCCGAAGCCCATTCGCTGACTGCTTCACGCTCCCATCCCACCACCGGGAACTCTCTGTAGATCTGCTTCTGCCAGTTACTCTTCTTCTTCACAGGTTTCACTTATATTGCGTTACAGGTATTATATGCACAAGGAAAAGGATTTGTCAACAATTTTTTTGAAAAGATTTGAAGAGCTTTTTGTGAAGCCCTTTTAGAAAATCCTTTTTTAAGTCTCTTTTTGAATGAAAAATGAGTGATTCGGAACGGGTAAGAGGGTTGGTTTGTATTTTCAAATGTAATAATTCCAATGTACAGATTAGATCTGCGGCCTGAAACAATTTATAATCACAAGGTAAAACTTTCCGCATATCATAGGCAGCTAATTCTGTGGCTAAAGCACTGTTTAGAATACGGCTTAATTCATGTTGCCCATTATCGTAGTATAAGAATACTTTTTCAAATTGTTGAAAATATGTAAGATTCTCTCTAATAAATTGGGAAATATCCTTTGACATTTTACTTTCAAGCTTAAAGAAATTTTCGAACTCTTTTTTCTGATAAATGAATGGTTTATACTGTATGTCACTTTTGGTTACAAAATAATAAAGCTTTGTAAAAATACTTCTTCGCTCATTAGGGAATAAATTTCCATAATCCGATTCTCGACGAATCAAAGGTTCCGTATGTACTACATGATTCTGATATCCTAAATTGGTCAGCTCCTGATTTAGTTTTAAAATTTGGGATGAAAGATTTTTTGACTGATCATGCAAGACCATGACGACGATATAGTATGGGGAATGTGAATGATATTCTCCGAAATCTCCGGATTCATCAACAAAAATACTTAGTTCTTTCAAATATTCTCCTTATAATGAATAAAATTGGTGGGGAGTCTCCCCACCAGTTAGGTTGGACCCGGGTCTGCCGACCAGCCCAATATGGTTTCTATGCTTACATAGACAGATTTGATATCTGTAAATTTATTGTATGCAAAAAAAGAAATATTGTCAATAAAAAAAGAATAAAATTTTGGAAATTTTTAGAAATAGCAATCACACAACCAACTGCCGATACCGGTTCACACAAGCCAGTATCTCCTGCCGCCGGGGCCGTGCCAGAGAGGATCGGACATCACCGTGATCAAAGAGTCCCTCCAGTCCCTGCTTATCAAGCAATGCTTCTATCTGATCCGCCAGAACAGCCATATTCTTCTTCCCATCCATAGCCTGCAATTGCAGATATTTGAGCAGATAAGCCAGAGCCATGGTCTGCTCCCCGTCACGAAGCTGTTCCAGATAGCGGAGTTCTACGGCATCACGTCCAAGCAGCAGTTCACTGGTGCCCATTGCCTTTAATTTCAGCCGATCATCTCGTTTTACAGCGGCATTGGCTTTGGGACAGCGGTTGGCGGAATAGGCGGGAAATTTATCCTGGTTTGCAGAAAATACCGGAAACTCTGCCGCTGCGTCCTTTGCCCGCCCGGTAATATCATAAGGCACATATTCTTTCATCTGGATGATCGTATCCGCCACATGGAAATAGGAACCGGAGCTTCCGGCTACAATAATGGAGGAGATGCCAAAATCTTCATAGAGACTGCGTACCCGTTCAATAAAGGGGATAATGGGTTCCTCTTCCGGAGCGACCACCTGCTGCATCAGCTTGTCACGTATCATAAAGTTTGTGGCAGAGGTATCCTCATCAATGAGGAGAAGAGTGCTTCCGCTTTCCATGCTTTCCATAAGATTCGCCGCCTGAGAGGTACTGCCGCTGGCATCCTCTGTAGAGAAATGACGGGTATCCCTGCGTCCGGGAAGCTGGCGGATAAAGGGGGAGATATCTACGCCGGTTACGCTTCTGCCATCCTCAGAACGGAGCTTCCAGGCACTTTCGTCCGTAATCACCAGTTCCCGTCCGTCACCCCCGATATGGTTATAGACACCATATTGAAGTGCCTGAAGAACGGTTGACTTTCCGTGATAGCCGCCACCTACAAAAAGAGTGATGCCCTTTGGTATGCCCATACCTTTCACAATCCCTCTGTTTGGGAGATTCAATGTCGCTTCCATAGAAGCCGGCGACTGAAAAGCCACCGCATCCTGCATGGGGCGGTCAGAGACGCCACTCTGCCGGGGCAGGATGGAACCGTTGGCTACAAAGGCACAGAGTCCCAGAGCCGGAAGCTGTGAACGGATATACTGCTGGTCCTCACAAAGTTCAATAGCAGCCTTTAACCGGCTCTTGTTAATTTTTTGATAGTAAAGACTGGCATGAACACAGTTTGGCAGAATATCAAAGAGCATCTTTTCCAGCTCTCTGGCATCAATCGTACGTCCTCTGGCCGGAAATCCTGCTTCAAAACGCAGAGTTACAGATCCGTCCTGCACCCGGCAGGCAGTACGCTCCAGAATCTCCTGACCACAGCGGGAAGCAGCCAGAAGACCACTCTTTCCGGAACCCTTGGCCTGTTTGCTTCCGGAGAAAAGCTGAGCAGCGAAAAGTCGTGTCAAATGATCCTGCAAGGTAATCCGCTTGGGATAGGTGTCGTAGTATTCTGCCGGAAATCCAGCTTTCTTTCCTCCTACCAGAACAGAAAGCCGGGAGGGGGAGGCAAAGGGATCCCCCTGTACATGATCGATGGAAAGGACAAAGCTTCCAAAGTCATATTGTCCTTTCAATTCTTTATAAGCCGGATAGCCCCGGTGGTCGATAGAGCGAAGCTTACCTCGCAAATCTTCAGATGATCTCATGATAGATACTCCTTGTTTTAAAAATGGTTGTTGTAGATCCTGTATTTCATGTGGTTGCCGATAAATAAGACATCAGCCATTACTGCATCCTATTTTAAAACAGAACAAAATTCCGGTCAATGGAAACATTGTTTTTTAATATTGCAGGCCGTATAATGGAATAGAAAAATCGTAAGCGTAAAGATGTTTAAAATAAGGTTGTGAAAGAATTTAAGCCTGAAAATGTAAAAATATGTAAGAAAATATGGGGGTGCAACCTGCGGTTTACAAATTTCCAAGTGCACTTGGTGGTTGACAACCGGAAAAAAGCCTAAAATAAGCACATACCCAAGGGGATGTGTACATGTACAAATATATAAAACTGAAAACAGCAACATTGTATGAGGTGTTGCGGAACTTAAAATAGAAAGGACAAAATTATGATATTAGCAGATAAAATTATTGCACTACGCAGGCAGCATGGCTGGTCCCAGGAGGAACTGGCAGGCCAGCTTGGGGTATCCCGGCAGGCGGTTTCCAAGTGGGAGAGTGCTTCTGCCATTCCGGATCTGGATCGGATTCTGAAAATGAGCCAGATTTTTGAGGTGAGCACGGACTACTTATTAAAAGAAGAATTGGAAGAACCGGAGGTGTCCGTAAGCTCAGGAGAGGAGACGGAGGAGCACTTAAGAAATGTATCTCTGGAAGAAGCAAATGCATTTATAGAGCAGAAAAAGCGGCTGGCTCTGCCCCAGGCATTGGCTGTTGCGGCATATATTCTCTGCCCTGCACCGCTGATTCTTCTTGCCGGTTATGCGGAGCTTGGCAATGCACGGATTTCAGAGGAGACAGCGGCCGGGATGGGCCTTATAATCCTGCTTCTGATGGTAGGCGTAGCAACGGTGGTAACGATTTTGAACGGTGCACGATTGGAAAAATACGACTACCTGAAAAGGGGGAGCTTCCGTCTCCAATACGGGGTAGAGGGTATTGTCAGAAAGACTAAGGAGGAGATGTCAGGAGCTTATCGAACCAGTGCTGCGGTGGGAACCTTTTTGTGCATTATATCGGCATTCCCTATTTTCTTAATGCTTTGCTTCTGGGAAGAAAATGATTTTGTAGGAGTGATTTGTGTGGATATTGTGCTGTTCTTGGTGGCAATGGGAGTATTTCTCTATATCTGGGGAGGAGAGGGCTGGGGAGCATGCCAGATTCTTCTTCGGGAGGGGGAATTTGCACCGGAGGAACAGGCCAGAAAACCGATTTTTAAAATCTACTGGTGCGTGGTAACGGCGATTTATCTGGGCGTCAGCTTTTGGACCTTTGACTGGCACAGGACCTGGATGATCTGGCCCTGTGCGGGAGTTTTGGCCGGTGCGGTAAAGACGATCGAGCGAATGTGGCGGAACAGCCGGAGAAATGCAAAGGTTTAGGAAAGACAGACTGCGATGAAAGTTGAATGGGGATAAGCTTATGAAGATAGAGCGTTTGATTGGCATATTGGCTGTACTGCTGCAAAAGGAACAGGTGACGGCACCTTATCTTGCGGAGAAGTTTGAAGTGTCCCGAAGAACCATTAGCCGGGATGTGGAAAGTCTCTGCCAGGCAGGAATCCCCATTGTGACAGCCCAGGGAAAGAATGGAGGAATCTCGATTATGGAGGGTTATCGAATGGATCGAACCCTCCTGACCTCCAGGGATATGCAGGCCATATTGGCAGGTCTTCGAAGTCTGGACAGCGTCAGCGGCACCAACCGCTACCGGGAACTGATGGAGAAGCTGTCAGTGGGAGACTCGCAGATACTGTCCTCCAACAATCATATACAAATCGATCTTTCCTCCTGGTATCGCAGTACCCTTGCACCCAAAATAGAACTGATACAGGATGCGATTGAGCAGAGCAGGAGAATTACCTTTACTTACATTTCTTCCAGGGGCGAGAGTAAGAGATGTGTGGAGCCAGGGCTTCTCGTATTTCAGTGGGCTTCCTGGTATGTGTGGGGATATTGCCTTGAGAGAAAAGCATTCCGTCTGTTTAAGCTGAATCGCTTGTCTGAGCTTGCCTGTACTCAGGAGCAATTCGAACCCCGACCGGTTCCGGCACCAGAGTTTTCTGAGAAACCAATATTTTCCGGGGAGCTTAAGGTTAAGGCTCTTTTTGACCCCAGGGCAAGATGGAGACTTGTGGAGGAGTTTGGGCCAGACAGCTTTCAGGAACAGGAGGATGGAAAGCTGTTGTTTTCCTTTGGATTTTCGGACCGGGAGAATCTTTTTGGATGGATTCTCAGCTTTGGAGCACAGGCGGAGCTGTTGGAGCCGGAGGAATTGCGTAAGGAGCTTTATAGAGTTTTGAAAGGTGCCTGTAGAAAATATGAAGATAATAAAGAGTAGCAAAACTTAAAAGCTAGTGTAACCTTGCACAAATAACAGTGAATAATAAGACAAACAGTTGTCTTGTTATATGTGGTAAACTCTATGCTATAGACAGTTTATAGAAGATATGCTTTTGGAACAGGGTGGTTTTGTCCATCAGGGTGATAGACTGTAAATCAGATAAGGGAGGACATAATATGGCATCCAAATTAGAATTTGTTGAGTATGTAGCAGATCAGCTCGGAGAAGCTGGGGAGATCACCTACCGGAAAATGTTCGGCGAATATGGAATCTACTGCGACGGAAAGTTTTTTGCAACAGTCTGCGACGATCAGCTATTTTTTAAAATCACAGAGGGCGGAAGAAAGCTTATGCCTGATCTGGAAGAGGGTATTCCCTATCACGGGGCCAAACCGCATTTTCTGATTGAGGAATTGGAGGATCGAGAACAACTGGCGGAACTGGTGCGGACCACCTGCCGGGAGCTTCCCATGCCGAAGCCCAAGAAAAAGAAAGGAGCGGCAGATGGAGCGAAAGACACAAAGTAAGAAGCTGGACTATAAAAAGGAATTTCCGGATCTGTATCTTCCCGGGAAAAAGCCCATGCTCATTGAGGTTCCGAAGATGACCTTTGTTATGGTGGAGGGAAAGGGCGATCCCAATACCTCCGCCGCTTACGCCGACGCCCTGTCCCTCCTTTACGGCCTGTCCTTTGGAATCAAGATGAACTTGAAATTCAGTAAGGTGCCCGGGGATATTCTGGAGGGAATGTCCGTGGAGAAAGGATCTGCGGTCTCGGAGGGGAATTATGTAGTTCCGCCCTTAGAGGGGCTTTGGTGGACTGCGGATGCTCACACGGCATTTAACGGAAAAAATCTTGTGAATAAGAGTGAACTGTCCTGGTTCTCCATGATCCGCCAGCCGGACGAGGTGACAGAGGAACTGTTTACATGGGCGACAGAGGAGCTTGGAAAGAAGAAGCCGGAATTGGATACTTCCACGGCACACCTGGTAAGGTATGAGGAGGGCTTGTGTGTGCAGCTTCTTCATGTGGGTCCCTATGACGACGAGCCTGCATCCATTGAAATTCTGGAACAGTTTATTGGGGAACAGGAATTGGAAGAGGACTTTCAGATGGACGAAAGGGAGGTACAAAAGGGACGGTATCACCATGAGATTTATCTGGGAGATCCCAGGAGGACGACACCGGAGCGGTTGAAAACGGTGATTCGGCATCCGGTGCGGAAGAAAGGTTGAAAGAAATAATAAAGTTTTAGCAGGGGGTGTCGCAGGATATGACACCCCCTGCTGTCAGAAAAGGGCACGGAAAATCAGGAGGATTTGGCGTCTTATTGTTATACTGGTTTTTAAGTACATCAGGGCATTCGTTTTGAAGTAAATAGTGCCATGATGTACGAATTAAAGCAGGAAAGGAAAGAATGATATGGATTGGATCACAGGGCTGCAAAGAGCAATTGACTATGTGGAGGAACATCTGGAAGAAGAACTGGATTATGTGGAGATCGCCCGCCAGGCGGCGTCTTCCAGTTTTCAATTTCAGAGGGTCTTTGGGATTCTGTGCGGCTGTACATTAGGAGAATATATTCGAAAGCGGCGGCTGACTCTTGCGGGCAGCGAGCTTGCAGCTACGGATATGCGGGTGCTGGACGCAGCACTGAAATACGGTTATGACAGTCCGGAAAGCTTCTGCAGGGCTTTCATGCGGTTTCATGGGATTACTCCATCGGCAGCAAAAGCAGGCGGTGCCGGTCTCAGATCATTTTCCAGACTTTCTGTTAAACTGGTATTACAAGGAGGAACGATGATGAATTACAGAATTGAGAAGCATGATACACTGAAGCTTCTGGCAAAGACCTGGAAACTGGATGGAAAGGATGAGAATATTCATGAGCTTATTTCCGGCCTGTGGGCGGAGTGCGGGAAAGATGGAACGATGGCTGTGCTGTGTCAGGGGATGAATCCCAAGGTGATTAAGGGGATGGCGGGAGTTTGCCTTGACAATCCTAATGAGGGGGAATTTGTGTATGCCATCGGACGGGAGTATTCAGGGGGCGAGATTCCTGAGGGTTTGACTGTTGTGGAGCTTCCGGCTGCCGACTGGGTGGCGTTTTCCGAGGAGGGACGTATGCCGGATGCTTTTGACGGCCTGTGGAAACGGATTTATACGGAATTTTTCCCGGCAAGCAGCTATGAACCCGTCTGTGGGCCCACCATTGAGGTCTATCCGGGTGATGATGTGTACCGTCCGGATTACAGCTTTGAGGTTTGGGTGACTGTAAAAAAGAAAAAATAAAAATCCCTTGACTTTGACGCAGCGTCAACGGGTATGCTGTATTTGTCCGGAGATTACGGAATTAAAAACAGTAATATTCCATATAGTGCACAGATTGATTTACAGACGCATGTTTTTAGCGGCTGGAAATTGATCTCTATCCCGTGTACTATATGGGAGATTACGGAACTTTAATGAAAGGCAGAAAGATATGAGGTATGGAATCCGTGAATTATCAGAGCTTGCAGGTGTGAGTGCACGCACACTTCGTTACTATGATGAGATCGATCTTTTAAAACCATTGTATGTGAGCGAGTCCGGCTACCGGTTTTATGGAGAAGAGGAAGCGGAGCTTTTACAGCAAATTCTGTTTTACCGTGAGAGAGGTTTTGGCTTGAAGCAGATCCGGGAGCTTTTGAAGAGTAAAGACTTTGATGTGGAACAGGCTCTTAAGGAACATCTGTCGGAACTGGAAGCCAGAAGAGATCATCTGGATGTGTTGATTCGGACAGTGAAGCTGACGATTTTGTCAAAGAAAGGGGAATATGAAATGAGCGATAAGGAAAAGTTTGAGACTTTAAAGGAGAGGGCCATAAAAGAGAATGAAGCACAGTATGGTACGGAAATCCGGGAGAAGTACGGCGATTTTTCTGTGGATGAATCCAATCAAAAACTAAAGGGAATGTCCAGGGAGGAGTGGGAACGGTTCCAGGCATTGGAGAAAGAGATCTTAGAGAAGCTGAGTGCTTGTGTGCTGGATAAAAATAAATATGACAGTGAAGAAGCGGGAGCATTGGTGACTCTGCATAAGAACTGGCTCTCTATGACATGGCCGAAGTATTCGGTTGAGGCCCACAAGGGTGTTGCGGCTATGTATGTGGCAGACGAACGGTTCCGTCAGTATTATGACAGAGAGGTGCAGGGCTGTGCGAAGTTTTTGAAGCAGGCTGTTGAATACTGGGCCGGGCGGCTGTAGAATATTTTGGTATTATCGTTCCGGATGTAACGGTCCGGGGAAGTAGCGGCAGGCAGGCTTTTTCAATATGGAAAAGTCTGTCTGTCGCTGTCCACTAGAACTATAACATTCGGATATTAGAAAAATTATTTTCGATTTTCCTCTTGACCCTTACGGAACGTCATAGGCTAAAGTAATCTTATCAAAATCAGAAAGCAGTGCTCTGAGCATACAGAGCAGCCCCAATGGAGGTAAAAATGAGAACAGTAAAAGAGATTTCTAAGTTAACAGGTATCAGCGTACGCACACTTCACTACTACCACGAGATCGGCTTGCTGCCGCCCACGCAGGTTAGTGAAGCGGGATACCGGCTTTATGACGATAAAGCACTGGAGACTCTGCGGCAGATCTTATTTTTCCGGGAGCTTGACATGCCTTTGAAGCAGATTCAGAAGATACTTCAAAGCCCTGATTTTGATAGAAAAACCATATTGAAAAGCCAGAGAAAGATGCTGGAATTAAAAAAAGAACGATTGGATCGAATCATTGCCAGCATAGATGACGTTTTGAAAGGAGAGGAAACAATGGATTTTACAGTATTCAGTACACAGGATATTGAGGAGATTTGCAAAGCAACTCTTGCCAATATGTCGGAGGAACAGCAGGAACTTGCCGCCGAGCAGTATGGCGGCAGGGAGAATTATGAGAAACGGTTGATGGAGCTTATGTCCACGGAACAGGCACGGAAGAATATGGAGAAAATGGTGGAATGGTATGGGGATAAGGAGACCTGCATGGATGTGGCAACCCATCCTTTAAGTGCACAGGTCACAGCGGCTTATGGAAAGCGGTTTGATGCGGTGCAAAAGAAGCTGATGGGAAAGAAAGGAACAGACGTGAATTCCTTTGAGGTAAAAGAGATTGTAGGCGAATTTGAGTTTGTGGCGAAGCAGTTTTTCCGGTTAAAGAATATGGAAAGCTTTATGCTTGAGATGGCGGCGGACTATCGAAACAATCAGGCTTTGCGGGAGCATCTGGATCAGACGGAGGGAGATGGTACGGCGGATTATCTGGCGGATGCGTTGGAGGCGTTTTATCGGAAGTAAGGAATATATATCATTTTATGGCTGCCAGCCAGAAGAAAGTGGGTTTGGCAGTCATATATTTATTCCCGTAAACAATAAGACAGGCAGATGTGAATTATACATTTGACGAATGCAATGAGGATTCATAGGCTATAACTTTTGGAAAACATAAGTAGACCTTTAAAAGTTTTTCTATAATGCTTTTTATCATGTATAATAAGATTTAGAAAATGCTTGTGCGGGAGCAGACGGTGAAAACATGGGAGAAGCAGATGAAGCAGCGGCATAAGTAATTTACAAATATGTTCTAGTAGCTGCGGATCATAACAGAAAGCTTATGATTTAAGCAGCTTTCAGCTTCGTTCTCCACTTCCCGCTGCGGTATTCTGTATAAGAAATCAAAAAGTTCACTAACCACCCCAGAGGGACCGCATACCAAACCATAGCGATGCCGAACCGGGGAGCCATTGTGATCGCAAATATCACACGCAGCGACAGGTTGGCTAAGTTGGCTATAGTAAACATCTTCATATCAGCAGCACCCCGCAGAAGTCCGTCCGTACACATTTTCAGGCCAATCAGGGCGAAGAAGAAGCCAATGAATCTTAAGTAACTGCTTCCCGTCTCCAGAGCAAGCTTCGTACCATCGCTTCCAAGGAAAGAGGAAATAATAGGAAAATGGAAGAGCTCTAAGGCTAGACAGAGAAGCAGAGCGAAAAGGGCTACCAGGCGGAGTGCTGCGTGATAGCCTTTTACTACACGTTCTTTTTGATTAGCCCCCATATTTTGTGCGGTGTAGGAGGACATGGCATTGCCCAGGGCGGCCATAGGGACGATGCAGATACTCTCCACACGCATTCCGGCGGAGAAGCCTGCAAGCATCTGCGGGCCGAAGCTGTTGACCACGGATTGAACGAGCATCATGCCGATGGACACAGTAGATTGTTGAAAAATGGATGGAAGAGCCACACGGCACATGGTTAAAAGCTCTTCGATGTTGTAAAATCTACGAATAAATCGTGAAAAAGACGAATACTTTTCGGAATGAACTGCAGGGATGCGGTTTGCAGTATCATATTCTCCGGAAATATTTTTTTGAGCACATTGGGTAAAGTCCAAATCTGTATTTGTCCCCGTAACTGTCCCCGGGTATCCCCGAAGCTCCCGAAGAAAAATGAAAAAGGACAGTAAAGCCGAAATCCCCTGTGCAATCAGCGTAGCCCAGGCCACCCCGGCGATGCCAAGTCCCAGAGCACGCACCAGATAGATATCCAGTACAATATTAAAAACAGAAGAAAAGATCAGCAGATACAGCGGAATCCTGGATCGCCCCAGTGCATTGAACATAGAGGACAGCACATTGTACATAAAGAGAAAGGGCAGCCCCATAAAATAAATATTCAGGTACTCCATCGCCATATCCAGAATATCCTCCGGCGTCTTTAAAAACACCATAAATTCCCGCCCCATAAAAAGCCCAAGTGCCGCCAAAGCCAGACTAATCCCCAGAAAAGTGAGAAGCGCCGTAGAAATGGACTTTTTCATACGTCCATATTCCCGTGCACCGAAATACCGGCTGGTAAGCACAGAGGCCCCCACGCCGCCCCCGATAGCCACGCAGATAAATACATTGGTGAGAGAGTAGGAAGCCCCCACGGCAGCCAGGGCATTTTCACTCACATAGCGGCCCACCACCATAGAATCGGCCATTGTATAGAACTGCTGAAACAGATTGCCGATGATCATGGGTAACGCAAACAGAAATAAGGCACGCATAGGGCGTTCCTTTAACAGATAGTCTTTTTCCATTACAATACGCTCCATCTTCTTCTTAAAGCTTATCATATCACTGTCATGGTTAGAACCTTTAACTCTTTTATCATATCCCAAACACAGCCGAATGTAACATAGAAAAGAAAATTTGTCAAAGTTTTAGGTTGCCGCACAAATGTGGGGTATCATACGTTATATCTTATTGAACGAAATGCGGGAGCAGAAAGGAGAGCCTATGTCAGCGGATCTGGAAGAACAGTACAACAAAATCTACCGCTACTGTTATATGAAGCTGGGTCACCGGCAGACGGCGGAGGATCTGACTCAGGAAACCTTTCTTCGATTCCTTGCGGACAGGAGCTATCAGGATATGGGAAGAGAGCTGGCCTATCTCTATACCATAGCCAGAAATCAGTGCATTGATTACTATCGGAAAGAGAAGCCTGTGGCATTGCCGGAGGAACTGTCCGGAGGTCGGGAAGAGGACGAGCTGCTGACTTCCCTTGCATTACAGGCGGCGGTGGAAAAATTATCTTCGGAAGATCAGGAATTGATTTTTCTCAGATATGTCAACGAGTTAAGTGCGGCTGAGATTGGGAAGATTCTGGGGTGGTCACGGTTTGCGGTGTACCGCAGACTGAAAAGCTGTTTAAAACGTCTGAAGCAATTGTTAGAATAGCCTAGCTAAGAAATGTTACGGAACTTTTAATAGGAGGTGTTCGATTGAATAAAAAACTGAAACAGGACCTAAAAAACTTATACCCGGCACCGCCGCCCTTGGATCGAGAACGATTTTTACAAAGCTTTCCGGAGCCGGAATTGTCTTTTGGACAGTTCCTTTGGCGGCAGGCCGGTTACATTCAAAAAGGAAACTGGCTATTAGCGGCAGGCATTCTGGCTTTGGCGGCTCTAAGAGATTGCTGCGGGGATGGGATGGCACTTCGAGTCCTTGCGGCCTGCACACCCTTTTTAGCACTTATGACAGCAGCGGAAAGCAGCCGATCGGTTCGTTTTGGCATGGAGGAATTGGAACTTTCCAGCCGTTTCCCATTAAAAGTCATTGTGGCAGCAAAGCTTGGAATACTTGGTCTTGGAAATTTGCTCTTATTGGGCGGAATTACGCCTTTAATGCTCTTGGGGGAGGGAAATCCCATGTTCCAATCGGCCATTTCTCTTCTTGTGCCCTATCTCCTGACCGCATTTTTGAACCTGTGGATCGTCCGAACGTGCCAGGGCGGCGGACTGTACTTGTGTATGGGAATTGCGGTATTGGTCAGCGGGCTTTGCCTGCTTTCGGGAAAGCAAGGGATGCTTTACGAAATGATGACACCGGATCCCCTGCGGAATTTCAGCCTGACAGCCTGCACATTTTTATTTGCAGTACTTACCGGACGTGAATATCTGAAAACAATCAGACAATCGGAGGAATACAGATGGAGCTTACAATAGATCGTTTGACAAAACAGTATAAAAATAAAATAGCAGTAGATCGGATTTCCCTGGGGCTTAAGCCCGGCGTGTGCGGACTCCTTGGGGCCAACGGTGCCGGAAAGACCACCTTGATGCGGATGATATGCGGTGTCTTAAAGCCCACAGGGGGAACGGTTTCATTTGAGGGCAGGGACGTGTCCACAGAAGAATACCGCAAAAGTCTGGGGTATCTGCCCCAGGACTTTGGTTACTATCCCGGTTTCACCGGTCTGGAATTTCTGGACTACATGGCACTTTTAAAGGGGCTTTCCAAGGGAGCTGCCAAAAAGCGTAGTCAGGAACTTTTGGAATTGGTAGGGTTGAAAAATGATGGCAAAAAAAAGATCAAAACTTATTCCGGCGGAATGAAGCAGCGTCTTGGGATCGCCCAGGCAATGCTGAACCGCCCAAAGCTTCTTGTTTTAGATGAACCCACCGCCGGTCTGGATCCAAAAGAAAGAGTTCGTTTCCGGGAGCTGATGGAGGATCTGGGAAAAGAAAATATCGTACTTCTGTCCACCCACATTGTATCCGATATCGAACAGGCGGCAGACCGGATTCTTATGATGAAAGACGGCCAGATTATATTTGACGGAACCCAGAGCGATGTGAAAGGACGGTTGGAGGACTTCTATATGAAACAGTTTGGAGAGGAGGAAGAGCGTGATGCGTAATTATTTCTGGCCATTGGTTGCATATGAATACCGGAAGCTTTTCCGGCGTAAAATCGTCTGGATTACCCTTGTGGTTATGACAGCGGTCTGCATCTTTGCGGCCTACAGCCGTCTTTTGGGAAATAACTATGTGAACGGGCAAATCTATGAGAGCCACAGGGAGGGTTTGGAGAAAGATATCACTTTTGCCAAAGCACTCTCCGGAAAAGCTTTGGATGATACGCTTCTAAAGGAAATGCAGGCGGGCTATGCAAAAGTGCCGGATATTCCCCTGGCCGGGGCTTCTGAGGAATTTGAGAATTATGCCAGGCCCTATAAGGAGATCTGGCAGTTTGCTTACTACATTGTCGGGAATCCTGCCTGTACCTCCGTCACAGAGAAAGAGCTGTATCAGGCAAGGGAAAATGAACTGGACAAGGAGTGGAGAGATCAGAAGATTAGAGATGAAGAAAAAGAATTTTTAAGGGCTGCTGATAATCAGACGGAAAAACCCTTTGTCTATACTTATTGCGAGGGATGGGAGGTGCTAAACAGGCTGATGAATACACTGTGCGTGCTACAGCTATTGTTCATTGCAGTCTGTATTCCGCCTGTTTTTGCAGAAGAGCACAGCCAGAGGACGGATCAGCTGATTCAATGCACCTGCTTTGGAAAAAAGCCCCTTTATCTGGTGAAGCTTTTGGTGGGGATTACTTTTTCGATGGTTTCCTCACTCTTGCTGGGGATGGCGATTATGATTCTCCTTTTTGGTATTTACGGAATGGAGGGGGCCGAAGCGGTCCTGCAGCTTCTCAATTATAAGTATGTCTGGCCTTTGACTATGGGAGAGACGGTATGGATTTTGTTTGGACTGCTTTTGGCGGCGGCATTGCTTCGGACCGTGTTGGCTATGCTGATGGCGGAGTATTTTCGCAGCAGTACAATTCCGCTGACACTCATGGCGGGATTTTTGATATTTTCCATGCTTTTTCACATTCCGGATGAATATCGGCTGCTGTCTCAGATTTGGAATACCTTTCCCGTTAATCTGGTATCTGTCTGGGGAGCCTTTGAGAGCCGGCTGTATCCGTTTCTCGGGAGATTTTTGACACCCTGGCAGGCGGCACCCTGGATTTACCTGCTGATAGGTGTGGGAGCTGCCGTCTTGTGTCTTCGGAGGTATGAGGATTTTCAGGCGGGTGGGAGGTAGGCGGAATTTTTTCTCCTGTGGCTTCGGCATTCAGATAAACTTCAAAAGTTGATGAAGCGTATGTGGTTCTCTGCCGCTGTCTGTCCAAACTGCTACCGGCAGTCGCATCCACTCATTGTAATTTGTTAAAGCACTGTGTATAATAATGCCAGAAACGTATTTTAAAGAAAAGGCTTAAAGACTATTTGGAGGAAAAGCAATGTATATAGCAGATTTACATATCCATTCCAGATATTCCAGAGCCACCAGCAAGGACTGCACGCCAGAGTATCTGGATCTGTGGGCAAGACGTAAGGGCATTCACCTGGTGGGGACCGGAGACTTTACGCACAAAGCATGGCGAGACCAGTTGAAAGAGAAGCTGGAGCCTGCGGAGGAGGGCTTCTATCGCTTGAAAGAGGAATACCAAATCAGGGACAAGACGGCCCACACTTCCTGGGATCCTCGTTTTGTGGTAAGCGGAGAGATTAGTTCCATTTACAAAAAATACGACCGGACCAGAAAGGTCCACAGCCTGATTTTACTTCCGGGACTTGAGGAAGCGGATCGGATTGCGGCCAGACTGGAGACCATAGGCAATATCCATTCCGATGGCCGCCCGATTCTGGGATTGGACTGCCATGATCTCCTGGAGATCGTGCTAGAGCTATGTCCTCAGGCAATCTACGTACCAGCCCACATCTGGACTCCCCATTTTTCTCTTTTTGGAGCATTCTCCGGTTTTGACACGGTGGAGGAATGCTTTGGAGATCTCGGTTTGGAGATACATGCTCTGGAGACAGGTTTGTCTTCGGATCCCTCTATGAACTGGCGGGTGTCTGCTCTGGACAGGTTTCAGCTTATCTCCAATTCGGATGCCCATTCCCCGGCAAAGCTTGGGCGGGAAGCCAATCTTCTTGACATCCCCTTATCCTATGAGGGATTATATGGGGCAATTCAGAAAGGCGAGGGGCTTCTGGGAACCATTGAATTTTTTCCGGAGGAGGGAAAGTATCACTTCGACGGACACCGCAAATGTGGAATTTGTCTCAGCCCTGTAGAAGCAGAAAAGCATCAGGGCTTATGTCCTGTTTGTGGGCGAAAGCTGACCACGGGAGTTTCCCATCGGATCGAACAGCTTTCCGACCGACCAGAGGGCTTTTGGAGAGAGGAAGCAAAAGCCTATGAGAGCCTGGTTCCCCTGCCGGAGGTGATTGGAGCTTCCATTGGACGTTCCGCAGCCAGTGTAAAGGTAGTGCGTGAGTATGATTCCATGCTGGAAAAACTGGGACCGGAATTTGAGATTCTGCGTACCATTCCCATAGAAGAAGTCAAAAACAATGCGGGAACACGAATTGCGGAGGGAATCAAACGTCTGCGTCAGGGAAAAGTAGAACGCACGCCGGGCTTTGACGGGGAATATGGAAAGATAGTCCTTTTTCAGCCGGAAGAACTGGAAAGCCCGGACGGGCAGATAAGCTTTTTTAATTCGATTGGTGTCCCGGAGATAAAAAATAAGAAAAAAGTCGATTATAATAAGATTGAATCGAATAAAAGCGATAATTTAGAAGAAAAATTGAGTGAAAAAAAGAGAAAAAGAGATAAATCAGTAGATGGAAAAACGGTAGAAGAGATTCCTGACATAGAGGAGCGAGTGGAACAAGACAGAAAATTTAGGAGTCTTATGGACAATCCGGAGCAACAGAAAGCAATCCGTTCTCTGGCTCGAACGGTCGCCGTGACCGCAGGCCCGGGAACCGGAAAAACCTTTACTTTGATTTCCCACATTCTTTATCTGGTTCAGGAATGCCAGGTAAAGCCATCGGAGATCACAGCCGTCACCTTTACCAACCGTGCGGCAGGCGAACTTCGGGAGCGTCTGCAAAAAAATACCGGAAATAAACGGGGAGGGAAGAGTCTTCAGACAGGAACCTTTCATGCCATCTGCCTGTCCTATCTTCAGGAAAAGGGAGAAACCAAGATTCTCATAGACGGCGTGGAAGCCCTGGAACTAATTGAGGAAGCGGCAGAAAAGACTGGGATAAAAAGAAAACCGGAGCGTCTTCAGAATCTGATATCTCTTTATAAAACTGCCGGGGAGAACAGGAAGCCTGACTTAGATGAAAAAGAGCTTCAGGCAATGGAGATTTATAACGAAAGTCTGCAGGAAAATGGACTTTGGGACTATGATGATCTCTTAACCGAAACCCGCCGTCTGTTAAAAGCGGAGAAAGATCATGAAGAAAAGCCGGCAAAATCCCGAAAGGCTCACAGTTATCTTCTGGTAGACGAATTTCAGGATATCAATCCCATCCAGTATGAATTGTTAAAGCTTTGGAATCGTGACGGCAGACAGTTATTTGTGATTGGGGATCCGGACCAATCCATCTATGGATTTCGGGGAAGCAGTTCCGAGTGTTTTGAGCAGCTTCGAAGTGACAATCAGGAGCTTTTGGAGATAACGCTGACTGCCAATTATCGCTCTGCACCGGAGATATTGGAAGCGGCTCTTCCGGTCATATCAAATAATCCGGGGCCGGAAAGGCTTCTTTTTCCCATAAATCATAAAGGACCCAGGGTTCGTCTTGTGACTGCTCAGAGCCTAAGAGAGGAAGCTGCCTTTGCAGCCGGAGAGATCGTGCGTCAGGTAGGCGGCGTGGATATGCTGCAGGCCCATGAAGCGGCAGGGGAAGACAGGGGGGAAAGAAACAGAAGCTTTGGAGATATTGCAGTTCTTTACCGCACACATCGCCAAGCAGAGCTTATCGAGCAATACTTAAAGCAGGAGGGAATTCCCTGTGTCATAGGGGGCAGGGATAACTTCCTGTCCGAACCGGCAGTTCGGGGAAGCGTATGCTTTTTCCGGTACTTGCTGAATCCGGAGGATGTGCACTCAGAGAAGATCTGTAAACGGCTCTTATGGAGTGATCGGGAAGACTTTTCTCAGATGACAGAACAATATCGTCTGCTGCTGCAGAAAACCAGGCCGGAAAAGCTTCTGACGCAGTGGACGGAGGATATGGATTTAAAGGAAGAAAGATCAATAAGAAAGCTGGCAGATATGGCTGGCTTTTCAAGAAACATGGAAGAATTTTTGAACCGTCTTCTTCTTGGCGTGGAAAATGATCTGAAGCGTTGTTCAGGACGGCATTATGCTTCGGATGCCGTGAACCTGATGACGTTTCACGGGGCAAAAGGACTGGAATTTCCGGTAGTTCTTCTATGCGGACTGAACAAAGGGCTGCTGCCCCTGGGAACCGGGAAAGGACAGGCTGACATTCAGGAGGAACGAAGATTATTTTATGTGGGAATGACAAGGGCAAAAGAGGAATTGGTGCTCCTTACATCAGAAGAACCCTCCTGTTTTGTAAAAGAACTGCCGGAAAAGGCAGTCAAGCAGGAAGCGGCGGTTTTGAAAAAGCAGGAGGACAGTGGAACGCAGATGAGTCTTTTTGAGTGGATGAAATAATAAAATGTATCGGGTTGAAAAATCAAAATTGATCGAATTGAGTTTAAAATTGAAAGAGTACCTTATTCAACAGAACAAAATCACCGGAATACTATAACCATAAATAGTATTCCGGTGATTTATCATGTATTCCTTTCTTTTCGAAATATTGCTTTTGGTGACAGCCTTATCTGTAGACGCATTTGCCGCCGGCTTTGTATATGGTGTGAGCAAGATAAAAGTTCCCCTTGCTTCTATTATAGTAGTAACAGGTATTTCCAGCCTGATATTGGTCTGCTCTCTCATAACCGGTAATCTGATCAGCAGATTGATTCCCGGTAATCTGACCCAATACTTTAGCTTTCTGCTGCTGTTTGTACTGGGATTGGCAAAGCTCTTTGACCGATCAAGGCATGACGAAGCGGAGACTGCCGATAAAAATAAGGATGCTTTTGTTTCCCCCACAGAAGCTTTGACTCTGGGGGTGGCCCTCTCCATTGACAGCCTTGCGGCAGGAATCGGAGCAGGCATTGGGAGTGCCTATATACCGGCGGCTTTTCTTGCTTCCTTTTTCATAGGTGCCCTGGCTATCGTTGCAGGAAGCTGGCTGGGGAGCCTAATATCGTCCCGCTGTCGATCGAATCTCTGCTGGATTAGCGGTGTACTCCTGATACTTCTTGCTTTTATGAAATTGATGTAAAATGTGGCCGGGGCTTAACAAAAGCAGCTCATGAGCCACAAGGGGCATAGCGGACAAAAGAACAAGCTGCATCCACTCCCGAATCTCCAGATGGCAGGTCCCAAAGGCCTGAATAAAATAAGGAAATTCCGTAACAAGTCCCTGAAGACCAAAGCCTATGACAAAAGCCGCCAGCATCAGGCGATTGTTCAGATGCTTCATCCGAAACAGGGAGGTTTCCACATCCCGCATGCCGATGGCGTGGAAGAGCTGGGAGATCCCAAGCACCGTAAAAGCATAGGTCTGGGAACGGGAGAGAATCTCCGGTGCCGTCAGGAGAATCCGCAGGTTCTCAAGGCTTAAGGAAGCCCCATGAGCCATTAACAGGGAAATGGGAAGCTGGAGAAAAGCTGTCATGCTGATAAAGGCAATCAAGATTCCGTAAAGCAGGGTACAGCTTAAACCCCCGGCGGCAAAAAGGCTTTCATTTCGGGACCTGGGAGGACGGTTCATAAAATGCCGTGGGTCCCCGGGGTCCACACCCAAAGCCAGAGCAGGCAGGGAATCGGTAATCAGGTTAATCCAGAGAATGTGGCTGGGCTTTAAGGGGGAGCCAAGGCCCAGCAAAATGGCGGTCAGCATGGTAATGATTTCCCCAAAATTGGAGGAAAGCAGGAACAGTACCGACTTCTTGATATTTTCATAGATTCCCCGTCCCTCCGCAATGGCTTTGGCAATGGTGGCAAAATTATCATCGACCAATATCAGATCTGCTGCGTTTTTTGCCACATCCGTTCCGGTGATTCCCATGGCAACACCCACGTCCGCAGCCTTTAGGGAGGGAGCGTCATTGACTCCATCCCCGGTCATGGCTACTATTTTTTCAGAAGCCTTTAAAGCCTTTACAATGCGAACCTTATGTTCCGGAGAAACCATGGCAAATACGGATAACTTTTGGACGGCCTGAGAAAATTCCTTGTCGGTCAAACCATCAATCTGTGCACCTGTCATACAGTCTTCCGGTCTCTCTGCGATTCCCAGCTCTCTTGCGATGGCAAAAGCCGTATCAATGCGGTCGCCGGTGATCATCACGGTCTTAACTCCGGCACGGCGGAAATCACGGACAGCCTTTACGGCTTCCGGGCGGATGGGATCCATCATTCCTACAGTTCCAACAAAGGTCAGTCCCTTTTCAGTAGGACGGTTGGTGCCCGTCTTCATTCCCAAAGCTAAAAGCCGTAAGGCCCGTCCGGAGAGGGTTTTCATAGCCTGGGAGATTTCACGGCGTTTCCCCGTATCCAGGGGAACAATTTTTCCATTTAATAAAATAGTATCACAGCGTTTCAGAATCTCATCCGGAGAGCCTTTGGTATAGGAGACGGTAGAGCTGCCGCTTCGATGGAGGGTAGTCATCATTTTTCGATCCGAATCAAAGGCAAGCTCCTGAATCCGGGGGAATTTTCGTTCCAGTGCAGGCCGTTCCAGATAAAAGCGGCGGGCCAGGTCCAGAAGAGCCAGCTCCGTAGGATCCCCTAAGCGGTCATCCGAATTGATAACAGCATCATTACAGAGTGCAAAGCCCTCCAAAAGCGGCCCGTTTTGCTCGGGGGAGAGGGCGGCTGCATCCAGAATTCTGCCATTGGTGTAGCAGGCGGTGACCGTCATTTTGTTCTGTGTGAGGGTGCCTGTTTTATCCGAGCAGACCACGCTGACGCAGCCAAGAGTTTCCACGCTGGGAAGCCGTTTTACAATGGTATTAACCTTTACCATTCGGGAGACACTTAAAGCCAGCACCATGGTTACAATGGCAGGCAATCCCTCCGGAACTGCGGCCACTGCAAGGGAAATGGCGGTGATTAGCATTTCCAGAATATCTCTTTTTTGCAGAATGGCAATAAAGAAGAGCAGGGTGCACAGCAGAAGAGATACAATACTTAAGAACTTCCCAAGCTCGGCCAGCCGGTGCTGAAGAGGTGTGGTTTCTGTGGGAGCTTCGTTAATAAGGCGAGCGATTTTACCGATCTCCGTATCCATGCCAATGGCCGTAACCATACCCTCTCCACGTCCATAGGTTACATTGGTGGACATGTAGGCACGATTGTTTTGAGACAAATCTTTTTCTACAGGAACAGATTCCCCGGTCAGTGCAGCTTCTTCAATCTTCAGGCTGTTTACGGAGATAAGTTCCAGATCCGCAGGCACCTGGCGACCGGCATCCAGGCAGACAATGTCGCCGGGCAGGAGATCCCGGGCCGGAATTTCTTTTAAAGTTCCATTTTGGCGAATCAGGGCAGTAGGACTTGTCATCTGCTTTAAAGATTCCAGAGCTTTTTGAGCCTTTCCCTCCTGGACCACACCGACAATGGAATTTACTAAAATCACGGCAAGAATAATGGCCGTGTCGCTGACTTCGCCCAGCAGCATGGAGATGGCGGCTGCAATAAAGAGGATGAAGATCAGGGGATCGTTCAGTTGTTCAAAAAAGGATTCCATCAGAGTTTTGTGATGTCCGTCCTCCAGAATATTCTGTCCCCGAAGTTCATTTGAAGAGGTTGTCTCTTGCTTCATGCACGATTCGTCCTTTCTTGCATATTGCGGATATTAGGCTCGTACATAAGTTAAAACTTATTCCTGCAAAAAGTTTGCCTTACAAATGGTAAATACGGAAAACCTTGTACGAGCATTCGTTATCAAAAGATATGAAAAAAGGGACAAAGTTATGTTAGGAAAAAAATAAGTTTATGGAAAAGCCAAAAAATCTGCCGTATAATAATGGCTAAAGCAACGATTTTCAGAGCAGTCTCCCCTGCAGGAAAGGAAAAGGATATATCTTATGAAAAAGATCGCAGTCATTGACGATGATATTTATATTGGTGATATGGTAGAAGAGATTTTAAAGAAAGAGGGCTATGGCGTCCTGCGGGCTTACTCCGGGACGGAGACGGTGTATCTTTTGAAAGAGCACCACCCGGATCTCATTCTCCTGGACCTGATGCTGCCCGGCCTGACCGGAGAGCAGGTACTTCCCTTAGTACAGGGAATCCCGGTGATTGTAGTCAGTGCAAAGGCGGATGTGGCGGATAAGGTAAAGCTGCTTCGAGACGGTGCGGCAGACTATATCACGAAGCCCTTTGACACAAGGGAGTTGTTGGCCCGTATCGATGTGCAGCTTCGCACGGCGGTCTCTCTGGGCAGCGGCGGGAGCCTTACTTTCGGCGGCTTAAATCTGGATTTGGCCAGCCACAGCTTGAGTGTAAATGGCCAGGCCGTAAGGCTTACAAGAACGGAATATGCCATCCTGAAGCTTTTGATGCAGAACCCGAGACAGGTTTTAACAAAATCCCTCCTGTTGGAGAGGATCAGTACGGACACGCCGGACTGTACGGAAAGCTCCCTGAAAATCCATGTGAGTAATCTAAGGAGAAAGCTTCGGGAGACAGGCGGAAGAGATTATATTGAGTCCGTGTGGGGTATTGGATACAAAATGCAGGAAGAATAATTATTTACGATTTCTTAACCATTTCCTTAACCGTTTTCTAAATCCCTTTCTGCTACACTTAGTGTACCGAGAGACATATTACGGAACTAAAATAGGAGACGAAAAATGGAATATTGTTTAACAGCAGAAAGATTAAGCAAACACTACCGGCACTTCAAGGCTCTGGAGGGACTTTCCATCCACGTCCCCAAAGGCTCTATCTACGGTCTGGTGGGAAGAAACGGTGCAGGCAAGACAACGCTCATCCGCCTTATCTGCGGACTCCAAAGCCCGACGTCCGGCGAATACATTTTATACGGAAAACGAAACACGGAAAAGGGAATCACAGAAGCACGCCGCCGGATGGGGGCCGTAGTGGAAACGCCCTCCATATATTCGGACATGACTGCAGAGGAAAACATCCGGCAGCAGTATCAGATCCTGGGAATCCCCTCCTTTGACGGGATTCGGGAGCTTCTGGAACTGGTGGGTTTAGAGGATGTGGGAAAGAAAAAAGCCAAAAACTTTTCCCTCGGCATGCGTCAGCGTCTGGGAATCGCCGTGGCTCTGGCAGGAGATCCGGACTTTCTCATTCTGGACGAGCCGGCGAACGGCCTGGACCCGGAGGGAATCATAGAAATGCGGGAGCTTATTCTGCGTCTCAACCGAGAGCGTCAGATCACCGTCCTGATATCCAGTCATATCCTGGATGAATTGTCCAGGCTTGCAACCCATTACGGCTTTCTGGATCAGGGCCGCATGGTAAAGGAATTAAGTGCACAAGAACTGGAGTCTGCCTGCCAGAAATGCGTCCGGCTTCGAATTTCGGACACAAAGGCACTGTCACAGGCATTGGAGAGAGTGGGATTGGAATACAAGATCCGAAGCCATGAGGAGGCCGATGTATACGGGGAGGTCAATCTGTCACAGTTGATTCTGGATCTTGCAAAGGAGGACTGTCAGGTGTTCGGTATCCAGGAGCACAACGAAAGTCTGGAGAGTTATTTTATGGGTCTGGTAGGAGGTGGAGAGCATGAATAAGCTGTTTTGGGCGAACCTGAACCGCCTGCACCGGGACAAAACCTTTAAACTTGGATGTGCATTTCTGGCAGGCATGAGCATATATTTACCCATTCTTCATTATGTGGAACAGGGAGAGAAAGCAAATCCCAACAATTATTTCTGGAACTTTAACCTTGTAATCGGAGTGATTGCGGCCGTCTGCTGCAGCATGTATCTGGGTACGGAATACAGCGACCGAACCATGCGTAATAAACTGATAGCAGGACATACGAGAAAAGACATCTATTTATCCAATTTAATCATCTGTACCCTTGCCTGCTTTTTTGCGGTGGCAGTATATATAGCGGCGGAGAGTCTTGTGGGGATTCCACTAAACGGAAATGTCCGGATGGATCCGTGGGAGCTGGCGGTCCGGTTTCTGGTAAGCGGACTTATGATTTTGGCCTATGTCTCCATTTTCACCATGATCAGTATGCTGAATCAGAACAAGGCTTCCGGGGCTGTGGCCAATATCCTCCTGTTTTTCGCTCTGCTGGTGTTGGCCTTTGTTGTTAAAGCAAGGCTGACGGAGCCGGAATTTCTCACAAACCACTATACCTTAAATGAATTAGGGGAGATGACACAGGGGGAACCCATGCCACATCCACGGTATCTTCAGGGAACTGTACGTGCCGTTTATGAGTTTCTGTATGATTTTCTTCCCACGGGGCAGATGATTCAGATGTGCAGCCAGGTATTCATATGGTGGCAGCGGATGGCGTTGTGCAATGTGGGGATTACGGCTGTGACTACGGGGATTGGGATGTATTTGTTTGGGAAAAAAGATATTCGGTAGTTTAAAAGGACATGGATGGAAAAAATGATTTGTATGGAAATATTGTGTCTGGTGCTGTTGGCGGTCTGCCTGCTGCTTTTATGGAAAATACACCTTTTGCGTAAAGGGGCAAAAGAAATACGCAGAGAATTTGAACAGAAGCTTTCGGAGGATACCAATACGCCCATTGTGATTTCCACCCGGGACTTATGTATGCGTCAGTTAGCAGAGGGAATAAACCGTCAGCTTAAGCTTCTGAACCGGGAACGCCATCGGTTTTGGCAGGGAGATCGGGAGCTTAAGGAAGCGATCACCAACATTTCCCATGATCTGCGGACACCTCTGACGGCCATATCCGGGTATCTTGATCTGCTGGATCAGGAGGAGCACACCCCGACGGCAAGGCGGTATCTGGAAATGATCCGCAGCCGGACCAATGCCCTTGGTGACTTGACGGAGGAGCTGTTCACTTATTCCGTCATAACCTCCCAGGAGGAGAATGCGGGGGAGTACCTGTCACTGAATCGTGTATTGGAGGAAAGCCTGGCCTTTTACTACGGGGCCTTTGTGCAGCATAAGATAACACCCGAGATCTCCATTTCGGGGGAAAAGGCAGAGCGATTTCTCGATCGCTCTGCCCTTATGCGGATCTTTGGAAATATCATCAGCAATGTGCTGAAATACAGCGACGGAGATCTCTCCGTGGTGATGAAGCCCGACGGGACCATTATCTTTGCAAATAAAGCGGCAGGTCTCACGCCGGTTCTGGCAGGCCGTCTCTTTGACCGTTTCTACACGGTGGAAACCGGCAGTCAGTCCACCGGCCTTGGCCTGGCAATCGCAAAACAGCTATGTGAGCGTATGGGCGGCAGCATCCGGGCGGACTATCAGGAGGGGAAGTTGATCATCACTTTGTTTTTTCCAAAATAAAAAGTTGTATAATTCTTTTTTGGGTTTAGAAAATATCAGCTGCTTTCCCGGAAACGCTCCATAACCTGGGAAAGAGAACGCACACCCGTACAGGCCCCCAGGGATTCCACGGCCAAAGATGCGGCTGCGTTGGCAAAGCGTCCGCAGTCGGCCAGGTCCATATGCTCAGAAAGAGCATAGAGGAATCCGGCGGCAAAGTTGTCACCGGCCCCGGTGGTGTCGACACAGTTTGTATGCGGGTAGGCAGGGATAGAAAGACGCTCGTCCTTTGACTTGATAAAGCAGCCCTTGCTTCCCATCTTAATTACCATACAGGACACGCCACAGTCCAAAAAGGCATCGGCAATCTCATCCGGATCCGTAAGCCCGGATACGGCTTTCGCTTCCTGATAATTGGGAAAAAGATAATCCAGGTACTGAATGGCTTCCTGAATATCAGGAAGCTGTTCGCCGTTCTTGCAGCGGGTCATGTCGGCACATAAGATACAGCCCTGCTCCCTGGCGGAACGGAAGAGGGATGCCATATCCGGAATGGTAAAGCAGGGCGACACGAAGATACTGGCAAAGGAGAGGATAGGGGCCTTTCCCAATGCCTTTTTATTAATATCCGAAAGGGATAATTTACGCAGGGAGCCGTTCCGGTTTGTGACAAAGGAACGCTCTGCTTCATCATCCACCAGTACGATGTTAATGCCGGTATCCAGATCGGATTCTATAACGGTGTCCTCTGTGGAAACACCATTTTCCCGAAAATAATTCAGAAGAATCTGTCCGCTTAAGTCATTGCCAAGCTTAGTGATAAGGTTTACCCGTTTTCCGAGCCGGGCAAGGGTGGTGGCTTCATTACAGGCATCACCGCCCGGAGTGAGAGTGACATGGTCCGCCGGACAGGAACGTCCAAGAAGTTCATTTTTGGAAATGGGGTGGGCCATAACATCCAGGATGGCGGCTCCGATGATGGTGATGTCGTACATGCTATTTGACTCCTTTGTGTGTTAAAAATGAATTGTAATCATTATAGCATTTGCTCAAGGGGCATGCAATGTTTGAAGAAAGCTTCCCATAAAATCATGAACTGTTAGAAAGTTTTAAACCGGATTATTTACGCCGCAAGGGGATCAGACTGTCGTCTCTTTCATCTAAATGTCTCAGGTAATATCTTGTATCTCTGGCAATGGTTCCGGACAGAAGCAGGACAGCCAGCAGATTCGGAACCGCCATCAGAGCATTGAGGGTATCCGAAATGCTCCACACCAGCTCCAACTGCACAACCGGAGCAAACACAAGCACCAGTATCCAAAGAAAACGATAGGGGAACAAAGATATTTTCCCAAATAAATATTCCAGACATCTTTCTCCATAGTAAGACCAGCCCAGTATAGTAGCATAGGCAAAGGTGATAATGCCAAAGATAAGAATGGGCCTGCCGATATAAGGAATCTGGGAAAAGGCAGCAGTAGTCAGTTCCCCTCCGGAAAGAGTATCCCAGGGGACAGAGCCGCCCCGCAGAATGCTGCTCACTAACACAAGCCCGGTGATCAGGCAGACCACAACCGTATCCCAAAAGGTAGCGGTAGAAGCGATAAGAGCCTGGCGAACCGGATTTCGGGTACGGGCAGCCGCAGCGATAATAGGGGCCGATCCCATACCGGCTTCGTTGGTAAAGAGGCCCCTTGCAATGCCGTAACGGGCAGCCAGCATCATACCGGATCCGGCGAAACCTCCGGCTATCGTTCGGGAACTTCCAAAAGCGGAGGACAAAATCAGAGAGACACTTTCCCCTAAAAAGCTTCTGTTTAGAAAAAGGATCATAAAACAGCCGGTCAGATAAGAAAGGGCCATAAAAGGGACAAGCTTCTCACAAACCCTGGCAATGGAACGAACGCCGCCTAAAATAACCAGGCAAGTGATAAGCCCTGTTACAATACCCACAATCAGGCAGATGGAATCCGGACGTATTTCCAACAGCCGAACAAAAAAGGAAGAGGTTCCCTCTATGGCAGAGCGAACGGAGGAATCAACGATTACGGCAATTGCATTCACCTGAACTCCGCATCCGATGCCAAAGGAGGTCAGAACTCCAAAGCATGCAAAAAGGACCCCAAGCCACCGCATGTTAAGTCCCCGTTCCAGGGCGTACATGGCACCTCCTAACATGGTGCCGTCCTTGGTGCGAACCCGGTACTTTACGGCAATGAGGGATTCGGCATAGGTGGTGGCCATGCCAAAGACCCCGGTAAGCCAGCACCAGAAGACGGCCCCCGGACCGCCCAGAGCAATGGCGGTTCCCACACCTATGATATTGCCGGTTCCCAGGGTGGAGGCCAGAGAGGTAGAGAGGGCGGCAAAAGGACTGATATCACCATTGGAATCCGGATCCTTAGTAAAGGAAAGCCGAATAGCTAACGGTGTTTTCCGCTGAATAAATCCCGTTTTCCAGGTCATAAAAAGGTGAGTGCCAAAGAGAAGCACGATCATAGGCATGCCCCAGAGATATTGGTTGATGGCTTCAATAAATGCAGAGAACGTGGACATGAGGAATTCCTTTGAATTTGCGAGGGTTGTTAGATTATATGCAGAGGAGGATAGAAGAAATGAGTTGACTTATGAAGCCTAGTACAACGAATATTAAGTTATACCAGTACCAGTTTTCTTATAAAGGGATATGAAAGGATCTCTATTTATAAATATTGTAGAATTTTGTACAAAAACATTAATAAAATCAATTTTTTTCAAAAAAATTGGAAAGTACTTACAATTTAATAATATTTGTAGTATAATAAATGTCAGAGCAAGTGAAAATACATAATTTATAAGTCTGGGAGGTCACAAACTCTAAAGAATCAATTAATTTAGTTTCAAGCTGTGTGTTTCGAGTCAAGATTAAGGCCTATGTCTTTTCGTTTTATTTTGGCACATTGCAATACAGCGGAAAGGCAAGGTTACAAATGAAGAAACTTCGTACACTAATTGTTGGGTTGTTGGTGTTTGCACTCATGTGGAACAGCAGCTTTTTTGTGACGGCACAAAGTAAGAGCACGCTGGGGACATATACGATTACTTTAGACAGCGGCGTGCCGGGACAGACATACAACATTTATCCGGTCATTAAAGAGAATGGCGGCTATGTACGGCCGTTGGGAGAGTGGGCATCTGCAGGATGGGATTTGTCTGAAAATACGATTCCGTCAAATAATGCTTTAGGCGAGGGAATAAAGGGAATTTCTATTTATAACAATGGTGAGGAAATATTTCCTTTTGCCGACATAGACGTGGGAAATGCGGAAGAGACTGCCAAGATTTTGGATCAGAATGTAATGACGGACGACAGCCTGAAAGTTGATCCGCCAGATATTGGTTATGTGCTGTTAAGGCCGGATTTGGCCAAGGAGATGTATCAGGAATTAAGGCATGGAACTACGCAGAATAATCAGCCTGTTCTTCACAATCCAGATACGGTGACAACGGATGAAAATGGACAGGCCCGTTTTGGCAAGGGGCAAAATAAATATTTTTTAATAACCACTGGACAGGCCGGGACGGAAGAAGAAGCGTTTGTGTGTATTTTCAGGCTTGTATATGGTGATGGTCATCAGGGTAATTCCGGAAATACACCAGGTGATGTGGTGATTGATGTGAAGCCTAAAAAAGAAACACCGGAGATTCATAAAACCATAGGCGAAAATCCGGATGAGCCGGTAAATGGGGCGGGATATGATGTGGGCAGCAGGGTTCCTTTTGCTCTGAAAGGAACAGCACCTGATCTTGAGAAAGCAGACAGTTATCATTATGTGATGAACGATACTTTGAGCAGCGGGTTGGAATTTGACTCAGAGAGTGTAAAAGTTTTTATTGACGGCAGTCTTTTAGACAAAGAGTTTTACAGCATTTCATCAGAGCAGGAAGATACCAGAACGGTGGTCAGATTTCAATTTGGAGGAGAGAATGGATTAAAAGATATTCCTATTACTTCAAACAATCCCTCCATTGTCGTAACTTATGAAGCAATATTGAAAGAAAGTGCTTTCCGAACGGATAAGGAAAGCAACGAAGTATTTTTGGAATATGATAATGGAGGCGGAATAAAGACGACTCCCGGCGAAAAAGTAAATATATATGATTTTGGCATTGGTATAGATAAAGTTGCCATAGAAGAAAACGGAGATAAATTATCCGGAGCTCGATTTGCACTTGTGAAAGGAAGTGAGGGTACGGGTTATCGGGCTTACTGTCGTACGCCAACGGGTGTAGAATGGAAAAGTGTTGTTCTTGCAGATGGGCAGAATTTGCGGGAAGCATTAAAGCAGATGCAGGATATAACCATAGGAACTACAGATGATAAAGGATATACTTCGTTTTCAGGTATAGCTGATGGCGAATACCTGTTGATTGAGATAGAGGCTCCGACGGGTTACGCTATATTGGCGGATCCGGTAAAGGTTACAGTTAAAGCCGTCTATGAGGAGGATGGAGAACTTAATCAGGAAGAGTCTACGGTAAAACTTACGGAACAGCGTTATGAGGCGACAACAAAAGTGGTTAACCGAAAAGGCGGTGCTCTTCCTGATACAGGTGGCATTGGCACGAGAATTTTTTATGTTGTCGGAGGTATTCTGGTAGTAGGAGCATCTGTTCTTCTGGTAGTAAAAAGACGCATGAACAGGGAAGACTGATATATTTAGGGGGTGTCGGGAAATAAGACAGCCCCCTTTTTTCTGAAACAAAGAGCATCTGGAATTTGAATATAAAAAAGAGTATAATAAAAAAAGCTCTTTAAGAAAATGAGTCAGAAAAGAGAAAGATGAGGATAAAATCATGGGACATCTAGCAAGCAGAGATGCCTACAAGAATCTGGAGGACCGGATCAACTGGTTTACCCAGGGTGCTCCGGTATCAAATACCCTGTATAAGATTCTGCAGGTACTCTATACGGAAAAAGAAGCCAAATGGGTATCGCTCCTGCCCGTCCGCCCCTTTACGGCGAAAAAAGCGGCCAGGATCTGGAATACCAGTGAGGCGAAAGCAGAAAAATTCCTGACCCATCTGTGTGAAAAAGCTTTACTGGTGGATTCCTGCCACAACGGAGTGCGTAAGTTTGTAATGCCCCCTCCTATGGCGGGATTTATCGAGTTTGCCCTTATGCGGACAAGAGGGGACATTGATCAAAAATATTTAAGCGAACTGTATTATCAATACATGAACGTGGAAGAAGACTTTGTAAAGGATCTGTTCTTCGTCACGGAAACCAGGCTGGGCCGTGTCTTCGTTCAGGAACCGGTGCTTACCAATGCCAACACACTGCACATTCTGGATCACGAGAGAGCCAGCCATATTGTAGAGGAAGCCGAATACATTGGCCTGGGAACCTGTTACTGCCGTCACAAAATGCTCCACGCAGGTCATCCCTGCGAGATAGACGCTCCTTTAGATGTCTGTCTTACCTTTGGAAACGTAGCCAGATCCCTGGCGGAGCACGGCGGTTATGCCAGACTCATTGACAAGTCAGAAGCCATGGATGCACTGGAGCGATCCTATGCCCATAATCTGGTGCAGATCGGAGAGAATGTCCGGGAGGATCCGGCATTTATCTGCAACTGCTGCGGCTGCTGCTGTGAAGCATTGCAGGCGGCCCGGAAGTTCAGCCCCATGCAGCCCGTGGCAACCACTAACTATATACCGGAGGTGGAAAAAGAAACCTGCGTAGGCTGCGGAAAATGTGCTGGGGCTTGCCCCATATTTGCCATTTCCATGGAAGAGGGAGAAAACGGGAAGAAAAAGGCGGTAGTCAACAAAGAAATCTGCTTGGGCTGCGGCGTCTGTGCCGGAAACTGCCCCACAAAGGCTATCGAGATGAAACGCAGGCCCATACAGGTGATCACTCCGGTGAACAGCACCCACCGCTTCGTATTACAAGCTATCGAAAAAGGCACCCTGCAAAATCTGATATTTGACAATCAGGCATTTGCTAACCACCGGGCGATGGCCGCTGTATTTGCGGCAATTCTAAAGATGCCGCCCTTAAAACAGGCATTGGCAAGCAAACAATTCAAGTCTATATACCTGGACAAGCTTCTGTCCATGCAGGAAAACCAAAAAAAGAAAAAAATGTAAGATTACCAATAACAAATTCCTCTATAAAGTATTGCAAAAAAGCAACAGGATATACTAGATGTTGTTACTGAAAACAATAGCAATACTTCATATGGAGGAATTTGTTATGAAAAGGCGATTTTTATTTCTAACGGCAGTACTCACAGCCATGGTATTATCCGGCTGCAGCCAAACCAATGACAATACAGGTGACAACCCAAATAATACCTCGGGAACGGTGATGGAGAATGTAGTGCCAAACCATGGAAACACACAGCAAAATACGGATAACAACGAAAATACAACATCCGGTACAAACCAAAATGAACAAACCGGCCAGGATAATCGAACAGGAATCGGCATTGTATCATACCTGAATCGATCTCAAAATGCCGGTGATACGGACGGCTCAGCAGAAATAAGTACCGTGGCAGCAGCCGTGACCGTGGATGGGAACGATCGGATCGTAGGGTGCAATATTGACATGGTAGAGCAAAAGCTTGCGATCTCCAATACAGGTGCTATCGGCTCCCCGGCCAACACACAATATTCGACAAAAAAAGAGCTGGGTGACAGCTACGGTATGAAAGCCGCATCTGAGATTGGAAAAGAATGGTATGAGCAGATAGAATCCTTTGAACAATATGTCATAGGAAAAACCGTAGAGGAGATCAATGGAATTAAAACAGACGATCACGGCTATGTCCAGGATAACAGCCTTACAAGTTCCGTAACCATCTCCATCAGCGACTTTCAGGCGGCCATTACCAAGGCCGTGGAGAACGCTCTTTAAGCCAAAATATGATTCCCTCTTGTGATAAACAAAATTTTCCTATATAATAAAAAATACAGACATCATTATGCATAAGATATAAAGAAAGAATACCCTCAGTGTCCCCTGTACACTGAGGGTAGGAAAAAAGAGGGAGATAGTTATGCAGAAATTCTTAAAAAGCCTGCCATTTAAACTATTGGTAGGCGTAATCGTAGGTATTATACTGGGACTGGTGGCGAATGACACCGTAATGAACGTAGTGGTAACCGTCAAGCAGGTCCTTGGACAGTTAATTACTTTCTGTGTACCGCTGATCGTCATCGGTTTCATTGCCCCATCCATCACAAAGTTGGGAAACAATGCTTCCAGAATGCTGGGTGTGGCCTTGATTCTGGCCTATGTATCATCTGTCGGTGCGGCCCTGGTATCCATGGCCGTGGGCTTTGGCCTGATTCCGCACCTTTCCATTGTATCTGAGGTAGAGGGACTGAAAGAACTTCCGGCAGTATTATTTGAACTGGAGATTCCTCCGGTAATGTCTGTCATGAGTGCCCTGGCATTTTCTCTGTTGGTGGGTCTGGGAGTAACCTGGACAAAATCCCGTCAGTTAGAGAACATTTTGAACGAATTCCAGTCCGTAGTACTGTCCATCGTGACAAAGGTAGTAATTCCCATTCTGCCGTTCTTCATAGCTTCCACTTTCTGCGGATTGGCCTATGAGGGAAGTATTACCAAGCAGTTTCCTGTATTTATCAAAGTAATCTTAATTGTTATGGCAGGACATTTCCTGTGGATGCTTCTGCTCTATGCACTGGCGGGTGCTTATTCCGGAAAGAATCCGGTAGAAGTAGTAAAGCATTACGGACCGGCTTATATTACCGCAGTGGGAACCATGTCCTCTGCTGCAACCCTGGCTGTGGCTTTGCGTTGTGCCAAGAAGTCTTCTGTACTTCGTGAGGATATGGTGGATTTTGGCATTCCACTTTTTGCCAATATTCATCTCTGCGGTTCCGTGCTTACGGAGGTATTTTTCGTAATGACGGTTTCTCAGATCCTGTACGGAAAGCTACCGTCCCTGGGAACCATGATTCTTTTCTGCCTGCTCCTTGGCGTATTTGCAATTGGAGCACCGGGCGTGCCTGGAGGAACCGTTATGGCATCCCTGGGACTGATTACGGGAATCCTGCTCTTTGACGGAACCGGAACGGCATTGATGCTGACCATTTTTGCTCTTCAGGACAGCTTCGGAACTGCCTGCAACGTGACGGGTGACGGAGCCTTAACCCTCATGCTGACGGGATATGTGGAGAAGCATCATATTAAGGCGGAGCAGACGCATTTATAAGGGCAGGTATAACGATTCAAATAAAGAAGAGAGAATCAATATATGTGCTTAGCATGAGGAATATAAGAATAAGATGCAGCAGGGCTGCCACAGAGCAGACTATCCGGTTGAAACAATCATGATAGTCTGTTCTGTAGCAGCTTTTTAATTTTTACTTCCAAAAGCAAAACTTTTTTGCAAACCATACCGTCTAATTGTTACAGAGAGGAGGAAAGAGCCGATGCGAGGAGAAGCATTACAAAAGAAAGTGGAGGAAATGGTCTTGGATTCCTACGAAGCCATGTATCGCCTGGCATATACCTATGTGCGAAACGAAGAAGATGCCCTGGATATTGTGCAGGAAAGCGTGTACAAAGCAATTAAGCATTCCGCATCCGTCAAGCAGGAAGCATATATAAAGACCTGGTTATGGCGAATTGTCATGAATACGGCCCTGGATTTCATCCGCAAAAACCAGAAAGAGGTGGCAGTAGAAGACTTTTATGAAGATGGAAAAGAGGACAGCTATCAGGATTTTGATACGATTGAAGCATTGGGAATACTGGACGAAAAGGAGAAAGCGGTTGTAGTGCTTCGATTTTTTGAGGACCAGAAGCTTAGTGAGATTGCAAGGATCCTAAATGAAAATACCAACACAGTAAAGACCATTTTATATCGGAGCCTGAAAAAGCTGAAGCTTGAGCTTACGAAAGGAGAACTAAGCTATGAGGGATAAAAGATTGGAAGAGATGAGGGAGGACTATGAAAATATCAGGATTCCAAAGGAACTGCGTCAGAGGGTGGAAATGGGGATCCGTGAAGCAAAGGAGGAAAAGAACATGAAAAAGAAATCAAAGGTATTGGTATATGCAGGAAGAGTTGTGGGAGGTGTTGCGGCAGCTATGCTGGTCATCACGGTAATGGCTAATTCCGGGGCAGCAATTGCCCATGCCATGGCAAAGATTCCGGTTATTGGTGCCATTGCAGAGGTAGTAACTTTTCGGGAATATGAAAGTTCAGAGAACAATAACAATATGACGGCCAACATTAAGATCCCTGAGGTCAGCGTAAAGAACGAGGACGGTACGGTGAATGAGGAGACTACCCAGAAGATTAACAAGAGCATCCAGGAATACACAGATGAGATTATTGCACAGTATGAAGCAGATGTGAAAGCCGCTGGCGAGGGTGAGGGCCATATGGATGTGGAGCTTGATTATTCTGTCATTACGGACAGTGACCGCCTGTTCTCCATTCGTTTTGATCAGCTTCTTGTGATGGCAAGCGGTACCCAGATGGTGAAGATCTACCATATTGACAAGCAGACAGGAGAAATGATCAATCTGGCCGGATTGTTTAAGGAGGGTGTGGACTTTGCAGGCCCTATTTCCGAGAATATCAAACAGCAGATGAAAGAACAGATGGCGGCAGATGAGATGATTGCTTACTGGGTAGACGGCGATACGCCGGAATGGGATTTTGAGTCTGTAAAAGAGGATACGACTTTCTATGTGAACGAAGACGGAAAGCTCATGATCGTTTTTGATGAGTACGAAGTGGCTCCTGGGTATATGGGAAGCGTGGAATTTGAGATTCCCACGGAGGTTGTGCAGGATCTGGTGCAGGAGGGGTTTTTGAAATAACACAGGAATATCCTGCGTATCAATAATAAGAGTGTGAAAGAAATCAAAGTGGCTGCTTTCTGTTATAAAGTGAGAAAAATGATTTTTTATCTTTTTCTGGGTAAAAGGTTGACAGGTTAGGTTTATAAGTGTAAACTTATAGAAAAGGGCAGGTTTATAGTTATAGACTTAAAGGGAACTATGAATATAAATCTATGCAGCGGGGCAAGGCAATGAAACATCCTTGCTAAATCTAAGGAAAAATAGGGGGAATACATTTGCACTATCACATCAACGAGAGCGAATACCGTCTCATGGACATCCTGTGGGATACAGAGCCAATCAATTCCATGGAACTGGTAGGTCTGTGCAGGGAACGGCTGGGGTGGAAAAAGTCTACTACTTACACCATCCTACGCAGCCTGGGAGAAAAGCAGATAGTCCGAAATGAAAATGCCATAGTTCGCACCTTAGTATCCAGAGGACAGATTCAGCGGCAGGAAAGCAAAGAGTTTCTGGAGAAAAAGTTCCATGGAAGTCTTCCTGCCTTTATCGCCGCATTCCTGCAGGACGAAAAGCTGACAGAGAAAGAAGCAAGAGAGCTTCAGGAACTGATTAATCAGGCAGCAGAGGAGGGTGAAAGATGACGGCATTTTTTAATCAGTTGCTGCAAAATAGTTTGTCAGGAGCCGTACTGATCTTGGGGATCCTCCTGTTTCGCAGAATCACAGGAAACTTATCGAAGCTGTATGTCCGGATACTCTGGCTGGTCTTGCTCCTGGTGCTTCTGCTGCCGCCAGTGAATTTTGGGTCCTTTCATACAGTAAGGAATCTCCTGCCGGAAGCAGGACAAGTACTTTCTGAGAAGCAGCAAAACGGGGGCATGGAGACACAGGACGAAAACGAAACAGGAACAGAAATCCCCGAGGGCATGCCAGGCTACCCTGGAAATAACCTTTCATCCGATGAGACAGAAACAATCATATCTAAGATACAGGGGCAAAAGGCAGAAATCCAGAACGGTTTTGCCATAGGAGTAACGGAAGTTCTTTTTACCCTGTGGCTATTGGGAGCCGCAGGCCTTGCGGCAATCAATCTGACAGGGTGGAGGAGACTGAGAAAACGGGCTGCTGCTGCCATTCAAATAGAGCATGATGTGTGGAGCACAAAAGAGATTAACACTCCATTTGTAATGCCTGGCTTTCCCTCAAGAATCTACATTCCCCGGGAATTGGAGAGCCAAAAGGAGCAGCTTAAGGACATTCTGGAGCATGAACGCAGGCATATCCGAAGCCGGGATCCATGGATTAAATGCGTGGCAGTTCTGGTGTTGATTCTGCACTGGTTTAATCCTCTGGCGTGGCTTGCTTTTCGTACCTTGAATCGTGATATGGAAATGTATTGTGATGAATGCGTCCTCCGGGGAAAAAACGCTATACAAAAAAGACATTATGCCCAGACCCTATTAGATTTTGCCTGCAAATGCAGCGGAATCTCACCTGTACTCTATTTTGGCGAAAGCAGCACAAAAAAGCGAATTCGCCATGCATTGAATACGAAACGCCCTCATATGCTCATAAGCCTTTTGCTGCTGTTGATGATCAGCGGCTGCGGCATTTCCTTTTTGACTGCAGGAGAGGAGGAGGGAAAAGCAATTGCGGGCATACACAAAGAGGTTCCTTTTTCTGAAATATTATCGGTCGGGGAATCCGTAAATCCGGATAAAAATGGTGAAGAGACTGACAGTGATGAGGAAGAACTCTGGACAGATAAAGCAATCGTAGGAACGGAGCATTCAGGAATGGGGGAAAGCCTGGGTGAGACAGAGCTGCTCTTGATGGGTGAAACGGAGCAATTTGCACTCTACGGTGTACATGAGGGAGAAGCAATGGCAGTTCGCACACCGGACAGCCTTGTATATGCCGAAGTCCCCCTCATATCCAATTATGAAATAGAGCCATTGATTCAGGAGCAGGACTTTGACAATGACGGGAAAGAGGAGCTTGCCATAATCACCTATGTGCTCCACGGAACAGGGATCTCCATTCGCTCCCTGTTTATGGTGGATAAGGCCCCAGACAATTCCTGGAACATCTATCACTATCTGGAAGAGGACTATACAAAAGAACTGACATCACATTTCGACACGCAGTATACCCAGGAGGGAGTAAGGCTTATATTTGACGGAGAGCCTGTGGGCGTGACGGAGAAAGTAGACCAGGAAGAACTGGACAATGAATATGCCTACTATGCCGGATCTCAGATAGACTTTCATTTTGTGGAAGAAAAAATCATACTCCGTGCGGAACTGGCCGGATATTCAAATATCAATCATACAGGCAACTACCCGGGGCATGAATTGGAAGCCTGTTTAAACTATATGGGAGATGGAAAATGGGGAAAATTCACGTACCTGAATTATACGGATGCAGGAATTACAGAATTGATTGAAAATGCCATTCCACTGTACCTTACAGGCCAGGCGGAAGAAGTCAATGAGTACTACACCGTTCCCGGCATGGAATTGCCATATTTTGGTGAAACGAACCAGGAAATAACCATACTGTCTATCTCTGGCATAAAAGAAGACCTGGATGGTGATGAGACGGAAGCCTATATAAGCATACGCCGGGACGGAAGCGATTCACTTGATTATTTACACGTCCCCGTGAAAAAAGTTTCATTAGACCTGGGTGGGCCACAGTGGCGAATCTCAGGAGAGATTTTAATGGAAAAATAAAAAACAAATAAATGCCTCCTTTGGACATGATTCACCAGATTATTATTTTTTATTCTTCAAAAAATAATGTGGTAACTTGCTTTTTATAAAAGTGAAAACAGTAATCTCCTTACAGTGCACAAATCAATTTGCAGACACATGTATTTGTGGCTGAGAATTGATTTATATAAAGGCTTACTGGAAAGAGATTATGGGACTACAAATAGGAGGTGTTGTTATGAAAGATTCTGTCACCTGCGATTGTACGCCGGAATCCCTGGCAATGGGCTCTTTCCCCTGCCTGAATATGCAGTTTTACGCTGCAGAGAAAATTCCCTGCTCCTTTTTGGATGACGCTGGCTTCTCCCAACGGGAAAAGGCGATGAATGAAATATCTATGGTAGGGTTTGCGATCAACGATCTGATGCTTTACCTCCGTATCTGCTTTCGCCTGGGTTTTCGTTCCCGAAATATCGTAATCCGTCCGATAAAGCAGACAATTCGGACCAGAATTACACCGATTAAGATTCCGATGCTGTCGATCATAACATCTCGTTTGGAAGGCCCCCGGCCTGCTACAAAGGACTGATGGTATTCGTCCAGACAGGCACAGGCTACGCAGAATCCACCGGCCAGTATGGTTAAAGCAATTCCCCGCAGCCCATAGACATACAGGGGAAAGGAGACACATACGGCCAGCAGAAAGTATTCTGTCACATGGGCAAGCTTACGTACATAGGGATGCAGCATCTCTGTATAGAGATTAAGTTCTGCCGAACTCCATCCGGTTTCAAAAGATTCACAAGTAATCTCCAGGAGTTTATGGGTGGCCCTCCAGCTTAAGTTTCCGGAGACCTCGCCGGGCTGTGCGGAGAACTGGAAGATTACATACAGCATGAATATAGCTGGTAAGAAAGAAAAAGGTTTTAAAATTGGTTTTAAATATCGCATCATTTTGTAAGCATAGCACAGACAGAGGGAAAAATCCATATCTTTTCCAATACGCCCAAGAATGAACTTAAAGTTTCACTTTTCATATACAAATTCACGACGTAACTCTCTTGCACCCACCCCAAAACCATGCTATATTTAGAAAGGAATTTCAAATCGAAAGTATTTTAATCCATATAGTGTATAAGGAGGAAAAATTTATGGCGATTTTAGTCACAGGCGGTGCGGGCTTTATCGGTAGTCATACTTGCGTGGAGCTTTTAGAGGCAGGCTACGAGGTTGTAGTTGTGGACAATCTGTATAACGCCAGCAGAAAATCTATGGATCGGATTGAGCAGATCACAGGAAAGAAGCCCACATTCTATGAGGCGGATATTTTGGATCGGGAGGCTCTTAACAAGATTTTTGAGAAAGAGCAGATTGACTCGGTGATTCATTTTGCAGGACTGAAAGCAGTGGGAGAGTCCGTAGCAAAGCCCATCGAGTATTACTACAATAACATTGCAGGAACTCTGGTACTCTGTGATGTGATGCGTAAGCACAATGTTAAGAACATTGTATTTAGTTCCTCCGCTACGGTATATGGAGATCCAGCCTTTATTCCCATTACTGAGGAATGTCCCAAGGGAAAGATTACCAATCCCTACGGACAGACAAAGGGTATGCTGGAACAGGTATTGGAGGATATTCATGTATCAGATCCGGAGTGGAATGTGATTCTTCTTCGTTACTTCAATCCAATTGGAGCACATAAGAGTGGCCTGATTGGTGAGGATCCCAAGGGAATTCCCAACAATCTGGTTCCCTATGTGGCACAGGTGGCTATTGGTAAGCTAGAGTGTTTGGGTGTATTCGGAGATGATTACGATACACCGGATGGAACAGGCGTCAGGGATTATATTCATGTGGTGGATCTGGCAAAGGGCCATGTAGCAGCCATTAAGAAGCTGGAAGAGAAAAAGGGTGTTCTTATCTATAATCTGGGTACCGGCAAGGGCTACAGCGTATTGGATGTGGTGCATGCCTTTGAAAAGGCCTGTGGAAAGAAGATTCCTTATGCAGTAAAGCCCCGGCGTCCCGGCGATATTGCCACCTGCTATGCAGATCCGGCAAAGGCAAAGGCGGAGCTTGGCTGGGAAGCGGAGAACGGAATCGAAGAAATGTGTGCCGACTCCTGGAAATGGCAGTCTATGAATCCAAATGGATATGAGGAATAGAGAGAACGATTAGAATGAAAAAGAAGCTTATGACTTTTGGGCGGGAATTCGCCTTGGAGGGAATTACGCTTGCTGTTATTGTCCTGTTGTTCTGGATTTTTATGAAAAAAGGGATTCTAAATGACAGAGATCTGATCCAGCCCATTTTATGGAATTTGATGATATTGATAGGAATAGGTGTACTAATTCTGGCCTTTTGTAAGCGTTTGACTTACAAAGGGCTGGTTTCTGTTATTCTTTTGGCAGGTCTTGCCATGCGGATCGGATTTGCTCTTTATAAGCCTTCTTATACGGCCTACCATGATTTGGGTGAGATTACCAGAGTGGGATATTATGGACATGCTTCCTATGTCCTGACGATTTTTGAGACGGGAGCACTTCCGCTGGAAAATGGAGGCCAATACTATCACCCTCCCCTGTTCCACATTCTGGCGGCATGTGCTATGAAAGTAACAGGGAAAGTACTTCATATCACGGATGAGGTTTATCTCTTTGAAAGTGCCAAAATTATATCCTGTACTGCTACATGTTTTACCCTGCTGACAACCGGAAAGATTTTTAAGGAGTTGAAATTGGGAAAGACTGCCACAGTGATTGCACTTTCCATCTGTGCCTTTCTTCCGGTTCAGTATATGCTTGGAGGATGGGTGAATAATGACGCTCTGGTGACGTTTTTAATGACCTTTATCATCCTCTATACCATTCGATGGTTCAAAAATCCGGGCTATGGGAATGTGATTTTTCTGGCCTTTGGATTTGGATTTGGAATTTTTACAAAGATTTCCTGTGCCCTTTTGGCGGCTTTTACTGGAATATTTATGCTTGTGAAGCTGATAAGGGCTGTTAAGGATGGTACATGGAGGCCGCTGATTGGTCAGTTTGTGGTATTTGGCTGCATTTCCATGCCCATTGGCCTGTATTATCCCATTCGGAATTACCTGATGTTTGGACAGGGGCTGAATTTTGTACTGCAGCCGGGTGATAATGTCTACTGTGGTGATCATGGCTTTGCGGAGAGATTCCTGTTCTTTCCCATTTCCAGGCTGTTGTCACCGGTTTACCTGAATCCTTTTGAGGAGTACAATCTGAACTTTTATCTTGTAAAGTCAGCGGTTGTGGGGGAATTCGAATACCACCATGTGGAGGAATGGCCGGCAGCGGTTCTGATTGTCAGCAATCTGATACTGGTAGTTCAGGCTGTATTTTCTGCTGTGGCAGTCTGCGTTCGGGGCTGGAAAGAGAGAATGATAGGAAAATCTGTAAGAGAACAGTTTCTATACTTGGGGCTTCCTGGACTTTGGATTTGGATTTATCTGAATCATTTGCTCTTAAATGTTCGCTTGCCCTATGGCTGTACCATGGATTTTCGGTATATTGTGCCTACCGCCATGCTGGGGGCAATATATCTGGGAAGTTATTTGGAAAAATGTCTGAAAGAGCCTACAATATTCCGGTGGATGTTTGCGGGAGTTGGGATTGGGGCTATACTTACTCTCACGGGATCAGGGATGTATATGTTTTCCAATATGTTTAAATTTTGATGTTATGAGGCGGAGGAACGGATGAAAAAAGGATTTGATAATGAAAAATATTTAAAAATGCAGTCGGAGCATATTAAGGAACGGATCGGCCAGTTTGATAATAAGCTTTATTTGGAATTTGGGGGAAAACTGTATGACGATCACCATGCCTCCAGAGTGCTTCCGGGTTTTGAACCGGACAGCAAACTTAGGATGTTGATGCAGCTTAAAGAACAGGTAGAGATTGTGATTGTAATCAGTGCTGAAGATATTGAGAAAAATAAGATTCGGGGAGATCTGGGAATTACTTATGATTCTGATTTGCTCCGCTTGAAAGGAATTTTTGAGTCAAAGGATCTCTATGTAGGAAGTGTATGCATTACTCATTTTGCAGGACAATATAGTGCCCAGATGTTCCAGAGCCGCCTGGAGAAGATGGGAGTGAGAGTATACCGTCATTATATGATTCCTGGCTATCCGAACAATATACCATTGATTGTCAGTGAGGAGGGATATGGGCATAATGAGTATATAGAGACTTCTCGGCCGCTGGTGGTAGTTACGGCTCCGGGTCCGGGAAGCGGTAAAATGGCAACCTGCCTTTCCCAGCTTTATCATGAGCATAAAAGGGGAATTCGTGCAGGTTATGCCAAGTTTGAGACATTTCCCATCTGGAACCTGCCTTTGATACATCCGGTGAATCTGGCCTATGAAGCGGCGACTGCGGACTTAAACGATGTAAATATGATTGATCCCTATCATCTGGATGCCTATGGAGAGACCACGGTAAATTACAATCGTGATGTAGAGATTTTCCCTGTATTGCGGGCTATTTTTGAGAGAATTTACGGAGAATGTCCCTATCAGTCACCCACAGATATGGGTGTGAATATGGTTGGAAACTGCATTGTAGATGATGAAGCCTGCCGTGAAGCCTCCGGGCAGGAAATCATCCGCAGATATTACCATACTTTAGTCAGCATAGCCAGAGGAAAGGCCATGGAAGGGGAGGCCTATAAAATAGAACTCCTGATGAATAAAGTAGGACTTACCACTCAGGATCGCAAAGCAGTTCCGGCAGCCATGAAGCGTGCAGAGGAAACAGGCCATACGGCGGCGGCTATGGAACTGACTGATGGGCGGGTTATTACCGGAAAGACCAGTGAACTTTTAGGGGCCTGCTCTGCACTGCTGGTAAATGCTTTAAAAGAATTGGCAGGGATTGAGCATAAGGTATTGCTGATTACGCCCAATGTCATCCGCCCCATACAAAAGCTGAAAGTAGACTATCTTGGAAGTAAGAATCCCCGGCTTCATATGGAAGAGGTTTTGATAGCTCTCTCTGCCAGTTCGGAAAGTAACGAGTTGGCAGATCTGGCACTTCGCCAGCTCCCACGCTTGAGAGGAAGTCAGGTACATACTTCCCGGATGTTGAATGCAGGGGATGAGAAAACACTTCAGAGACTGGGAATTATGCTCACATCGGAGCCCAGATAGAATTTCTATTGCTTTCTAACAAAACACACATTATAATAGTAATATTATGGTCATGAATTTATTTGAGACATTAGGAGGCAAAAATGGAAGAAAATAATAACTCCAACCGTCCGGGCAATAATGGCGGAGGAGACAACAATAAAAGTCCGAAAAACCGGCAGAGCATTTTGGTGATTTTGATTGCTACAATGCTTATGATGCTGGCCTGGACCTATCTCACGGGGATAGGATCTGGCAGTTCTTTTATCACCTATGATGAATTTATGGAGATGTTGGAGAAAGGTGAGATAGATAAAGTAGAGCTGACTTCCAACGAGATCAAGATAGTAGCAAAAGAAAAGAATGCCAGAGGCGGCGATATCATCTATACTACAGGTGTTATGCCAGACTACCAATTGGAGCAGAAGCTTCGTGAAGCCAAAGTTGAGTATAGTGCCCCTCCCAGAGATATGCGGGAGATGATTCTCTCAGTCATTCTCAACATATTGCTTCCTGTTGCTTTAATATGGCTCATTTTCGGCATGGTTATGCGGAAAATGGGTGGCGGCGGCATGATGGGCATGGGTGTCGGCAAGAGCAAGGCAAAAGTATATATTGAAAAGGAAACAGGAGTCACTTTCAAAGATGTGGCCGGAGAAGAAGAGGCAAAGGAATCTCTTCAGGAGGTGGTAGACTTTCTTCACAATCCGGGAAAATATGCGGAGATTGGTGCAAAGCTTCCAAAGGGAGCCTTACTGGTGGGACCTCCGGGAACAGGAAAGACTTTGCTTGCCAAGGCAGTGGCGGGAGAGGCTCATGTACCTTTCTTTTCCTTGTCCGGTTCTGACTTTGTGGAAATGTTTGTTGGTGTGGGTGCTTCCCGTGTCCGTGATTTGTTTGGAGAGGCCAAGAAGCATTCCCCCTGTATTATCTTTATTGATGAGATTGATGCCATCGGCAAGAGCCGTGATTCCCGCTACGGCGGCGGAAATGACGAACGAGAACAGACCTTAAATCAGCTTCTGGCTGAGATGGACGGTTTTGACAGTCATACGGCCTGCCTGATCCTGGGAGCTACCAACCGTCCGGAAGTGCTGGATCCGGCTCTCTTACGACCAGGCCGTTTTGACCGCCGGATTATCGTGGACCGTCCGGATCTGAAAGGGCGTGTGGATATTCTGAAAGTTCACGCCAAGAATGTCAATATGGATGAGACGGTAGACTTGGATGAGATTGCACTGGCTACCAGCGGAGCGGTAGGCTCGGATCTGGCCAATATGATCAATGAAGCTGCTATCCTTGCAGTAAAGAATAAGAGGAAAGCCGTTGCTCAAAAGGATCTCTTTGAAGCCGTTGAGGTTGTTCTGGTAGGAAAAGAGAAAAAGGATCGCATTATGAGCAAGGAGGAACGCCGGATCGTGTCCTACCATGAGGTAGGTCATGCGTTGGTGAGTGCCCTCCAAAAGGATGCGGAGCCGGTACAGAAGATTACCATTGTTCCCCGTACCATGGGTGCCCTTGGCTATGTGATGCAGGTGCCGGAGGAAGAAAAATATCTGAATACCAAGAAAGAGATTGATGCCATGCTCGTAGGCTATCTTGCAGGCCGGGCGGCGGAGGAGCTGGTGTTTGAGACCGTGACAACGGGAGCTTCCAATGACATTGAAAAGGCAACCCGCCTTGCAAGAGCTATGGTAACACAGTATGGTATGTCCGAGAAGTTCGGGCTTATGGGTCTTGAGACCAGAGAAAATGAATACCTGACAGGCCGGACGGTTATGAATTGCGGCGATGCTACGGCTGCGGAGGTAGATCAGGAGGTTATGAAGATCCTGAAAGACTCCTATGAGGAGGCAAAGCGTCTCTTAAGTGAGAATCGGGAAGCTATGGATAAGATTGCAGAATTTCTGATTCAGAAGGAGACCATCACGGGTAAAGAGTTCATGAAGCTGTTTCGGGAAGCCAAGGGAATTCCGGAGCCGGAGGAAGAGGAGTCAAAGGAAAAGGACTCAAAAGAAAAGGACAGTTCGGATGAGAAACCGGAAACCGAAGAGAAGACAGATGCCATAGCAGACGAGAAGACAGAGGAGAATCCGGAAGAAGAAAATAAGGAAGAGCCCGAAGAACAATCGGAATCCCCGGAGAAAGAGCCACCTGTTGTAATAGCAAGAGAAAGGCATTAAGGATTTTAAAAATGTGCAGGGAATAAAGAATGCCAATTAAAATTATAAGAAGTGACATTACAAAGATGCCGGTAGATGCTATTGTCAATGCGGCCAATGAAAGTCTCTTAGGTGGCGGTGGGGTGGACGGCTGTATTCACCGGGCGGCAGGAAGAGGGCTTTTGGAGGAATGCAGGACCTTGCATGGCTGCCCCACGGGAGGAGCAAAGATCACAAAGGGCTATGCTTTGCCCTGCCGCTATGTGATACATGCGGTAGGACCAAGATGGAGGGGTGGCGGTCATGGAGAACGGGAATTATTGATCTCCTGCTATCGTACTTCATTGGAATTGGCCTTTCAGAATCAGTGTGAGACTGTGGCATTTCCATTGATCTCTTCCGGAATCTATGGCTATCCTAAGGATCAGGCGTTGCGTATCGCCATGGATACCATCAGTGAATTCTTATTTGAGCATGAGATGCTGGTATATCTGGTGATTTTCGATAAAGCCTCCTATCAGATAGGGGAGAAGCTTTTTCAGGATATTGCTTCCTATATTGATGATCAGTATGAGAAAGAGCATACGGATTATGAAAGAGAAAATCTCCGTATGCAGATGTCGATGCCTGCACCCATGTCAGCCCCGATGCCACAGAGTGCACCTAAGGAGGAGCCCACTGATAAAAAGATCTTATGGGGAAAGGGAAAGGGAAAGAGATTAAAAAAGAAGTCCCTTGAAGTACCAGGTTCGGGGAGAACAGACCCAGGGCTTGAAGAACTGCTGTGTCAGATTGATGAGAGCTTTTCCCAGATGCTTCTGCGAAAGATTGACGAAAAGGGCATGACGGACGCTCAGTGTTACAAAAAGGCAAATATTGACCGGAAGCTGTTCTCCAAGATTCGCAGTGATATTTATTATAAGCCAAGCAAGCCCACGGCACTTGCCTTTGCCATAGCATTTGAACTTTCTCTGGAGGAAACAAAGGATCTGCTTATGAAAGCAGGCTTTGCCCTGTCCCACAGCAATCGCTTTGACGTGATTATTGAATACTTTATTGCCAAAGAGAATTACAATATTTTTGAGATTAATGAAGCCCTGTTTGCCTTTGATCAGAGCCTTTTGGGAGCATAATTTGTCGCTTGCTGTGCGACCTTTTTAAGTGTTAGAAGCCTTATGATGTATTTAACAAATAACAACTGCAAGTAAGCTGTTAGAGGCAAACATCAAAAAGGAGGATGACACAATGAAAAAGAATCTGACGGAGCTTGTATTTATCCTGGATCGAAGCGGTTCCATGAGTGGGCTGGAGCAGGACACCATCGGGGGCTTTAACGGAATGCTAGAGAAGCAGAAAAGGGAAGAGGGGGAGGCTTATGTAACCACCGTACTCTTTGATAATTACTGTGAACGGATTCATGATCGGGTGAAGCTTGGTGAGGTGCCCCCTATGACGGAGAAAGAATATTCCGTAAGAGGATGCACGGCTCTCTTAGATGCCATCGGAAGCACCATTACCCACATTGGAAATATCCATAAATACGCCAGACCGGAGGACGTACCAGAGTACACCCTCTTTATTATCACAACGGACGGAATGGAGAATGCCAGCCATCAATATGACAGGGTGGCGGTGAAAAAGATGGTAGAACGGCAAAAGGAACGCTATGGCTGGGAATTCCTGTTCCTGGGTGCCAATATGGATGCCATTTCTGAGGCGGCTTCCTTTGGAATTGGTGCAGATCGTGCGGTATCCTTTCAATGTGACAGTGCTGGGACACAGCTGAATTATGAGGTATTGGATCAGGCGATTTCCTGTGTACGTGCATCCGCACCCCTCTCGGCATCTTGGAGCAAGCCCATTCAGGAGAATCTTGAGAAAGGGAAGAAGAGCAGAAAGAAAGGACTGTTTTCCAGCAGATAATTTTTTGAAACAGAGGATCAGAAGCCATGTTTGATATAGAAGAGGAATTGAAGAAACTTCCGGCCAAACCAGGGGTCTACCTGATGCATGACGAGAAGGATGCCATCATCTATGTGGGAAAGGCAATTTCCCTGAAAAACCGGGTGCGGCAGTACTTCCAGTCCAGCCGGAATAAGGGGGTCAAGATCGAGCAGATGGTGACCCATATTGCCCGGTTTGAGTATATTATCACGGACTCAGAGCTGGAAGCACTGGTTTTGGAGTGTAATCTTATTAAAGAGCACAGGCCCAAATACAACACCATGCTCATGGATGATAAGACTTATCCTTATATTAAAGTAACGGTAAATGAAGAGTACCCCAGGGTGCTCTTTTCCCGTCAGCTAAAAAAGGATAAGGGAAAGTATTATGGTCCCTATACAAGTGCCGGTGCGGTAAAGGACACCATTGATCTGATTCATAAGCTGTACCGGATTCGCACTTGTAACCGAAATCTTCCCAAGGACATGGGAAAGGAGCGTCCCTGTCTGAATTATCATATTAAACAGTGTGATGCCCCCTGCCAGGGATATATTTCTAAGGAGGAATATGGGAAAAATATTGCCAAGGCTCTGGAGTTTCTGAATGGAAATTATGCACCCTTAATCAAAGAGCTGGAAGAGAAAATGAAAGCGGCGGCGGATGCCATGGAGTTTGAAGCCGCCATTGAGCAGCGGGAGCTGCTGAACAGTGTGAAGCAGATTGCTCAGAAGCAGAAGATTACCCACAGCGACATGGAGGATAAGGACATTATCGCCCTGGCAAGCGAGGGTGAGGATGCGGTAGTCCAGGTTTTTTTTATCCGGGACGGACGGCTTATTGGCCGGGATCATTTCTATCTGCGGATTGCAGAGGGAGAGCAGACAAAGGAGATCTTAAGCAGCTTTATCAAGCAATTTTATGCGGGAACCCCTTATATCCCCCGGGAATTGATGATAGAAGAGTCCATTGAGGATAAAGAGGTCATTGAGCAGTGGCTGTCCGCCAGAAAGGGACACAGGGTGTACCTGCGGATTCCCAAGATTGGCACAAAAGAAAAGCTGGTGGAGCTGGCGAAAAAGAATGCGGCACTTGTGCTCAGTCAGGACAAGGAAAAGATTAAAAGGGAGGAAGGCCGCACCATCGGGGCAATGAAAGAGATAGCTTCTCTTCTTCAACTGAACGGAATCAGCCGGGTGGAAGCCTTTGATATCTCCAATACCAACGGCTTTGAGTCCGTAGGCTCCATGGTGGTCTATGAAAAGGGGAAGCCTAAGCGGAGCGACTATCGGAAGTTCAAGATTCGTTCGGTGAAAGGGCCGGATGACTATGCCAGTATGCGGGAGGTGCTAACCAGGCGTTTTCTCCACGGAATGGAGGAGCAGCGGCAGCTTCAGGACAAGGAGATTTCAGACCAGTTCGGCAGTTTTACGAAGTTTCCGGATCTTCTTATGATGGACGGCGGAAGAGGGCAGGTCAACATCGCTCTGGAAGTGCTAAAGGAGCTGAACCTTGCGATCCCGATCTGCGGCATGGTAAAAGATGACAATCACCGCACCAGAGGGCTTTACTACAACAATGTAGAGATTCCCATTGAAAAAAATTCCGAGGGCTTCCGGCTGATTACACGGATTCAGGATGAGGCACATCGTTTTGCCATAGAGTATCATAGATCCTTACGGAGTAAGGAGCAGGTGCACTCTGTTCTGGATGATATCGAGGGCATTGGGCCCTCCAGACGAAAGGCTTTGATGAAGCATTTTCAGTCTCTGGAGGCTATCCGACAGGCGGATGTGGATACGCTGGCTGCCGTTCCCTCTATGAATCGTCCTGCGGCGGAGCAGGTGTATGGATTTTTCCATTAAAAGAGAATTTGAGTGTTTATGATAGAGGATGTCGCAAAATAAGACAACAGTATTTCTAAATTCTGCTGTCTTATTTTGCGGGATCCTTATTTTTTGAAACATATTAAATTAAGTATATCAATAAAAAATAATATAATTCCATATATAATTATTTTATATTTATTTTAATCTAAATATGATATATGATATACGTATAAAAATAAAAATTGAGTGGAGGATGAGGAACATGGCAAGAGTAGCGGAAAAGCCATTGGAGCGTATCGGAGGAAAGAAAAAATTATCGGCAATGGAATTAAAGTTTATGGAAGTGATTTGGGCACATCCGGAGGGAATCAGCAGCGAGGAGATCTATCAGCAGTTTCCCCAGGCACGAGGGACCAAGAGTACGATTCTGTACAATATTTCGGAAAAGGGTTATGTGGAGAACCGCCAGGAGGGGCTTCATCACATCTATACCCCTCTGGTTACCCGTCTGGAATATGAACAGGCCCTGATCTGTCAGGAATTGGAGAAGTCCTTTGGAAGTGGTTCCTTTGAACATCTGGTGGCGGCATTCTGCGGAAAGGAAAAGCTGACAAAGAAGCAGGCAGAGAGGGTTCAGGAACTGCTGGATGCCATAAAGGAGGAGCCATGACGATTTTTGACGGGGAATTGATTATTCTGTGGAAGCTGAGCGATCTGGTGCTGCTGCTTTTAACGGCTGCCATGATTCAGAATCTTTTGTTCCTGCTGTTTTTTGCAGTACGCAAAAACATGGAGAGAAAGATGTCTAAATGCGGGATCCGCAGGCTGATGAAGCTGGTCTTGTGGTATGCCCTGGTCATCTTGCCGATAATAGCAGGGATTGTGATGTTTAAATGCACCTATTATTCCATTGAACCGCCCATGGCGGTGGGGGAAGAGTACCTGAATAAGGTCAGTCCTGTTATTGAAAAAGTATCTTTTAGCTCATGGACGGGGTATGGGAACCATTGGGTTTTTAAACTGCTCTTTGCTTTGTGGATAGCAGGTATTTTCGTAAAGGGAATGGTTCCCTGCTTAAGGGAGTATAGTCTCCTTAAAAAGCTAAAAAGAACCGGAGTGGAGCATCGGAATACGGAACTGTCAGGAACCATTCGGAGACTGGAGAGGGAACTGGGGATAAAAAGGCCGGTAAAGGTATTGGAGAATAAGCTGCTTCCACAGCCCTTTGTCACAGGCTGCTTCCGTTACAGGCTGTATTTTCCGGAAATGCTGTTGGGAGAGCAGGAGAGGGAATTGCTGCTTCGCCATGAACTGATACATTGCCGCCACAGGGACAGCCTTTACCGCAGGATTTTATTTTTGCTGTGCGGCTTATATTGGTTTAATCCGTTTATGCAGTTATTTGCTCATTATTTTGTGGAGGTCAGTGAGATGGCCTGTGACGAGGAAGTGCTGCAGGGCTGTACTTCTCAGGACAGGAAAGTTTATGCAGGACTTCTGGTTTCCTTTAACCAGGGAGAGACTTTCCTGCGGCATGCAGTGGCATTGACCGGACATACGAAGAGTGGATTGGAAAGGAGATTGGAGAATATGTTGAAAAAGGAAAATAAGAGAAGTAAATGGAGTGCTATGGTGATGATGGCAGTCGTAGTGAGTGCCTGCCCGGTGATGACGGTGTCTGCGTCTTACGGAGCATCCCTGTTACAGGAGAAAGCAGTCAAGATGCTGGTTGTGGAAGTGGAAGAAGAAATGAACGGCGGGAATACTCTGACAGAGGAAGTGGATTTCATAAAGATAGAGGATATGGTGGATCTGGGATTGAATCTTGGAGCGAGAGGAACTACTCCTGTAGATACAACATTGAATGGAACAAGGGCGGTATCCGTGACAACAGTGACATTGGAAAAGGGGAGTAAGGTAAACTTTTTTATATGTGGCGATAACTCAACGGATGCGTTTCGGGTCGGATACGAGGACAGTGATCATAAAAACACCACCGTATCAACCACGAATGGTGAAATTGTGCACACTTTTACGATTCCGAAGACGGGTACTTACACGTTGTTTATTCAGGGAACCACGACAAAGACCATACATGTGGAGGGAAGTGTTACAACAAGGTAATAACTTACATCATAATTTTTACCATGCAATCTTTTGCTGATGTACAAATATTAAAAGTGTCAAAAATATAGCAGCTTGGATATTGACATAATTATATTTATTATATATAATATAATTATATTTAAAACATGGCCGTGTTTAAATAAGTGTTACATATTGTTTCATTCGTGTTAGGGTCTTTGGGCCTTCAAGCCCGGAAAGAAAGGTGTTTTATGTTAAGAAAATGGAAGAAAAGTATTGCACTGTTATTGGCGGTTATGTTGTCCTTTGGGATGAAGACCACAGTATTGGCGGCCGAATCCGAAGATGACCAGGAAGATGAGGTCGTAATCAATTTGTTTGACCCGAATGATCCGAGTCTGGTTGCAATTGTAGATGTGACCGAAAGGGAAAGGACAACCTCCAGACCTACTAAACTCTGGAATATGGATGTGGACGGAGATTATACCTATTCTGCATATTCTAATAATAATATCATGTGGTCAAAATACAGGTTTTTTGATCCGGGGAATTTGGGGTGTTTTAAGATTACGGCGAACAGTAACAGTATCAATTACCAACTAATCGTTTATAATTGTGATGATAAAAGGGATTATGTCTATGAGATCCATTCCAAAAATGTTACCTGTAATACCTGGAATTTTGATGGATGGGGAAATCCGGATTGGATTTATTTTGGTATTGATACTACAAAAACAAAATCGGCTGTTTCAGTAAACGGGGTTGTACGTTTGGGTTAGCTTGAAGTCCGGTTGATTAGAAATAGATTTTAAAGGAGAAAGATTATGAATAAAAAGATTCGAAGAGGTATTGGTTTTTTCCTGGCCGCAGTTTTTGCATTTGGGATGAAGACGACGGCTATGGCGGCAGAGCTTCCGGATGGAGACGAAGTACAGGTTATAGATTTATTTGATCTGAACGATCCAAGTCTGGTTGAAGTTACGGAGGTGACAGAAACGGCACGGACAACCTCCAGACCGACAGCGACTTATGACCTGGATGCAAAAGGGGCATATGCTTACTCTGCATATTCCAACAATAATATCATGTGGTCAAAATATGTTTTTATCACACAGGATTATGATGGGACTTTTGTGCTGACAGCTAATAGCACCAATACAAATTATTATATGACTTTCTATAATTTTGCTGATGGAAAAGATTATAACTATAAGATAACCAGCACGTCCGTAACGTTTCGCAGCCGAAACATGAGTGGATGGCCGGATTCCGGGAAGTTTTATTTTGGAGTCAACACAAAAAAGACAGGTGGAGCTGTTTCGGTGACGGGAGCCGTTGATACTTATTAAAATGGAGAAATACATGAAAAAAATATATTTGATTTTATTATTAGTGGCCCTGGCTTCAGAAGGTTGTGCGAATCCCAACACCTTACCGGATCAGGCAGATGAGATTGAAGAAAGCAATTCTGAGGTTGAGAACCCCCAGAAGAATGAGGTTGTGGAAGAGGTGGAACAAGAGGTCGAAGAAGAGATTGCGGAGGAAACACACTTAAAGCTGACAGAACTTGTGGATTGTGCACCATTTTACAGTATGAGCTTTCAAAAGATAGAAGGCGGAACAGGAAAGACGCTTTTGTTTGAAGGAAACACGGAGATAGCCGATCAGAAGACGGTAGGGCCTGATCATGTGGCAGTAGAACCAGAAGAGGATATCTGGGAAATTGGTTATGCATTTGACGGGGAGGAAAATCTGGCGGATACGGTTACGCTCAACTTCTGGAATCGGGGGGGAGCGAAAACGCTCCATGTGATTTTGGACGGACTGGAATATGAGCTTCCCTGTCCCAAGATGAACCCAAAAGAAATATCAATAGGGCAGAAACTGGACGGTACCCAGATCGTGCTTGAGAATGCAAAGATTTATCCAAATGCGTTATTATTGAGACTGTCCGGAGTGAACAACGAAAATTGGGAAAAACCACTTTTTCTGTTTGACATAGACACCGAAGAAAAAATTTCGCCCGTGAGATCTGCCTATGAAGAGGAGATGGAGGAAATGGATCTGCTGTTTGCATTTGAAAACGGAATTCCTCAGGAAACGCTCGTGCTTCGGATGAAAGATCGGGATTCGAAAGGCGGAGAACTTTTTTATGATCTTGCTTTAGAACTGGAATGAAGAATACAGGCTTATGTTTTATGTTGCAGCGGAGTCCCTAAAGGGCTCCGTTTTCACATGTACTTTCCACTTCCTTATTGCAAGCTCCCCATATCCTGTGATAAAATAAAACCAGTTTAAACACCCGGGAGGGTAAAAAGTACAGGAACGGAACCAGAAATAAGAAAGGGAAAAACTATGGCGGTTGTACAAAGTATTGATCTGACAAAGATGGTAGAAAAACTCAATCTCAAGAATGAAACTCCGGATATTGATATGACTGGAATGAAGCTGGTTACTCCGGAGGTGAATCGACCGGCCCTGCAGCTGACAGGGTATTTTGATCACTTTTCATCGGAAAGAGTGCAGATTGTAGGATATGTGGAATATACCTATCTCCAAAGCAAAAGCAAGGAGGAAAAGGCTCCTATTTATGAACGTTTCTTTTCCAGCAACATCCCCTGCGTGGTTTATACTTCCCAGACGGAGCCAGAGGAGGAAGCATTGGAACTGGCCCATAAGTATCAGGTACCTATCTTAAGCACTCCTGTGATGACCTCCAATTTTATGGCAGAGGTGATTCGCTGGATGAACGTGGAACTGGCTCCCCGCATTTCCATTCATGGCGTACTGGTGGATGTGTATGGCGAAGGTGTACTGATTATGGGAGAGAGCGGCATTGGAAAGAGCGAGACGGCTCTGGAGCTGATTAAGCGGGGACACCGGTTGGTGACAGATGACGTGGTGGAGATCCATAAGGTCAGTGATGACTCCCTAGTGGGTCGTTCACCAGAGATAACCAAGCACTTTATTGAACTGAGAGGCATTGGCATCGTGGATGTAAAGACCCTGTTCGGTGTAGAGAGTGTAAAGGAAACCCAGACGATTGATATGGTGATTAAGTTGGAAGAGTGGGATAAGGATAAACAGTATGACCGTATGGGCTTACAGGAGGAATATACAGAGTTCCTGGGAAATAAAGTAGTCTGCCACTCCCTTCCCATTCGTCCGGGGCGTAATCTGGCCATTATCGTGGAGTCTGCGGCAGTAAACCACAGGCAGAAAAAGATGGGCTATAATGCGGCGGAAGAATTATATCGCCGGGTGCAGGCTAATATTGCAAGAAAAAGTTAAGTTTGGGGGAGGGGTAAATGAAAAAGTATTGTTTTGGAGCAGATATTGGAGGAACAACCGTAAAGCTTGGCTTATTTGATACAGAGGGGAATGTGTTGGATAAATGGGAGATCAAGACTTATACGGAGAATGAGGGCACGGCGATTCTTCCGGATATAGCGGCAGCTATTTTGACGAAGATTGAGGAGAGAAAGCTTAACCTTGAGGAAATAGCCGGAATCGGCGTAGGAGTTCCGGGTCCTGTATCCATTGACGGCATCGTTCCCCATACGGCTAACTTAGGCTGGGGCTATAAGGAGGTAACAAGAGAACTTTCCGAGAGGACCGGACTTCCCTGTAAGGCGGGAAATGATGCCAATGTAGCAGCTCTTGGTGAGATGTGGATGGGAGGAGCAAAAGGACACAAGGATGTTTTGCTTCTGACCCTGGGAACTGGCGTAGGCGGAGGTATCATTATCAATGGGAAAATCTTAACCGGAGCACATGGGGCAGGCGGCGAGGTTGGCCATATTCATGTGGAGGATAACATAGAAGAGCATTGCGGCTGCGGTAATCAGGGCTGCCTGGAGCAGTTTGCTTCTGCTACGGGAATCGCACGTCTGGGCCGGGAAGAGCTGGCAAAAAGTGATGAACCGTCCCTTTTAAGAGAGGGAGAGGTAACGGCAAAGGCTGTTTTTGATGCTTTGAAAGCGGGGGATACCCTGGCAGAGAGAGTGGTGGAACGATTTGGAAAGTACTTGGGAACAGCTATCTCTATTATGGCCGGAGTATTGGATCCGGAGGTAATCGTAATCGGCGGAGGGGTATCCAAAGCCGGAGAGATTCTTCTGGACTATGTCCGCAAATATTATAGACCTTATGTCTATAAGTCATCCAGGGATACAGAGTTTGCACTGGCTCAATTGGGAAATGATGCAGGAATCTACGGCTGTGCAAAGCTGGTTCTGGATTAAGCGTGAAAAGTAACCAAGAAACTTCCAAAAAGTGACAAATTTTTTGTAGCCGGAAAGCATTGACTTTTTGGGGGTGCTGTACTAGAATAAGAGAAACAAAAGATAATACATAATATACGAATGATGACAAAGGCGTTACCAATTCCCGTGGTAACGTCTTTTTATTATCTTTTGTTGAGGGCCATAGGCCCTTATCTCTCCCTTTTATACTCGACTGAGTTCCGGCCGTGCCCTTTGGCATGGCCGAACAAGGTCGATGATAAAATCTTAAGATTTTATGAAAAATTTTGTCAAAAACCGAAAGAATTTCTGAAGAAAAGCTGTCTTGTGATTTTTTCCTGAAATTGTTATAATCGCAGCATCTTAATTCTTTGGAGGTTGATGTGCGTGAAAGGGCTTACAAAAGAAAGATGCATGGCAGTGCTCTTTTTTGTTTTTGTACTGGGCATATGGCTTTTGTGGGCGTTCATTCTGCCCTTAAACGAGGGACCGGACGAAAATATGCGTCTACAGATAGCACAGTTTATACTGGATTATGGGAAGCTGCCCACAGGGAATCAGAAAGAAATTATGGATTATACCTGGGGGTTTACCTACGCATTCCGTCCAATCCTGCCGCAGATGCTGGAAGCACTCTTTATACGAATTACGATGACTTTTACCAAAGATAAATTTGCACTGTTGTTTGCCGGGCGGTTGGTCAGCGTGCTCAGCGGTGCTGTCTTTTTCCGGTATGTGTGGGCACTGGGGGACATGCTGTTTGAGAGAAAAAGCCTGCGGTGGATCTTTCTTCTTCTGAATGTCTGCCTGCCCCAGTCCAGCTTTTTGTTCACCTATCTGAACTGCGATTCCATGGCTCTGATGGCTTCGGCCATGATTCTTTATTATCTTTTAAAGGGTATGAGAGACACCTTTTCAGTACGGACCTGTATCTGGCTGGGCGTGAGCCTTTCGATTTGCATGCTTTCCTATTACAATGCATATGGATTCCTGCTGACAGCCGTTTTGATTTTTGTGGGATGCTTTTTGGAGCGTGTCAGAAAGGGAGAACGGTGTATGGGTGAATTTGGGAGGAAAGGTCTGCTGATCTTGGGGCTTGTGCTGATTCTGGCAGGCTGGTGGTTTGTACGCAATTACATGCTGTATGACGGGGATTTTTTGGGGCTTAAGACCCAGGAGGAATGTGCACAGCAGTATGCGTTGGACATGTTTAAGCCCACCGGAAGACGAAACGGCATGAATATGGGAATCTCCATGGCGGATATGCTGTTTCGTTCGGATTGGGGTATTTTGGTATTTAAGAGCTTTGTGGGAATTTTGGCTCCTCTTACTAAGGCACACAGAGCCTGGATTTTTGTGGGATACGGACTGCTGTTTCTGGCAGGGGGGACGGGTGTTTTAAGGGAATGTATCCAGGGGATTGGCAGGAGACACGGAGGAAAAAACAGGGAAGACGCACAGGAGCGAAGAGGAAGCGTGGACGTGTCACAGATGATGCTTCATTTGGGGCTTATGGCAGCTGTTTTGCTTCCGAATATTATGAATATCTGGTATTCCTATACCAATGATTATCAGCCCCAGGGACGTTACAGTATGCCCATGCTGGTACCGTTTATGTATTATGTGACTCGTGGAATCGGGTATTGGGGTCAGCGACTCCTGACCAGATGGAGAAACAGGGGGATGCAGGTGATAAAGGTCTCGGGATGGCTCGTCTGTCTTTGGATGGTTGTCGTGTTGGGATATTGTACCGTGAGAATTATGTGGCCGGCTTACCGTGATGTGGAGGATAAGGTCGAGGTGCGGGTGTATACCATGGAGGAATTGTTTGGAGAAAAAAGCCCCTAACATGGGAGGATGCCAGGTGGCTGGTCCACCTGGCATTTATTATGAAAAAGTTTATTCAAAAAATAGTAATTGCTTACTAGGGGCTGTCATGTTGTTTTTTGTCTTGCTTTATCTTATGGTCTTATTATATGGAACAGAAATGAATGGATTATGTTAATCAATTTAACGATTTTTAAAAGATATGTGAATAAAATATGAACGAGGATATGTTTGGATTTATTTGGGGCTATTGTAGGGATTTTGTGTGTTTAAGTTGATATAAATACATAAAAAGGATGAATTTTGTGAAAATTTCCAGAAATATAAATTATTTAACAAGAATAATTTAGAACATCCCACCATTGACTTTTGAAATGGGAGGGGTATAATAAGGGGCATATCAAAGGAGATTTTCATGAACCAAAAGCGTTCATGGAGATCTCCTTTTTTATATTTACAGGGCGGCCGCCTGTATAGAAACTCTTTTACAGGAAAGAAGCTGGTTTGCAAACGGTAATCTCTTTTGGAATGCCATAAACCAGGATAATGAGGAGGTAATGTTATGACAGAAGAATTAATGAGTGCTGTAAACGGTCAGATTTTCGGTGTCTGGTTTTTGATAGGTGCAGCCCTGGTATTTTGGATGCAGGCAGGCTTTGCCATGGTAGAGACGGGATTTACCCGGGCAAAGAATGCAGGAAATATTTTAATGAAGAACCTGATGGACTTTTGTATAGGAACGGTAGTGTTTATCTTGATAGGCTTCAGTCTGCTATTGGGCGAGGACATGATGGGACTGATTGGAAAGCCGGGTTTCGACATATTCACCAGTTATGAAAGCTTTGACTGGTCCAACTTCGTATTCAACCTGGTATTCTGTGCCACCACGGCAACCATCGTCTCCGGAGCAATGGCAGAGAGAACAAAGTTTTTATCCTACTGTATCTATTCAGCAGTGATCTCCGCCCTGATTTATCCCATTGAGGCACACTGGATCTGGGGCGGCGGCTGGCTCTCCCAGATAGGCTTTCATGATTTTGCCGGCTCCTGTGCCATCCACATGGTAGGCGGAATCTCCGCCCTCATCGGTGCGAAGCTTCTGGGACCACGTATCGGAAAATTCACAACGAATAAAGACGGCAAGGTCACGAAAGTCAATGCATTTCCGGGACATAATCTCCCCATCGGCTGCCTGGGTGTATTTATCCTGTGGCTCGGCTGGTACGGTTTCAACGGTGCAGCCGCAACAAGCGTAGAGCAGTTAGGCTCTATCTTTGTAACCACAACCATCGCCCCGGCCATTGCCACTGTAGTCTGCATGATATTCACCTGGATCAAATATGGAAAACCAGACGTATCCATGTGTCTGAATGCATCCCTGGCAGGCTTGGTAGCCATTACCGCCCCCTGTGATGTGACGGATGTGGCGGGAGCCCTGGTGATTGGTGCAGTATCTGGTGTTCTGGTCGTATTCGGCGTTTGGCTTTTGGATCACGTACTTCGGGTGGACGATCCGGTAGGTGCCGTAGCCGTACATTGTCTAAACGGTATCTGGGGAACCATAGCGGTAGGTTTTTTTGCAACCACCTCCGCACCGGGCAATGACAGCATGACCGGTTTATTCTACGGTGGCGGATTTGGGCTTCTGGGAATCCAGCTTATAGGCTTTGCCGCAGTAGCAGCCTGGACAGCCGTAACCATAACCATTGCATTCTTAATTATAAAAGCAACCATTGGACTTCGTGTATCCGAGGAAGAAGAGATCGTAGGCCTGGATTCCACCGAGCATGGTCTTCCCTCCGCATATGCAGGCTTCAGCATCATGGACATCGCCAATACCATGACCATGGAAGTAAACGAGAACACCAACCTTGGTGTAGAGGATTACGATGCCGCCTCCAACGCTCAGAGAAATGCTGCGGTAAAAGTAGTGGAAGCCCCCGTTTCTGCTTCCGGTATCTACAAAGTATCCATCATTGCCAAACTGTCCCGCTATGACAAGCTGAAGAAAGCCATGAACGACATCGGTGTAACCGGAATGACCGTTACCCAGGTCATGGGCTGCGGTGTTCAAAAGGGAGCCGGAGAACGCTACAGAGGTGTGGAGATGGATGCCACCCTGCTCCCGAAAGTAAAAGTAGAAGTAATCGTAGGAAACATTCCGGTAAATACCGTTATCGAAACGGCAAAGAAAGTTCTCTACACAGGACATATCGGCGATGGAAAGATCTTCGTTTACAACGTAGACCGTGTCGTAAAGGTCCGCACCGGCGAAGAGGACATGGATGCATTGCAGGATGTAGAGTAGACAAATCAGATATGATAGTAAAAGGCATGTTACCCTCAGCGGACAAGGGGCGAAGAGCTTCTTGTTCGTTGAGGGTATTGTTTGTCAATTAGATTACATTTTATTATCTTGCCGAAAAAGTCCTGAAATGATATCATGGAACATACGGAGCGTATTTTATAAAAATCACAGGACTTGGGATTTAAGACAGGGGGTATTCCATGATGGACGTGATGGCGATCTCGGAATTGATTGATAAGGTTTCCGCAATATGCAAAGCCAATGGTGTAAAACGGTTGGTACTATTTGGCTCTTTTGCCACAGGAACGGCAACCCCCAGAAGTGATTTAGATTTTGTCGTTTATGGATGTAAGGATATCTTGAGCCTGGAAGAAGAAATTTCGGAAATTGATACGCTTCGAAAGATCGATATTTTTGATTATGACAATATTCACAATCCGTTTTTGTTGGAGGATATAAAAAAATATGGAAAACAAATATATTAATCGCTATCATACATTTTGCCTAAGTCTGAAGAATCTGGAAAAAAGTCTGGTGGCAGATCCCAGGGCAGACTTTGTGCTTGAAGGAACCGTTTTAAACTTTAGCCTTACATTTGATATTTCGTGGAAGGTAATGAAAGATATACTGGTAAAAGAACTTGGAGTTCTTGATTTTGCCCTTGGTTCCCCACGGGAAACCCTGCGTCAGGCTTTTGCAAACGGGATGATTGACAGTGATCAGTGGATGCAGATGCTTCGGGTCAGAAATCAACTGGCCCATGATTACGACGGAACCTTTGCGGCGGAAAAGTTTCAGGATATTATAGAGGAGTATTATCCGCTGTTTGAAAGATTCAAAGAGAGTGTTGGAAGATATTATCAGCAGTAAAAGATGAGTTCTTCAATTATGAAAAAGAAATGGGTTTTTGTCGAGTAAAATCGAATGATTCGAAAGACTGCCGTTTCTTTTTTTAGTTTATAGGAAAGGTTTGTGGGGACGGACGGGGACAGGAGCGAATGGAACAGCGGGATTTCCATATCCTATGTTCGCTCGGTTCATACATACTTTACACAGAATTTACAAATACTGCGATTGTATTTTACACGCCCCTGCTATTTTTAAACCAGCAAGAAAATTATATCGTAAAATACAATCGGAGGACCCAAAATGTCACACATCGAAATGTTGTTCCGCTTCATCGGCGGCCTGGGGATGTTCTTATACGGAATGAACGTCATGGCAGACGGCCTGCAAAAGTCCGCAGGAGGACGCATGCGTCATCTTCTGGAAGTACTCACAAAAAACCGTCTCCTGGGAATCCTCCTGGGTGCTGGTGTCACGGCAGTGATCCAAAGCAGCTCCGCCACCACAGTCATGGTCGTGGGCTTCGTCAATGCCGGTCTCATGAATCTGACTCAGGCGGCCGGAATCATCATGGGAGCCAACATCGGAACCACCATCACCGCATGGGTAGTCTCCATGAGTGAATGGGGCAGCATCTTAAAGCCTGAATTCTTTGCCCCCCTGCTCATCGGAATCGGTGCATTTCTCATACTCTTTTCCAAAAAAGAAAAAGCAAGAGAGCTAAGCCAGATCCTCATCGGCTTCGGCGTCCTGTTCATCGGCTTAAGCTTCATGTCCGATTCCATCACCCCCTATCGTGATGCACCAATCTTTTCGGAAGCATTCCGAATCCTGGGCGGAAATCCCATTCTGGGAATTCTGACAGGCCTGGTAGTAACGGCTGTAATCCAAAGCTCATCCGCTTCCGTAGGAATTCTGCAGACCCTGGCGGCCAACGGCGTAGTAACCTGGAACTCGGCCATTTATATCACACTGGGACAAAACATCGGAACCTGCGTAACGGCATTACTGTCAAGCCTTGGTGCCCAGCGGACAGCCAAAAGAGCAGCCGTGATCCATCTGCTTTTTAACGTAATAGGAGCCATACTATTTAGCGTGGTGATGTTCGGTGTATTTACCCTGAACCGCACCCTGGCGGCATCCTCCATCAACAGCGTACAGATCTCCGTCTTCCATACCGTCTTCAACATAACAAACACCCTGATTTTGTTCCCATTTGCCAATTGGCTTGTAAAAATGTCAGGGCTTCTGGTAAAGGGAGAAGACGAATCGGAGGAGGGACAGGAGGAAGCATACGAGCTTCCCCACCTGGATGAGCGTATTTTGGAGACACCGTCCTTTGCGGTAGAGCATGCGGCCAAGGAGGTAGTACGTATGGGCGAGCTGTCCTGGCAGCATGCGAAGCTTGCCTTTGACGCAGTACGCACCGGCAGCCAGAAACGGGTTGACAAAGCCTACCAAATAGAAGAAACTATGAATAAGTATGAGAGACAGATGGCGGAATACCTGGCTAAGATCAGCAGTACCTCTCTGACGGATCGTCAGAGACAGGTTGTGGGGAATCTGCTCTATACCGTGGGTGACATTGAGCGAATGAGCGATCACTGTGACAACATTGCGGAAATGGCGGAGCGTATGATTCAGGAAAGGCTGACATTTTCACTGGAAGCCACAGAGGGACTGGAAGAGATAGAGGGGCTGGCACTGGACTCCATGAAAGCATCCATATTGGCAAGGCAGACAGAGAAAATGGCTTATGTGCAGCAGACCATACAGCTGGAGGATGAGGTAGACGATCTGGAGGAGGAGCTTCGGGAGAAGCATATTGAACGATTGTCCCGAAACCAATGCTCTGCGGCAAGAGGTGTGATTTACCTGGATATATTAAACAATATAGAGCGTATTTCCGATCATGCCAACAATATTGCGGGTTATGTGGCGGATGAGATGCAGTAGTCAAAGACCCCGCAGCTTGCTGTGGGGTCCTTAACCCTTGCGGCAGTCGCCAAATGGACATGCCAGCGCAAGATGAGCCTTTCGGGCGAGAAGGTGGCCTGGGCCATGTCCGCTTGGCTCGTTGCCCGCAGGAAAAACAGCAGCCCATGGAACTGTGCCAGAAATGGCCTGCTGAGAATAGGAGCGTTCCCAAGTTGAAAAAGAAATTTTTAATTGGCTATGCGGTGGCTGCGGTAATAGCCCTGCTTGCCTTTGAATACGCATTTTGGAGCAATGGATTTACGTATCTGGAGAAACAGAGCGAAGCCGGGTATCTGACCCAGGCAGAGCTGCTTCGGGATATTCTTCTGGAAGAGGATGTCCGGGGAGTGTTTCCGGTAAATGAGGAATTGAAAGCCTTTGCGGAGCATTACGGAGAAAAATACAATATAAGAATCACGATTATAGATGAAAACGGGCAGGTGCTGGGAGATTCCAAAGGGGCCGGTCAGGTGATGAGCAATCATTTGGATCGGGAAGAGGTGCAAAAAGCATTATCCGGCGAGAGCAACAGCGTCATCCGCCGTTCCTCCACTTTCGGGATGGATTACTGCTATTGTGCGGTGCCCTTGCGTACGGATGGCTTTCAGGGCGTGATTCGCACGGCTATCCCTATGGAAGAACTTAAGAATATGGATGACGAATTCTTCCGTTCCACCGTACTGGCCATGGTGATTCTGCTGTTGCTGGCACTTTCCCTGACCATGTATTTCCGGAAATACGTCTCTGCCGTGAGAGCCGTGGAAAAGCAGCGTCGGGAATTTGTCTCCAATGTAACCCATGAGTTGAAAACCCCCCTGACATCCATTCGGGGCTTTGTGGAAACCCTGAAAAACGGAGCCATGGAGGAGCCAGACTGTGCGGAAAGATTTCTCGACATCATTGATATTGAGACGGAGCGTCTTGGGAATCTCATTGATGATACCCTGTTTCTTTCCGAGATAGAGAGCAAAAAGGACGTGCGGCAGGAGCCGTGTGACGTGAACGAGGTGATTCAGGAGGTGTTGGATCTGTTGGCACCAAAAGTAAAGCCCCATGTTCGCCTGATCTTCACGCCGGATCCCGGTGTTCGCCCCTTTACCTGCAACCGGGATCGCATAAAGCAGCTCGTCATTAATCTGGTGGATAATGGCCTGAAAGCTACGGAGTTTGGAGCAGTGACCATTGTGTGCCGGAGCACGCCGAAAGATCTGGTGCTGGAGGTTGCCGATACGGGAATTGGCATGGAGGCAGAGCAGACAGAACGCATTTTTGAACGGTTTTATCGTGTGGATAAGGGAAGATCCAGGGAGCAGGGAGGTACCGGCCTGGGGTTGTCTATTGTGAAGCATATTGTGGAACTGTATAAAGGCACGATTCAGGTAAAAAGCCGCCCGGGGGAGGGAAGCGAATTCCGGGTGGAGCTGCCCTACTATTCTTGAGATTTATATAGCGTCTTGAAAATAATCGGACCAATTACTTGCCTATCGAACGTTATACTGGGGGAGAACTATATGGGGAAAAAAGTTATTCTGACCATTGATGATGAATTGCATATACGGGAGCTTCTGGAGTACAATCTGAGAAAGGCCGGTTATGAGGTCCTTGGAGCAGAGACGGGGGAAAAGGGACTGGAGATTCTGAAGACAGCACAGGTGGATCTGGTGCTGTTGGACTACATGCTTCCGGGCATGGACGGAGTGGAGGTGCTTCGGAGAATCCGTGCCGGTTCCGATCTGTCGGCTTTGCCGGTTATTATGCTGACTGCTAAGGGAGAGGAGATTGATAAGGTCCTTGGATTGGAGATGGGGGCGGATGATTATATCAGTAAGCCCTTTGGCATTCGGGAGCTGGAAGCCCGGATCAAGGCTCTTTTACGCAGAAGTGCAATCGGGGGATTGGAAGCCCGGACAGAAAACGTGCTTCAGGTGGGAGACCTGGAGATTGATCATGCGGCCAGAGAGGTCAGGCTTCGAGGGGAGCCGGTTACTTTTTCTCTGAAAGAATATGAACTTCTCTACCTGATAGCCAGCCACCCAAACAGAGTGTATACCCGGGAGCAGCTTTTGGAGCAGGTATGGGGGTATGCCTATTCCGGAGAAACACGGACGGTAGACGTTCATATACGCAGTCTTCGGAGGAAGCTGGAGCAGGATCCGGAGAGACCGGAGCATATTAAGACGGTTCGTGGGATTGGGTATAAATTTGTGAAATGACATGGCGACCAGCGTTAAAGCATTGGTTCATGGGCTTGCTCTCTTTTTTGTGCAGAAATTGAGAGGACATGCAACGGGAACTATTTTATAATAAAATGTGAAACAACATAGTATAGCAATATTTTTTGCTAGTACTGTTGCGTAGCAACTTTAAATTAAGAGGTGTCTGTATGGAATGGGTGGAACGGTTAAATGACAGTATGCGGTATATAGAGGAGCATCTGACAGAGGAAATGGATTATGAGCAGCTTGGGCGGATAGCCTGCTGTTCGTCTTATCATTTTCAGAGGATGTTTACCTATATGGCGGGTGTTACTTTGTCGGAGTATGTCCGAAGAAGAAAGATGTCCCTGGCTGCGGTGGATCTCCAGGGAGGGAAAGAGAAAATCGTGGATATTGCGGAAAAGTATGGCTATCATTCTCCAACAGCTTTTAACCGGGCTTTTCAGGGGGTTCATGGGATAGCTCCCTCTGCGGTGCGGGGTGAGGGCGTATCCGTAAAATCCTTTCCACCTCTTACGTTTACGATTGCGGTGAAAGGAGCAGAAGAGATGAATTATCGGATTGAAACAAAGGAGAGCTTTCGCATTGTGGGGGTGTCGATGCCCCTGGAGCAGGAGATTGAGAAGAATTTTATGGTGGTGCCTAAGATGTGGCAGGATGCGGCGATGAACGGAACTATCGAAAAGCTGGCTGGCTTTATGAATGCGGAGCCTATGGGGCTTTTGGGTGTCAGTGCCTGCGGGGATGAGGAGCAGTGGAAGTATTGGATTGCTGTTTCCAGTACCAGAGAGCTGGAGGGATTTGAGGAATATTGGATACCAGCTTCTACCTGGGCTGTTTTCCCGGGGAGTGGAACGAATCAGTCTATTCAGGAGTTGGAGCAGAGGATTGTCAGTGAGTGGCTGCCGGCTTCGGGATATGAATATGCGAATGCACCGGATATTGAGGTTTATCTTAATCCGGATCCGCAGGATGCTCGGTATGAGGTGTGGATTCCGGTTGTAAAGAAATAGAAGAAGTTGGGAACGGACGGACTGTCACAAAGTCAGCCGCCATTTCCATATCCTGTGTTCGGACGATTCACGCACAGTAATCTGCTGCTGTCGGACGTTGTGGTACTTGTTTTGTCAGGCGTTGCCTGATTTACGCTTTGTACAACGTTCGCCATCATCAGACTACTGTTCGTGAATAGCCGGACATCTGTACAACGAATATTAAGTTATTGGCAGTTTGGCTTGCCTATTTTCCTGATAGCACTACTTCCCAAGCCTCGCCGTAGCCACCGCTACGTCTGCGTTTGTGAAGCAGCACTCTCAGAAAAATATTCTGCGTCAAACTATCCAAAACTTAATATTCGTTGTACAGGATATCGGAAATGGCGGCTGACTTTGTGACAGTCCTGTTTTTGTGGCGGCGGGAGACAGGGATTTTCGCAACCGTGGATGGGCAGCGGCAGGGTGGGCGGACAGAACTTTCCAATATCAGGTGTCCGGCTGTTCACGGACATGCTGTCTGATTTGGACGGACATTACCTAAAAAAGAAATCGCTTCTCAGAAAAGTTTAAGGTAATGTCCGTCCAGAGCAGACAGTGTGTACGCTGAACCGTCCGAACACCGATATGGAAAATTCTGTCCGCCCACCCTGCCGCTGCCCCTCACCACCGTTAGAAATTTCACCAAAAGTGGTGAAAATTCTTAAAATTCATTTAAGAATCAGAAAAATAATTAAAATTGTGAAGAAATAAGGGTAAAATAATCGTTTAGAAAGGTAGATGAGCAAATCGAGAAGAGACAACAGAGGAGGGATATGAAAATGACCCAAAAGAAACAGAAGATGATAAACCTGGTTACCTGGGGTTCTATGGCGGTGCTTTTGGCTTTTACGATATATGGTATTAAGACGGGGATTTTTACGGATCGAAGTCAGATGGAAGCCCTTGTGGGTAAAAGCGGGATCTATGGTCCGTTGGTTTTTGTGTTGATCCAGATTATACAGGTGGTGATTCCCATTATTCCCGGAGGGATTTCCTGTGCGGTGGGAGTTGTTTTGTTTGGGGCCTGGAAAGGACTGCTTTATAATTATATTGGAATTGTCATTGGTTCTTTTATTAATTTTTATCTGGCAAGACGGTATGGAAAATGCTTTGTACAGGCTTTTGTTAAGGAAGAGACTTATGAGAAGTATGCCGGCTGGCTGGAACGGGGAAAGAAGTTTGACCGGTTTTTTGCCATGGCTATTTTCTTTCCCTGTGCACCGGATGATTTCCTGTGTATGCTGGCAGGACTTACCCGTATGTCCTGGAAAAAGTTTGGAACTATAATTATATTGGGAAAGCCGGCGTCTATTGCCATGTATAGTCTGGCACTGCTCTATACGGGAAGCTGGCTGGGGGGATTGGTAGCATGAAGATTTTAATTACTACAGATTTATTTCGTTCTACAATTAACGGTGTGGTGACCTCTGTTTTGAACCTGGAGGAGGAGCTTACCAGGCAGGGGCATGAGGTGCGTATTCTGACGGTATCTGACAGGGGAAAGGCTTATCATGAGGGGAATGTGTGGTATCTGCGTTCTATTCCCTCGGGAATCTATCCGGGGGTACGCATTCCGGTGCCGGGAGACGGAGCTTACCGGCGGGAGCTGACGGAATGGATGCCGGATATTGTTCATAGTCAGTGTGAGTTTTGCACGTTCAGTTATGGAAAACGGATTGCGGAGGATACGGGAGCTGTCTTTATACATACCTGCCACACTCTATATGAGCAGTATACAAAATATATTCCTATGGGTAAATATCTGGGGCCTGCGGCTGTGTCAGCATGCATGCGATGGAGACTTCATCCTGTGGATCGGCTCATTATGCCGACGAAAAAGGTGGAGAGGACCTTTAAGAGCTATGGGGTGGAAAACAAAACGGCCATTATTCCCACGGGAATTCAACTGGAACAATTTTCCGCACCGATTTCTCAGGATATACTTTCCGGAATTCGGGAAGCGTGCGGTATTGGACCGGATGTTGCCATTGTTCTGAGTCTGGGCCGCCTTGGGTTTGAAAAGCAGGTGGATGAACTGCTGTATAGTTGGAAAGAAGCGGGGATCTCCGGTGAGGATGCGGTGCTTTTGATTGTGGGCGGCGGTCCGGCCGAGAACAGTCTTCGGAATCTGGCAAAGGAGCTGGATCTTGAAAAACAGGTGTATTTTTACGGGATGGCAGAGCCGAAGATGGTTCCGGCTTTTTACCGGCTGGCGGATCTGTTTGTCTGTGCGTCTACCAGTGAAACCCAGGGGCTGACTTATGTGGAAGCTCTGGCAAGCGGATTGCCGCTGGTGTGCCGGAGAGATCCCTGTCTCACCGGGGTGCTGGAGCATGGAAAGAATGGGTATTCTTTCCGGGGCAGGGAGGAGTTTGGCAGCTATGTGAAAGAGATTTTGAGAGATGGGGAAAAACGTGAGCAGATGAGTGCTTATAGCCGTGAACTGGCAAAGGCTTTCGGAACGGAAGCCTTTGGACGGTCGGTGAGTAGCTTATATAAAAAGGAGTTGAGGGCACATGAAAGTGCTTTTGTATTCGAAGAATCAGAAAATGCTTTCCCGGAGTGGAATTGGACGGGCTATGCAGATGCAAAGAGACTCCCTTGAAGAAAATGGCGTGGAGGTTACGGACAATCCGGAGGAAGACTATGACATTGTTCATTTAAACAGTATTTTTCCCAGTGATTACCGGATGGCGAAAAGGGCCAAGAGGGCAGGAAAGAAAGTGATCTATCATGCCCACTCCACCAGGGAGGATTTTGAAAATTCATTTACAGGGTCTAATTTTCTGGCTCCCTTGTTTCAGCAGTGGCTGGTAAGGTGCTATGAGCTGGGGGATCTGATCCTTACTCCCACGGCCTATTCCCGTTCGCTTTTGATGAGCTACGGCATCCGCAAGCCCATCGCTGTGATTTCCAATGGGGTGGACACGTTTCGATTTCAGAAAAATATGGCCGTACGTACCAGGTTTCGCAGAGAGTATGGCTTTACAGAGATGGATCGGGTTATTCTGTCCGTGGGTCTTTATTTTGAGCGAAAAGGGATTCTGGATTTTGTGGAGCTGGCGGAGAGGATGCCGGAGTATCAGTTTATTTGGTTTGGATATACGCCGGATATTCAGATACCCGGGAAAGTGCGAAAGGCGGTGCGGACCCGCCTGCCGAACCTGACCTTTGCAGGTTATGTGACTCCGGAAGAGATAAGAGAAGCATACAGCGGAAGTGATCTGTTCTTTTTCCCGTCCTATGAGGAGACGGAGGGGATCGTGGTGCTGGAAGCCCTTTCCTGTGAGATACCGGTCCTGCTCCGGGATATTCCCGTTTATCAGGGATGGCTTGAGAATCGGGAGGATGTGTACAAGGGGAGCAGTCAGGCGGAATTTGAGAGACTGATTAGCCAGATTCTGGAGGGGGAGCTTCCGAATCTGACTTCCAGGGGGAGACAGCGGGCTATGGAACGGGATGTGTTCCGGCAGGCCAGGAAGCTGTATCAGTTGTATGCGAGAGCGTAACGGAGTGGGGGGAGGGCAGCAGCCGGGCTGAACTGTTATGCTTTTGCGGTGGTTTAGGAAGAATGATGAAAGTGATATTGATTTGTATATCGATAAAGGACATTTGAGAAGCCTGATACAATATTTCCTGTTTGTGAATGAACACGAAAAAGGCCTGGGTTGTCATGTGGATGTGGTGACTACAGAGATTGAAGACAAGGGATTTTTAAACCATATTTTTAAAGAGGGAATCTTGTTATATGAAGCAGAGTGATGGTTTAGTCATTGGAAAAATGATTAAATAAGGAACAGGAAAAAACAGGAAACAATCGGAAAAATTTAATAGGAAACATGATCTTTCTTCATAAAATATTAAGGTGTTGCTGTTATTCTTATCTGAAAGGATGAATAAGTAACACCTTAATTTTTTTCGTTAATGAGGCAGGAAAGGGGTGAAGAGAATGAAAAGAAGTGTGCTTTTATGGTGGGCGATGCTTTCGGCTCTGTTTATATCGGCCTGCGGCGGCAAGAACGGTCTGCAGGATCCCGCTGTTCTTTCATCAAGAGAAGTCTCCCATAAGGAGGAAACGGAGAATACCGGATCTTCCGGAATCCCTATCCGCATCTTTCACAGTGATGACAGCGGAGAGATACTTTGTGTAAGCATGGCTCGCACGGAAGAGATCACTCCGGAGATTTTACTTCTGAATCTTTCCCTTTATCATATGGTTCCTGATACGGCTTCTGTTCAGAGCTTTGAACAGAAAGAACAGGAGGATGGCCTGCTTCTGACGTTGGATCTGTCAGGGGACTTTAAGACATATCTTTCCGGGCTGGATGCATCCGGAGAAAAGGCGGCAATGGGGAGCCTGGTTAACACTTTTCTCGATGCTTATCAGGGGGAGTCCATTCTTATTACCGCAGACGGAGAGACGCTGAACACGGGACATGGTGTTTATAGTGAAGCCCTTGAGCTTTATCCTTATGAAGAAGCTTCCTATGAGATAGAAAGTAAAGAGCTGTTAAAAAGCGGAATTCGGATTTCCTATCCTCAGATTGCAGGGCTTTCTATTGGAGAAATTCAGGAAAAATGGAATGAGATTATTGAGGGTCACGCCCGGAAAGCTCTGAGGGATGCGGAAGAGGGAAGCAGCCTAGAAGTATCTTATGTCATAAAGACCAAGAATGACCGGATGCTTTCCATTCTCATAGAGGGCTATTACAGCACGGAGGGGGCTGCTTATCCCACCTGCTTTCGCTATACCTATAATATTGATATGAACTCCGGTGAGAGCATCCGCCTGGCATATGTCCGGGATGCAGATGAACTGGCAAAGGAGCTTCTGGCAGGAAAAGGCTATCAGGTAGAAGGAGAATTGGGGGAAGAGTTTAAGGAACGGCTGACAATCCTCTATGGAGATGAGGAACAGTTGGCGGACGCTTTGAGAGACTTTGACTACGGTGAGAACAGGGAAACGCCTGCCGGTTTTTCTTACCATCAGGACGGAAAGGTCCATCTGTGTATCGAAGTTCCCCATGCTCTTGGCGACTATGTGGATGTGATTTTGGAGTGAAACTGTGTAAAATTAATAGAATATTTCTGAAAATTAAAATAATTAATAAAAAATATCAAAATGAAACAATAAAAAATAGAAAAATCGAAAAAAATTTAAAATTTTTTTGAAAAAGGTGTTGACAAATGGAAATTGCCGAGTTATAATGATTTCAACATAAGAAATACAAAACACCACATAATCTAAACGATATATAAATATATATTTTATATAGATGTGAGGTGAAAATTAAGAAAGAGAGGTACGGACCAACAAAAACTTAACGAATTACCTCATAATTTAAGAAAAGGAGGTACGGACCAAAGTACAATTAGGTTAGACTTTCTACTATTAGAATAAGAAACGGGTGTAGTACATATCCGAATCAAAAAAATAGTAAGAAGAAAGTCAGGGACAAGAAAGTTCGACGAGAATCGGTAAAAGAAGAAGCAGCCGGAGAAGAAGAAATAAAGAAGAAGTGAAGAAAACCGGAAAAGAAAATCTTATAATTGAAGATGAAAAAAGCCGAGTACAGAAGAAGTCGAACGGAAGAAGTCAATAAGACTTCAGAAGATTACCAACTGAAGAAAAAATTTTCAAAGGCAGAGGTTTTTGGAAGAAAAATTCAGAATGGTAAGTGCAACTTGAAAACTTAGCAGTTCCATTAGAAAGGAAAGAGGTAAAGGTCCAATGGACAGCATAGTTTAACAGAGGGTATCAGATGACAATAAGTACTGATACCCTCTAATTCTGTCTAAAAGATAAAATAGATTGCTTAAATTCCATTCTCTGACTGTCCGTACTGTTGCCAAAATTTGAATTGTAAAAAGAAGTCAATCTATTTTTGCTGACTTCTTTTTTTATTTATGCTACACTTAAATGCAGATAAATGATTATTACCTTTGTACACTAAGGGTATGATTCTATGAATAGAAAGAGGTTTGCTTTGGAACATTTTGTAGAGCTTAAACAGGTAAAAAAGATCTATCAGATGGGGGAAGTTACCATTCCGGCTGTGGACGGGATTGATTTTGAGATAGAAAAGGGGGAATTTGTGGTGATCGTAGGTCCCAGCGGGGCGGGAAAGACCACGGTTCTGAATATTTTGGGAGGAATGGATACCTGTACATCGGGGGAAGTGTGGGTAGACGGAAAGGATATCAGCAGCTTTAAGGGGAGAGCACTTACGGCTTACCGCCGGGATGATATCGGCTTTGTGTTTCAGTTTTACAATTTGGTGCAGAATCTGACGGCCCTGGAGAATGTGGAACTGGCTCTTCAGATCTGCAAGAACCCTCTGAATGCGGAACAGGTGCTTGAGGAGGTGGGACTGGGAGGACGAAAGGGAAACTTCCCGGCCCAGCTTTCCGGCGGAGAGCAGCAGAGGGTGGCCATTGCCAGGGCATTGGCGAAGAATCCCAAGCTTTTGCTCTGTGACGAACCTACGGGTGCTTTAGACTATAATACGGGCAAGGCGATTCTAAAGCTTCTACAGGATACCTGCCGGGAAAAGGGGATGACGGTGATTGTCATTACCCATAATCAGGCCATTGCACCTATGGCGGACCGGGTGATCCGCATTAAGAACGGAAAGGTGAGCTGGATGACCAGGAATGAACATCCGGTTTCGGTTGAAACCATAGAGTGGTAGGAAGACGATTATGAAAAAGCGTGCCTTACGAAAAGAATTTTATATGGAAATCCAAAAAACGCTGAATCGTTTTCTGTCCATTCTTCTTATCAACGCATTGGGTGTGGCTTTTTTTGCGGGGGTTCGGGCATCCAAGCCGGATATGCAGATTTCTGCCGATGCATTTTATGACGAGAGCAATCTGATGGATATCCGTGTGCTTGGTACCCTTGGAATGACAGAGGCGGATGCAAAAGCCATCGAATCTGTGGAGGGCGTTCGGGAGGTTATGCCCTTTTATTCCGTGGACATGTTCGGCAGTCTGCCGGATCGCCAGCTCAATCTACAGGTGATGTCCCTGCCGGATAAGATGAACCGGATGCATGTGCGTGAGGGGCGGATGCCAAAGAGCAAAGGGGAATGTCTGGTGGATTATAAGCTTCTCACCTCCGGTCTTTGCGAGCTTGGGGAGGAGCTGACCCTTGCATCGGGAACAGAAGAGGAAACCTCCAAGATTGTGAATCAGGAGACATTTACCATTGTGGGAGCAGGAACGACTTCCTATTATATGTCCCTGGATCGGGGAACCACCGGTATTGGAAACGGCAGTCCGGACGGCTTTCTGGTTGTGCTTCCGGAGGTATTTGAGCAGGATTATTACACCCAGATCTGTGTGACGGCAGAGGGAGCTTATGAGCTGACCTGCTATACGGAAGAGTATGATTCTCTGGTAGATGAGCTGGTGGAGAGAATTGAGTGGATTGAGAAAGAGCGATGTGAGCTTCGTTATACTGAGGTACAGGAGGAGGGGCAGGAAAAGATCGCCGATGCGGAGGCTGAGGTGGCGGATGGAGAACAGAAGCTGGCCGATGCCGGAGCAGAATTGGAGGATGCCAGAGTGAAGCTGGCCAATGCGGAGGAAAAACTGGCCGACGGAAGAAAAGAACTGGCCGATGGAGAAGCGGAGTTTGCCGAAAAGGAGCAGGAGCTTCTGGATGCCAGGCAGGAGGTGGCCGATGGCTGGGAAGAACTGAATGAAGCAAAGGAAAAGCTTGTCAGGGCCACCTTTCAGATTCAAAGGGGTTATGAGGAATATGAGAAAAATAAGGCCGAGCTGGATGCGGGATACGCTAAGCTATCCCCTTACCAGGAACAGCTTACACAGATAGAGGATGGGCTTACACAGACGGAGGGCGGTATCGAGCAGGTTCAGGCAGAGCTTCTTAAGATAAAGGCCGCCAGAGAAAGATACGAAGAGCTTTCCGCAAAGCCAGAGGATCAGCTTACACAGGAAGAGGGGGTGGAGCTGGGAGAGCTTGAAGCGGCAAAACCAAAGTGGGATCCTATGGAGACGGCTCTTAATCAGAAGCAGACAGAGTTATCGGGAACAAAGACGCAGCTTTTGGCGGCGAAAGAACAGCTGGCCCCTGTAGTGGCGGAAAATAAAGCAAAATTGGATGCGGGAGCAGAAGCCCTGGCCGCAGGCAAAAGAGAACTGGATGCGGGAAGCGATCAGGTAGATGCGGGGAACCGAGAAGCTTACCATGCGGAGAGGGAGCTTTTGGACGCAGAGGAAGAGCTTGCCGACGGAGAGGTGAAGCTGGAGGACGGAAGAAAGGAGCTTTCGGATGCCCGTCAGACTTTAAAGGATGCGGAAACAGAGCTTGCGGATGCCAAAGAAGAATTTGCCGACGGAGAAGCCGAGTATGAAAAGGCTTTGGCGGAGAATGAAGAAACTCTCCGGGATGCCAGGGTGAAGATCGAAGATGCAAAAAAGGAACTGGCGGAACTAAAGGAGCCAGAGTGGTATGTGCTGGATCGCCAGTATATTCAGACCTATGTGGAATACGGCAATGATGCGGATCGAATCGGGGCCATCGGGGAGGTATTTCCGGCCATTTTCTTTCTGGTAGCTGCTCTTGTGAGTCTGACGACCATGACCCGCATGGTGGAGGAACAGAGAACCCAGATAGGAACTCTGAAAGCCCTTGGCTATGAAAAAGGCTCCATTGCATCAAAATATATTTTTTACGCACTTCTTTCCAGTATGCTGGGAAGTATCATAGGGCTTGTGGCCGGACAGAAGATACTTCCTGCCATCATTATCAGTGCGTATCAGATACTCTATAACAATCTGCCGGAGACATTGACACCGCTGAATCCGGAATATTCATTTACGGCGGCGGGAACTGCGGTGCTCTGTACTACGTTCGCCGCCCTGGCGGCCTGCTATAAGGAGCTGAATGCGGTTCCGGCGAACCTCATGCGTCCGGCAGCACCCAAGTCCGGAAAGCGTGTGTTTCTGGAATATGTGGGCTTTCTCTGGAAACGGCTGACATTCAGCCAAAAGGCGGCGGTCCGCAACCTGGTCCGGTATAAAAAGCGGTTCTTTATGACTATATTTGGAATCGGAGGATGTATGGCCCTGCTGCTGGTAGGCTTTGGACTAAAGGATTCCATTCTCCACATCGGAAACGGCCAATTCGGGGATGTGTTTGCCTATGACGGATCCATTGGAATTGATAAGGATGCGGACTTAGAGGAACGAATGGAGCTTGAGGAACGGATTAAGGGGGATGACCGGCTTACCCATTATATGAGAACCCTGGAAACTGCGGTGGACGTTGAAGCAGGAGGGGCACCCAGGAGTGCTTACCTGATTGTTCCGGGAGACGCAGAGGAATTGGATTCCTATATCCATCTTCAGAATCGGGAGACAAAGGAAGCCTATACTCCGGATGAAACGGGAGTGATCGTGACAGAGAAGCTTGCCATACTTCTGGGAGTGTCCGAGGGCGATACTATCACCCTGAAAGAGGACGATACCAATGCGGTGGAGGTAAAGGTTGCCCATATTACGGAGCAGTATTTTATGCATTATGTCTATATGAGCGAGGACCTCTATGAAAGTCTCTATGGCGGGGAGCCTGACTGGAATCAGTGGTTTATAAAAACAAAGCAGCAGGATGAAGCCTTTGAGGAGGAGCTGCGGACCGAGTATATTGCGTATGATGCCGTATCTGATGTGGACTTTATCACCGGCACGGCCGAACGGGTGGCGGATATGCTGAAAAGCATGGATTTGATTATCTATGTGCTGGTGGTTGCGGCGGGGCTTCTGGCTTTTGTGGTTCTCTACAATCTGAACAATATCAATATCAATGAACGCCGGAGGGAGCTTGCCACTTTGAAAGTACTGGGCTTCTTTGATCCGGAGGTTTCCGCCTACGTCAATCGGGAAAATGTGCTGCTTACGGTGATCGGAACCGGCGTGGGCGTGGGCCTTGGCATTCTCCTCCACCGATTTGTCATAGAGACGGCGGAAATTGACATGCTGATGTTCGGAAGAGCCATTGCACCTGTGAGTTATCTTTACAGCGTGGTCTTAACCTTTGTATTTTCGGCACTTGTGAACGGAGCCATGTTCTTTAAGCTTCGGAAGATTGACATGGTGGAATCGTTAAAGAGCGTAGAATAAAAGCAGACGGGTATAACTTTACATTCGTTGTACCGGTTTGGAATGGAGAGCGTATGTCACTTCAGTTTATTTTGGGAAATTCCGGGGCAGGGAAATCCTACACCCTCTATCAGGATATTATTCGGGAATCCAGGGAGAATCCGGAACAGAAGATTCTGGTTCTGGTGCCGGAGCAGTTTACCATGCAGACCCAGAAAGATCTGGTAACCATGCATCCGGACGGGGGAATCCTGAATATCGATGTCTTAAGCTTCCAGCGTCTGGCTTACCGGGTGTTTGAGGAAACGGGAACCCAGGTGGGAAAGGTACTGGAAGAGACGGGCAAGAACCTAGTCATAAGGAAGCTTGCACAGGAGCATCAGGAGGAGCTTAAGATCTTAAGCGGCAACCTGAAAAAGACGGGCTACATCAATGAGATCAAGTCTCTGATCTCGGAGCTTACCCAGTATGCGGTGACCGAGGAGGAGCTGGAGCGTTTTACAGAGTCCAGTGAGAAAAGACCCGGTCTCTATTGGAAGCTTCGGGATCTTCAGGTATTGTACAGGGCCTTTCACGCTTATCTGGCGGATCAGTATATTACGGCGGAGGAGCTTCTGGAGGTACTGTGCCAGGTTGCGGAGCGTTCGGAGCTGATTCGAGAGAGCATAATTGTCCTGGATGGATTCACGGGCTTTACGCCCATTCAAAATAAATTAATGCAGAAGCTCATGCAGTATGCAAAGAGGGTTACGGTGACAGTCACCATAGACAGCCGGGAGAACCCTTACCGCCTGCAGGGGGAGCATCAGCTCTTTGCCTTAAGCAAGAAAACCATTTCCACATTGATGGGTCTGGCCAGGGAAGCGGGAGTTGACATAGAGGAGGCTCGTATTATAAAGCCTTTGGGTCAGTCAAGGTTTGGCAGGGAAAGTGCCCTGTTTGCCCTGGAGCAGAATCTGTTCCGTCCCCATGGGAGGATTTTTGAGGGAAATCAGGAGCAGATAAGTCTTCATCTTCTGAGGAATCCGGAGGATGAGGTGGCCTGGACGGCCTTTCAGATTCGAAGTCTCATTGGGGAACATGGCTTTCACTATCGGGATTTTGCCGTGATTACGGGCAATATGGAGACCTATGGACATTGTCTGGAACGGATTTTTCCGGAGTATGGGATTCCCTGTTTCCTGGATTATAAGCGAAGTGTCCTGGGAAATCCTTTTATTGAGTTCCTCCGGGCATTGCTGGAGATGACAGAGCAGGATTTTACCTATGAGACGGTATTTCGCTTCTTAAGGAGCGGGCTGTCCGGCATGGGGCGGGAGGAGACGGATCTTCTGGAGAATTATGTGCTGGCACTGGGGATCCGGGGACGAAAAAAATGGGAAAACCGCTTTATACGCACCTACAAAGCCCTGACAGAGGAAGAGCTTTTTCGGATTGACGGCATTCGGGAGCAGTTTGCCCGGACGGTCATCCCCTTTGCAGATGTTATGAAGAAAAGCAGCACAGATGTATTCACACGTACCGCAGCCCTTTACCGGCTGATTGATAAGCTGGAGATCCAGAAGAAGCTGGCAGCCTTTGAGGAACGCTTTCAAAAGGATGGCAATCAGGTGCTGGCAAAGGAATACCATCAGATCTATCCGATTGTTATGGATCTTTTGGATAAGCTGGTGGATCTTCTGGGAGATCAGAAGCTTTCCGCCAGGGAATACCGGGAGATTCTGGAGGCCGGATTTGCCGAAGCCCGTGTGGGGGTGATTCCCCCGGGTGTAGATCAGGTGGTGGCCGGTGATATGGAGCGTACTCGTCTTAAGGATGTAAAGGTGCTCTTTTTTCTGGGGGTCAATGAGGGAAATGTGCCGAAGAATACCTCCCGCTTTGGACTTTTGTCTGATATGGAGAGAGAGCAGCTAAAGGCCCAGGGAATGGATTTGGCCCCTACGGCAAGGGAGCAGGGATATATTCAGCGGTTTTATTTGTATCTGAATCTGACGAAGCCGTCGGACCGGCTTTACGTGTGCTGCAGTCTTTTGGATGGCGGCGGAAAGGCTCTTCGCCCCTCCTATCTGATGAATGTGTTAAAGGGAATGTTTCCGGACATGGAATTTGTGAAAGAGGAGGACTGGAAGAAAGAAGCCCTTGCAACGCCCAGGGAGGGCTTACGCCTTTTGATTGAGGGCCTGCGATCCTACCGGGCCGGGGAGGAAAATGAAAGGTTTTATGAGCTTTACCGGTGGTATGCCGCAAAGGAGCAGTACGAGGAGAAGCTTTCGGTGCTTTTGGAAGCCGCATTCTCCCAGCATACGGACAGCCGTCTGGGACGTGCGGTGGCTCATGCCTTATATGGGACGATTCTTGAGAACAGCGTTACAAGACTGGAACGGTATGCGGCCTGTGCTTATGCTCATTTTCTGATGTATGGATTAAGATTGTCGGAACGAGCCGTATATGAGTTTGCACCGGTGGATATGGGAAACATTTTTCATCAGACACTGGAGTTATTCTCCAAGCGGCTTGAGACCAGCAGCTATACCTGGCGAGATATTCCAAAGGAGGTTCAGGGTGTCTGGATAGAGGAATGCATGGAGCTGGTGACAGCAGACTACGGAAACACCATTCTGGGGAGCACCGCCCGGAATGCTTATGCCGCAGAGAGGATGAAGCGGATGATGAAAAGGACGGTCTGGGCTTTGGGGAGGCAGATTGAGAAAGGATTGTTTACGCCGGAGAATTATGAGATTACTTTTCTGGGGGTATCAGATCTGGATGCGGTGAACATTACGCTTTCTCCGGAGGAGAAGCTTCGGCTTCAGGGGCGGATCGACCGGATAGATACCTGTGAGGAGGAGAAGAGTGTTTATGTAAAGGTGATTGATTATAAGTCGGGCAATACCTCCTTTCAGCTTGTATCCCTGTATCATGGACTACAGCTTCAGCTTGTGGTTTACTTAAATGCGGCTATGGAGCTGGCGGCAAAAGAGCATCCGGACAAAGAGATCCGTCCGGCAGGAATTTTTTATTATCACATTGAGGATCCTATGCTGGATCAGGATGCCGGAGCAGAAACGGAGAACCTCAATGAACGGGTTATGGAAAAGCTTAAGCTGTCCGGACTGGTAAATGAAGATCCGGAGATTATTAAAAAATTGGATCAGGATATGCCGGGGAAATCCTCCGTGCTTCCTCTGGCTTACAATAAGGACGGCAGTCTCCGGGCGGGCTCCAGCGTGGCGGCGGAACGGCAGTTTCGGGATTTGTCCTCCTTTGTAAATCGGAAGATTCAGAAGATTGGCTCGGAGATCCTGGAGGGACGCCTGGACGTGAATCCCTATGAATTAAAGGGGAAAACCGCCTGTGATTACTGTGCCTACCGAGGGGTATGCGGTCTTGACCCCAAGGATGAGGGATATGGGATGCGGCGGCTTAGAGCCTTTGAGGATGCGGAAGTCTGGGAACGGATTGAGGAAGAAATCAAATAGTTGGAGAATGGCAATGGGTGTGAATTGGACAGAGGAACAACAAAAGGTCATTGATGTACGGAATAAGAATGTGCTGGTGTCGGCAGCGGCCGGCTCAGGTAAAACAGCAGTTCTGGTAGAGCGTATTTTGTCTCTGGTATGTGGAAGCAGGGAGGGCGATACACCGGTGGATGTGGATCGGCTTTTGGTGGTAACCTTCACCAATGCGGCGGCGGCGGAGATGCGGGAACGGATCGGCCTTGCCCTTACAAAGCGGCTTAAGGAAGAGCCTGAGAGTGTGCATCTTGAGAAACAGCAGACCTTAATTCACAATGCTCAGATTACCACCATCCACAGCTTTTGCCAGTATGTGATTCGGAATTATTTTCATCAATTGGATCTGGACCCGTCCTTTCGTATCGGGGATGAGGGGGAACTTAAGCTTCTGAAAGGAGAGGTCTTAAAAGAGCTTCTGGAAGACCGCTATGCAGAAAACAGCCCGGAGTTTGTGGGGTTTGTGGAAACCTATGCGGTGGGAAAAAGCGATGTGTGCATTGAGGATTTGATTCTGCAGCTATACGAATTTTCCATGAGCTATCCCTATCCGAAAAGGTGGCTGGACGGATGCATGGAGATCTACCGGGCATCTGACAGGGAGGACTTAAATCAGAGTAAATGGATGGGATTTCTGTTGGAACATGTGGGAAAGCTTCTGGCAGGATGGCGGCAGGAGCTGAAAGGCGGGCTTGATCTCTGTGGCGAGGTGGACGGACCTTACATGTACCAGGAGGCTCTTTTAAAGGATTTGGAGCAGGTGGAAGAGCTTTGTGGCTGCCATATGTATGAGGAATATCAGGAGACCTTTGAGGGTCTGGCATTTGCGAGACTTTCCGCCAAGCGGGATGGGAATGTGGACGAGGGGAAGAAAGCCCGGATAAAAGATCTTCGGGACCGGATGAAAAAGAGCTTAAAGGATCTGAGGGAGACGTATTTTTCCTGTCCTTTGGAGGATGTATGGGAGCTTTTGAAGATGGCTGCATCCCCTACGGAGGTTCTGATTTCTCTTGTGAAAGAATTTACGGATCGCTATCAGGAGAAAAAGAGAAATAAGAATCTGGCGGATTTCTCTGATCTGGAGCATCTGGCACTGGAAATTCTGGTGGAGGATGTGCAGGAGAAAGAGGGTCAGTTTGCGGTGACGGTTACGGATGCTGCAAGAGAGCTTTCAGAACGTTATGTGCAGATTATGATTGATGAGTATCAGGACAGCAATTTGATTCAGGAGATTATATTGAACAGTGTGAGCAGGAGAGAAGCGGGCATACCCAATGTGTTTATGGTGGGGGATGTGAAGCAGAGCATTTACCGGTTCCGTTTGGCAAGGCCGGAGCTGTTTATGGAGAAATACCATACCTATCCCCAGACGGATGAGGGACCGGCCGTTCGAATCGATCTTCATAAGAACTTCCGGAGCCGTCCGGAGGTGCTTACCGGTGTCAATGAGATCTTTTACCGCCTGATGACCCCTGGGGTGGGAGGGATCTGCTATGATAAGGATGCTGCCCTCTATCCGGGAACCTCCATGCCGGAACCAGAGGAGGGGATGAATGAGCCGGAGCTTCTTTTACTGAACGGAAGTGCACCGGAGCTTTCCGATGAGGGAAAGGATCTGACAGTGCGGGAGATGGAGGCTTACGCTGCGGCTGAACGGATCAAGGGACTCCTTTCTCATCAGCAGGTATGGGATGCAGGGAACGAGTGCTTTCGCCCTGCTTCCTACAAAGACATTGTGATTCTTCTTCGCAGCCTGACCGGGTGGGGGGATGTGTATGCCCGGGTGCTGACAGAGGCGGGAATACCGGCTCATACGGAATCCAGGACAGGGTATTTTACCACCATTGAGATTCAGACTCTTTTGAATCTTCTCCGGGTGGTGGACAATCCAAGGCAGGATATTCCCCTTGCGGCGGTGCTTAAATCTATGATTGGCGGATTTACGGACCGGGATCTGGCTCTGATAAAAAGCAGGTATCCGGATAGGCCTTTCCATGGGGCATGTATGAGCTTCTGGCAGGAAGAAGAGACGGAGCAGGGAGAGACAGGGCAGGGACAGGGAGCCTTGCAGGAAGAAAAACTTGAGCAGGGACAGAGAGCCCTGCAGGACGAAGAACTGGAATGGGAAGAAAAAATCAGGCAGCGGCTGAAAAGCTTTTATCAGCAATTGAACCGCTATCGAAGCAAGGCGGAGTACCTTTCCATCCATGAGTTTCTCTGGTATGTGCTGGAGGATACGGGCTACGGCGATTATCTTGCGGCACAGCCGGGAGGGGAACAGCGGGAAGCCAATGTGCGGATGCTCATAGAGCGTGCACTTTCCTTTGAGAAGACCAGTTATCGGGGATTATTCCATTTTGTGCGGTATATGGAGCAGCTAGAGAACTATCAGGAGGATTTCGGAGAAGCCGGAATCACCGGAGAAAATGAGGATGCGGTGCGGATTATGACTATTCACAAGAGCAAGGGACTGGAATTCCCGATAGTGATTGTGGGGGGGCTTGGGAAAAGCTTTAACCGGCAGGATACCAGAAGCCGGGTAGTGATTCATCCGGATCTGGGACTTGGTGTGGACTGTGTAGATACGGATCACAGGATAAAAATTCCCCTTTTGCCTAAGAAAGTTTTACAAAAAGCATTGGAGCTGGAGATGCTGGGGGAGGAGCTTCGGGTACTCTATGTGGCATTTAGCAGGGCAAAGGAAAAGCTGATTCTTCTGGGAAGCGTGAAGAAGCTGGAAGAGAAACTGGAACAGAGCCAGAGAGCTGACAATCATACTCTGACGCCGTTGCCCTTTTCCAGGCTTTCTTCGGCAGGAACTTACCTGGATTGGATTTTGCCGGCATCCTCAGACAGCAGTTTTGTGCTGTCCCAGGTACAACCAGAGCTTTTGCTTGAAAATGCCATTGGACAGCAGATCTCCATGGAGGAGTTAAGGGAACGGCTTCGCAGGCCTGAGGAATTACCTCAGGGAGACGAGGTGTTTGCAGAAGAATTGGAGGAACGGTTTACGGAGGTGTACCCCTATGAGGAGGGAACCTCCCTCAGGGTAAAGGTCACTGTCTCTGAGCTTAAGAGGGCGGGACAGACGGAGGAAGAGGACGTGGATACGCTTCTGTATCCCCAGGAGGAGATCGTCCCCTATATTCCACGGTTTATGCAGGCGGAGGAGCCGGTCAGCGGGGCGGCCCGTGGTACAGCTTACCACAGGGTATTGGAGTGTGTTGACCTTTCCGGCCTGTATCATTCGGACAAGGTGCGGGAAGCTATGGACAGACTGGTGGAAGAGGGAAAGCTTACGAAAGAGCAGGCTAAGGTGGTACGTCCCTATGATATCTACGCTTTTGGCAGGACGGAACTGGCAAAGCGTATGATGAGTGCAAAGGAGCATGGACGGCTTCACACGGAGCAGCCCTTTGTGATAAAGCTTCCGGCCTGTGACTTGGACTTGGGCTACGCCAGTCGGGAGCCGGTACTGGTTCAAGGGATTATAGATGCCTACTTCTATGAGGATGATGGCATCGTGGTAGTAGATTATAAGACGGACTATGTAGAACGGGGGGAGGAACTGCTTGAAAAGTATGGAAAGCAGTTGCACTACTATGAGATAGCTTTGGAGCAGCTGACGGGGAAAAAAGTGAAAGAAAAAGTAATTTACTCTTTTTGCCTTGGGAAATGCTTGGCAGGGTAAGACTGGAAAGGAACAGATTTATGTATCAGATTGAAAAGATGAATAAAAAGCTTCTGGCTTCTCAGGTAGAGGAGGAGCTAATGAACTATATTCTCCATGAACCGGTGGAAATCGGAGAGAAGATCCCAAATGAGTATGAATTGGCGGAAAAATTCGGCGTGGGCAGAAGTACCATACGGGAAACCATAAAAAGTCTGGTGACAAAAGGCATTCTGGAGGTACGCAGAGGTTCCGGTACCTACGTCATCAGCAAAAGTTCTTTTGAAGAAGATCCTCTGGGGCTTGCAAGATTTCCGGATAAATATAAGCTGGCCCTGGAGCTTTTTGAAGTGCGGCTGATGCTGGAACCGGAGATTGCGGCTCTGGCCAGTGATTATGCACTTCCGGAGGAAAAAGAAGAGCTAAAACGTCTCTGTGATGAGACGGAGCAGCTTTATATGGCCGGAAAAAACCATACGTTAAAGGACATTGAGTTTCATACCTGTATTGCAAAATGCAGCAAGAACCGGGTGGTAGAGCTGCTGCAGCCGATTATCCAGACTGCGATTGTAACCTTTGTCAACCTGACCAACCGGCGGCTGAAAGACGAGACCATAGAGACACACCGGGAGATAACAAATGCCATTTTAAGAGGAGACCCGGTGGGGGCCAGGTGTGCTATGATTATGCATTTGACTTATAATCGTCAGATGTTAATGAAGATGATGGAAGAAAAAGATGTATAAATCAGGGAGAAACGGCATAAAATATAGGTTATAAGTAAGCTTCAGCAAAACGCAGATGGCGGACAGTCGATAAGGAATTGTTAGATATACACAAAAATAAGGTGGATTTTCATTCTGAATCCGCCTTTTTTTGTTTAAAATAGAGAAAAAGAGAAAAATACATCAGATGTATTGACGAAAAAATCGGGAGAATATATAATAAATTCAAGATAACATATGATGTCAGATGTTAAAACGAAAAATCAAACCATATGGTGAAAAAAAGGAGGATTTGTTATGGACGCTACGGTAACTCTCAATCCCACCAGACTTATTATTGCGGCAATTATAGGTCTGGCACTGCTTTTGCTTTTGATCATCAAGTTTAAGATTCATGCAATGCTTTCCATTCTGATCGGTGCGGTCGTCATTGGTCTGGTTGCAGGTATGCCTTTTTCGGACATTGTTACGGCGGTGGACGACGGTATCGGGAACACGTTAAAGGGAATCGCATTGTTGGTAGGACTTGGCTCCATGTTCGGTGCTATTCTGGAGGCCTCGGGCGGTGCCCAGACCCTGGCTGTCACCATGGTAAATAAGTTCGGGGATCAAAAGGCTGCCTGGGCTTTGGGAATCACAGGTCTGGTTATTGCGATGCCGGTATTCTTTGATGCAGGACTGATTATCCTGATTCCTCTGGCATTTTCTCTGGCAAAAAGAACGAAAAGATCTTCTTTGTTTTACGTAATTCCGCTTCTTGCAGGCCTGGCTGTAGGCCATGCGTTTATTCCTCCCACACCCGGACCGGTACTGGTAGCCACCATGCTGGGCGTAGATCTTGGCTGGGTCATCCTCATAGGTGTTTTCTGCGGTATCTTTGCCATGATAGTGGCCGGACCCATATGGGGTTCTATCTGCGGAAAAAAATATAATGTGGCAATTCCGGAGCATGTGGCGAATCAGGAAGACTTTGACGAATCCAAGCTGCCCGGCTTTGGTACGGTAGTAGGCATCATTTTAATTCCCCTGGTACTGATTGTGCTCAAATCTCTGGCAAGTGTAATACCGGCTTTAAGCAGCGTTGAACCGGTTCTGAACTTCTTAGGGCAGCCCTTTGTGGCTCTTCTGATTGCAACTCTGGTAGCCATGTTCCTGCTTGGAACAAAGCATGGCTATACGCTGCCGGAACTGGAAAAAATTATGACAAAGTCTTTGGAGCCTACAGGCCTGATTCTGCTGGTGACAGCCTGCGGCGGCGTGCTTCGTTACATGCTGCAGTATTCCGGGCTTGGCGAGGTTATTGGCAATGCCGTGGCATCCGCAAATCTTCCGCTGGTGCTGGTAGCTTTTCTGGTAGCCGCACTAGTTCGTATCTGTGTAGGCTCCGCAACGGTGGCCATGACAATGGCAGCAGGCATCATCGCAGCCATGCCCGGCATCTCCGAGCTTTCTCCCATGTACCTTGCATGTGTGACGGCAGCTGTAGCCGGCGGCTCTACCGTATGCTCCCACTTTAACGATTCCGGATTCTGGCTGGTGAAATCTCTGGTAGGACTGGACGAGAAGACCACCCTGAAGACCTGGACGATTATGGAGACATTGGTAGGCGGAACCGGATTTTTAGTGGCACTGATTATTTCATTCTTTGTGTAGATTGTGACTTTACTCTTTAGTGCTATCGTGCGGCGATTTAACAGCAAACTCCTGAACAGTTCCAGAACAATTTATGGACGCATGCCTTTGCGGTCAGAAATTGTTCTATACCGGTGGAACTGGAAAGAGTTTGCAAAACTGGAATAGGAGGGATATTCTATGGAATTAGTAAGTCAGAAAATGAGAAAATTGGCTCCGGAACTGGATCCCTTGCGTATCGGAACGGGCTGGAAGCCGGAGGATTTGGGAAAGGTTCAGGTTATGATTGAGAGTACCTTTGGAGACAGCCATCCGGGCAGCGGACATCTGGATGTTTTGGTAGAAGAGGTGCGAAAAGGAGTCGAAGCGGCAGGGGGACATGGAGCAAGGTACTTTGCTACTGATATCTGCGACGGCGAGAGTCAGGGAACGGACGGAATCAACTACAGCCTGGCCAGCCGTGAGATGATTGCCAATATGATTGAGATCCATGCCAATGCAACACCTTTTGACGCAGGTGTATACCTTGCAAGCTGTGACAAAGGAATGCCGGCCAATCTGATGGGGCTTGCCCGTGTCAATATCCCGGCGGTGGTTGTACCGGGAGGAACCATGAATGCCGGACCCGAGATGCTGACCCTGGAGCAGCTTGGCATGTACAGTGCCAAGTATCAGAGGGGCGAGATTGACGAGGAAAAGCTTGATTGGGCAAAATGCAATGCCTGTCCAAGCTGTGGTGCCTGCTCTTTTATCGGAACGGCTTCCACCATGCAGATAATGGCAGAGGCATTGGGCCTGGCACTTCCCGGAAGTGCACTGATGCCTGCCACCAGCCCGGATCTTTTGGATTTTGCTCATAAGGCAGGAGAGCAGGCGGTGAAGCTTGCGACTATGCCGGGTATGCGGCCCAGTGATATTGTGACAATGGACAGCTTTGAAAATGCCATTCTGGTACATGCGGCTATTTCGGGAAGCACCAACTGCCTGCTCCATATTCCTGCCATTGCTCATGAATTCGGAATTGAGATCACAGGAGACACCTTTGACAGACTTCACAGGGGAGCACATTATCTTCTGGATGTACGTCCGGCAGGACGCTGGCCGGCAGAGGTCTTCTACTATGCCGGAGGAGTGCCGGCCATTATGGAAGAGATCAAGGATCATTTACACCTGGATGTAATGACGGTGACAGGAAAGACCCTTGGAGAAAACTTAAAGGAACTGAAAGAAAACGGCTTCTATGAACGCTGCGGGAAATGGCTTGAGGATTTCAACAGCCGCTACCATGTAAATGTGACCAGAGAGGATATTATCCGTCCTTATGATAAGGCCATCGGAACAGACGGAAGCATCGCAATCCTGAAAGGAAACCTGGCTCCGGAGGGGGCGGTTATTAAGCACACGGCATGTCCAAAAGAAATGTTCAAGGCGGTTCTTCGTGCAAGGCCATTTGACAGTGAGGAAGAATGTCTGGATGCGGTATTGAAGCATCAGGTGCAAAAAGGAGATGCGGTATTTATCCGTTACGAGGGACCCAAGGGAAGTGGCATGCCGGAGATGTTCTATACATCAGAAGCGATCAGCAGCGACAAGGAACTGGGACGCAGCATTGCACTGATCACGGACGGACGTTTCTCGGGAGCTTCTACAGGGCCGGTAATCGGACACTGCAGCCCGGAAGCCGTAGACGGCGGTCCCATCGCTCTGGTGGAAGAGGGAGATCTGATTGAGATTGACGTGATGGAACGGAAACTGAATATCATAGGCATTGCCGGGGAGAAAAAGACCATGGAAGAGGTGGCCGCCGTTCTGGAGGAGAGAAAGAAGAACTGGAGGCCCCGTGGATCCAAGTATCAGAAAGGTGTGCTCCGGCTGTTCAGTGAGCTGGCTGCCAGTCCTATGAAAGGTGCATACCTGGAGTATGATAAGTCAAAGACCCCGCAGTAAGCTGATGGGATACCAAGTTGCAGCGTAGCAAGCTGCGGTTACACAATAAGGAAATAATTGAAATAATAAAATAAATCAGAGGAGAAATTCACATGGAAAAGATGCAGGATCAGCTTCAAAAATTCGGTGTAGTTCCGGTAGTTGTATTAAATGATGTCAAGGATGCTCTTCCACTGGCAAAGGCTCTTATAGAGGGCGGGCTTCCCTGTGCGGAGGTTACATTCCGCACAGAGGCGGCAGAGGAGTCCATCCGTCAGATGGCGGCAGAGTATCCCGAGATGCTGGTAGGGGCGGGAACAGTATTGACCATCGAGCAGGTGGATCGGGCCGTAAATGCGGGGGCAAAATTCATTGTAAGCCCTGGCTTTGACCCGGAGATTGTAGACTACTGCCTGTCCAGGGAGATCCCGATTTTCCCGGGATGTGTCACACCCTCTGAGGTGGCCCAGGCAGTAAAGCGGGGATTAAAGGTTGTTAAATTTTTCCCGGCAGAGCAGTTTGGCGGAGTATCTACCATTAAGGCATTGGCGGCACCTTATACGATGGTGCGGTTTATGCCTACCGGTGGTGTAAGTGCAAAGAATCTGAAAGACTACTTAAGCTGTGACAAGATCATTGCCTGCGGCGGAAGCTGGATGGTAAAGGGTGATATGATTAAGGCCGGAGAATTTGATAAGATCTGTGAAATGACAAAAGAGGCTGTAGCTCTGGCAAAAGAGATTCGCATGGAAAGAGAATAGGAGGCGGAGATAATGAATTTAAACATAAGACCAAAAGAAAAGTGCAAGTTTGATGCTGTATCTCTCGGAGAGGTGATGCTGCGTCTGGATCCGGGAGAGGGCCGTATCCGCACCGCCCGTTCATTTCGTGCATGGGAGGGCGGCGGCGAGTATAATGTAGTTCGTGGACTTCGCAGATGCTTTGGGATGAATACTGCAGTGATTACGGCCTTTGCAGACAATGAAGTGGGTATGCTTATGGAGGATTTCATTCTCCAGGGAGGTGTGGATACTTCCCTTATTAAATGGATGAAGACGGACGGAATCGGCCGTGTCTGCAGAAACGGAATTAACTTTACAGAGAGAGGATTTGGAATCCGTGGTGCAGTGGGATGCTCAGACAGAGCCAACACGGCAATTTCCAAGGCAACGCCGGAGGATTTTAATTTTGAGTACATCTTTGGAGAACTTGGGGTTCGCTGGCTTCACACAGGCGGAATCTATGCGGCTCTTTCCGAGCAGTCCTGCGAGACGGTTCTGGCAGCAATCAAAACAGCAAAGAAGTACGGAACTCTCGTATCCTATGACTTGAATTACCGTCCCTCCATGTGGAGTGCAATCGGCGGTCAGGCGAAAGCCCAAGAAGTAAATAAAGAGGTTGCCAGGTATGTGGATGTGATGATTGGAAATGAGGAGGATTTCACGGCTTGCCTGGGCTTCGAGGTAGAGGGAAATGATGCCAGCTTAAAGGAACTGAACCTGGAGGGCTACCGGAAGATGATCAACGAAGCGGCCAAAGCCTATCCCAACTTTAAAGCAGTAGCGACTACCCTGCGTCAGGTAAAGACTGCAACCGTCAATGACTGGAGTGCCATCTGCTGGGCGGATGGAGAAATCTATAAATCCAAGGACTACAAGGGCCTGGAAATCATGGACCGTGTAGGCGGCGGAGATTCCTTTGCCAGTGGATTGATCTACGGGCTGATGACTACGGGTGATGCCGAGCTTGCAGTGAATTATGGTGCGGCTCACGGTGCACTAGCTATGACAACGCCCGGGGATACGACAATGGCAAGTAAGAAAGAAGTAGAAGCAATCATGGGCGGAGCAGGTGCTCGAGTGCAGAGATAGACAGGATTGAAGTAGCGGGGGATGAGGATTGGTCATCTAAGTATTTGTACAAAAAAGCATATATATTTTCACGAATAAAAAATATATCCCGGAATATACTATATTTCGGGATATATTTCTCCCAAAAGCTTGATCTATCTCCCAAAATGATATATAATTTGGGAGATAGATGAAAAGGGTGTGAGATATATGAGGACTTTTGACTACAGCATTTTGAAAAATAGAAACTGGGACAGCGAAATACTGGGACTGGTTGCCCAGATCCACGAGTATAAGGGCAGACAGGAGCTATATTTAAAGCAAAAACCTGAAGAATTGGACAGACTGGTTGAGCTTGCAAAGATACAGAGCACAGAAGCATCCAATGAGATTGAGGGAATCCGCACAACAAATACTCGTCTTCGACAGCTTGTGGCAGATAAGACCACCCCAAGAAACAGGGACGAGGAGGAGATCATGGGTTATCGTGACGTGCTGAATACGATTCATGAGAGCTATGAATATATCCCCATTCGTGGGAATTATATTTTGCAGCTCCATCGGGATTTATATCAATATTCCGAAAAAGGGATTGGCGGCAGCTTCAAAAATACACAGAATTATATCAGTGCCATGGATGCAAAAGGACATGAGTTTGTGCTTTTTACACCGCTGTCACCCTATGAGACACCCCAGGCCATTGATGCCATCTGTGGGAATTTTAATCGTGTGATGGATAACCAGGAGGTGGATGCACTCGTTTTGATTCCCATTTTCATCCATGATTTTCTCTGCATTCATCCGTTCCACGACGGAAACGGAAGAATGAGCCGGCTTCTTACCACGCTTCTTTTGTATCGGGCAGGATATGTGATTGGAAAATATATTTCTCTGGAAAGCAAGATAGCCAAAAACAAAGTCCTTTACTATGATGCGCTGGAGGAATGTCAGCAGGGATGGCATGAAAATAAGGAAGACAGCACGCCGTTCATCAAATATCTGCTGCGGATTATTCTTGCGGCATATCGGGATTTTGAGGAGCGTGTGGATCTGGTTGGCGAGAAGCTTCCGGCTGTGGAGCTTGTAAGACGTGCGGTGTATGGAAAGATCGGAAAGTTTACGAAGAGCGATATTATGGAGTTGTGTCCAACGATTGGGAAGACATCCGTGGAAAGCTCTATCAAGACCTTGGTTGACAATGGTTTACTGGTAAAGCATGGATCCGGGCCGTCAACATTCTATACGAGAAGTGATGCACAGTGAAATAGGGTGCGGCGACATGGGGCTGTCTTATTTCCTGACAGCCCCTTGTTCTGTACTGGTGATTTTTGAGTGCTTTAGAAGTGAATCAACACCGCAATAACCATCACAATCGAAGCACTCACGAACAGGACTCCCTGCATCTTAATCTGGAATTTTGCCCATTTGCCCCACTCAAGCTTGGCAACGCCGAGGGTACCCAGCAGACACCCGGAGGTGGGAACGATCAGATTGGAGAAAGCATCTCCAAGCTGGAAAGCCAGTACGGAGGTCTGACGAGATACACCCACCAGATCTGAGAGAGGAGCCATAATCGGCATAGTAAGGGCAGCCTGTCCGGATCCGGATACAACGAAGAAGTTGAATACGGTCTGGAATACATACATTAACCAAGCGGAGATAACTGCCGGGAAATGCTGCATGCCGCTGCTGATTGCATGAAGAATGGTATTGAGTACGGTGGGAGAGGAAGCACTGGTTCCCCCTAAGATAATGATAATTCCCTGTGCCATACCAACAACCAGGGCAGCACCTACCAGATCGGCGGCTCCACTCTGGAAAGAAGAAGCAATATCATTGACACGCATATCATTCAGCTTAAAGATCACGGCGATAATACCGGACACCAGACCCATCACAAAGAACTGGGAAGCAATCTCCGGAATGTAGAAACCTTTTTCCACTACGCCCCAGACGGTCCAGATCATAGTAGCAAGAATCACCAGTAAAATCAGCTTATGTCCCAGCCGGAAATCAGCCTTGGTGCTGTCCTCTTTGAACTCTTTTCGATAAGCGGCATCGCTGTCATAGGCAACGGAAGCTTTGGGATCCTTTTTGATTTTGGCGGCATAGACCATGGTGAATCCGGCTCCGATGCCGGTAAACAGGAACCACAGAACAATACGGAAGCCTGCACCGGAAAGAACAGGAACCTCTGCAATTCCCTGGGCAATAGCCAGACTGAATGGATTCATCCAGGAAGCACCGAATCCGATCTGAGTTGCACAGTAAGTCACACAGACGCCCACTACCGCATCATATCCCATTGCAATAAACATAGGAGTCAGAATCATGGCAAAGGGAATGGCCTCCTCGCCCATGCCAAAAACTGCACCACCTAAGGAAAACAGGGCAAACAGAACGGGAATCAGGAACTTTTCCGCCCCCTTGGTCTTCTCGATCATAGCAAGGATTCCCTGGTCCACGGCTCCGGTTTTGAGAACAATGCCGAAAGCACCTCCGATAACCAGGATAAAAGCCACGATACCTACGGCAGAACCCCACTTGTCGCCTACGGTCAGGCCCTCAAATACATAGTTGAGAATCCCCTGTCCGCCAAAGTCCTCGGTTCCGAAAAGGGGAGCAACATGGGTAATCTTATTGCCGTTTTCGTCAACTGCATATTGGAAGCTGTCCGGATCCAGTACGGTCCGGGACTTTTCCTCCCCGTTCAGCATATAAGTGATTTCCTTGGTCTCATACTGTCCCTGCGGAACGAACATAGTCAGAACCGCCGCAAACAAAATGACAAAGAAAATAATGACATAGGTATGAGGCATCTGAAAGTTTCTTTTTTTCTCATTCATAATCTGTTCTCCAATCGTTTTTTTTCTTACGAAATTGTGTGCCCTTTGTGTGGAAAATCATTCAAAGGTGCCCTTTTTCATCGCCATACCCTCCTGCACCATCAACTGTCCTTTGGCCAGAACAGAGTGAATGGTCAGGGAACCCTCCTCCACAAGTACCAGATCTGCATCCTTTCCCGGAGCAATCCGTCCCTTGCTGTCTAGCTTCAGGAGAACTGCCGGATTCGCAGTTACAGGCTTAAGGGCCTGTGTAATCCCTACCTTTTCCTGCAGGATGGCATCCCGCACTTCCCGGTACAGAGAAGTGACCTTTCCCACGCCAAGTCCGAGAAAAACGCCGCTTTTGTCAAAGATAGGCATACTGCCCTGTCCGTCCGAGGAAAATGTGATTTGGTACTCCGGTACTCCCTGCTCCAGCATCATCCGCAGGCCGGTACTGGCCTTGACTTCATCCTCCTCCAGATAATCCGGATCGGAGCTGGTGGTCAGATCCACATACCCACCCAGAGTCCTGGCATAGTCGATCCCATCCTGCAAAAGCCGGGTGCTCCGGTTGATATGGGTGGGGAGCATATTGGAGGGAGGAATCTCCGTCTCCTCAACTACATAACGGAGATAAGACAGCATCCGGGGGCCGTCGCCCATATGGATGTTCACCAGGCCGGCCTTTCCGGAAAGTATACCGCCTACCCGTGTATCTCCCACAATATGGGCAAACTCCTCTTTTGTGGGCTGGGAGGACCGGTGATCCGAGATGGCAATCTCCCCACAGCCCACAACCTTATCAATCAGAATCAGGTCATCCACAATGCTGCCTGTCAGAGTACGGACAGGAACCTGATAGGAACCAGTATAAATATAGGTAGAAATCCCCTCTTCCGAAAGCCCCCGGGCCTTTGCCAGCAGAGAAGCCATATTTCTTGTGGTTCCATCTGTTCCCAGGCAGCCTACCACGGTGGTTACGCCACCTGAAGTAATGTCGGTCAGCATAATCTCCGGTGTCCGGGTGTGGTAGCTGCCCTCCCCTCCGCCGCCCAGAATGTGAACGTGGCTGTCGATAAAGCCCGGAAACAGAAGCTTTCCCCGCCCATCAAGAACCTCTACATCATAGGCCGCAGCCACGGGAATATCCCCGGCAATTTTAAGAATCCTGGAATCCGCAATCAGGACATCCTGCACACCCAGGAATTCAGGAGCATAGACGGTCGCTCCCCGGATAAGCTTCAGCATGTGTCTCCCTCCTTTTTGGTAAAGCACTCGGGAAAATGGATACCGATTTTCGGCAAATTTTCATAGGTGCCGTACATTTTCGTTAAGTGTATTGTAACACAGAGAAGATGTGTATGTCCAAAGAAAAGTGAATAAATATGCAAAAGTCTGTCTGCCTACTCCGTTGCTGTCCCTCTGAATGGCTGCGGCGTGGGCATGAAAAGGAACTTGACCCTTTGTTATGGGATGGGGTATGATTGCATTATATTGCTAGTGTACTGACCGGAAATAAGCAATCGAAAAGGATGATTTCATGTCGAACATTCTAATTGTAGAAGACGAAAAGAACATGCAGGACATTATCTGCGAATATATGCACCGAGGAGGGCATACCTGTTTTACGGCTGATGACGGTGTGGATGCCCTGATGCTGCTGAAAACTAATCCGATGGATCTGATGATCCTGGATATTATGATGCCGCACCTGGATGGCTTCTCCGTATGTAAAATGGCAAGGGAGATGAGCAGCCTGCCGATTATGATACTGACCGCCAAAAGTGATGAGGAAGATAAGCTGAAAGGCTATGAGTACGGTGCGGATGATTACATGACAAAACCCTTTAGCCCGAAAATATTACTTGCAAAGGCAAATGCTTTGCTGCGTCGCACCTCCGTAGCCCTCAAAGATACGGTCAGTGCGGGGAAAATTACGATAATGCCTGCCGCACATAAAGTATTCCTGGACGGCACGGAGATTACCCTCACGCACAAGGAGTATGAATTGCTGTATTTCTTTCTGTCCAATCCGGAACAGATTTTTTCACGGGAACAGCTGTTAAACCGTATCTGGGGATACGACTTTGAGGGAAATACACGAACGGTAGACACGCATATCAAGACCTTGCGGCAAAAATTGGGCAGCGAGTGAAAATCCATTGTAACGCTGATACGTTCCGGCTATAAATTTGAGGTGGCAAAATGAAAGAACTATTGGTATTTTGAATAAAAAGAATTCTATTGCGATATATCAGAGTTTTAATTTGCTAAATGGCAATTTCACTTGTTTAAGACACAATCCTCTGGTATGATGGACAAAGACATGGATACAAAAATAGGGAGATGTTTAGGATGCCGGATAAGAGAATCAAAAATTTCAGAGAGCTTGAATTTGCTGTATTTTGCATTGAAAATGTTGCCGTAAAGCTCGGCGTGGATGCGGAATGGGTCTATCAGGCATTTACAGAAAAGAGCAATATTCTGAACGGCTACATCGTGCCGGAATATGAAGTTCTACACACCCAGAGCCGGGAATATATCGTAAAAGATCTCCTTGATGTGATGAAAGAAAGGGGTGTGGAAGTATGATTCTCTATCATGGTTCCTATCTGAAAATCTCAGAGCCGGATTTGACCCATTCCCGCCCTAATGTGGATTTCGGACGTGGTTTCTATGTGACGCCATTGTATGAGCAGGCAGTGAAGTGGTGCGACAAGTTTAAACACCGGGGAAAAGACGGAATCATATCCCGGTATGTGTTTGATGAAAGCCAGGAAGCGGAACTGAAAATCCTGAAATTTGATTCTTATTCCGAGGACTGGTTGGATTTTATTCTGAACTGCCGTAGTGGAAAAGACACGACAGACTATGACCTTGTGGTTGGCGGTGTTGCCAATGATAAGGTATTTAATACGGTGGAATTGTTTTTTGACGGACTGATTGACAAGACAGAAGCAATCAAGCGTCTGTGCTATGAAAAGCCAAATTTGCAAATCTGTTTCCGTACAGACAAAGCATTGAAGCTTTTGCGATTTGAAAGGAGTGAAATGGCATGAACGCAAACCCGATTTTACTTCAGAAAAAATACAGTCGTATCATTGAATGTTTTTCCAGACGGCAGGGCATCTCACTGGATGCGGCACTGGGTTTCTTCTACCGTTCCGAGGTTTATAAGTTGATTCGTGACGGCGTTTCCGATATGCACTGCATGAGCGATGTATATCTGGTAGAAGAATTGGAACAGGAATATCAGGTGAAACATTAAGAATTACTGTGTGTTCCGTAGGAAGAGTGAAAATCCATTGTAACGCTGATACGTTCCGGCTATAAGTTTGAGGTGGCAAAATGAAAGAACGATTCTCATTTCGCACAGTACGGAAAAAAATAATCTTGATTTCAAAACTTGCGGGTATCATTTTGATGATTTCCTACCTGATTTCAACACGATTGCCTTTGGAAGAGGATATTTCCCTTTTGCTATGGGTGATCTTTCTTATTTTGTTGATCATGATGATAGATTATTTGCTGGGACGCTTTATTTCGGATCCAATCGGCAAGATCTGTGAAATGGCACATAGGGCAGCAAGGTTGGACTTTTCTCAGCCTTGCGGGATAACCTCAAAGGACGAATTCGGAGAGCTTGCGGACAATCTCAATAAAATGTCCGAGAATTTGCAGGACACCCTTGAAAAGCTGGAAAAGGCAAATATCCGGCTTGAAGAAGATGTACAGCAGGAGAGAAAGCTATTGAGGGAAAGAAAGGAATTAACAGACCGCCTTTCCCACGAAATGAAAACACCCATAGGAGTGATCCGGGCTTATGCGGAGGGGATACAGGACGAAACAGACGAAGAAAAAAGGCAGAAATATTCCGAAATCATTATTTCTGAAACAGAGAGGATGAGCATGCTCATTGAGACGCTGCTGGATTTGTCTGCCTTGGAAAACGGGGCCGCATCATTGGTGCCGGAGAGATTTGACTTTGTAGAACTTGCGGAGACGGTAGCCGGACGGTTATTGATCGATACGCCGGAAGCTGACTTTGAATTACAGTACGAACTTCCGGAACATAAGGTTTTTGTTTATACGGACAAGCAGCGTATGGAGCAGGTCCTAAACAATTTCATTGTCAATGCCAAAAAGAATGTATCACCAAAGGGAACATTACGCTTATCGGTAGTTGAACAGGGTCCTATGCTCCATTTTTCCGTTTATAATCAGGGCATTTCCATACCGCCCGAAAGACTGCCTAAAATCTGGGAAAAGTTTTACCGTGACAAGGACGCAAAATACAGCGGCTCCGGATTGGGCCTTGCCATTGTGGCACAGATTTTGTCCATGCAGGATTTAGAATATGGGGCGGAGAATTTATCAGATGGTGTCCGGTTTTTCTTCTCTATTCCAATTGAAATATATCCCTCTGATTGAAAGCCGCCAAAGTAATGAAACCAGCTGACAGCAATAGATAATCAAAGAGCAACAGCCCAAAGAGCCGCCGCCCTGTTATCTCTGTCGGAGTACGCCCGGGTATCAAATCGGCAGGCTGTCCGTGGAGGGCGGGTGAAAAGAAATTTTGTGATATAAAAATTGGTCTTCATATGATATAATGGACGTGTCATATCAAGGCTTATGAAAGGAAAATCCAAGATGATAAAAATACTATTCGTCTGCCACGGCAGCACGCCGGGTAGCCGGGAATTGGCGGCACTTGTGGGGCATAACGGGGCAAATCGCGGCAATAGAGGTAGTAGGGTACTACGGTTTTACTACGATTGAGCGAGTAAAAATAGAAAGTGTAAAAACTAACAAGGAAAAATAAACAGGAGACCGTAAGCCGATGAAAATTGCGTATGAGAATGAACTTAGAAGTTTGCAAAGTTGGATAAACAATGTAAATATGGGATTAGCTTCTGTTGGAACGGTAACAACAGATTTGACTTCAGCAAACAATACTTGTTATCAGATTAATACAATAGCAGATGAGATTGTAAAGGAGTATCCTTTTTATGCGAGAGAGTTAAAGAATATTTCTACAAATCTTTTCAAAAGTTCTGCATATGGTGCCGTTACAGTAAATAATGCGGCATTTGGTGAATTATATATTATTATTGGTCATATCGCACAGGAACCTGTTGATATAGCTGTCTGGCATGAGATTCATCCTCGTATTGTGGCAATTTCACAAGAGTTATTTTGTGATGGGTATTATGATTCGGCAGCAGAAAAAGCAATTAAAGAGGTAGAAACAAGATTAAGGGAACTTTTTCAATTGCTAAAGCCAGGGGTTACAGTGCCGACTAAAGTTGGTGATATTATAGGTGCGTTGCTTACGGAGAATGGGGCATATCATTTTGCTGATTTATCTACAGCCAGTGGAAAGGATTACCGTAGAGGCATACAATCTATATTTGAAGGAACTTTTGCGGCATATAGGAATCCGTCTGCTCATGAAAATCTTTCATGCACAAAAAGGGAAGCGATGGAGCAGGTTATGTTAGCAAGCCAGTTAATGTATGTGTTGGATAAAAAATAGACGCGAAATTTTAGTGCCTGATATTTCATGGGATATGTAAAACCGCATTTTGATACAATCGGCTCCAAGAAAATATGTGAAAAACGCTTGAAATAAAGGCTTTTGGCAGATTCGATAACTTGCCGGAAGCCTTTTCTCTTTATGCTCTGAAACAGTGGACAGCCACTGGAATGTAATTTGACCCCCTTCAACCAATTTGAACCCCCTTGCAAGGCAAAATAATAAAGTATAAGAAACTTTGATAGTTGGCAAAATATGGCAAGGGTTTTTGCAATTCGACAAAGTATGGTGTAGCCATATTGCCTTATTCGAGCGTCAGATTTAAAATAATATTTTAAAAGCAAATGTAATTGTATGAAATATAGAGGCTGAATTGGGGTGAAATAATGAAAAGGATACGAGGGATTATTTCAAAAATTCGTTTTGATCAATTCTCGGTCTTATGGGTAATTGTTGTAGTTCCTGTATTGGCATTAATTGTAAATGTTATTTTAGCAGAAGCTCAAAATAGCTTTGGAATGATAAATATTATTGTATCAATTATTTTCCTTATTATTTTATTTTTTGAAATTATATTTATATATCGTAGACTTTTTTTTAAGGATATTGAGCGAATGATTTTTCCTCGATTTGAAGTTGCATTTAATCAACAACCTCAAGATGCACGAGGCTATGAATATTTATTTGAAGAATCAATAATTTCTGATAAAAGATTGTCTGAATTTGAAAGCACTTGTACTTGTGAGGAGATATGGGTGGTATCTAATGATCTTGAAACGGAAGTAGATGGAGGTTTATATGCAGAAGTAGTTCCTTCTAATCTTAGACGTGGTATAAAATATAAGATGTTTGTTCCCAAAAATTATTTAACAACAATGAGACTGGAACAACTTAAACGAAGAAATGAAAATTCAGAAAATATAGAATATTATTTATTGACAGATGATTTTTTCTTCTTGGTTTCAAAATTAGATTTTACCATTTATGATCCTTATAAAACGTCTGCAACAGGACGTAGAGGATATATTGGTCTTGACTTACCAGATTGTGAGGAATTATATGCGGCTCAAATTGATGATCCATTGATAGATGCAATTGCCTCTAAACTTTTGGAATATATTCAGGCAAAGAAATTTGAACAGTATTAGGGAGGTAAGTTGTGGAAAAGGAATCAAATGGATGGGAAACAGTAATGTTTACTATATTATTGCCAGTTATGTCTGTTGGATGTTCTGTAGCAATAAATTACTTTGAAAGCAAAATTGGTTTTCTACCTACCCTAATAGTTTTAGTAACGATTCTTGTAATGGTTGCTATAGCCCTTTATTTAGGATCAATTATATTTTTTCATATTGGAAAGAGCACATTGGAAACTCACATAGATTTAAAAATTAAAGCTATACAAGAGAAAATTGCTGAAAGCAAAATTATGAATGGTATATGTAAGGAAGAACAATTGGCTTTAATGGAGAAAACTTGTTTATTTGAGGAGATATGGCTAATATCCCCAGACCTGCTTACAGAGATTAACAGCGGAATATATGCAGGTGTGATTAGCAAAAATCTTAAAAAAGGTACAAAGTATAAATATTTTGTACCTGATACAGAAATAAATAGAGTCCGCGTTAAAATTTTCAAGAAAAATTGTGGGTATAATAAAAATCTTGAAGTGTATTATTTGGCAGATGATTTTTTCTTTTTGGTTCCACGTGTCGATTTCGCAATTTATGAACCTATGAAGTCAATTACTGATGGGAAAAAAGGATATATGGGATTACCTATATTAGGAGCCACAGAAAGTTTTGCTATTCTTATGAATAATGATTTTGTTGATGCAGTAGTAGGTAAATTAGCAGAACGCCTTAATGAGTCATAAAGTAGGGGGCATTGTATGGAACTGATAGTAAGAGAATTAGTTATGGGTGATATTCCTAAAGTAGCAAATGTGTATATTAAAGCATACGCAGAGGAAGATTGGAATGAGCAGTGGGCTTGTAAAGATGCAGCTCAACGAATATATGAAATCATTTCTTCTCCTCACTGTAAAGGGGGTATTTGTGTATTAAATGAGGAAGTTATAGGGTGTATACTGTTTGAAATATTAACTTGGCATACTGGTAAACAATTAGAAATTAAGGAAATATTTGTTATCCCCTCTTTTCAAAGACAAGGAATTGGGAAAAAATTATTAGAGTATGCCGAAATTATAGGAAAAGAGGTGGGAGTGAGAGAATTGTTTTTGTGGACAAACAAAAGCGAAAAACTAATAGACTTTTATTCTAAATTAGGGTATCGAGATGGTTGTAATACGACACAATTTATAAAAAAATGGAGGTATTGAAATGAAAATTGTAGCTGTAGTAGGTAGCATTCGTAGAGGAAATACATTGAAAATGGTACAGGCAGCATGTTCTCGTTTTTCGCCTGACGAAATTAGTATTATTGATTTAGCACATATTAAAATGGAATATTGTACAGGCTGTCTTTATTGCGATACAGAAAAAAAATGTTGCATAGATGATGATATGACGAAATTAATGGATAAAATTGCAGATGCAGATGCATATATTTTTGCTTCTCCCGTTAGGTGGAGTCTGCTCTCAGGTGAAATGAAAACTTTTTTTGATCGTCTCAATCCGTTTGCAACATTGGGGACATTAAGTGAAAAAAAATGTATTCTTTTAACAGTTGGTCAAAGCGAGGAAGGCAGTGATGATGCATTTAGCATTGATGCAGGGTTAAAATCAATGGAGTTTTTCTGTGAAAATGCTGGTATTGAGGTTATAGGTAGCGTAAAGGCATATGGTTGTTTGGAAGAAGACAGTATCGAAAACTCCTCGTATATTAAAGAGTGTTATGCTGTTGCAGAGAAACTAAAAGAGGCTATTTTGTAATCCAAGTGCGTTCTTTAGTAAGGAGGAATCTGGATGGAAAAATGCAAATTATGTAGTGTCATTTTACACATTACAGATATGTGTACAAGCCATTGCCCATATTGTTACGCATGTGCAAATGATAAAAAGTATTCTCATGCGGATATTAATACAATTTACAAGATCATTGATGAGTTGGCTAAGGCAGAAGTTGAACGCGTAAGTTTATTGGGTGGCGATCCAGTGCTTCATCCGCATATTATTGAAATAGCAAAAAGGCTCTCTGAAAGGGGAATAGCGGCTGGTATAATGTCTAATACGTTGGAGTTGCCAGTAGGTATTGATGAAGCGGTAAAGTACATAGATGTTTATGAAACGACAATTCATGGGCGCAATGCACTTGAACATGATGCCTTTTCCCATAAACCAGGAGCCTATGATTTGCTAATGAATAATTTGAGAACCTTATCTAAATATAATGTCACAATAGGCATTGCAATAAATATTATACCAGAAACATCGGAAATGATATATGATATGGTTGAAGCATTAATCAAAAAAGAAAAAATTCGTATGGATTATATTATTTTGCAACGAATAATTTCTTTTGGTCGTGCAGAGGATTCTACACGATATTTATTGGCTAAAGAAAATCTCGAAAAGGCATTAGAAAATATTGATAAGGTTCATAGACAATTAGGTATTAAAATTTGTGTTGAAGATCCATTTCCACTTTGCGCAATGGATGAATGTTACAGACAATATATGCATCCTTGTGAATGGGGATACACTAAAGCAGCATTAAATGGGAATGGTGATTTGACAAGATGCGGGGCAGACCCTCGATATTTGTTGGGTAATATTTTTGAAAAATCTATCAAAGAAATATGGGAATATTCCCCAATACTGGTAGAGTTTAGGGAAAAGAAACATCTACCAGATGAATGCAAAAAATGTAAAATGCTTGCACAATGTGGTGGAGGGTGTTCTTTGAGCTGTAGTTCAAAAGGTGCTGATGGTGCGGATTATCTTATGGATAAATACGGCAGAAAATCAATTACATAGTGGAGGATTAAAAATGTATTGCCCATCAAGCTACATATTAGTATCAGGTGTTGGAAATGATAAATTTCAGCTTGTTTCGTTTGATAAAGCATTATTTGCATCTAAAATAGCTAATTATAATCTTGTTAAAGTTAGCAGTATATTACCTCCAAATTGTAAGGAGGAATATAAGATTACAGCGAGGCAAGGATCAATCCTATTTACTGCATATGCTTCAGTTAGCTCTTGTGAGCAAGGTATTCTATCGGCGGCTGTGGGTGTAGGAATACCTCAATCTACGGACGAAATTGGAGTAATCATGGAGTTTTCTTGCAGGGATAGTGAAAGTGTGGCAATTCATCAAGTTAGAGAGATGGTTAAAAACTCCATGGAATTACGGAAAATTAGAATACAAGAAATTAGGATTGCCTCTGCAGAAGTTATCGTTTCAGATGGGTTATATTCAACAGCGTTAGCAGCACTTGCTATGTGGTAAGGGGTATCATTTTATGAAGGAAAAAGTGCTTTTTTGTTGCCAAGGAGAACAATGCTCGGAAAGTTGTTGTGGTGCATTCAGTGGATTTTCAGATAGATTATTTTCAGTTGAAGGAAGGGAATTTAAAGATATTATACTTACTCCAAAAGATTTTAATAGATTACATGAAAGCATCTATAACAAATATATATTCATTGATAAGGATGGAATAAAAAAGATTAAAACAGATGAACAAGGTGTCTGTAGTGCCTATCGGTCAGGAAAATGCCTTATGAATGATTTTAAACCTACAATTTGCAAATGTTTTCCATTATATTTAGATGCTTTTATAGGTTTATGTGCATTTAAGGATTGTCCGTCTGTGAAAAAAGATTATACAGTTGAAAATTATTCGAATGAATTACAGTATTTACTTGATATGTATGAGTTTTGGGTTTCATATTATCGAAACCTTATTGATAAGCACAGAAGAGGAGTATAGAATAATTTTATACTTAAGTACTCAATTGATTAGTAAATGGTCTTGCAAGGAGTAGCTATTGTATTTAAATATTAGAGAATTCGGGAGTTTGGAAATTTGATTCAGACTCTCGATTTTTTGTTTGTTATGACTTGCAATTCATTTTTTATTCGACTAAAATGCTACTACCTTGAAAGGGGAGGCGCTATAGCCTTATCCAAACTGCTGGACAGAGCATTAAAAGCGCCGTTGACTTTCCCCTTAGGGTAAAGTTTATACTGAGCTTGAAAGGAGGGTTCGCATATGCTTACAATTGGAGAATTTTCAAACATATGCAGGGTATCTACAAAAACGCTTAGATATTATGCTGAAATAGGATTGATACTGCCGGATGAAATCAATCCGGAAAATGGCTATCGGTATTATTCCATCGAGCAATTGGAAAAAATGCTGCTGATTAATCGTCTGAAGGATTATTGTTTTTCTTTGGAAGAAATCAAATTAATTTTGGAATCGGAAGAACGGATGGATGAGGTACTTTTTACTGCACTTAATAAAAAGAAAAAAGAGATTGCAGTAAAGGTACAGAAGTTTGAAAATACACTACATCAGATAGACAGCGATATATTAAATATGAGGAACGGAAAATCCATTATGTCCTATATGGAAAGCATTGATGTACGGCTAGTCGAGATACCGATGATGTATCTTCTGTCGATACGAAAGAATGTTTTAGAACATGAGTTTTCAGAGGAATATGGTACATGCTTTGGGCAACTATTTCGGAAAATGGAAGAGAAGAAGCTGACAGCGGCTGCCCCGCCGATGGTACTGTTTCATGGAGATGAGTATACCCCGTTTGGATTAGATACGGAATTTGCAATTCCTATAAAGGAGTATGCAACTGGAACAAGGGATTTCTGCCCTGGATTATGTTTGAAAACAGTTGTACAGGGTTCTTATTTACAGCTTTCTTCTGTTTATGCAAGACAAATAGAATGGGCAGAAAGGGAAGGCTATGAAAACAGCAATGCGTTGTATGAGGTATATGTAACAGATCCAACAGAGGTTTCAAAAGAAAGCGAACTTGTTACGGAGGTCTACTATCCGGTAAAAAAGAGGGTTTCAAAAGACTGAAATGGCAAGCAGATATTGTGAAGTGCATGAGAGGAAGAAAGTATGGATCAGATAAAAATGAAAGAGTTGGAACAGATTATAAGCAGCAAATATGGAAATACCACAGGTATCGTCATAATAAAAGATGGCGTTGTATCCTATGAAAAATACTTTAAGGACTGCACAGCGAATAGCCGCGTTCACATCTATTCCGTGACAAAAAGCATTATTTCAATATTGATTGGAATTGCTCTGGATAAAGGATATTTAAAAAATATTGACGTGAAAGTGCTGGATTACTTTCCGGAATACAAGGTGAAAAGGGGAGAGAATACAATACAGAATATTACACTAAAAGATATGTTGACTATGACAGCACCTTATAAATACCGGTTTTTTGCACCTTATATAAAATACTTTACAAGCAGTGACTGGGTAAAATTTTCACTTGATTTATTAGGCGGTCGTGGGAAGATAGGAGTGTTCCGATATGCCCCGTTGATTGGACCAGATATTTTATCGGGAATTTTAGTGAAAGCAACAGGGCAGTCCGTATTGGATTTTGCTACAAAGAATTTATTTGAACCGCTTGGGATAAAAGTGGAAAACAATTTGTTATTCGAAAGCAAAGAAGAGCAATTAGCATTTAACCAGTCTACAGATATTAGCGGATGGGTAATAGACCCTATGGGAATTCATGCGGCAGGCTGGGGGCTTACGCTTACACCAATGGATATGGCAAAAATCGGGCAGTTATATCTGAATGGAGGTATGTGGGAGGGAAAGCAGGTTATTTCCTCAAAATGGATAGAGGACAGCACGAGAGAACACAGCCGATGGAAAAAAGAAAATCTGCCCTATGGATACCTTTGGTGGGTAAATGAGGATGGTTATGCAGCGATGGGGGATGGCGGCAATATCATTTATGTAAACACAAAGAAAAAGCTGGTGATTTCTATTGCGGCTCTCTTTGTACCCAAAGCAGGGGATAGAATAGAGCTGATTAAAAAATTCATCGAGCCTGTTTTATGAGCTGAACATAATTTCATTATCAGTTGACTTTATTACAAAGACGATTTATAGTGTCATCTACCAAGGAAAAAGGGATTGACTCTCGTATTATGTGAGG